>NZ_JARYTI010000081.1 GCF_029911635.1 Sphingomonas sp. AR_OL41
GGTCGCTTTTTGGCGTAGGTTCGTCAAGTAAAAATGGCTGAAATCGTAGGTTTTACAAGAATAGAGAAGTATTGAGGACCAATTGGTAAGGCTGAGGTCGTGAGTTCAATCCTCACCGGCAGCACCATTTTCCCGATATAAATCAATGATTTAACTAACCCCTCGGGGACCGCGCCTGTCTGGATTTTGCCCCAGTAAGCACCCAGTAAGCAGATGGGTGCGCAGGTCCGGCCGCTCTGGCGTAGGAAAAGGCCCGGGATAAGAGCCGGGAAGGAGTGAGGTTCGCCCGCGCTTTCGTTGTCGCGCGGCGGCCGGCGCGCTAGTCTCGCGAGGGGGAGACCTTCCGAAATGACGTGGTGGCGCAGGTTGCTCGGCTTGAGCCGAATCGAAAACCGGCTTGCGACGCCGACGCCTGCGGAGACGGTAGCTGGGCCGAAGCGCATTACCATCGAGAACCATGGCGGACGCATCGTGTCGGTGCGGGAGATTGGTTTCATCGGTCAGTGCGCGACATCACCAAATGGGCGCTTCACCTTGCTCTGGCGTGATCGTGCCATCATCAATGACTCGTACCGGGGCGGCCGATACGTGCTGATCGACAACGGGCGTGTGGTGCTGGACGGGGAAATGGCCCGTCCGCAGGATGGGAAGATCACCGATGAAGGTGTTTTCATCCTGAACGATGCGGGGTCGGGCGACGAGCTGTCGGGAACGTTTCGGGCATTTGCGTCCGACGGCCGCACGCTCATGGCCCGCTCCTTCGCGGCCAATCTCTACAACAATGGCCTGTCGAGCGATGGCCGCCTCGCGGTCTGCCAGACTTGCAACGCACCGGGCTCGCCCGACAGCAATATTCTTTGTGTCTTCGACCTGGCATCAGGCCGTGAAGTCGCATGCTGGATACCGGAATCGGGCTGGGCTGACGGCTATGAATTCCCGGTGAGCGGCGATCGGGTGCGCATGCTCCGCCGCGATCGCGAGCCGATCGACTATTCGCTCGAGGGCACGTTCATCGACCAGCGCAAATGGTATGGCGATGAAGTCAGTCGCGGCACCTATTACGTGATCGGGGAGGCGTTGAAGGCCGGCGAGGCGATCACCGGCCTTACGCTCGAGCAGCTGCGTGAAGGCGCCAAAACCGCCGCCGGGAATGCCGATGAGCGCTTCAAGGCCGATACACTTCGCCTGCTCGGCGAGATCGAGGAGCAGGCCGGTGACGCCCGCGCCGCCCTGGCCGCCTATGAAGAGGCGCTTGCGATCAATCCCAGGATCGGCGTGGCCAAGCGCGCTGCGGCCTTGCGCAAGGCGCTGGGCTCCTGATCCACCTCATCCGGCATTGAGCCGTTCGCGCAGCGCGGCCGAGCGGCATGTCCGAAATATGACTGCATATTTCGGACAAAGGTGGAGTGGAGCAGTTTGTCCGCGCCCTGGCTCTTTCAATCGGCCAGCCGCTCGCCTTCGCCCAGCAACCAGATCATGCGGCCAAGATCGCGGTCCGTATCCGGGTGGCGGTCCAGATACGCCTCGAACACCAGACGCCGCGCCTCCATTGGCGGCCAGCCCTTCGTGACCGCGATCCTGACGTCGCACGACAGGTGGATCGCCTCCTGCCGGTGAGCCCAATAGTCCCGGACCGCAGCGATCCAGTCCGCATTTGTCGCCACCGCGTCGCGGATCGCTTCCGGTGCCACCGCGTGCAGGCGATGGGGAGAGACCTCGCCGCTCAGCGCGCGAAGGTCCGCCGGCCTGAAGCAATGCTCATCGGTGCCCGGGACTAGCTTGATTGCCTCGGTAACCACGTGCCGGCAATCCTGGCAGACGCTGTAGCGATGATGCGCGCCGAGCAGGATCGGCCCGCCATGCTCGCGCGAGCGCCGAACCTGATTCTCGGGGTCGATCTCGTCGTCGAAACGCTGGAGATACTGAATCGCTGCGGTCCACCCACCTTTGTTGGACTTTCGGCATATCTCGAACTTGCTCCGTTCACATATCTCGCAGCGCCAATCCTCACCGGAAGACGCCCATGGCGCGGACGCTGCGTTCCTGGTGCAAATTCCGCGAAAATCGTCCGCCGTTGGCGGGACCACTTTCCGCTGTGGCCGGCCACCGCGATTGCTCTGGTTTCCATGCGTCGATCGCGAGCGCGCAGACAGAAGATCGACCATCTTGCCGAGGCGCGAGCGCGCACCCGCGGCCCGGCTCGCCAGATCATACAGCATCGTCGGGTCGGTGCGATTCATCCCGAATGCGCTCGGACCGGCCTCGACGTCATGCGACCCGGCGTCGACACGTTCCACCATCAGCCTGGTGAACGCGACCCTGTCCTCGAACGCAGGCCGCGCCTTCTGCCAGGTCGCCCGGCCGGCGGCGAGGTCGATGTCGTGGGAGCAGTTTGGCGCTGGCCGGATGAACGTCGCGATCTCCGCAGGCGAAAAGCTGAAATGGCGGTCGACCTCGCTGCCCAGCGCGGCCTTCATGTCGGCGTCCGCATTGTTGCAGTCCTCGCAGATCAGCGTCGGCGCGAACCGCTCGATCAGCGACGCGGCGGCTGAGCGTGCCCGGGCGCGCCGTTTGCGAACCTCGTCGGGCAGATCCTGGTCGCCGGCGGCGCGGAACATAGCCTTGGCCAGCTCGGTCAGGTGGTCATGGTGCATGTCGATCCTGCACAGAAGGACGCCCTCGACAGTGAGTCGGGCGATCTCCCCCTTAAGCCTTTGGCAGCAGGGGCAGTGCCAGCCTTGCCAGCTGTCAGCCCAGGCGTCGTTCAGATCCAGCCTGTCGGTTCCGAACTGTCGCATGAGCTCGCGCGTCTGTGTGCTCCAGCGGCCGTCCAGCACCCGCGTCAGCACATGTTGCTCGACCTCGTCGTCCGACATGACCGAGAAGTCGGGAATCTCGACCGTGATGTGATCGGGTGTAATCGCCGTCGCTCCAAACCGGGGTACAGCTGCAAGCTAGCGCCATGCGGTCCCGGCGCGAAGGGAGGACGATCATGATCCAGGCTGGGAGGGGAAAGCCTTCCCCTGACGCGGAGCCCGTTCCGGTCTCCGCGTACCCTTTCTGCGGGAATACCCGCAACGCCCCAAGAGGAAGAGCTTGGCCGGGTCGGCCGTGACGGGTTGAAGGTTTCGGGAGTGGCCCGAGCCTCACCCGTCGCGGAGAACCGCGATGGCTGCTGCTCTTGCCTATCGTCTTGCTACCGCTCCGGACGCCCGTCCCGACGACATCAACGCGCGAGTGCTCGCGCTGTTCGAGCAAGGTCAGGTGCCTTGGGTTTTACCCTGGCGCCTCGCCGTTACGCCGGGCGAAGTGCACTTAAGCGAGGAGGTCGGTGGTAAAGACGTGCGCTATCCCAACCCGGACCTTCCGGCGCGTCTGGTGGTCACAACCAACCCAACCGCACCGCGCGACGTCGATGCCGAATTCCACGAGTTGTTCGCCGCAACCGGTATCGACTTCCGCCGGGGTGCGGTCCGGACATTCTACAGCCTGTCTGAAGACATGATCGCTCTGTCGGATTGGCGGATCAGCGATCCGACCGATTTTCTGCGTGATTGGGTCCACGAATTGCTCCACGCGGTTGGCCACCCCTCCCGCCTCGATCGGGACCTCCCGTGCGGTTTCGGCTCGAACGCTCACGGCATGGAGGATCTGATCGCCGAGATCGGCTCCGCATTCGTCTGTGCGTCGCTCGGCATCGAGCCGTCGCTGCGTCATCCCGACAGTATTGACACCTGGGCCGGACTGCTCCGCTCCGACAGCCGGATCTTCCTACAGGCAGTTCGGTCTGCCGAAACCGCCGCCGGCTATCTATTCGCCCGCCGCGACGCCCAGGCGGCGGCATTCGATCGGCTCGAAGCGGAAGAGGCCGCGGCCGAGCGGGAGGAGGCCGAGCGCGCGGCGGCGGCGCGCCGCTGCAAATGGCGGCAGGAGAGGGAGAGATGGGCCTCCGGCCTCATGACGGGCTTGGGGCCGAGAGAGAGTCTCCCGGCGGCCCGTCACGGAGACCCATCGTGGCAAAACCTGCACTCAAACTCGTCCTGAGCCCGTCGCGGGACATCCCCTTCGACAAGCTTGTCCTCAGCCAGTCCAATGTCCGTCGCACCAAGGCCGGCGTCTCGATCGGCGAGCTCGCGGCGGACATCGTCCGGCGCACCCTGCTGCAGAGCCTGAACGTCCGTCCCTTGCTTGACGGTGACGGCAACGAAACCGGCATGTTCGAAGTCCCGGCCGGCGGCCGGCGCTATCGCGCGCTCGAACTGCTCGTGAAGCAGAAGCGTCTGGCCAAGGATGCGCCCGTTCCCTGCGTTGTACGGCAGAGTGGTGATACTGGCGCCTCGGCCGAGGAGGATTCGCTGGCCGAAAATACGTTCCGCGAGCAGCTCCACCCGCTCGACCAGTTTCGGGGGATGAAGGCCCTGATCGACCAGGGCTCGGACGTGGATTCCGTCGCAGCGCATTTCATGACCACGCCGGCGGTGGTCCGGCAGCGTCTGCGCCTCGCCTCGGTCTCGCCGAAGCTCCACGAGGTCTATGCCGAGGATGGCATGAGCCTCGAGCAACTGATGGCCTTTGCCGTCAGCGAGGACCATGCCCGTCAGGAACAGCTTTGGGACCTGCTGACCAATAGCTGGAACAAGCAGCCCGCCTTCATCCGCAGCCGGCTGACCGAACAGACCGTTCGTGCCACCGACCGCCGCGTCAAATTCATCGGCATCACCGCCTATGTCGCGGCAGGCGGGAATGTCATGCGCGACCTGTTCGAGGATGACGATGGCGGCTGGCTGCAGGATGTTGGTCTGCTCGATCAACTCGTTGCCGAAAAGCTCGGCGCCGAGGGCGAACGGATCGGCGCCGAGGGCTGGAAGTGGGTCGCTGTCGCGCTCGACTTTGCCTATGGTCAGTTCGACGGGCTGCGCGAGATCGAGGGCGTCGAAGTTCCAATCACGCCCGAAGAGCAGGCGCGTATCGATGCGCTGACCGCCGAAGGCGAGGGCCTCGAAGCGGAATATGACAACGCCGCCGACATACCGGCCGACGTTTCGGCGCGGATCGAGGCGATCGACGAAGAACTGGCCTCTTTGCTCGAACGACCAACGGCCTATGATCCGATCGAAATGGCCCGCGCCGGCGCTTTCGTCAGTCTCGATCATGACGGGTCGCTTTATATCGAGCGCGGGTATGTCCGTCCCGAGGACGAGCCGGCCGCCGATGGTCAGGAACCGATCGAAGACGGCAGTGAACCGGCAGGGGTCTACTGCCCTCAACTGCCATCGGACACCAGCCAGCGCAGCCTTCTGACGGCTGGCGGCCAAGCGCCCGAGATCGACGCGGAAGACGCCGACGACGGGATCGCCAAGCCGCTTCCGGAGCGCCTGGTCGGCGAACTCACCGCGCACCGGACGATCGCCCTTCGCGATGCTCTGGCCGCCAGTCCTGCGACGGCGTTCGCGGCGGTGCTGCACGCGATGGTCCTGTCCGTCTTCCATTACGCCAGCCGGGAGTCCTGCCTGGGCATCTCGATCGATCGGGCGACCTTCCCGCACCAGGCGGCGGGCATGAAGGACAGCGCTTCGGCACAATCGATCGCTGCCCGCCACGAAGGCTGGAAGGAGCGCCTGCCCAAATCCGACAGCGATCTTTGGGATGCGCTCGCCGCTCTGGACGGCGACGACCAGGCGGCGCTGTTCGCGCACTGCGCCGCGTTCGGCGTCAACGCGTTGTGGGAAGCGGCACCGCGCTATGACAATGGCCGCGTTTCGGCACATGGCGTGCAGCGCAGGATCGAGCACAGCCATGTCCTCGCGCGCGCTGTCGGGCTCGACATGGTTGGCGCCGGCTGGAAGCCCACGGTCGATAATTATCTCGGCCGCGTGACCAAGCCGCGCATTCTCGAAGCGGTGACCGAGGCAAAGGGCGAGCAGACCGCTGGCCTGATCGACCATCTCAAGAAAGGCGACATGGCCCGCGAAGCCGAGCGCCTGCTGGACGATTCCGGCTGGCTTCCCGAGCCGCTGCGAACACCTGCCGTCGAACTTCCGGCCGACAGTGAGGTGGAGGCCGCCACGGGCGAGGGAGGCGAAGCCGAGCCGCTTCCAGCCTTCCTCGGCGCGGACAGCGAACAGCATGCTGACGAAGGCGACCTTCCTCCGGAGTACGCGGTCGCTGCCGAATAACGCGCTTGCGCTGGCGGGGCGGCGAGCGTCGCCCCGCCTCCTTTCCCCACCTCATCAAGCCCGGCCACCGCGCCGGGCTTTCGCATTTCAGGAGACTTTTCATGTCTGCCCAGCATATTTTCGACGCAGCGCCGCTTGGCGCCCTCATCCGCTATTCGGACGGCACGCCGCGGCCCCCTGCCCGGTTCAACAAGAAGCTCCGGGCGTGGGAGCGCAACAACGGTGTCGGCCGGCTCATCAAGAAAAGCGCGGCGGTCGAACGACCGACCTATTCGACGCCCGCCGGCTTCACCCTGCATCACGGCGATTTCGGCAGCCACGGCGTCATCGTGATGGTCGTGCATTTCTCGTACCTCGTCACGAGCGCCTTGTGTTTCGAGATCGATAAGGTGCCCGATCCGGGCATGGTCCGTGTCCTCACGCAGTGGGAGGGTGTGGACGAACTGCGGCATCTGGCGGCGGATCAAACCTCCGCGGAAGCCTGGCTTGCCGCTCATCGCTATTCCAACGCTCGGTTCGAGACCGTCGTGGCGGACGAGGTTGCACGGTTGCACATGATCGGGAGGGCGGCATGAACGCGCCCGCAGCTGCAGCTGCCGAATTCGGCCGAAGCGCCGATGGCCATCTCGCGGCACGAGTCGCGGATCTGGCATGGCTCGCGATTGCCGATGATGGCGACATCCGTATCGTCAGTGGGTGGCGCCTCACCACGCCCATGTCGTCCTGGGCGCGATCGGACTTTTATTCGGTCGAGGCAAAAGTCGCCGACGAGGCCGCGTTCCGTGCCCATGTCGGAGACATTGCCGAACATCGGGAACAGGCAAATGCGCTTGATCGGCGTGCGGTGAACATGCGGGTGTCGACACCCTGGGGCATGTCCCAGCACAGCGAAGCCTATGGCGAAGGCGTCCTCTGTCATTCCACGGCCAGCCATGGCGGCTTTCACCTCGATGGCGAGCGCAACGCGCTCGTGCATCCCCTGCTGCGCAATCCGGGCGGATGGTATGAGGAGGACTGCGAATGGGCGAAGGTCGCGCTGGCGCTGCCCGCGCTCTTCACTGATCGTGAGCGGCGGGCCGCAGCAAAATCGCTGTGTGATTTCGAACCCGACGCGTGGGAAGCGATTCACGGGGTTGTCCTTGAGCCCGGCGGGTCCCGGGTGAAGGACGAACGTCGCTTCCGCCTCGAAAATGCCAACCGCTGGGTCGTCATCTCAGCGATCAGGTCGACCACGCATCCGGGGCAGGTCGAATGCACGGCGAGCCTCGGCGGCGATCGCCGTGCGCGCACGACGCGCCGCTTCCTCGTGTCCTGTTGCGAATATCGTGCCGCAATGTTCGGGTTCGTGATCGACGAAGATCGCCACCCCGACCTGGAAGTCACCATCGCCGGGAGAGTCTGACCGCGACCTTCCGCCTGCGATGCGCCGGGGCCGCGAGCGCGGCCCCGGCCAGAGGGAGAGAGCGGCCCGGAAAGGAGCGAGCCTGGGCGGGCAGGAGAGAGTGGTCCCCCAGGCATCTTCCTTCACCGCTCTCCCGGAGACCTTCGTTGAACCATATCGCGCGTCCGTCGCTTCCGCTCCCGTCCCTGCCGGTGAAGACCGGTTTTGCCGCAATCGCCGAAGCGCTGTTCCTGGCCGGCCACAGCATCCTGTCCGATCTCGAGCGCGGAGAGGCCGTCGATGCCCCCAGGCTGCGGGTGGCCATGGAGTCCTCGTTCGGCGGCTCGGATGCCGAAGGTGCGTGGGACTGGAAACAGGCTTATGACGCCTGTGAAGCGGCGCAGATTCTGTTCTTGCAGAAATACGGAAAGGCGATGTTCCGTACTGCCGGATCTCCGAACGCCGCTCTTGCGATGATCGAAAAGCTGGCCGCGCTCCTCCCGACCCATACGCGCCGGTCCGAGACGAGCCAGGCGTTGCAGCAGTTCAGCACCCCGGCCGACCTCGCCTTTGTCGCGACGACCGCCGCGTCGATCCGCCCGGACGATCTGGTGCTCGAGCCTTCGGCCGGAACCGGCCTCCTCGCCGTCCACGCGCACGCCACAGGTGCCCGGCTCTTCCTCAACGAACTTGCCGAAATCAGGGCCGAGCTGCTTGCCCGCCTCTTTCCCGGTATCGACGTCGCGCGCCATGACGCGGCGAACATCGACGACTACCTCCCGCCGGCGATCAGACCGACCGTCGTTCTGATGAATCCGCCCTTTTCGGCGGTCGCCCATGTCGGCAGGGCAATGAGGGACGCCGCGCTCCGCCACATCGCCTCCGCCCTCGCGCGCCTGGAGCCGGGCGGACGTCTCGTCGTCATCACCGGCGCTGCCTGCTCTCCGGCTAATCCGGCCTGGACCGAGGCCTTTGTCGCGCTTCAGACCCGAGGCCGTATAGTGTTTTCGGCTGCGATCGATGGGCGCGTCTACGCACGTCACGGTACCAGCATCGACACACGGCTGACCGTCATCGATCGCGTTCCCGCCGACGATCCGCAGGGCTTCCCGACATCGCCGGGGACGGCGCCGGATACCGCGACGCTGCTGGGCTGGGTCCGGGACCTGGTACCCGCCCGCGGTCCCGCGCCGGCTTCCCCAGGCGCGGCCCTGCCGATCAGGTCGGCCGCTCGGGCGGCGACGGTCGCCGCTTCGCCGCTTCGTACCGCGCCCATCCCGATCGCGGACGCCGACGCCGACGTGGTTGAACTCGCCTACGACACGATTGACTGGGCACCATCGACCTCCGAACGGCTGACTGACGCGATCTACGAGCCGCACACTCTGCAGTCCGTGCGCATCCCCGATGCGAAGCCGCATCCGACGCCTTTGGTACAGTCGGCCGCGATGGCGTCGGTCGCGCCGCCCAGGCCGTCATACCGACCTCACCTTCCGGCCGAGGTCGTTGTCGCCGGGTTGCTGTCGGACGCCCAGCTTGAAACCGTCATCTATGCCGGCGAAGCGCATGACGGCTTTCTGTCCGGAGCCTGGTCGGTCGATGCCACCTGGGACGTCCTGTCGGCTGCGCCCGACGATGCGGAAAAGGGTTTCCGGTTTCGGCGCGGCTTCTTCCTCGGCGACGGCACCGGTGCGGGCAAGGGTCGACAGGTCGCCGGCATCATCCTCGACAACTGGCTGAAGGGACGACGGCGCGCGCTCTGGGTGAGCAAGTCCGACAAACTGCTCGAAGACGCGCAGCGCGACTGGTCGGCGCTGGGGCAGGAGCGGCTGCTGGTCACGCCGCTCTCGCGCTACCGCCAGGGAACGCCGATCCGGCTGACGGAAGGCGTGCTGTTCACGACTTATGCGACGCTTCGCTCGCAGGACCGTGGCGAGAAGGTCAGCCGCCTGCAACAGATCGTCGACTGGCTGGGTAGTGATTTCGACGGCGTCATCGTCTTCGACGAGGCGCACGCGATGGCGAACGCCGCCGGCGGCACGGGCGAACGCGGCGATCAGGCGCCGTCGCAACAGGGACGTGCAGGGCTTCGCTTGCAGCACGCGCTCCCCGCCGCCCGGATCGTCTATGTGTCCGCCACCGGCGCGACCACGGTACAAAATCTCGCTTATGCCCAGCGGCTCGGCCTGTGGGGCGGCGAGGATTTCCCGTTCGCCACGCGCCAGGAATTCGTCGCGGCGATCGAGGACGGCGGTGTCGCGGCAATGGAGGTGCTGGCGCGCGACCTGAAGGCGCTCGGCCTCTACGCGGCGCGATCGCTGTCGTTCGACGGCGTCGAATATGAACTGCTCGAGCATGAGCTCAGCACCGAGCAGGTCCGCATCTATGACGCCTATGCCGGCGCCTTCCAGGTCATCCACAACAATCTCGGCGCGGCGCTCGAAGCAACCAATGTGACCGGCGCTACCGGCACGCTGAACGGACAGGCAAAGTCCGCGGCCCGCTCGGCCTTTGAAAGCGCCAAGCAGCGCTTCTTCAACCACCTCATCACGGCGATGCAGACGCCGAGCCTCGTCGCGAGCGTCGCACAGGACCTTGCCGACGGTCACGCCGCCGTCATCCAGATCGTCTCGACCGGCGAGGCGCTGATGGAGCGGCGCCTTTCCGAGATCCCGACCGACGAGTGGGATGACGTCCAGGTCGACATTACGCCGCGCGAATATGTGTTGGACTACCTCGCCAACAGTTTTCCGGTGCAGCTCTACGAGCCGTTCACCGACAGCGAAGGCAATCTCTTCTCACGGCCGGTTTATGTCGATGGCCAACCGGTCAAATGTCGTGATGCCGTCGAACGTCGCCAGCGGATGGTCGAGCATCTGGCTGCACTGCCGCCGGTGCCGGGTGCGCTCGACCAGATCCTGCACCGGTTCGGGACGGATGTCGTCGCAGAGGTGACGGGCCGCACCCGCAGGATCGTGGCCAGGCGCACCGACGATGGCGGGGTGCGCTTCGCTGTCGAGAACCGGCCGGGGTCCGCCAATCTCGGCGAGACGCAGGCATTCATGGCCGACGCGAAACGTATCCTGATCTTCTCCGATGCCGGCGGCACGGGCCGCTCCTACCATGCCGATCTGGGCGCCGTGAACCGACGCCTGCGCGTCCACTATCTTCTCGAATCCGGCTGGAAGGCGGACAGCGCCATCCAGGGCTTCGGACGGACCAACCGTACTAACCAGGCGCAGCCGCCACGGTTCAGGCCGGTGTCTACCAATGTGAAGGCGCAGAAGCGCTTCATCTCGACGATTGCCCGGCGTCTCGACACCATGGGTGCGATCACGCGCGGTCAGCGCCAGACCGGCGGGCAGAACATGTTCCGGCCCGAGGACAATCTGGAATCGCATTATGCCCGCGATGCGCTGCGCCAACTCTACCGGCTGCTCGTCGTCGGTAAGGTCGAAGGTTGTTCGCTCCTGGCATTCGAAGAGGCGACCGGGATTTCGCTCACCGATGCGAATGGCCTGAAGGACGAACTTCCGCCGATCACGACGTTCCTCAACCGCATGCTGGCGCTGACGATCGAGCTGCAGGACGTCCTGTTCACAGCGTTCGAGGGCCTTCTGACCGCCCGTATCGAGGGGGCCATCTCCAGCGGCGTCTATGAGATTGGTCTCGAAACGCTGATGGCGGAGAGTTTCGTCATCTCCGATCGGCGGACGATCTACACCCATCCGGGAACGGCTGCGGAAACGACGCTGCTCACGATCGAGCGTCGGGACCGCAATCAGCCGCTCCAGCTCGATCAGGCGCTCGACCGCGGCAATGATCGGGTTGCCGTCTTGCTGGTGAATGCGAAGTCCGGACGTGCAGCTGTGCAGGTTCCATCGCGTAGCCTGCTGCTCGACGATGGCGGCCTGGAACGGAGAATCCGCCTCGTGCGCCCGATGGAAGCGCCGACCATGCCGCTTGATGCGATGGCGGAAACCCATTGGGAGAAGGCCGAGCCGGCAGCGTTCGCCGCCGCATGGACCGCCGAGCTCGCAACCATTCCGGAATTCGAGACGAGCACCATGCATATCGTCGCCGGACTCCTCCTCCCGATCTGGAAGCGTCTCCCGAACCAGTCGTCGCGCGTCTATCGTCTCCAGACAGACGATGGCGAACGCGTCGTCGGTCGGCGGGTATCACCAGCCTGGGTTGCGGCGACGCTCGATATCGACGTGGCGGCGCTGTCAGCGGAGCAGGCGTGGCCAATGCTGCTGGCGGGTCAAGCCGCGCTGCATCTCGCCGAAGGACAGGCACTCACGCGCGTTCGCGCCATGGGGGTGCATCGGATCGAACTGACCGGGTTCAACGACCTCGCCCTCGATCGCCTGAAGGCGCTCGGCTTGATCTCGGAGATTGTGTCGTGGAAACTGTGTCTGTTCGTGCCGACGGGGGCCGAAGGCGCGGATGTGCTCGCGCGACTGATGGAGCGATTTCCGCTTCAGCGGGTCGCCGAGCGCAACCCGGCGAAAGCCGCTTGAGGATGCGCCCCATGGAAAAGCCCGCCACCAACATCGCGCACCGCCTCGCTGCCCAAGCCGAAGCGGTGTGCCGTCGCTATCTTTCGCAAGGGCGTCGCGAAGGCCGCTATTGGCTTGTCGGCGACGTCCGCAACACGCCCGGTCGCAGTCTCTATGTCCGTCTGGCTGTTTCGCCGGATGGACGGGGTGCGGCGGGTAAATGGACCGATGCCGCGACCGGCGAGCATGGCGATCTGCTCGACATCATCGCGCTGGCAGGAGGGCATGATCACCTGCGCGACACGCTGGATGAAGCGCGGCGATTTCTGAGCATGCCGATGCCGGAGCCTTCGAACGAAGTGCCACGCCATCGCCGTGAAAAGGCACCCACGGGCACTCCCGAGGCTGCACGTCGGTTGTTCGCCGCGTCGAGGCCGATCGCGGGCAGCGTCGTGGAAGCGTATCTACGCAAACGTGGCCTTACGACTCTACGCGGATACGATGCACTACGCTTCCATCCGCATTGCTATTACCGGCCTTGCGAGGACGATGCGGCGGGGACGAGGGCCGCGTGGCCGGCGATGATTGCGGCCGTGACGGATGGCGATGGCACCTTGACCGGCGTCCATCGCACCTGGCTCGATGCGGCGACGCAGGACAAGGCGCCGATCGCAACCCCGCGGCGTGCGATGGGCAATCTCCTCGGTCACGGCGTCCGGTTCGGTGTTGCGGGTGACGTGATGGCGGCGGGCGAGGGGATCGAGACCATGGGCTCGCTACGGTCGATCATGCCCGCAATGCCGATGATCGCTGGCCTGTCGTCCGCCCACCTTGCAGCTATCCTGTTCCCGGCGACGCTGCGCCGACTCTATGTCGCGGGAGACGATGATCCCGCCGGCGGCGCGGCGATGGTGACGTTGACCGGGCGTGCCGTTGCAGCCGGGATCGAGGTCGTGCCCCTGGCGTCCATACTCGGCGACTTCAACGAGGATCTGCGTCTCCTGGGAGACGATCGCATGCGAGCAGCGGTGCGGGCGCAGCTCACGAGGGCCGATGCTGACCAATATCTCGCGCCTCCAGGCTGATTGTCGAGATGGCGGCGCGAGGCCGCTTGGAACCGTCGTGTGCTGATTCGGCGGGTGTGGCGCTACAGGTTCGGATGAGCGCCGCCCCACCGGCCTTCTGAGAGGGCGATCGGGACGGCAAACGTCCCGGCCCCGCAACGGCGGACTTCGACTTTCTTCCCCTGGCGGCTGCACCGCCATTCCTCGCGAGGCAAGAAAGCCTCTTCCGTCGTCCTCCGCTTCGCTGCGGTCCATTCGGATGCAGGCCCGGGCCGCCCGCCGTCTTTCGTCGCCTGCGAAGGCCGCGATGGGCGCGGCTCGATTTCGAAAGGCATCACCATGATAACCGATCAGCAGGACCCCGATCAGGAACCCGAGCATCGCGAATCCGCCACCGGCGTCATTCTCCAGGAACTGGCGCTTTACGCCTACCGGCCCTTCTCGGACGAAGCAGACCCGCGCCCGCTCCCCGAAGATCGCATGGTTGCCGGGGCCGTCGCCGACATCTTTGACGCGATGGTATCGACGCTGGAGGACACACGGCTCGAGCCCGACATGGAAGATCTGCTCTGGGGTCTGACCAATGTGTTCCACCGTGCCGCCGAGCGCGTCGAACGCGAGCTCGACGACAATGAGGTCGCACAGAAGCGCGGCCAGCGTGAACAGGATGGGTCCGAGGTGAAGTCGGTCGAACTGGAGCGATTGCTCCGGGAAGGCGCGACGATGATCGAACGCCGCGACGCCATGGAGTTCTTCCGCGACGCAGCCGCCGAGCAGTTCCGGGTGCATCTCCGCAAGCCATGGACACCGCGGTCGGGATCGATGGCAAACCGCAAGGCACTGACCGCTTCGATGATCGACAGCCGTGATTTCATCAATGCGCGGCGCAGGGCGGAGCGCGATGTGCTCGTACCGGCAGGGCCGAAGATCGCGATCACCGCAGGCCAGGACTTCAACGATCACAAGCTTATCTGGGACGTTCTCGATCGCGTCCACGCGAAGCATTCCGACATGGTGTTGCTGCATGGCGGCTCGGACACCGGCGGCGAGCGCATCGCGTCCGCCTGGGCGACGGCACGCAAGGTCCCTCAGATCGCCTTCAAGCCCGATTGGACGAAGCACAAGAAAGCGGCGCCATTCAAGCGTAACGATGCGATGTTGGCGGTGCTGCCGATCGGCGTGATCATTTTCCCGGGTACCGGCATCCAGGACAATCTGGCCGACAAGGCCAGGGCGATGGGTATCCGCCCGATGGATTTTCGCAACAAAGGCGGTGGATAAGGGCGGTATCCTTGAGCGCTGCTCGTCACCCGACTGGACGGACCCGCATGCGCCTGAAGCTGTGTCAGAACAGCGCCTCGAGACGTGCGCGCTGGATGGCGAGCTTTTCGGGATTGGCAGCCTTCAGCCTGGTGAGGTTCAAGACCTTCCAGCCAATCGCCGGCAGGGTGGCCGCGCCGGGCAGTCCGATCGCGTCGAAATCCGGCGCACCGTCGAGAAGTGACAACAGGAAGCGCCTGGCATTGTCGTCCAGCCGCGCCTGGATGTCGGCGACGAGGCGGGCTCGCACCTCTAGTAGTTCCGCCAGTGCAACCGGTTCGACCGTCATGCCGATGAATTGCCGGTCATAGGCCTGGGTGATGTCGAGCATGTTGGGCGCGAGGATCTCATGCGGCGGTCGTCCGGACCCTGCCAGATAGACAAGGAAGACGCGAAACAGGTCGTCGGTCAGGCCCTCATTTTCATATAGCAGCTTTACGTCAAACAGGTCGCGCGGATGCTGGCGATCGAGCGCGGCGACTAGCTTGCCGCCATAGAGATCCTCGAACGCGACCGTCAGAATCTCGGCGAACCCGAATTCATCCTCGACAGCCGGCGTGACAGCACGAACCTCAGGCGAATGGACGGTGCCGCGCGCGATGGGCGAGGTCTCGATCTTGATCCTGGCCTTTCCGCTCTGGACGAGCAGGCGCGTCGCGTTGCCGCTGCCGCCCGGCATGCGCGATACGCGCAGGGTGTTGCTTCCGGCGATCGAGGTGGCGATGCGATCGAGTGTGGCATCGATCGCGGTGAGTGCGGTCTCATGGCGCTCGGTCGACAGGAAGGTGAGATCGATATCGACCGAGAGACGCGGCATGTCGCGGTAAAAGAGATTGATCGCCGTGCCGCCCTTCAGGGCAAAGCCAGGCTCGCCCGCGATGTGCGGGAGCGTCCGCACGAGCAGGCTGACCTGGTCGGCAAAAGGCTCACGCGTCATGCTGGTTGCCTTCGCCGCGTCCCGCAAAGGCAGACGGCACGTAGATTCCGTACCGCACGTGAAGCTTGCCGTCCTTCACCAGGGCGCGGGGCCCCGAGCCAAGGTCGACCGCCGCCCGGTCGAGATGCTTCAGCCAGTCGTGATCATGACGGTCGGCGAACACGAAGAACAGCCGACGAACCTTGATGCTGCGGCATGCCTTTAGCAGTTCCATGAGCCGTCGCGGCCGCAAGGTGGTCAGGCTGTCGAAAACCGCGTCCACAGTCTCGAAACTGTCGTGCTGCGGCAGCTCGTTCAATGCTTCGAGAAGGGCGCGCTCCGGCGACGATACCGTGATCGGCCAGCCCGGCAGCGCCGATGGTGCCTCCACGATACCTTCGCGGCTGTCTCCGAACAGCGCACGGGTGCGCAGCACCCAGCGCACGTCGAGCGGCACTTTGGCGAGCCAGTAAGGGCAGGTGCCATAGACCGTGACGACGTCCATGCCGCCGAGTGAGAGATAATGGGCATGGCCATGGAAGCTGAGCGCACTCATGCCACCAAGGTGGATATCGTAGCCCATGATCCGTTGCGCGGAGATGAGCGCGGTCTGCCAGGTGTCGTGCGCGCCCTGCACCTCGCCGGTGCTCGCGGGCCGGCGATAGAGCCCTCTGACCACGCGTTCGAGCCAGCCCGCCTGCTCATAGTGATGCAGGAGCCGATCCGCGATACCGTGGCGCCCAAGCCAGACGGTGTCGACGAGGAATCCCGGAGGCACCTGTGCAAGGAGGTTTTTTAACTTTTCCGGTTTGGCTTGCATAGTATTCAAGCATTTAGCGATTATTCAAAAAACTGGCAATAGAGATTTTGATATTCCTACGGTAGATTGAAACCTGTTCAACCGTTGCAGTGGTTTTCAAAATCTCAAAAGACGTGCGGGTTGCCGAGTCGATCACCCCTCGTGCTTTCACATACTGCGCCAGCCCATCGATCGTATCGCTTCGCCGACGGTTGAGCCAAGCCAGGCCGCTATCTCTGAGCCATCGGCAAATCCGGTAGTGGACCGTCAAGGCATTGCGGTCGTCCAAACAGACTGCGGCCGGCACGATCGTTCGATCAGGCGTCAGTCCGGCAGCAAGGCCCACCCCGCTCTTTGAGGCTGTACCCTTGGACCAGCGCATGGCCTGACGCCATCAACCCGTATATGTGGAACGGCCCGCGTAGCAAGAGCTGTCAGCAGTCGATTCATCGCCTGGGAACGGTGCGGTCATATGTCCGGCCTATCAGCGCGGCCTATGACCGCTGGCCTCGATGAAGTTCGCGTCGCAA
>NZ_JARYTI010000082.1 GCF_029911635.1 Sphingomonas sp. AR_OL41
AGCGCTGCGGCGGCGCGCATCGTCACGCCGGCGCAGCGTCGCGCGCACTGGCGGCGCACGATGCGCGCGCTGGCTGGCTGGCAGTTCCCGATCCGGCTCGTGCTCGGCCTCGTCGTCGCCAGCATACTGCGCGAGCTGTGGCCCTCCCATCATTATGGCTGGATCGTGCTGACCGTCGCGCTGCTCACGCAGCGTCCGCTCGAGCCGCTGCCGGTCAAGACGATCCAGCGCGCCGCCGGTACCGCGCTCGGCGTGGCGCTGACCTGGGCTATCCTCACGACGATTGTCACACTGCCGGCGCTGGCGCTGACGATTTGCGTGCTCGCCACCGGGGCGGCGCTGGCGCGGCCGCGCAACTATCTCGCTTATGCCGTGCTCGCGACGCCGGTCATCCTGCTCGTGCTCGATCTCGGCAAGCCGCTCGCGCCCGCTTTGCTCGTCGATCGGCTGGTCGCGACGCTGGTCGCGGCGGCGATCGTGGTGACGGCGAACCTGTTGCTGGCCCGCTGGATTCCGCGCGAGGTCGCTACTGCGTGACGCCGTAGTGCAGCCGATCGCGGCGGTGGTTGCAAGTGTGTTGGTGATATAATACACGACGCCGCCAATCGAGGTTTAAGAGGAGGGGGGACCCATGGCATCCAATGTTCAGGCGCGGCTGACCGCCGAGCGACGTTTTTATTCGTCGATGGCGCTGTTCATGATCGCTGTCGTCGTTATCGGCTTTGCGCCGAGTTTCTATCTGCGCGGCATCGTCCATTCGCCGCGGCCCAATCCGAGCTTGCCGCCGGCGATCATGTTCCATGGCGCGATGTTCTCGCTGTGGATGATCATCTTCTGGGCGCAGACCGCGCTGGTCGCCGCCGGGCAACGCACCACGCATATCCGGCTCGGCGTGGCGGGCATGATCTTCGCGGCGTTGCTCGTGCCGGTGATGTACATGACCGCCATCGGTCAGGTCGTGCGCGCCAACCAGCCGCCCTTCGCCACGCCGCTCGGCTGGACGATCGTGCCGCTGGCGCCGATCCCGGTCTTTATCGCGCTCGTCGCCCTGGGCTGGTACCACCGCCGCAATGCGCAGGCGCACAAGCGCCTGATGCTCGGCGCAGCTTTGCTGATGATGGACCCGGCGATCGGTCGCCTGCCGATCGTGCCACCGATGCTCGGCGGCTTCGCCTTTCTCGAGCTGCTCAGCTGGCTGACCTTCGCGCCGCTGTTCTGGTGGGATTTCCGTACGCTCGGCAAGCTGCACTGGGCGACGCGGCTCGGGGCCGGGCTGTTCGGTGGCGCGTTGATCCTGCGGCTATTGCTGATCCCCAATCCTGGCTGGGCGGCGATCGCCGCACACCTGCCCGGCGTCTGAGCGACGGCGCCCGGCGGTCATCAGACTCGCCTTGGCGCCGACTTTCAGCTAGATAGGTTGTGCTTCAGTCGCACATCGACGGTCTTCGGCGCTTCGCGGCTCCCTGCTCCTTCTTTCCCTGCTTCTCGGCCTCGCGGCGGTCCGGCAGTCGGTCCGCCCCGGAACGGAAGGACTACTCCAATGACCATCGGCACCGTAAAATTCTTCAACGCCGACAAGGGCTATGGCTTTATCTCGCCTGACGATGGCGGCACCGACGCCTTCGTCCACATCACCGCCGTCGAGCGCGCCGGCATGCATACGCTCGATCGCGACCAGAAGGTCGAGTATGAGCTCGAGACCGGCAAGAACGGCAAGGTTTCGGCCGTCAATCTTCAGTCGGTCGGCTGATCGATCACGTCGCGCCCGCCGGTCGGCGGGCGCGACGAAACCCTCTTCTGCCAGGCTGCATCGGACCATCTTCGGATCGGACGCCCCGCACCGACGCAACCTTTGCGTCGCTCAAGCATTGCACTCCCGTCACGTTCAGGGAGTCATGAATATGCGTATTGCAATGCTCGGCGCGCTTGCCGCCGCCACACTTCTTGCCGGTTGCGAAACCTACGACAATGGTCGTCCGGGTTACGGCAGCGGCTATAGCCAGTATGACTATAACCGTCCCGACCCGAGCTATAACGGCTATTATGCCGACAAATATTATCGCGACGGCCCGCGCTATCGCAATCGCCGGCTGAGCCAGAACGACCGCGTCTATGTCGGTCAGGATGGTCGCTATTATTGCCGCCGCAATGACGGCACCACCGGCCTGATCGTCGGCGGTATCGCCGGCGGCGTGCTCGGCAGCATCATCGCCCCCGGCGGTTCCGAAACGCTTGGCGCACTGCTTGGCGCAGCGGGCGGCGCGGTTGCCGGTCGCGCGATCGAACGCAACAATGTGAGCTGCCGCTAAGCGGTGAAATTGCGGGCGCCGGCCCCTGTTGAGGGCCGGCGCCTGCTGCTCATTTCGGGCGGGCGTTACACGAGGTTACTTCCCGTCATGCGGCCGATGACCTAATGTCGTCGCCACGGCGAATCGACCGCAAGAGGAGCAGGCGCATGAGCATTTTCGGCATGATCAAGGACGCGATTTTCGGCGCCCCGACCCCGGCCCCTGCGCCCGTCCC
Organism: Sphingomonas sp. AR_OL41; assembly: GCF_029911635.1. Taxonomy (GTDB): domain Bacteria; phylum Pseudomonadota; class Alphaproteobacteria; order Sphingomonadales; family Sphingomonadaceae; genus Sphingomonas. Next base: position 2,524 of record NZ_JARYTI010000082.1, read on the forward strand.
AGAAGCTGCGCCTGCCGAAGCTGCGGCGCCTGCCCCGGTCGCCGAAGCGGCGGCGCCCGTCGATGTCGATGCCAAGATCGAGGCGCTGTGGGAGATGAACGGCAAGCCGAACCTCAACTACAAGACCTCGATCGTCGATCTGATGAAGCTGCTCGGCATGGATTCGAGCCTCGACAACCGCAAGACGCTGGCGACCGAGCTAGGTTATACCGGCGCGCTCGACGGCTCGGCGGAAATGAACATCTGGCTGCACAAGGCGGTGATGGATCAGCTCAAGAGCTGATCCGTTCCGCAGCCAGTCGCCGCCGCGCGCGCGCAGCGGCGAGGCGCATCCATAGCGGGATCGTCAGCAGTGCCATCTGGCTGTAGCGCGCGTCGACCAACGACAGGGCGAACGCCAGGACTGCTGCCAGCGTGACGCCCCAGCCGCGCGAACGCGTCAGCATGATAGTTTCGCGATCGACGCTTTGCGAAACCACCGGCGGCGAAGTCGCGATATGGATCAGCCGCAGGTTGAGCAGGCCGGTCACGATCAGCGAGAGGTTGTAAAGCGCGGTCGGCACCGTCGCGCCGAGATATTCGGCCATGAAGGCGGTGGTGAAGGGCATGAAGGCGATCGAGCACAGCATCGCTAGGTTGGGCTTGATCAGCCGCGGCGAATAATGGCCGGTCAGCGCGAAGGCGCGGTGGTGGCCCGACCAGAAGGCTGCGATCACCCAGAAGGACACGAAGAAACCGAAGAAATTCGGGATCATCCGGTACAACGCGATGATATAAGCCATGTCGCCATGGCCGCGTTCGACATGCGGCGGATGCAGCTCGATCACCAATAGCGTGATGGCGATGGCGAAGACTGCGTCGGAAAAGAAGATAAGCCGTTCGAGCGCATGATCCGGCCGGTCCGCACCCGCCTTCTTCGATGTTGTCATCGCCCAAATCCCCCGCTGCGTCGGCCCCTTATTCCGCATCGCCGCACCGCAGCGCAAGGCCGCCGCCTTGCCGCCCGCCGATCGGTCACCCATATCGCCGCCATGAGCGGTAAAAACGACCTGGTGTGGCACGGCACCACGATACTCTCCGTGCGCAAGAACGGCCGCGTGGTCATCGCCGGTGACGGCCAGGTGACGCAGGGCCAGACGGTGATGAAGCCCAACGCCAAGAAGGTGCGGCGGCTCGGTGACGGATCGGTGATCGCCGGTTTCGCCGGCGCGACGGCTGATGCCTTCACGCTGTTCGAGCGGCTCGAGCGCAAGCTCGAACAGCATCGCGGCGCTTTGCTGCGCGCGGCGGTCGAGCTGGCCAAGGACTGGCGGACGGACAAATATCTCCGCAACCTCGAGGCGATGATGATCGTCGCCGACAAGGACGTGACGCTGATTCTGACCGGCAATGGCGATGTGCTGGAGCCGGAGGCAGGCGTCGCGGCGATCGGATCGGGCGGCAACTTCGCGCTCGCCGCGGCGCGCGCGCTGGTCGATTATGAGGAAGATGCCGAGACGATCTGCCGCAAGGCGATGAAGATCGCCGCCGATGTCTGCGTCTACACCAACGAACGCCTGACCGTGGAAACGCTCGACAGCGCCAGCTAGCTCCCCTCCCGCTCGCGGGAGGGGCTGGGGGAGGGGAGTGCCTCCTTCGCGCCGCCGGCGAGTTCGCAACGCCCTCCCCCGACCCCTCCCGCAAGCGGGAGGGGAGAAGAGAACCCAGATGAACAACGACAGCCTCACCCCCAAAGCCATTGTCCGCGCGCTCGACGCGCATATCATCGGCCAGACCGACGCCAAGAAGGCGGTGGCGGTCGCGCTGCGCAATCGCTGGCGGCGCCAGCGGCTGGGTGCCGATCTGCGCGACGAGGTGTCGCCGAAGAACATCCTGATGATCGGCCCGACCGGGTGCGGCAAGACCGAGATCAGCCGTCGGCTGGCCAAGCTCGCCGACGCGCCATTCATCAAGGTCGAGGCGACCAAGTTCACCGAAGTCGGTTATGTCGGCCGCGACGTCGAGCAGATCGCGCGCGACCTGGTCGAGGAAGCGGTGCGGCTGGAAAAGGAGCGCCGCCGCGTCGCGGTCAAGGACAAGGCCGAGGAGGCCGCGATGGCGCGGCTGCTCGACGCGCTGACCGGCAAGGGCGCGAGCGAGGCGACGCGCGAGGCGTTCCGCCAGCGCTTCCGCGACGGCCATCTCGACAGCACCGAGATCGAAATCGAGCTCGAGGCGCAACCCAACATGCCGTTCGAGATTCCCGGCGGCGGCGCGCAGATGATCAATCTCAGCGAGATGATGGGCAAGGCGTTTGGCGGCGGCGGGCAGTTGAAGCGCCGCAAGCTCACCGTCCCGGCGGCGTGGGAAAAGCTGGTCGATGAGGAGGCCGACAAGCGGCTCGACCAGGACGAGGTAAGCCGCGCCGCGCTCGCCGATGCGGAAGCCAATGGCATCGTCTTTCTCGACGAGATCGACAAGATCGCGGTCAGCGACGTGCGCGGCGGCTCGGTGAGCCGTGAAGGCGTGCAGCGCGATTTGCTGCCGCTGATCGAGGGCACGACCGTCGCGACCAAATATGGGCCGATGAAGACTGACCATATCCTGTTCATCGCGAGCGGAGCGTTCCATGTCGCCAAGCCGAGCGACCTGCTGCCCGAATTGCAGGGACGCCTGCCGATCCGCGTCGAGCTGAAGGCGCTGACCGAGGAGGATTTCGTCGCCATCCTCAGCGACACCAAGGCGTCCTTGCCGCAGCAATACAAGGCGCTGATCGGGACCGAGGGCGTGACGATCGACTTCACCGAAGACGGCATCGCCGCCGTCGCGCGCATCGCCGCGCAGGTGAATGGCGAGATCGAGAATATCGGCGCCCGGCGCTTGCAGACGGTGATGGAAAAGCTGCTCGAAGAAGTCAGCTTCGAAGCCGAGGACCGTGGTGGTCAAACGCTGACGATCGATGCGGCCTATGTCGAGTCGCAGCTGCAGACGATCGCGCGGAATACCGATCTGAGCCGGTACGTGTTGTAGCCGGTTTCCCCCTCCCTTTCAGGGAGGGGCAACGGGTGGGTGTTGCGGCGAGCGGGGCTCGATGCCCCGGTCGGCGCGTCGCGCCGAGCGATCCGCTACACGGATCGCACCCACCCCCAACCCCTCCCTGAAAGGGAGGGGAGTCAGACCAACGCCAGCAGCGCGTAGGTGGCGAGCCAGTGCGTGCCCATATAGTCGTCGGCGATGTGCGGCAGGCTGGCGGCGATGTGCTCGGCTGCTGCACGCTCTGCGCGGGGGGAGATCGGGTGATCGTCGCCCAGCGCGCGTGCGATTCCGCGCCAGCACCAGGCGCGGCTGAGGTTCAGTCCGTCGAGATGCGCGATCTTGCCGTCGCTGCGGTCGGAGACGGTGGCGGGGACGAACAGCGTCTCGGGCTGGCCGTTTGCAAGATCGGGCAGGAACGCATCGAACCAGGCGGCGAAGGCGCCGCGCTCGAACAGGCGGCTCATCAGCAGCGCCTCGGTCAGCGCCGGCGAGAGGAATTCGTCGCCGCCGGGTTCCCATGCCTGGCAGCCGCGATCGGTGCCGAACCAGGCGCGTGCGCGGGCGGCGATCAGCGTCGTGAGATCGGCGTCATGCTCGCGCGCCCAGTCGTGCGCCAGCACCATGGCGAAGGCGATGTTGAAATGCGTGCCGACGCGCATCGGATAGGTCAGCTTGGGCAGGAAGTCGCCGAAGCGCGCGGCAAAGGCGCGGGCGAGCGGTTCGAGCGCGGCGCCCCATGGCGCGTCGTGGCGCGCCGCCTCGCCGTGCAATGCGAGCAGCCACGCCCAGCCATAGGGCCGCACGAACCCCGCCGTGCCGGGCCGCGCGAGATAGGCAAGCTCGCCGGCGACCTTGTCGGGCACCAGCATCCGGTCGGCCTCGGCCCGGATCTCCGCGGCGATGGGGGAGGCGGGGTGGAGCCGCAACAGCGTCAGCAGCTGCCACCAGCCATGGACGCAGCTGTGCCAGTCGAAGCTGCCATGGAAGATCGGATGCAGCACGCGCGGCGGCGCGGCATCTTCGTCGCCGTTCAGCACATGGTCGAGCTTGTGGGGATATTCCTGCCCGATAAGGCTCAGCGTGAGGGTCGCGAACCGCGTCGCGGTCGCTTTGTCGAGACGCGTCATCGCAGCACCGCCCAGAGCAGGAGAATGTTGAAGCCGAGCAGCGCCAGCGCGGTCGGCACCTGCGCCTTGATCACGCCATTGCGATCCCTGAGGTCGAGCAGCGCCGCCGGCACGAGATTGAAGTTGGCGGCCATCGGCGTCATCAGCGTGCCGCAGAAGCCGGCGAGCATGCCGATCGCAGCGATCCGCGCCGGGTCGCCATGATGCGCGCCGATCAGCAGCGGCAGGGCGATCGCCGCTGCCATCACCGGAAAGGCGGCAAAGGCATTGCCCATCGCCATGGTGAACAACGCCATGCCGAGGCAATAGACCAGCACCGCGCCGAACAGGCTGTCTCCGGGGATGAGATGGCCGACGATGCCGCCCACGGCATTGCCGACCCCGGCGAGCGCGAACACCGCGCCGAGGCTGGCGAGCATCTGCGGCAGGATCGCCGCCCAGCCGATATCGTCCATCAATCGTCGGCCTTCGGCGAAGGGCGTGACGGGGGAAGGCCGCAGCCAGGCGAGCGCGATGGCGAGCGCGAGGATCACGCCGAGCGTGAGCGCGACGAGCGTCGCCTGTTTGGGGTCGACCAGCCCGGGCAGCTGTTTGAAGGCCAGTGTGCCGATCAGCGCGGTGACGGGGATGACCAGCGCCGGCACGAACAGGCCGTTGCCGCGCGGCGCGGGTTTGTCGACACGCGGCGCCGCCTTGCGCAGCGCGCCGCTGCCGCCCAGCGCGACGAGCGCCAGCACGAGCACGCCATTGCCGATGTCGCCGATCAGATCGCCGGCGAAGAAGCTCAGCGCGATCAGCGCGTAGAAGGCGGCGCTGCCAAGGCGCCGGTCGCGCAGCGCGAGCAGCGCGAAGCCGGCGAAGGTCAAGCCGGCGACCGGATAGACGAGGTTGAGACCGATCACTTCGCCGCCTTTCGCGTCGCGCGGTCGAACAGCAGCAGCCGCGTACCGTGGATCAGCAGCGCGGCGATGGCGGTCGGGATCGCCCAGACCGAGAGCTGGAGTGGCTCGAGGTGGATGCCATAGCCTTCGAGTACGCCCTTCATCAGCAGGATCGAGCCGATCGCGATGAAGATGTCCTCGCCGAAGAACAGCCCGATATTGTCGGTCGCGGCGGTCAGCGCGCGGACGCGTTCGCCATGTTCGGGCGTCGATCCTTCGGGCGCGGCGGCCTCGGCCATCGGCGCGATCAGCGGGCGGACGGTCTGCGGGTGGCCGGCGATCGAGGTCAGGCCGAGCGCGGCGGTGACCTGGCGGAAGATCAGGTAACCGAGCAGCAGTCGCCCGGTGGTCGCGCCGCGCAGCCGCGTGATGAGCTCACGCGCGCGCTGCTGCAGGCCATAGCGTTCGAGGATGCCGATCACCGGCAGCACGATATAGACCACGGTAACGAAACGGCTGTCGTTGAACGCCTTGCCGAACGCGGCGAGGATATGGAGCGGATCGATCCCGGCGCACAGCCCGGTGACCAGCGCCGAGGCGGCGACGACAATCAGCGGGTTGAAGCGCAGCAGGAAGCCGGCGGCGATGACGGCGATGCCGAGCAGGACCCACATTTTACGCCCCTCCCTGGAAGGGAGGGGTTGGGGGTGGGTTGGTGTGGTGTGAGCGCAACGGTTCCCTCGCCGGTCCATATCCCCCGCCGCCCGGCGTCGCGATGACGAACACGTCGCCCGGCTGCATTTCGACCGAGGCTGTCGCCGCAAGCGCTTCGACCGTCCCGTCGACCCGCTCCACCCGGTTCTCGCCGACCGCGCCGCCACCACCGCCGGCTAGCCCGAACGGCGCGACGCGGCGGCGGTTCGACAGGATGCCGGCATGCATCGCGCGGCGGAAGCGGATGCGCCGCAGCCCGCCATCGCCGCCGGCATGCGCGCCGGCGCCACCCGAGCCGTGGCGGATCGCGAAGCATTCGAGCAGCACGGGGAAGCGCGCCTCCAGTATTTCCGGGTCGGTCAGGCGGCTGTTGGTCATGTGCGTCTGCACGACCGCGGTGCCGTCGAAATCGGGCCCGGCGCCCGATCCGCCGGCGATCGTCTCATAATATTGGTTGTCGGCATCGCCGAAGGTGAAGTTGTTCATCGTGCCCTGCGACGCCGCCATCGCGCCGAGCGCGCCGAACAAGGTATCGGTGACGACCTGGCTGGTCTCGACATTGCCCGCGACGACCGCCGCGGGAAAGCGCGGCCGCAGCATCGTCCCCTCGGGCACGATGATCGTCACCGGGCGGAGGAAACCGTCGTTGAGCGGGATGTCGGCATCGATCAGCGTGCGCAGGACATAGAGCACCGCCGCGCGCACCACCGCGAAGGGGGCGTTGAAATTGTTCGGCCGCTGTGGACTCGTGCCGGTGAAATCGACCGTCGCAGTGCGCGCCGCGCGGTCGACGGTGACCGCCACGCGCACCACCGCGCCATCGTCCATCTCATAGCCGAAGCTGCCGTCGGGCAGGTCGGCGAGCAGCGTGCGCACCGCCGCCTCGGCATGGTGCTGGACATGCTCCATATAGGCGCTGACCGTGGTCAGCCCGTAGTCGGCGGCCATCGCGCGCAGACCTTCGGCGCCGCGCGCGCAGGCGGCGATTTGCGCGGCGAGGTCGGCGAGGTTCTGCTCCACGTTGCGCGCCGGCCAGTCGCCGCTGGCGAACAGGTCGCGCAGCTCGTCACGCAGGAAGCGGCCCTGATCGACCACCAGCACATTGTCGATCAGCACGCCTTCCTCGCGGATGTCGCTGCTGTCGGGCGGCATCGAGCCGGGGCTGATCCCGCCGACATCGGCATGGTGGCCGCGCGCCGCGACGAAGAAGGCGGGGGTGGCGTCGTCATCGAAGAACACCGGCATGATCACGGTGATATCGGGCAAATGCGTGCCGCCGCGATAGGGCGCGTTGAGCGCATAGACGTCGCCGGGCCGCATGCCGCGCCCGTCGGCGCCGCCGCCGCGCGCGTCGATCACGGTGCGGATGCTCTCGCCCATCGAGCCGAGATGCACCGGGATGTGCGGCGCGTTGGCGATGAGGTTGCCGTGGCGGTCGAACAGCGCGCAGGAGAAATCGAGCCGCTCGCGGATGTTGACGGAAGCCGCGCTGCGCTGCAGCGCGGCGCCCATTTCCTCGGCCAGCCCCATGAACATGCCGGCGAAGATCTCGAGCCGCACCGGATCGGCCGCGCCGGTTTCGCGCAGTACCGTGTCGCGCGGGGCGTGGCGCGTCATGACGATCGCGCCGTCGGGGTCGATCGCCGCGGTCCAGCCGGGTTCGACCACGGTTGTCGAGACGGTATCGATGATCAGCGCCGGCCCGGCGACGTTGCTGCCGGGCGGCAGGCTGGCGCGGTCGTGCAGCGGGGCGCGGTGCGGCGCGCCGGCGAGGTACAGGTCGACCGTGGCGAGCGGTGGCGCGGTGTCGGTCGGCAGCGGGATGACCGGCGCCATGTCGATCGCGCCGCCGGCGATCGCCTCGACGCGCACCGCCTCGATCACCAGCGCATCGTCGCCGAGAAAGCCGAAGCGCTGGCGGAAGGCCGCCTCGAACGCGGTGCGCATCACCGCCGGCGTGTCCAGCGCGACATCGACCGTCGCGTCGGTGCGGGCATAGCGCAGCGCGACCAGCGTTTCGCTGCGGATGGCGGCGGCGGGGACGCCCTGTGCGATCAGCCCGGCGCGCGCCTCGCGGTCGAGCGTCGCGACCGCCGCTGCCAGCGCGTCGCGGTCGTCGAGCGGCAGCGCGACGCTTGCTTCGCGCAGCACGCGACGCTCGGCCAGGCCCATGCCATAGGCCGAGAGCACGCCGGCGAGCGGATGGATCATCACCTTGTCCATGCCCAGCGCATCGGCGACGAGGCAGGCATGCTGTCCGCCGGCGCCGCCGAAACAGGCGAGTACGTAGCGCGCCGGATCATGCCCACGCGCGACCGAGATCGCCTTGATCGCGCGCGCCATATTGGCCACCGCGATCGCGATCAGCCCCTCGGCGGCTGCAGTCCGATCGAGCCGCTCGCCGGTCGCCTCGGCGGCTTGATCGATCAGCGCATCGAGCCGCGCCATGGCGGCGGCGGCATCGAGCGGCTGATTACCGCCGGGGCCGAACAGGCGGGGGAAATGATCGGGCTGGATCTTGCCGAGCACCAGGTTGCAGTCAGTGACGGTCAGCGGCCCGCCGCGCCGGTAGCAGGCTGGACCCGGCACCGCGCCGGCGGATTCGGGGCCGACGACGAAGCGCCCGCGCTCGAAGCGGCAGATCGATCCGCCACCCGCCGCGACGGTGTCGATGCGCATCATCGGCGTGTTGACGCGCACCCCGGCGATGCGCGCGTCGCTGTGGCGCTCGAAGCGCCCGGCATAGAGCGAGATGTCGGTCGAGGTGCCGCCCATGTCGAAGCCGATGACATGGTCGAAGCCGGCGCGCGCGGCGGTGCGCGCCATGCCGACTATGCCGCCGGCCGGGCCGGAGAGCAGCGCGTCCTTGCCGTGGAAATGCGCCGCATCGGCCAGCCCGCCATGCGATTGCATGAACAATGGATGCTGCCCGGCGCCGAGCGCGGCTTTGAGCCCCGCGACATAGCGCCGCAGCACCGGCGAGAGATAGGCATCGACCACGCTGGTGTCGCCGCGCGCGATCAGCCGATTGAGCGGCGCGACGCGGTGGCTGACCGAGATCTGCGTGAAGCCGATCCGTGCGGCCATCTCGGCCAGCGCGCTCTCATGGTCGGGGAAGCGATAGCCGTGCACCAGCGCGATCGCGATCGCGCGCAGACCCTTGTCGTATGCGGCGCGCAGGCCCGCCTCGGCGGCCGCATGGTCGAACGGGATCGTCACGGCGCCGTCGATATCGACGCGCTCGTCGATCTCGACGACATCGGCGTAGAGCGGCGGCGACAGCACGATGTGGCGCGCGAAGATGTCGGGGCGGTGCTGGTAGCCGATGCGCAGCGCATCGCCAAAGCCGCGCGTGATGGCGAGCAGGGTCGGTTCGCCGGCGCGTTCGAGCAGCGCGTTGGTGGCGATGGTCGTGCCGATGCGAATGTCGGCGGGTGGCAGCGGCCCGGCGGCGATTCCGGTCAGCCGGCGGATCGCTTCGACGGCGGCATCGTCATAATGTTCGAGATCGACCGACAGAAGCTTGACCACCGTCGCCCTGCCATCGGGCGCGCGCGCGATGACATCGGTAAAGGTGCCGCCGCGATCGATCCAGAAATGCCAGGCGGGGGGCGTGTCGGTGGTGGTCACCCGGCGTTTCTAGCCAGCCGCTCGGCCTGCGTCTCGCATGTTGTGTGGAATCATCTCCTCTGGCCAGCAGTACTTCCCCGGCGAAGGCCGGGGTCCAGGTGGTATGACGGAAATAACCGGACACAGCGCTAAACCGGTGACGTGCCCCAACTGGGCCCCGGCCTTCGCCGGGGAAGTGCATTACTGTCTGGTTCAGTTCACTTGGACGCGTGTGGGCTAAGGCTTCGGCTTGTCGTACGGCACGAAACTGCCGAGCCGGCAGATCGGACCGGGAATGCTCCCGCCGCCGCGCTCGATGGTGCGGAAATGGTCGCCCTTGCAGGGGCCGGTGCCGTAAAGCTCGATGACGATGATCGAATCGTCGTCGAGCCCGGGGCAGACGTCGGGCAGGTCGTTGCGCCACAGGCGTCGCCCGGATTCGCGATAGATCAGGGTGCGCGCGTCGAGTGCCTGGAGATTGCCGGCGCGGTCGGCGCTGAGGCAGTTGACCGGCGCGCCGGCGACGCGCCCGGCAAAGGTCTTGGCGACTGTGTCGTCATGTGTCGCTGCTGGCGCCGCCGCCGCGAGCGCAGCGGCGAGCAGCAGCGCGGGCCGCACGATCACTTGCGATACGGGATGAAATCGCCGAACGCGCAGCTGCCGCTCGGGATACGCGCCGGCAGGTCGACCGTCGTCACGATATCGCCGCGGCACAATTGGCCGGTATAGGATTTGGTCACGATCGCATCGCCGTTGCGCAGGCCGAAACAGCCGCCGCCGGTATCGTTGACGTACAGCTCGCGGCGCGAGGCCTTGTAGATGATCGTGTCGCCGATGCGCTGGGTTTCGTTGATGCGGCGCGGGTCGATGCACGAGGTTGGCTTGCCGGCGGTGAAGCCGTCAAGCGCCTTGGCGAGTTCGGTGCGGTCGCGTGCTTCCTGGCGTTCGCGATAGCTGTCCTTCGACAGCGCGGCCGAACCGGCGAGCAACAGGGCAGAAGCTAAGATGACGCGGTACATGATCGACTCCTTGCACCCCCGGACCTTTATATAGCGCAATTAGCCGGAAAAAACATCCTTTGCGGCGCGCCGCTCCGCCAGCTGTTCGGCCGAGGTTGCGCGCAGGAACGGATTGGTCGCGCGCTCATCGCCGATCGTCGTCGGCACCGTCGCCACGCCATTGGCGCGCGCCGCATCGACATGGCGCATGCGCTCGACGATCGCTTCATTGTCGGGTTCGGCGACCAGCGCGTAGCGGCCATTGGCCTGGGTATATTCATGCGCGCAATAGATGGTGGTGGCCTCGGGCAACGCGGCGAGCTTCGCCATATTGTCGAACATCTGCGCGGCATTGCCCTCGAACAGCCGGCCGCATCCCATCGCGAACAAGGTGTCGCCGGTGAACGCGACTTCATCGTCGGCGAGGTGGAAGACGATATGCCCGGCGGTGTGCCCCGGCGTCTCGATCACCTGCGCGACATGGGCACCGAGATGCAGCGTGTCGCCTTCGGAAAGCGCGATATCGAGCGTCGGGATGCGCGCGGCCTCGGCGGCGGGGCCGCTGATAATCGCGCCGGTCGCGGCCTTGATCGCGGCGTTGCCGCCGGTGTGATCGGGGTGCCAGTGGGTGTTCCAGATCTGCCCGATCGTCCAGCCGCGCCGGGCCGCTTCGGCGAGCACCGGATCAGCCTCGGCCGGGTCGACCACCACCGTCTCGTTTGCGACCGGATCATGGACCAGCCAGATATAATTGTCGCTCAGCGCAGGAATGCGGACGATTTCGAGGTCGGTCATCGGTTGTTCCCTGCGTTGAGCGCGGCGGTGCCGAGCCGTTCGGTGATACTGCGTGCGGGTTCGGCACGGGCGAGTGCGACGCCCTGGCCGGCCCACAGGCTGCTGTAATCGCCGCGCCCGTCGGTCTCGGCGTGCGCCTTGAGTGCGGCAAGCGCGGCGCTGGCAAAGGGGAAGGGTGGCGCGGTGAGATCGACCGGACCGAGCTTGTCGATCAGCCGGTTGCGCAGGCCGCGGGCGAGCCCGCCGGTGAACAGGTTGGTGAACACGCTGTCGTCGGCGCTCGCCTCGGCCAGCGCCGCGCGGTGGACAGCACTTGCGTTGCTTTCCGGCGCGACGAGATAGGCGGTGCCGACCTGGACTGCCGCCGCGCCGAGCGCGATCGCCGCCGCCGCACCGCGTTCGTCGGCAATGCCGCCGGCGGCGATCACCGGCAGATGCGTCGCATCGGCGATTTGCGGCACCAGCGCGAGCAGCCCGACCGGGCGGTGGCCATGAAGGAAATGCCCGGCATGGCCGCCCGCCTCGAAGCCCTGCGCGATGATCGCGTCGCAGCCACGCGCCGCGAGAAATCGCGCCTCGGCGACATTGGTGGCATTGCCGAAGATGAGCGCGCCGCTCGCGCGGACGCGGTCGAGCAGCGCATCGTCGGGCAGGCCGAAATGGAAGCTGACGATTTCGGGGCGCACCGTCGCGACCGCCTCGGCGGCGGCGTCGTCGAAGGGGCGGCGCAGCGGCGGCGGCGTATCGGGTGGGCCGACGCCTTCGGTAGCGTAGAAGGGCGCGAGCCGCACGCGCCACGCCGCATCGTCGGGTTGCGGCCCGAGATGGTGCGCGAAGAAATTGAGGTTGAGCGGCCCGGAAGAGGCGGTGCGGACTTCCGCTACCTGAGCAATGATCGCGGCGGGATCAAGCACTGCGCAGGGCAAAGAACCGACCCCGCCGGCGTCGCGCGCGGCGACGGCCAGCGCGACCCCGGCGAAATTGGCCATCGGCGCCTGCACGATCGGCAGGCGCGCGCCGGTCAGCGCCAGGAACGCGCGGACCGCCGCGTCCATCCTACCAGATGCCGGTGTTGGGCATCGAGGCCCAGGGCTCGGCCGGCGGCAACTGCCCGTCCTGGAGCAGCTCGATCGAGATATTGTCGGGGGTGCGGACGAACGCCATGTGCCCGTCGCGCGGCGGGCGGTTGATCGTCACGCCGCCATCCATCAGCCGCTGGCAGGTCTCGTAGATATTGTCGACGCGGTAGGCGAGATGGCCGAAATTGCGGCCTTCGCCGTAAGGTTCCGGGTCCCAATTGTGCGTCAGTTCGACTTGCGCGTCCTCGTCGCCGGGCGCGGCGAGAAAGATCAGCGTGAAGCGGCCCTTCTCATTGTCGAAGCGGCGCAACTCCTTCAGTCCGAGAAGCTCGAAGAATTTGAGCGTCGCGTCGGGGTCGCTGACGCGAATCATGGTGTGGAGATATTTCATTGGGCGCCTCCATGCGTTCGGGCGGGAGATAGGCGCGCGCGGGCGGCGGTGCCAGTGGCGCGGCGATGGAACTGTGCGCGTGCGCTGCTAGGCTATCCCCATGACAGCGCCCGCTCCCCTGCGAAGCATTGCCGATGAGGTGATCCATAGCCGGCTGGCCGATGGACGGGAGATCTGCATCCGCACGGTCCGACCGACCGATGAAGCGCGCATGCGGCAGGGAATTGAGCAGCTTTCGTCGCGATCGCGCTATCTGCGCTTCTTTTCCGGCCAGCCGATGCCGTCGGAACCGGTATTGCACCGGCTGCTCGACGTCGACGGACACCGTCACATCGCCTGGGGCGCAATATTGACGGGAAACCCCGACCATCCGGCGATCGGCGCGGTCCATGCGATACGTGCTGACGAGCATAACCGGACGGGCGAGTTTTCGGTGGCGATCGTCGATGCCTTTCACGGCCTGGGGCTGGCCCGTATGCTGACTGCGGTTCTGCTGATCAATTGTCGGCTCGAGAAGATCGCCGCGCTGGAGGTGCAGATTCTCACCGAGAACCGCGCGGCGGGCAACCTCATTCGGTCGCTCGGCGGAAAGCGCTGCACCACCGCATCGGGCGTTTCGGAATATGTGTTGGACACCGATCAGGCGCTGGAATCGTTGCAAGGGCAATCGGACAATGTCGGCCTGCAACAGGTGTTCGGACAACTGGCCGGCTATCTGTAGCGACCGACGATCGATCAGGCCGGGGTGGCCAACCAGTCCCGCGCCTCCTGTACTGTCAGGAAGACGCGCAACCGCGGGTGCGCCAGTGTACGCTCGGCCTGCGCTTTGTTGAGCTGGCTGCCGACAACGATGGCGGCGCGCCCGCTCGTCTGCGACATGCCCGCGCGCATGATATTGGCGAGCAGATCGGCGACGTCATTCGCCTGGACGGGGAAGTCGAGCGATTCGACGATGACGTTGAAATCCTCGTGGACCGCGCGGGCCTCGCTCACCTTGGTACCCACTGCCCGGGCGAGCGAGGTGACGTCTTCCGGCTTCCAGAACCCTGCGACGCGCAGCGTCACGCAATTGGCACGGTGATCGTATTCGACGTTGAACATGGTGCCTCGTTTTGCGGTCGCACGGATTGTGCCGCGCCAACGCCTCGCGCTGCAATGTGGTTACCGCTCGTCAGTGAAAAAAAGTGCCCCGGCAAATGACTAGGGTGCCGCCTTGGCCGGTGCCGGGGTATCGAACTGCCGCAGCGCCGCGATTGCGGCGCGGCCGGCATCGCTGTCGGGGCGGAGCTGCGCGGCGCGCGTCCAGCTACTCTTGGCGGCGGCTTCGTCGCCCGACAGCGCGGCGATGTTGCCCGCTTCGAGCAGTGCCGAGGCATCGTCGCCTGCGCGGCGCAGTGTCTCGGCTATGTCGTGTTTGGCGCGCGGCAGGTCGTTCATGCGCCGCGCCAGCGTTGCCGAGAGCAACCAGGCAAGCGGATCGTCGATCGCATCGACCAGCGCGCGGTCGATGTCGCGCCGCGCCGCGGCGGTGTCGCCGATCGCCACCGCGG
>NZ_JARYTI010000083.1 GCF_029911635.1 Sphingomonas sp. AR_OL41
GCCGCGAGCTGCCGATGCCGCCGCGCACCCAGGCCGGGCTGTGGCGCTACCGTTTCCGCGCCCGCCGCCGTGCGCTGCGCCACGCCTGTCGGATGCGCACCGCCGCCTGATCGCCGGCGCTACGCATCATCACGGATATTCGCGCGCGCTCGATGGTTGTGTAGGCAAAACACATTTCGGAGACCGCCAATGCTCGAACATGTCCCTACCTGGCTCGGCGCCTTGCTGCACAATGTCCGCGCCGGCCATGCCAAGCTCAGCGCGGTCGACCCCCACCTCGCCACCGAAAGCTTCATCGATCTGTCGAGCCCGGCCTTCGCCAATGGCGGGCGCCTGGCCGATCGCTTCACCGCCGATGGCACCGGCGTCTCGCCGCCGCTCAACTGGGGTGAGCTACCGGCGGCGACCCAGGCGCTGGTGCTGATCGTCGAGGACCCCGACGCGCCGGCGCTGCGCCCGCTGGTCCATGCCATTGTCGCCGACATGGCGCCCGAGACGCGAGAACTGCCCGAAGGCACGATCGTCCCCGATGGCGGCGGCGACGACGATCGCGGCGATGTCGGTATCAACAGCGGCTTCGTCGAGGGCTGGCTGCCGCCCGATCCGCCGCGCGGCCACGGCGAGCATGAATATGTCTTTCAGCTGTTCGCGCTGTCCGAACGGCTCGATCTCGACGCCAATCCCGGCCGCAACGCATTGGTCGCGGCGATGGCGGGCAAGGTCATCGGGCTCGGCCTGCTCACCGGCACCTATTCGCGCGACGAGGAAGCCACGCTGCCGATCGGCACGACGAGCGCGGCGCCCGCCTGATCAGCCGCTGATGCCGGCCGCGGACCTTGCGACGAGCGACACCGCCGCCACGAACAGGGCGATCGCCGGACTGAGCAAAGCATAGACGCAGAAGATGCGGCGCAGGCTCGGTGCATAACCCCTGCGCAGCAGCAGCCAGCCGAACAGCAGCGGCGCGGCAACGAGGTCGAACATCAGCGGCAGGGTCACCAGGCGCGTCGCGCTGCCCTGCCCGATCGTGAACTCGCCCGTCATGCCTGTCCCCCGGCAACTGCCCGACGCCGACGATAGATCGATCGCAACCGCGCCGCCAGCCGCCGGCGCCCCTGTGATGGGTAGGCCCCGCCCCCCATATCGCACCCGACAGGAGAGAAGAATGAAAAGGCCGGTTCCCGCCGAGATCGTCGAGCAATGGATGACGCATTTGCGGCTCCAGCGCACGCGCGCGCGCGACATGATCTTCCTGATCGAACAGGGCGCCACGCTGCATGACGGCCGCGAAGGCAAGCCGATGCACGACGCCACCGCGCGCTGGCTGCACGAGCAACAGACCGTCGTCGCCGATGTCGACCGGCTCGAGGGGCTTTACGACAGCATCAATGGGTGATCGCGCGAACCAGCAGGGCGGCGCGACATGCCCGTTGCATGATATAATGTAACGCTATACACCCGGCATGTCACGTTCGGGAGAGAATGCGGATGTCGGGCTGGTCGCGAATTGCCGTCGCCATGGCGCTGCTGCTGTCCCCCGTCGCGGGCGCGGCGCAGACGTCCCCGACCAATAATCCCGGGCTGACCGCTCACGTTCGCGGCATCGATGACGCCGCGCATGCCCGCGCGCTCGGGCTCGACGCGTTCAAGGTCGAGGTGCGGCTGCGCGGCAGCGTCGCCGAGACCAGCATCACCGCGACCTTCGCCAACCCCCTGTCGGAGGTGTTGGAAGGCGACTTCCGCTTCCAGCTCCCGGCCGGCGCGGTGGTCACCGGCTATGCGCTCGATATCGGCGGCAAACTGGTCGACGGCGTGCTGGTCGATCGGCCCCGCGCCCGCGCCGTCTATGCCGAGCGCGTGCGCGCCGGGGTCGATCCCGGTGTCGCCGAAGTGCGCCGCGACGGCCTGTTCGAAACGCATGTCTTCCCGATCCCGCCGGGCGGCGTACGAACGATCCGCCTGCGCTTCGTCACCGCGATCGGTGCGGCGGGCTATGCGCTGCCGCTGATGATCGACGCGCCCGCGCATGGCTGGGCGATAGCGGTGCAAAGCACCGGCGGCACCACTTTGCCCATGGTCACCTTGCCCGACGGCAAACCGCTGGCGGCGAACCTGACCGCTGACGAAATCGTCGTGCAATCGGGCACGACGCCACTCGCCGGCACGCTCGCCATCGCCACCCCGACCGTCGCCGACCTGCTGCTAAGCCGCGATGGACGCGGCGAGCGCGACGTCGAACTGGGCGGCGCCCTGCCTGCCGGCGCCACCACGCGGACCGCCAGCGTGCGGATCTATTGGGACCGCGCCCGCGCGCGCAAGGACAGCCGCCACGATGCCGAGATCGCGCTGGTCGCGCGCTGGCTCGACACCGTCCGCCCGCAAGCGATCGAGCTGGTCGCGTTCAACAGCAGCGGGGCGCAGCGCCACAGCGTGGCGACCGGCGCGGAAGCGGCGACCTGGCTCGGCGCGCTGACCTATCGCGGTGCGACCAGCCTCACCGCCATCGCCCATGACGGCGCGGCCGACCATTGCCTGCTGGTCGGCGGGAGCGCCCCGACGATCGACCGCGATACCGCCTTCGCCGCCGATTGCCGGCTCGATGTGCTGAGCAGCGCACCCGACGCCGACACCGCCTGGCTCGCGCATCTCGCCACCGCGCATGGCGGCCACGCCTTTAGCCTGACCGAGGGCGCCGATCCCGAGACGGTGCTGCGCGGCCTTGCGGGCGGCGTGGCGGGCGTCCGCGCGGTGACCGATCAGGATGGCGGCGACCTGCCCTTCGTCGCACTCGACGCCGCGCCCGGCAGCTGGCGCATCCTGACCCGCGCACCAGAGGCCGGGCCGTTGCTGGTGCGGGTCGGCGGCGAGACCCGCCGCGTCGCGATCGGCGACACCGGCGACCTGGCGGTTCCGCCGTTCGACGGCGTCGGCGCGCTCATCGCCAACGACCAGCTCGCCACGCTGACCGCGACCGAACGCCGCGCCGACTTTCTCGCCCTCAGCCGCCGCTACGGCATCGCCAGCCCGAGCCTGTCGTTCCTCGTGCTCGAGGTGCCGGAGGATTATCTCGCCGCCGATGTCACCCCGCCGGCCAACTACCCGGCCGAGCTGCGCAACGCCTATAACCGGGCGTTCAAGGCGCTTGCCGGCGAGTCCGATGCGGCGAAGCGCGAGCGGCTGGCGCGCGTGATCCATGACTGGGCCAAAGAAGTGACCTGGTGGAAGAAGCCGTTCAACGCGGACGCGCGGCCAACGCGCGTCGCCACGTCGCGCACTTTCGACCAGACGGAGGCGTACGCCCCGCCACCACCGCCACCTCCTCCGCCGGCGCCGTCGCCCATGGCCGTGCCATCCATATCGACGGCGCCAGCGCCGGCGGCGCCGACCGCAGCGGCCGCGCCGACGGGCGGGGACAATCGCGGCTACGCGGATGTCGTGGTCACCGCGCAACGCCGGGGCGCGCCCGATCTGGCCAGGAGCAGCGGCAGGAATGGCATTACCGTCGTGACCGGTTCGCGCACCCGTAACGCCCCAGCCGCAGCGGCGGCGATCCAGATCGATGCCTGGCAGCCCGACCGCCCCTATCTCGAACTCTATGACGGCAAACCAGCCGCCTTCGACGAACGCTTCCTCGAGGCCGAGCAGCGCCGTGGCGACATCCCGGCCTTCTATCTCGACACCGCCGAATGGCTGCGCAAGCATGGCCGCGCCAGCGAGGCGGCAGAGATGGTGCTGTCGGCGCTCGACCTGCCCAGCGCCAATGAGGTGACGCTCGGCATCGTTGCCGACCGGCTCGAACGCTATGGCCAGATCGACCGCGCGGTCGAACTGCGCACGCGTCAGGCCGCACTCGATCCTGATCGGCCCCAGCCCAAACGCCTGCTCGCGCTGGCGCTTGCCCGCCGCGCCGCGCTCCAGCCGGCAAGCAGGAGAAATCTGGCCCGCGCCGACCTGACCCGCGCGATCCGCCTGCTCGGCGAGGTTGCCGTCGCGCCCAACGATGCGCGCTGGGACGGCATAGACATGATCTCGCTGGTCGAGGCCAATGCGCTGGTGCCGAAACTGCGCGCGCTCGGCGGCACGCCCGATCTCGACCCGCGCCTGATCGCGCTGCTCGATACCGACATCCGCGTCGTCGTCGACTGGACCACCGATGCCAGCGACCTCGATCTGTGGGTCGACGAGCCGACCGGCGAACGCTCGATCTACAACAACCCGCTCACCGCGATCGGCGGCCATCTGTCGAACGACATGACGCAGGGTTACGGTCCGGAGGAATATCTCCTGCGCCGCGCGCGCGCCGGCACCTACACCGTGCACGCCAATGTCTTCGCCGCCGACCGACTCGATCCCAATGGCGCCTCGGTGCTGACCGCGCATCTGTTCCGCAATTTCGGCCGGCCCGACCAGCAGGAGCAAGTCGTCGATATCGAACTGACCCGCGACAGCAACGGCGCGAAGATGATCGGGCGGATCATCGTGCCGGGCGGCACAGCCCCGGCGAAGTGAAGGGAGACGCACGATGCAGGACGTTACGATGGTCGTGATCATCTGGCTCGGCGCGCTGACCCAGCTCGCCGCGCCGCGCCACCGCCGCCCGCACTGGCGTACCCGGCTTGTGGTCAGCGCGCTGTTCGGCGCCGCACTGTTCGCGACCTTCGTGGCGATGCTTGGGGGCGCACGGCTGATCGTTGCGATCGACGCCGTCACCGTCATCGTGCTGGCCGCGATCGGCATGCTCGTCACGCTCGGCGCGGCGTTCGGCGCGATGGTCGCGCTGCTGCGCGACACTGCGCGGCGCACGCTCGTGCAGCGCCCCTTGGCATAATCTGTAGCGGTCGCTACAATACCCCTTACGAGCAGCGAGGGAGCAGCATCATGACCGCGTTTCGAGCCTTGTTGATCGCCATGCTGGCGGTCCTCACCTTCTACACCGCGATCGTCATCGCGCATGACGGGATCAACTTCTTCCCCGCGTTCAACGCCGATCTCCGCGCCATGGCCTGGCCCGGCCAGTTCAATGTCGACTTCAGCTGCTTTCTCCTGCTGTCGGCGCTGTGGGTGGCGTGGCGCCACCATTTCTCAGCGCTGGGGCTGGTATTGTCCGTGGTCGCCTTTTTCGGCGGCTTCGGCTTCCTCGGTATCTATCTGCTGATCGCCAGCTTCCAGGAACAGGGCGACATCAAGGCGGTGCTGCTCGGCCGGCGGCGCGCGCAGGGCTGAGCCGCGCGGCGAAAAGGCCGTTTCGCCGCGCCCCCGCGTCGGGCATAAGCCGCCTGCTTCCGCGTCAGCCGGTGGCGGGGGAGAACGAGCATGAAGCCCGACATCATTCCGGTCGAACGCGCCGGGCGCGGCATCTTCACGCGGCGCTGGTCGCCCGACGGGCCGCCGCGCGCGGCGCTGATGATCGCGCATGGCCTGGCCGAACATGGCGGGCGCTATGCCCGGCTCGCCGCGGCGCTGACCGCGATCGGCATCACTGTCTACGCGCACGACCATCGCGGCCACGGCCCGGCCTGCCCGCCCGCCGATCTTGCCTTCTTCGCCGAGCGTGACGGGTGGCGCGCCTGCCTCGATGATATTCATACCGTTGCGCAAACAATTCGCGGCCACCATCCCGGGCTGCCGCTGATCTTCCTCGGCCATTCGATGGGCTCGTTCATGGGGCAGAGCTACATCGCCGAACATGGCGACGGTCTTGCCGGCGCGGTGCTGTCGGGCAGCGCCGGCCCACCGCCCGCCATCCTGCGCGTCGCCGGGCTGCTGCTCGCGATCGAGCGCCTTCGCGTCGGCCCGCGCGGCCACAGCAAGCTGATCCAGGGCCTGATGTTCGACGGCCTCAACAAGGCGTTCGAGCCGGCGCGCACCCCCTATGACTGGCTGTCGCGCGACCCCGCCGAGGTCGATGCCTATGCCGCCGATCCGCTATGCGGCTTCCCGCTGACCGCGCAGCTCGCCCGCGACGTCGCCGGCGCGCTGGCCGATCTCGGCTCCGCCAAACTCGCGAGCCGTGTGCCAAAGGACCTGCCGCTCTACATCTTCAGCGGCGAACGCGACCCCGTCGGTGCGAAGGTGCAGGGGCTGATCGACAGCTACCAAGCCGCCGGCCTCACCCGCCTGACGACGCGCATCTACCCCGACGGCCGGCACGAGATGCTCAACGAGATCAACCGCGACGAGGTGACGCGCGATCTGATTGCATGGTTGGAGAGAGTTCTCCCTTAGAATACCTCCCCGGCACGGGGAGGGGGACCGCGCGCTTCTTCAGCGCGTGGTGGAGGGGCTGGTCGAGGGAGAGCGGGCGGCATACCCGCCGGGTCCGTTCGCCCCTCGCGAGGCAAACGCGCCGTAGCGCATCAAGGCACGAACACCCCCGACCAGCCCCTCCACCGCGCAAGCGCGGTCCCCCTCCCCGTTCCGGGGAGGTATTTAGAGAGCCGCCAACTCCCCCACCTCCCTCAACACCACCGTCGGCCCCGCCGCGACCAGCGCCACCGGCGCCGCATAGCCCCACAGCACCGCGCCCGAGGCGATCCCCACCGCCCGCGCCGCCTCGACATCACGCGTCTCGTCGCCGATCGCGATCGTGCGACCCGGCGTCGCGCCGCAGGCGCGCATCGCCTGGCGCAGCTTCTTCGCCTTGCCGAACAGCGCCGTGCCGCAGCCCCAGAAAGCGACCCGCCCGGCCAGCGCCTCGCCCAGCACCGCGCGCACATTGCCTTCAGCATTGGAACTGACGATCGCCAGCCTCACGCCGCGCCCGTGCAGCGCGACCAGCGCGTCCGCGATACCGGGGAACAGCGTAATGCCGCCAATCTCGTCCGCCATCCGCCGCCGCATGTGCCGCGCGATCAGCGGCACCTTCCACATCGGCACGTCGAGCGACCGCATGATCTCGCGCGTGCCCAGCGCACGCATCCCCTCCAGCTCGACCCGCGACGCCCGCCGCAACCCGAACCGCACCGCCACCGCGTCATAGGCGGCGAAGAACCATTCGGCGCTGTCAGCCAAGGTGCCGTCGAAGTCGAAGATGGCGAGGTCGTAGGCGTTCACTGACAGTGCGCCACTATGGAGGGTCACCCTAGTTCCGAGCGACAAGAGGCCGACGGACGACTTGGCACTCCCCCAATACCTCCCCGGCACGGGGAGGGGGACCGCCGAAGGCGGTGGAGGGGCTGGTCGGGCGGAAGCAGGCGGCAAATCCGCCGGGTCCGTCCGCCTCTCGTAAGGCGGATGCACCGCTGCGCGCTGAGGCTCGGCCTCTCCAAGCCAGCCCCTCCACCACGCGCTGAAGAAGCGCGCGGTCCCCCTCCCCGTGCCGGGGAGGTATTTAAGTAGTGCCCGCCCTCACTCCGCATCGGCATAGACCTTCACCAATTCCGTCAACAATGCCCGCCCGGTAAACACCGCGCGCACCGCCTCACGCTCGTTCAGCCCATGCGTACCATTGCCGTCCGGATCGCCGAACAACCCCGGCGGGCCGTAGGACGGGATGCCGATCGCCTCGAGGAAGATGCCGTCGGTCGCGCCGGTCGACATGGTCGGGATCAGCGGCACGCCGGGATAATATTTCGCGACGAGTTTCTCCGCCGGGCCGATCACCTTCGGGTCGAGCGGCGGCGGCACCGCCAGCGGGCCGCGCTCGCCCTCCGCCTCGACCGTCACGCCTGGGTCGCCGATCGCCGCGAGCAGCGCGGCGCGCGTCGTCTCGACCGTCTCGCCGGGGATGATGCGGCAATTGATGTTGGCGCCGGCGCGCTGCGGCAGCGCGTTGGGGGCATGGCCACCATCGATCAGCGTCGCGACACAGGTCGTGCGCAGCATCGAATGGAAGCTCTTGTCGCGGTTGACCACGGCTTCCGCCGCCGTGTCGCCCGGATTCTTCGACAAGGCGACCATCGCCGCGCCGAGCTCGTCGCCCCGCGCCGCACCGGCACGCGCGAAATAGGCGCGCGTCGTCGGGTTGAAGCGGATCGGGAATTCCAGCGTCCGCACCTTCACCAGAGCATCGGCGAGCTGGTAGATGGCGTTGTCGCGCACCGGCGCCGAGCTGTGCCCGCCGGGGTTGGTGGTGGCGATGCGGTAATGCTGCGACGCCTTCTCGCCGACATGGATGTTGGCGGTGAGCAGCTTGCCATGGCCGTCGGTGCGCCCGCCGCCGCCCTCATTGAGCGCGAAGCCGGCGGCGATCAGCTCGGGCCGGTTCTTCGCCAGCCACTCGGCGCCGTTGAACGGTGAGCCGCCTTCCTCGCCACAGGTCAGCGCCAGCTTGATCGTGCGTTTGGGGTGATAGCCGCTCTCGCGAAAGCGCCGCATCGCGTCGATCCAGATCGCGTCCATCGCCTTCATGTCGGCGGTGCCGCGGCCGTAGAAATAGCCATTCTCCTCGACCATCACATAGGGGTCGCGGGTCCAGTCGGCGCGCTTCGCCGCGACCACGTCGATATGGCCGAGCAGCAGTAACGGCTTCAGCGTCTGCGAGCTGCCGGGCAGGACGACGACCAGCCCGCCTTCCTTCGGCCGCTCGGGGATCGCGAACCGCGTGATGTCGCCATCCCCATAACCGGCGGCGCGCAGATGCCGCTCGACCTTGTCGGCGAGCGCGGTGCAGCTGCCGGTCGTCGCGCTGGTGTCGGTCTCGACCAGCTCGCGATAGAGGTCGCGAAAGCGCGTCTCGTCCGGCGTCAGCGGATTGCCCTGCGCCTGCGCCGCGAGCGGCAGCATCAAGGCCGCGATTCCGGCCAGCCATTTGGATTTGCGCATCATTGCCCCCTCGCCTGCGTGATGCGCGATTGGAGCATGCGGCGCGGCGGAAGGGAAGCGGGGTTGTCTGCCTGGCGCCATGAGAAAATGTCCGGGTAGCGCCGACTATTCGTGCTTTGTTGCGCGCCGCGCGCGTCGTTAGCCTCGCTGCGAAACGAGGATGCCCCCGGGGACGCAACCCCAGCGCGGGCGAGACGCAGGGGAATGATGATGCGCCGGATATGCTTGATCCTCGCCGCTTCCCTGGGCCTGTCGAGCGCGGTGTTCGCCATGGCGGGGAACACCGTCGCCCTACCCGCCCAGGCACCGTTTGCGCCGACCCCACAAGCGACGGAGACGCGCACTATCGGCATCTGGCAGCCGCCCTCCGGGCTGAAGCAGGTCGCAATCTGGCCCGGCGCCGCGCCGGACATGGCGGGCGTGCACCGACCGGCGGAAAACCTGCTGATCAAACAAACGCCCGAGGCAATCGGCGGCACGAGGTCAGAGGCGGTGTTCGACGTGACGGCGCCGACCATGACGGTGTATCCGCCGCGCGGCCGCAACACCGGCGCGGCGATGGTCGTGTTTCCCGGCGGCGGCTTCCAGGTCCTCGCAATGACCATCGAGGGCACCGAGATTTGCGACTGGATGACGGCGAAGGGCATCACCTGCATCCTGTCGAAATACCGCGTCCCCAACAGCAACCACCATTGGGACGCCAATTGCAATTGCGCCGTCACCCCCAGGGTCGCCTTCGCACTGCAGGATGCCCAGCGCACCATCCGGCTCGTCCGCTCGCAGGCCGCTTCGCTGCACATCGATCCGCACAGGATCGGTGTGATCGGCTTTTCGGCCGGCGGCTATCTGGTCGCACAGACCAGCAACATCCTCGCCCCGGCCTATAAGCCCGTCGATGCGGTCGATCGCATCAGCAGCCGCCCCGACTTCGCGCTGGCCTTCTACCCTGGCCATCTCTGCCGCCCCGGCAACCGGCTCGATCCCGGCATCCACGTCACCCGGCAGACCCCGCCGACCTTCCTGATGCAGGCGTGGGACGATCCGGTCGACGATATCTGCAACAGCACGCTCTATGCCCGCGCGCTCGACGATGCCGGCGTGCCGAGCGAGGTGCACCTGTTCGCCAAGGGCGGCCACGCCTTCGCGCTGCGCCGCACGCCGCACCCCGTCGCGATGTGGCCCGCGCTGGTCGAGCGGTGGCTGGCGGAAATCGGGGTGCTGTAGCCGGGGCGGTGTTGGGAGACAGATGGGGCTGAAGTGGGCGGGATAATCCGGGCTTGGGCGGGATGTCATGGGACGGGTGGCGGTTTTCCGGGCTTTTCGAGGCGGTCGTTGGTCGGTCGCGGCGGTGGGACCTCTGCCTGGAGTCACGGGCGGTTTAGACAGGCCGGGACAGGAGCGGCTGGAGTCGGTGCGTGACAACGGTGACACTTGCAGGAACCCCGTTTTGCGCCACATCCGATCGCAATCCGGCTGCACGACATTTTCCTCCACGCTGAGCGCCCGCGACTTTGCGCCGAAGCCCGAAAGCATCAGGCCGCATCCGACCGGCGCGGTGATTCACCCCCGCGCCACACCCTGCTACCCGCCGACGCTCGCGCCCCGGCGCACCGCTCATTCTCATTGTTGGTCACGCGAAAATCGTCGCTCGCACGGTGTGGCGCCGCCGCACCTGCTAATTCCTGAAACAGGAGCTGTTCCGACCTGTTACCACCTGTTCCGTGAACCTGCTCCGGCCCTGTTATGTTGGAGATGCATCGCCAACACACCGAGGTATCACATCGTTGTAATAAAACGATATTGCCGCGCGCCGCCTCCAACCGGAAAGGAACGAAAAGATAAGGTGCAGGAAGAGCAGGCATAGCAGGAGCAACCTGCGCCCCGTTCAATCCCGCGCAGCCCGTGCTTCCGGGATTACGCCAACACGGTCAGAGACACCTCATGACGCGACGCCCAGGCGACAGAAATATGTGTTTGAACAGTGGAGGTAATTGCACCTGTTACGGTGATAGGTGAACGGATCCCCACCTGCGCGGGCGACCGGCGGTGCGTGGGCGGCGCTATTGCCGGTGGAGCGTCCAGCTCACCGTCACGCCGGCCTTGATGCGCTGCCCCACCACCCTGATCGTCTGCCCGTCCGGCGAAAGTGTCATGGTCGTGGTCAGCGCCGGGACGCCGTCGACGGAGACCTGCTCCACGATCGTGTGGTCGTCGGGCATGGTGACCGTTGCCCGCGCCGCCGCCTGTTCGCCGGCGATCGGGACGGGCGGGCCACCGATCACCGCGTCATAACCGGCGCCGCCGTCCCTGATCACGACGAAATGATGGCCTTCGAGCCGGAAGCGATCGGTCAGGTGCTCTTTGTTGGTGGCCACATCGAGCATTTGCCACCTGCCGTTCAGCGGCGCCATTGCCCCGGGCGCCGCTCCGACCCGTCGGTACCGCGTCGTGCCCGGGATCGGCTTGCCGTCGGGCTTGCTCAGATCGATCACCTGCGAGGTCATCGTGCGGCCATCGGCGGCAACGTCATAGGTCACGCTGTAGACCGGCTTGCCGCCGAGCCGGAGCATCTCGCGCACGCGGCGCGGCCCCAGCACCGTCACGGCCACCGCATCGACATAGCCGTCGCTTGGCACCGAATGGAAGCGGCCATCGGCCGGCACCGGCGTGCCCGGCTCACCCGTGGCGCGCGAGAATAGGCCGTCCTTCAGCGTGAAGGTCGTGACGACCGGCGGTTGCTCGATCGAAGCGAGGTCCATCAGCCAGGTGCCGGTGAACGGGCTGGGTGCTGCAACCGGCTGGCCCGGCAGCAGGGCGGCGAGAAAGAAGGCGATGCTCATGCCGACGATCAACCGCCAATTGCCACGCCGGTCAATCGCCACCTGCGCTTGGCGGAACCTGGGATCATTCCCGCGGATGTGATCCTGCCGCTAGAAATCCACCGCGAACGACAGCGTCGCGCTGCGTGGCCGCGTCGGGGTATATTGCGTCTCGGTGCGCACCGAAAAGGGGTTGCCGAAGGCGAAGCTGTCGCCGCGCGCGTCGAACAGATTGTCGATCGACAGCGTCGCCCGCATCCGCCCGCGCGTCGCGGCGAGCGCGACATCGGCCTCGCCGAACCCGCCCATGCGGCGGTCGAGCCCGGGGTCGAAGCTCAGCCGCGACGGGCCGCCATAACGCGCCGCGATGCTCGGCTCGATGCTCCAGCCGTGCCAGTCATGTTGCCATGCCAGCGCCAGCCGCCCGGCCACGTCGGGCACCACCGGCAAGCGCAGGTCGGTGAGCAGCTTGGTGCCGTCCTCCGCCCGCGTCAGCCGCGCGCGTTGCAGCGTGCCGCCGCCGCTCAGCGTCCAGCCGCCGCCGGCATGCCAGGCCAGCGATCCTTCCATGCCCATGATCAGCGCATCGCCGACATTGTGCGTCGCGAGCAGGCCGCTGGGCAGCAGATAGTCCGACTGAACGTGCAGCCAGCGCGTGCGATAGGCCCCGAAATCGAGCGTTAGCGAACCGCGCAGCGCGGTGCCGCGCACGCCGATATCGATGTTGCTCAGCTGGTCCGCGTCATAACGGTGCGTAACGGTGTTGGCCGGGTCGAGGCCGCCGGGGCGGAAGGCGGTGGCGACGCGCGCATAGACCAGCCCGCCGCCCGAGGTCGCCAGCGACAGCGAGGCGCTCGGCGTGATGCCGAAGGTCGATGCGCCATTGGCGTTGCTGTTGGCATTAATGGCCTTGCCGGCGTTTTCGGCGCGGCCGTCCTCGGCGGCGGAGTGGAATATGCGCGCGCCGATCGCGGCGCGCAGCCGCGGCGCGAGGCGCAGCGTCGCTTCGCCATAGGCTGCCACCTCGCTGACATTGCGGTGCAGGTCGAGGACGTCGAGCGTCGCGCCGTTCGGCGGCCGCAATGCGCCCGCGACGGTGATCGTCGAATGGAGATAGGACAGGCCGACGATCCAGCTCAGCCGGCGGTCGGCGGTGCTGGCGATGCGCAGTTCCTGGTCGACCAGCGCATAGTCGCGCTCCTCGTGATAGGCGAGCGGTGCCGCCGCGCCGAGCAGCGCGGCCGAGGCCGAGGCATCGTCGGTGCGCGCGATATGCTGCGCGGTGAAGCTCGACGCAAAGGTCAGCGTTGCCGCGCCGAGCGGGCCGGTGACCGTCGCCGCGGCCTGGTGGATATCGCCCTGGCGCGGCTCGCGCAGCCGCGGCGTACGCACCAGATCCTCGC
This sequence comes from Sphingomonas sp. AR_OL41, assembly GCF_029911635.1. Taxonomy (GTDB): domain Bacteria; phylum Pseudomonadota; class Alphaproteobacteria; order Sphingomonadales; family Sphingomonadaceae; genus Sphingomonas. The sequence continues at coordinate 12,986 of NZ_JARYTI010000083.1, forward strand.
CGAGCCGGTCGATATAGCGGCTGTCGCGCGCGGCGACCGATTGCGTCAGCCCGGTCAACGACACGCGCCATTCGCCGAGATCGAGCCGCCCGGCCAGCCGCGCGCCCCAGGTGCGCGTCTGGTTGAGCGCGGCGCGCCCGCCGACATTCCTGATCCAGCCCGAGGCCAGCTCGCCATAGGCCACCGCGCGCACCGCACCCTGCCCGTTCGCCACCGGCAGATTGAGCATCGCCTCGGCCGAAGTCCCCGGCCCGCCGGCCTCGACCGCGCCGAGATCGTAGCGGAAGCGCGCCGCCGGCGCGGCCGGGTTGGGCGCGTTGAGCACCACGCGGTACACGCCCCCCAGCGCGCCGGTGCCGTAGAGCGGCCCCTGCGGCCCCTTGAGCAGTTCGACCCGCGCGACATCGACCAGTCGGAGATCGGGGTCGGGCGCGTCGAAGGTCGCGCGCGCCTCGTCGATCTCGACGCTGACCGGCGACTGGCCATAGCCGCTGAACGGCGTGTCGGCGACGCCGCGGATGAACAGCCGGCCGGCATCGGGCCCGGCGTCGATCGCGGTCAGCCCCTCGACGGTGCGCGCGACGCTGCGCGACCCCGCACTCGCCCCGCTGCGATTGGCGCGGGTCGGCACATAGACCGCGACCGGGCCGGGCAGGCTCGATTCGGGCTCGGCGATCTTGCGCGCGGTGACCACCACGTCGGCGATCGGCGCGGGATAGGGATAGTCCGGTACGATATAATGCGGCGGTGGCTTGTAATGCGGCCGCGCGACGATGCGATAGGCGGTCGGCGAGACGCGCCGCGCACGCCATGCGGTGCCGGAAAGCAGCTTGTCGAGCGCCCTGGCGACGCTCATCCGCCCGCGCACATCGGGCGTGCGCAGATAGGGCAGCCCACCCTCTGTGCCGATGCTCACCCCGGTCTGCGTCGACAGCGCGGCGATCGACTGGGCGAGCGTCGCGGCGGGCAGATCGATATAGATATCGCGATCGGCGGCGTGCAGCGCCGTCGGCGCGAGGCTAGCGCCCGCTACGATCGCCCAGCTTAACCGTGTCGCCATCGACCTTGGCATCGAGCCCCATCAGCACCGCCAGCGACCTGGCCATCGTCACGCGGTCGCCGATCGCCATGGCGCCCGAAAAGCGCCGGTCGGCATCGCGCGGATCGACCGTGACCCGGCCGCCTGCGTAGCGTGCGATGTCGGCCGCGACCAGCGCCAACGGCACGCGATCATAGACCAGCCGGCCGCCGCGCCATGACGCGACGTCGCCCGACACGGCAAGCCCGCTCTCGACCGCGCCGCCCGCGACCAACACGCGGTGCCCCGCCGTCACCGGCACCGCCGCCTTGCCCTTGGGCGCGACGGCGACCTCGCCGTCGGTCACCGCGACGCGCACCCCGTTCGTGTCGGCCGCCATCTCGAAGCGCGTGCCGACGTCGCTGACCGTCACGCCATTGGCGGTGATCGTCACCGGCCGCGACGGATCATGGCGGATCGAAAAGAAGGCCGTGCCGTCGAGCGTCAGCTGGCCGCCCTGCGCCGCCAGCCGCGTCGCCGGGGCGAGCGTCGCCTCGGCGCCATCGGCAAAGGCGATGGTGCGGCGTTCGCCCGCGCCGGTCTGCCATGTCGTCGCCGCCACCGGAGACTGTGTCATGGGCACCGCGACCATCACCGCCGCCAGCGTCGCGGCGATCGCGCCGCCCAGCGCGCCGGCCGCGATCCCGCGACGCCGCCACCACGGCGTCGGCGCGGGTGCGTCGAGCAAGCCGGTCAGCGTATCGCGATGCTCATCGACCAGCGCATCGGCCAGCGCGACCATGTCATAGGCACGAGCGTTGGCGGGGTCGGCCTCGAGCCAGGCGGTGAAGCCATCCCAGTCGGCGTCGTCGCGCGACAGCATCGCGTGCCACGCCACTGCCTCCCGCATCTGATCGCCCTCGTTCATGCCCAACCCCGGAGCGGCGCGCGCCATGCGTCACCGATTCGCATTATAGATGCCACCATCATGTCATCACCGCAGTCCGCCGTCATCGTCGGCCAGCGCGCGCCGCAGATGCGTCATGGCGACGGCGATATGCTTCTCGACCCCGGAGCGGCTGATGCCGAGCTGCTGCGCAACCTGTTCGTGCGACAGCCCCTCGAACTTGTGCAGCCGAAAGGCACGCCCCGCCGCCGGCGGCAGGTTGGCGATCGCCGAGGCCAGGGCCGCCGCCTCCTCGCGCGCGATCATCGCAGCGTCGGCGGCGGGCGTGTCGTCCTCGGGCTCGGTAACCGCGCCATGGCGCAGCGTGATCCACGCCCGGTCGCGCGCCGCCCCGCGCAGTGCGGCACGCCGCCGCGCCAGCACGAGATTGTTGGCCATGCGAAACAGATAGGCACGCGGATTGCTCACCGGCCCGCTCGTCCCGGCGTGCACCGCAAGCCACAATTCCTGCATCAGATCCTCGGCCTCGGTCGCGTCGCCCGAACGCGCCGCGAGGAAGCGCCGCAACGCCGCGCGGTGCGCGTCATAGGCCGCGAGCAGGCCGGCGGCGGGGGATGGATCCGGACTGTCCATGGCGTGGGCCGCCGCCTTGCACCAGCGGTACGGCGGCGGCAAGCCGCGCCGCCGCCGCCGCATTTCCGCCGTTAAGTGAGCACGGCACGGGCCATTTTTCTCGCCAGAGGGCGAACTGCGGTTTCGCTGCAGCGCGGCATCCTAGCTGCGACAGGTACCAAAGGTGCGCCGGGGGGCAGCGCCGATCTGGGGATAGATTTTGCGGATTGTCGATGTCTGTGCCTTCTACACACCGCATGGCGGTGGGGTGAGAACCTATGTCGAGCGCAAGCTGCGCGCGGCACCGGCGCTGGGCCATGAAATGATCATCCTCGCGCCGGGCGAGACCGACAGCGTGACCGAGATCGGTCGCGGCGGCCGGCTCGTCACGATCGCCGCGCCGACCTTTCCGCTCGACCGCAAATATCGCTGGTTCGACGACGAACGCCGGCTCCACGCCGCGCTCGACGCGCTGCAGCCCGATCTGGTCGAGGCTTCCTCGCCCTGGTCGAGCGCGGCGATGGTCGGCCGCTGGCAGGGATCGGCACCGCGCGCGCTGGTGATGCACGCCGATCCGCTCGCCGCCTACGCCTATCGCTGGTTCGGCCGCGTCGCCAGCATCGCGACGATCGATCGCGGCTTCGACCGCTTCTGGCGCCATTTGCGCAGCCTCGACCAGCAGTTCGACCTCGTCGTCAGCGCGAGCGGCGGCCTGTCCGACCGCCTCCTTGCCGGCGGCGTCAGCAAGGTCATCACCGAGCCGATGGGCGTTGAGCCAGGCATCTTCGCGCCGGCGCATCGCTCCGCTGACCTGCGCCGCGATATGCTCGCGCGCTGCGGCCTGGGCGAAGATGCCACCTTGCTGCTCGGCGTCGGGCGCTTCGCCGCCGAGAAGCGCTGGCCGATGGTCGTCCGCGCCGCCGCCGCCGCCGGGCGCGATCGCCCGATCGGGCTGATGCTGATCGGCAATGGCAGCGACCGCGCCCGCGCGCGGCTCGAAAAGATCGCTGCCGGCCCGGGCCATGTCGCGATCGGCGGGCCGCTGTCCGACCGGGGCGAGCTCGCCGCGGTGCTGGCGAGC
>NZ_JARYTI010000084.1 GCF_029911635.1 Sphingomonas sp. AR_OL41
AACCCCCGTTCCTTCGACGCCATCTGTGACGCGCTCAAAACCATCCTCGAAAAATTCAAACCCGGCGAATACTCAAATTACATCCGACACTCAGGATATGTGCAAACCTGAACGGGTATGAGTCTAGTGGCGGTCGTAGCCGCCCTGACAATTTTCGGGATGTCGGCGGCAGCGCTTTTCTTGCCTGTGTCGCTCCTTCGCGTCGCGCTCCTCCTGTTTGCGCGCGGCGCGGCCGCGATTGCGATCGGCCTCGTCCTGGCTGGTCGTCGACCAGTCGACCGCCTTGGCCGTCGCCTTGACCGGAAAGGTCACGATATCAAGCGCCGTCCGCGCGGCGCAGCCGCCTGCAAGGAGCGGCAGGAGCGCGGCAATCAACGCGGCACGCCGCATGGCAACATCCCTTGATTACGGCCTTTGCTTCGGCCCCTTCACCTTGGCGGCGTCGCGCGCCTGGGCCCCGAGATACGGGAAATCGGTGAACAATCCGTCGATCCCGAGCGCGAGATAGCGATCGATCTCCTCGACCAGCAGGCCATGGCCGCGTGGGTCGATGCCCTGGCGCAGGCTCGACGGCAGGAAGAAGTTCTCGGCGCGGAAGGTCCAGGGGTGGACGCGCAGGCCGGCGGCGTGCGCATCGCCGACCAGCGTCGTGGGCGCGGCATCGCCCTTGCGGATCATTTCCTTGTTCGGCCCGATGCCCCAGGCATAGCTCGCGACCGCCTTCAATCCGTCCGGCGTGGCCATCGCGGCATAGCTTGGCGCGGCATGGTCGGCGGGGCCGCCGCTCGCGTCCATCAGCTGGATCAGGCGTAGGCCGGTCAGCGTGTGGAGCTGGCGCAGGTTGGCGACCTCGAACGACTGGATGATCACCGGGTCTTCAGGCTTGCTCCACCCCGCCTTCTTCAACGCGGCGGCAAGCCGGACTTCCATCGGGTGGCCGATCGACGCGAAATAGCTGGGATGCTTGGTTTCGGGATAGATGCCGATCGTGCGGCCGAGTTCGGTCGAGCGGCGCTTGGCCAGCGCGACGATCTCGGCCAGTGTCGGCACCTCGAACTGGCCGTCGAAGCGCGCATTGTCGGGGCGCAGCTGGGGCAGACGCTCCTTCGCGCGCAGCGTCTTGAGCTCGGCGAGCGTGAAATCCTCGGTGAACCAGCCGACATGCTTTTCGCCGTCGATCATCTTGGTCGCCTTGCGCGCGGCGAATTCGGGGTGGCCGGCAACGTCGGTCGTCTCGGTGATGTCGTTCTCGTGCCGCGCGACGAAGACGTCGTCGCTGGTCAGCACAAGATCGGGCTCGATGAAGTCGGCGCCCTGCGCGATCGCCAGTTCATAGGAAGCGAGCGTATGCTCCGGCCGAAGCCCGCTGGCACCGCGATGGCCGATAACGATGGGGGGCGAGAGCGACGCGATGCGGGGCATGGCTTCACTCTGCCCCAGCGCCGCGCCGGGCACCAGAGCGAACAGGACGAGCAGAGGGCGGAGAAGCTGGTTCATCCGCGCGGCCTAGCGCGGAATAATGACAAGCACGAGGCGGCCTCGTCCCTTTCGACAACCGCCCCATCGCGGTCGCACGAAGAAGGCATGCCTGCCTATTCGTGGCGCAGCGCGTCGATCGGGTTGAGCGACGCCGCGCGGCGCGCCGGGAAATAACCGAACACCACGCCGATCACCGCCGAAATGCCGAACGCGAGCAGGTTGATCCGCGGCACGAAGATCCAGCTGACCTGCATCAGCGGGGCGATCACCGCGATCGCGATCTGCGCAACGACGAGCCCGATCAGTCCGCCGAGACACGACAGCGCGATCGCCTCGACGAGGAACTGCAACAGCACCTCGCGCGCGACGGCGCCGATCGCGAGGCGAATGCCGATCTCGCGCGTCCGCTCGGTGACCGAGACGAGCATGATGTTCATGATCCCGATCCCGCCGACGATCAGGCTGATCGCCGCGACCGCGGTGACGATGCTGGTCAGCAATGTCGTCACACCGGTGAAGGTGTCACTGATCTGCTTGGTGTCGAGCACGAAGAAATCGTCCGCCTTGCCGCCGTTGATGTTGCGGCGCTCGCGCATCATGTCCTCGATCGAGGACTGGACGGTGCTGGTCGCATAGGCCGGGTCGACCCCGACAAGGATCAGCCGCAGGTCGGTCGAGCCGGTAAAGCGGCGCTGCACCGTCTTGAGCGGCATCAGCACGACATCGTCCTGGTCGCCGCCAAAGCCGGCCTGACCGCGCGATGACAACAACCCGATCACGTCGCACGAGATGCCGCCGATACGAATCCGGCTGCCGATCGGCGAACCGCCGCGAAACAGGTTGGTGTTGACGGTATTGCCGATGATGCACACCGCCTTGCCCGCTGCTTCCTCCGTCGGCGAGAAGATCCGTCCCTCGACCAGCGGCCAGGGCTGGACGTCGAAATAACCGTTGGTCGTGCCGTTGATCGTCGTCGACCAGTTGGCGCCTTCATAGATCGCAGTGCCGCTCGCCCCGGCCTGCGCCGCCACCGCCGCCACGCCCGCAATCTGGTCGCGGATCGCGGCAAGGTCCTCAGGCTTGAAATCGGGCGGCCGCGGGCCGCCACCGCCGCGACCAAAGCCCTGTCCCGGGCGAACCTGAAGAATGTTGGTGCCGAGGCTGGCGATCGACTTCTGCACCGAGGCGGTCGTCGCCTGGCCGAGCGTGACCATCGTGACCACCGCCGCGACACCGATGATGATGCCCAAAGTGGTCAGGAACGAACGCAGCTTGTGCCGCAGGATCGAGCGGATCGCGAGGAGGAAGGTCGTGCCGAGCATCAGGCGACCACCTGTCCCGGCGCATGCTGCTTCTCGATGCGCTCGACCAGCCCGTCCTTGAAATGGATGATGGTGTGGGCGAACGCCGCCATATCGGGCTCGTGCGTGACCATCACCACGGTGATGCCGCTCTTGCTGTTGAGCTCGGCGAGGATCTGCATGATCTCGACCGAGCGTTCGGAATCGAGATTGCCGGTCGGCTCGTCGGCGAGCAGCACGTCCGGCCGCGTGACGATCGCGCGCGCGATCGCCACGCGCTGCTGCTGGCCGCCCGACAGTTCGGCCGGCGTATGGTCCCACCAGTCCGTGAGCCCGACCGTTTCGAGCGCGGCCATCGCGGTTTCACGCCGCGCCTTTTTGGCGTCGCCGCGATAGAGCAACGGCAACTCGACATTTTCCAGCGCGGAGGTGCGCGCGAGCAGGTTGAAGCCCTGAAAGACGAAGCCGAGATATTTACGGCGCAACAGCGCGCGCTGGTCGCGATCGAGCAATTCGACATGCACGCCGCGAAACTGGAAGGTCCCCGAGCTCGGCACGTCGAGACAACCGAGAATGTTCATCGCGGTCGACTTGCCCGATCCCGATGGCCCCATCACCGCGACGAAATCGCCGGGCGCGATGTCGAGGTCGACGCCCTTCAGCGCCTGGAACGCGGTCGCGCCGACGCCATAGGTCTTGGTGACGTTGCGCAGACTGATCAGCGCCTCGCCCGGCGGCGACACCGGCGACGGCGCCGGCTGCGGGCTACTGGCCACTGCGTTGCCCGCCACCGCTGCCGCCGCCGGATGCGCCGGTGCGCCGACGCGTGGTGCCCGACGCGGTCGCGCCGCTGGCCAGCTGGCCGGTGATAACCTCCATGCCGGGTTTGAGGTCGCCGCCGGTAACCTCGGTCACCGCGCCATTGGTTTCGCCGGTGGTGACGCCGATCGCCACCGGCTTGCCGTCCTCGCCCTTGATATAGACGGTCTGCTTGCCGCCACGACTGATCGTCGCGCTCTTGTCGGCCGCGCCGCCGCCGCGTGGTCGGCGCGGTACCAGCGCCCCGGCGATGCCGCCGCTCGACGCGCTGCTCGCGTCGGCCGCGCTCGGTTTGAAGCGCAGCGCGGCATTGGGAACGAGCAGCACGTCGTTCTTCTGCGTCGTGACGATGTCGGCGGTCGCGGTCATGCCGGGGCGGAGCTGGAGATCGGTGTTGGAAACCGCCAGCGTCGCGGCATAGGACACGACCTGCGCTGTGGTGGTGGTCGTGGTCGTCGATTGCGCCGACAGGTTGGAGCCGACATCGACGCGGGTGATCGTCGCCGGGAAGGTCTTGCCCGGAAAGGCATCGACGGTGAAGTTCGCCTGCTGGCCCTGCTTGACCTGACCGACATCGGCCTCGTCGATCGCCACCTCCAGCTTCATCGTCGCAAGGTCCTCGGCGATGACGAACAAGGTCGGCGTGTTGAACGAGGCGGCGACGGTCGCGCCGGGCTCGATCTGGCGCGCGAGCACCACGCCATTGACCGGCGAGCGGATGATCGCCTTGGTCAGCTGGGTGGTGTTGGACGACAAGGTTGCACGCGCCGAGGCGACATTGGCCTGTGCGGCGCGCAGATTGGCGACCGCGCGGTCACGATCGGCGATCGCCTGGTCGAGCTCGGTCTTGGCCGGTACGCGGCCGCCCGAGAGCTTGCTGACTTCCTGGAAGCGCGCGAGCGTCGCCGACGACTGAGCGAGTGTCGCCTGCGCCTGCGCCACTGCGGCGATATTGGCGTCGAGCGCCGCCTTGCTCTGGTTGACGGCGTCGTTGAAGCGCGACGGATCGATCAGCGCGAGCGGTTGGCCCGCGGTCACGCGGTCATTGACGTCGACCACGACCTTGGTGACGAGGCCCGACAGTTCCGAGCCCACATTGACCTGGTTGGTCGGGGCAAGCTTGCCGGTCGCGGACACGCTGACGGTCAGGTTGCCGCGCTGCGCCGTCTGCGTGGCATATTGCGTCGCAGTGGAGCCGCCGAAGCAGCTCTTGAGCAACAGCGCGAGCAGGATGAAGCCGATCGCGACGGCAACCCATTTGGCATAACGCTGCCATGCCGGGGCCGGCTTGGCGCCGAGAAACGCGTCGAGATTGGGATCGGCCATCGTCATTCCTGCGAATAGGGCGCGGGGGTGGTGAGCGCGGCGGGCGGCGCGCTGCCGTCCCAGCCGCCGCCGAGCGCGAGAAACAGCTGGACCAGCGCATTGGCCTTGTCGGCGCGCGCCTGGCTCAGCCCGTTGCGTGCCGACAGCAGCGAACTCTCGCTCGTGTTGAGCGTGGTGAAATCGGTCAGGCCGGAGCGATACTGCGTCCGCGACAGGATCGCGCTGTTGTTCGCCGCGTCGAAGGCGATGGCGAACTGGGCTTCGCGCTGGCGCGCGCTGTCGAGCGCGACGACGGCATTCTCGACATCCTCGAGCCCGCTCAGCACGGTCGACTTGTATGCCGCAAACGCACCCTGGGCGGCAGCTTCGTTGGCGCGCACCTGGGCATGCAGCCGGCCGCCATTGAAGATCGTCTGGCTAAGCCCGGCGAAGACCTGGCCGGTGATGACGCTGAGCAGGCTGCCAAAGCCGCCGGCATTGCTCGCCAGATTGCCGCTGATCGACAGCGCGGGATAAAGCTGCGCCTCGGCGACGCCGATTTGCGCCGTGGCGGCGGCGAGCCGGCGCTCGGCCGCGCGCACGTCGGGGCGCTGCCGCAGCGTATCGGCGGGGATGCCAAGGGCGACACTCGCGGGCCCGCTCGGGATCGGCTGGACTGCCGCAAGATCTGCCTTGAGCGCACCCGGCGCCTGCCCCGTCAGCACGCCGAGCCGCGACACCGCAGCATTGTAATTCTGTTCGAGCGACGGGATGGTGGCGGCGGTCTGCGCGCGCTGCGCCCGTGCCTGTTCGCTGTCGAGCGACGAGACGAGGCCGGCCTGCACGCGGTAGCCCGCGATCTGCAGATTGTCGTCCTGGATGCCGAGCGAATCGTGCGCATTGGCGAGCTGCGCCTGATAGAGCCGCGCGAGCATATAGTTGCGCGCCGTCTCGGCCTCGGTCGAGATCAGGACGGACGCATAATCGTACCCCGAGGCCTGATATTGCGCGTCGCTCGCCTCGACCGACCGACGGATGCCGCCGAACAGATCGGCCTGATAGGCGACATCGAGCCCGAGCGAGAGATTGTCGCTCGCGCCGCGCGAACTGATCACCGTGCCATTGACGACGGTCCCGCTGGACGCACCGCGCAGCGTGGCGTTATGCGAATAGCCGCCCGACCCGCTGACTGACGGCAGCAATTGTGCGCGCGACTGGACCAGCGCCTCGCGCGCCTGGCGCAACCGCGCGACCGCCTGGGCGATGTCGAGATTGTTGCTCCGTGCCTGCTCGACGATGCGTGCCAGCAGTGGATCGTTGAAGCTGCGCCACCACGCCGCGCTTGCGGCGCCGTCGGTCACCGGGGCAGCGACCGAGAAACTTTCGGGCACGCCGAGCTTCGAGGGGGTCGCCGGGCGATAGTCGGGACCGACAGTGCATCCGACCAGCGGCAGCGCGGCTAGAAGCAGGAGAGCGATACGCTGACGAAACATTCCCGCTCAATGATCGGGCGACCCTTTCGGGTCCACTGAAATATTGTCGCAGAGTGTTGCGTGGCCGCGGCTCACTCCATTTCGAGGATCACCGCATCGACCGCCAGGCTGTCGCCCGGCTTTGCGTTCACCGACTTGACCACGCCCGCCTTCTCGGCACGCAGGATATTCTCCATCTTCATCGCCTCGACCATGGCGAGCGGCTGGCCGGCCTCGACCTTGTCGCCGGCACCAACGTCGAGCCGCATCAACAGGCCCGGCATCGGGCACAGCAGGAAGCGCGACAGGTCGGGTGGGATCTTCTCGATCAGGTGCTTCGCATACGGCGCGACATGTGCCGGCAGCACGCGGGCGACATGGCTCGCCCCGCGCGTCGTCAGCTTGAAGCCGGCGCGCGTTTTGGCGATGCGAACGTTGAGATCGCCCTCCTCGCCCTCGACCGTGACGATGCGATCGCCCGGCGTATATTCCATCGCCAGCGGCAGATCGGCGCCATCGACCGTGATGCCTTCCATCGAGATGGTCACGTCATGCTCGGCGCCGTCGATCTTGACGCCCCAGGCCGAGGGCGGCCGCAGGCGCTTGCCCAACTGCCCATCGACCCTGCGCGCCCGGTCGGCCTGCGCCGTCGCGGCAAAGGCGGCGACCGCGGCGAGCGTGCGCAGCAGTTCCGGCGATGCCGGTGCGCCCTGGAACCCGTCGGGATATTCCTCGGCGATGAAACCGGTGGTGATCGTGCCGGCGCGGAAACGCGGATGCTGCATCAGCGCCGAGACGAAATCCACATTGTTGCCCGGCCCCTCGATCTCGAACGCGTCGAGCGCGGCGATCTGCTTGTCGATCGCCTCCTCGCGCGTCGGCGCCCAGCTGATCAGCTTGGCGATCATCGGGTCGTAGAACATGCTGACCTCGCCGCCCTCGGCGACGCCGTCATCGACGCGCACGCCGCCGCCGGCATGCGGCGGATTGTAGCGCACCAGCCGGCCGATCGACGGCAGGAAACCGCGATAGGGGTCCTCGGCATAGATGCGGTTTTCGATCGCCCAGCCGTTGAGCTTCACCTCGTCCTGCGTCAGCGGCAGCTTCTCGCCCGCCGCGACACGGATCATCAGCTCGACCAGGTCGAGCCCGGTGATTTCCTCGGTGACCGGATGCTCGACCTGCAGCCGGGTGTTCATCTCGAGGAAGTAGAAGCCCGTGCCGCTGGTGTCGGCGCCCGACACGATCAGCTCGACCGTGCCGGCCGAATAATAACCCACCGCACGCGCCAGCGCGACAGCCTGCTCGCCCATCGCCTTGCGCATGACCGGCGTGACGAAGGGCGACGGCGCCTCCTCGACCACCTTCTGGTGGCGGCGCTGGATCGAGCATTCGCGCTCGCCGAGATAGAGGATGTTGCCGTGCTGGTCGCCCATCACCTGGATTTCGATGTGGCGCGGGCTCTCGATGAACTTCTCGATGAACACGCGGTCGTCGCCGAAACTGGCCAGCCCCTCGCGCTTGGTCGCCTCGAAACCCTCGCGCACGTCCCGCTCGTGATAGGCCAGCCGCATGCCCTTGCCGCCGCCGCCGGCCGAGGCCTTCATCATCACCGGATAACCGATCTCGCCGGCGATCTTCACCGCCTCCTCGGTGTCGGCGATCTCGCCGAGGAAGCCGGGCACGACGTTGACGCCGGCCGCCTTGGCGAGCTTCTTGGATTCGATCTTGTCGCCCATCGCGGCGATGGCGTTGGGCGGCGGGCCGACGAAAGCGATGCCGGCCTCGGCGCAGGCGCGCGCGAAGCTCTCGCGCTCGGACAGGAAGCCGTAACCGGGATGGATGCAGTCGGCGCCGGTCTCCTTGGCGGCGAGCAGGATCAGTTCGGCCTTGAGATAACTCTCCGCCGCCGGCGCCGGCCCAAGCCGCACCGCCTCATCCGCCATCAGCACATGCGGGCTGCGCGCATCGGCATCGGAATAGACCGCGACGGTGGCGATCCCCATCTTCTTGGCAGTGCGCATCACGCGACACGCAATCTCGCCGCGATTGGCGACCAGGATCTTCTTGAACATCACTTGCCCGTCGATTTGAAGAATGGGATCAAAAGCAGGATCGCCAACAAGACGGCGAACGCAGCAAACATCAGAATGTCGTTGAGCGCAAAATATCGCGCGATTGCACGACAGTTGCCGCCAGCCTCGGCTGGCCCGCAAAACCGGTCGGCAAACCGATGGAGATCGCGGATAGCGGAAGCGAAGCTGCCCGCGACGCCGATGAACGCAAAAGCGATGAGGATGCGCCTGATCATTCGGCTACTTCCATCATGGCGCACTGCTCGGCAGCCATCGAAGTTAGGCTCGTCCTCTTGGCGGTGCGCGTCACGCGGCACGTGATCTCGCTGCGATTGCAGACCATGATTGTCTTGAACATCAATGGTCCTCGAGCAACGTGGCGAGAAAGGCGGTACGGTCCCGGGTGAGGCTGGCCATGCAAGTCGAGTACATCATGGGCTCGCCCGAGCCGCCGCGCATATATTGCCCTTCGACGGCGCATTGCGCTTCGCGATATTTCAACCAGGCGCGCTGCGACTCCAGCAACGTAGGACCATAGCCGATGCTATTGTCGCCCTCCCTGCGGTCCCTGTCATAATCGGCGTCGAGTTCCTTCATCCGGGCGAGCGCGATCTTCCATTGCCTGTTGAGCTTGGCATCGGCCGCCTGGAAAGCGCGATCGGCACAGATGTTCATCGACAGTTGCGTCTGGTCTTTGGCACAATCGATCGGTGGGTCCTGTGCGGCTAGCAACAGAAGGGCGAGCAGCATCACGCCGCCGCCTCCATCACGTCGCGCGGCACGGCCGCCATCGTGGCCAACCCCAGCCGCGCAAACAGCGCCGCGTCAGCATCGTCGCCGGCATTCCCCGTCGTCAGCAACTTGTCGCCGGTGAAGATCGAATTGGCGCCCGCCATGAAGCATAGCGCCTGCGTCGCATCGCCCATGCTCTCGCGCCCGGCCGACAGCCGCACCATGCTCAGCGGCATGGTGATGCGCGCCACCGCGACGGTGCGGACGAACTCGATATCGTCGATCTTCGCCAGCGGCGTATCGGCGAGCATGTCGCCGAGCACCGTGCCCTTGACCGGCACCAGCGCGTTGACCGGTACGCTTTCGGGATGGACCGGCAGGCTGGCCAGCGCATGGATGAAGCCGACGCGATCGGCGCGCGTCTCGCCCATGCCGACGATGCCGCCGCAACACACATTGATCCCCGCCGCGCGGACGTTATCGAGCGTGTCGAGCCTGTCCTCGAAGGTCCGTGTCGAGATGACGTTGGCGTAATTCTCGGGGCTCGTGTCGATATTGTGGTTGTAATAATCGAGCCCCGCCTCGCCCAGCGCCTCGGCCTGGCCCGGCGTCAGCATGCCGAGCGTCATGCAGGTTTCCATGCCCATCTGGCGCACGCCGCGGATCATCTCGGCCAGCGCGGGAATGTCCTTGTCCTTGGGCTCGCGCCACGCCGCGCCCATGCAGAAGCGCGTCGAGCCATTGTCGCGCGCCTGCGCCGCTGCCTGCAGCACCGCGCGCACGTCCATCAGCTTGGACGCCTTGAGCCCGGTCTCGGCCGAGGCCGACTGGTTGCAGTAACCGCAATCCTCGGGGCAGCCGCCGGTCTTGATCGACAACAGGGTCGAGCGCTGCACCGCGACGGGGTCGTGGTGCGCTCGGTGGACGGTGGCGGCGCGGAAGACCAGTTCGGTGAAGGGCAGGTCAAACAACGCGGCGATCTCGGCGCGCGTCCAGTCGCTACGCACCAACTCCCCTCCCGCTTGCGGGAGGGGTCGGGGGAGGGCTTGGTCGAAGGCGGGCGCTTCGGAAGAAAGCCCCTCCCCTAACCCCTCCCGCAAGCGGGAGGGGGATTGAAGAACGTCACTCATTCCGCGGCCTCGGTCTCTGGTGCCATATTATGCCCGAGCAGGCGCAAGACCTCCTCGGCGGCGTTGATCAAATTGGTGCCGGGGCCGAAGATCGCCTGCACCCCGGCCTCGCGCAGGAAGTCGTAATCCTGCGCCGGGATCACCCCGCCGACGATGACCTTGATATCGGCGCGACCGGCATCGCGCAGATGGCCGATCAGCTCGGGGATCAGCGTCTTGTGCCCGGCGGCGAGCGACGACGCGCCGACAATGTCGACATCCTTCGCCACCGCCAGCGCGGCGGCCTCGTCGGGGGTCTGGAACAGCGGCCCCGGCACGATCTCGAAGCCGAGATCGCCAAACATCGACGAGACGAGGTTGGCGCCGCGATCATGCCCGTCCTGGCCCATCTTGGCGACCAGCATGCGCGGCTTGCGCCCCAACCGCCGCTCGGTCGCGGCAACGCCGTCCTCGAGCCGCAGCCAGCGCGCATCGTCGAGATAGGCGCCGCCATAGATGCCCGAGACCGGCGTCGGGTTGGTGCCGTAGCGCCCGAACACATCCTCCATCGCCGAGCTGATCTCGCCGAGCGTGGCGCGCGCGCGTGCCGCCTCGACCGCCAGCGCGAGCAGATTGCCGGTGCCGCGCGCGCCCTCGCGCAGCGCGTCGAGCGCGGCGCGGCACGCCGGCTCGTCGCGCGCCGCCTTGGTGCGCTTGATCCGCGCGATCTGCGCCTCGCGCACCGCGACATTGTCGACGTCGAGAATGTCGATCGCCGCCTCTTCTGCGAGGCGGTATTTGTTGACCCCGACGATCACATCCTCGCCGCGATCGACCCGCGCCGCGCGCCCGGCGGCGGCTTCCTCGATCATCGCTTTGGGCCAGCCGGCCGCGACCGCCTTGGCCATGCCGCCCTCGGCATCGACGCGCTCGATGATCTCCCACGCGCCGTCGACCAGCTGCTGCGTCAGGCTTTCGATATAATAGCTGCCGCCGAGCGGATCGACGACCTTGGTCATCCCGGTCTCTTCCTGGATGACGATCTGGGTGTTGCGCGCGATCCGAGCCGAGAAATCGGTCGGCAGCGCGATCGCCTCGTCGAGCGCGTTGGTATGCAGGCTCTGCGTACCGCCGAGCATCGCCGCCATCGCCTCGATCGTCGTGCGCATGACGTTGTTATACGGATCCTGCTCGGTCAGCGAGACGCCGCTCGTCTGGCAATGCGTGCGCAGCATCTTGGAGCGCTCATCCTTCGCACCCAGATCGGTCATCACGCGGTGCCACAGCACGCGTGCGGCGCGCAGCTTGGCGATCTCCATGAAGAAGTTCATGCCGATCGCGAAGAAGAAAGACAGCCGCCCGGCGAACTTGTCGATGTCGAGCCCGCTCGCCACGCCATATTTCACATATTCGCGGCCATCGGCGATGGTGAAGGCGAGCTCCTGGAGCTGCGTCGCCCCGGCTTCCTGCATGTGATAGCCGCTGATCGAGATGCTGTTGAACTTGGGCATTTCGCGGCTGGTGAAGCCGAAGATATCCGAGATGATCCGCATGCTCGGCTCGGGCGGGTAGATATAGGTGTTGCGGACCATGAACTCCTTGAGGATGTCGTTCTGGATGGTCCCGTCGAGCTCGGCGCGCGGCACGCCCTGCTCCTCGCCGGCGACGATGAAGAAAGCGAGGATCGGGATCACCGCGCCGTTCATCGTCATCGACACGCTCATCTTGTCGAGCGGGATGCCGTCGAACAGGATCTTCATGTCCTCGACGCTGTCGATCGCTACCCCGGCCTTGCCGACATCGCCGGTAACGCGCGGATGGTCGCTGTCATAACCGCGATGCGTGGCGAGATCGAAGGCGACCGACAGCCCCTTCTGCCCGGCGGCGAGGTTGCGACGGTAGAAGGCGTTCGATTCCTCGGCGGTCGAGAAGCCGGCATATTGCCGCACCGTCCAGGGCCGCCCGGCATACATCGACGCACGCACGCCGCGCGTGAACGGCGCGAAACCCGGCAGGCCGGGGTCGGCCGTAACGTCCTCGGCGGTGTAGAGCGGCTTGACGTCGATCCCTTCTGGCGTGTGCCAGGTCAGGTCGGCGCCCTTCACTTCCTTCGCGGCGGCAGCCTGCCAGTCGGTAAGGGTTGGTTTGGTGGTCATAATATTACTCGTTCCCCGGCGGAGGCCGGGGCCCAGTTGGCAAGGCGGTAATTATCGCGCGGCACATCCACCAACGGGTTGCTCCGATACTGGGCCCCGGCCTTCGCCGGGGAACAGCAAAATACAAATACCATCAAACGCCCCGGAACGCCGGCTTGCGCTTCTGCAGGAAAGCAATACCGCCCTCCATCGAGTCAGCCGAGCCACGCGCGGCGCGCTGGTTTTCGGCCTCGCGGAGCATCGCGTCTTCGTAACGACACTCCAGCGCATGGCTCAGCCCGCGCTTCATCAAGCCGAGCGCGGCGGTCGGCCCCGCCGCGAGCCGCTCGGCCAGCGCAAAGGCTTCGGCGTCGAGCATCTCGTCGGCGACGACGCGGTGGACCATGCCCCAGTCATGCGCCTTGGGCGCGAGCACGCGTTCGCCGAGCATCATCATCTCGGTCGCGCGCGCCTTGCCGATCAGCCGCGGCAACGACCAGCTCGCGCCGCCATCGGGCACCAGCCCGATATTGACGAACGCCTGGAGGAAATAGGCCGTGTCGCTGGCGACGCAGAAATCGGCCGCCAGCGCGAGGCTGCAGCCGATCCCCGCCGCCGGCCCGCGCACCGCGCAGACCACCGGCACCGCCAGATCGGCCAGCGCCGCCATCGTCGGGTTGTAGCTCTCGGTCAGCGCGCGATAGGTGCTGTTGCCTGGATCCTCGCTGCCGAGCGCCCCACCGCCGACATCGGCGCCCGAACAAAAGGCACGACCCGCGCCGGTCACCAGCACCGCCCGCGCGCCCTCGAGCGCGCCGAGTGCCGAGCGCAGTTCTTCGAACATCTGCGGCGGCGCGGCGTTGAGACGCTCGGGCCGGTTGAGCGTCAACACCAGCACGTCGCCGCGCCGCTCGCTCAGGATCATCTCATAGGCCATCAATGGCTCCCATCGTCGCCCTTCGGCGTTTCCATGATTTCGGTCAGCACCCCGCCCATGTCGCGGGGGTGGACGAAGAAGATCGGCGTGCCGTGCGCGCCGATCCGCGGCTCGCCGAGCACCCTTGCGCCTTTCGCCTCGAACCACGCCTTGGCGGCATGGATGTCGGGCACTTCATAACAAAGGTGATGCTGCCCGCCGGCCGGGTTCTTCGCCAGAAAGCCGTGGATCGGCGAAGCCTCGCCGAGCGGCTCGATCAGTTCGATCTGCGCGTTGGGCGTGTCGACGAAACACACCTTCACGCCCTGCGCCGGCAGGTCGAAGGGTTCGTGGATCGTCGTCGCGCCCATCACCTCGCGGTAATGGACGATCGCGTCGGCGATCGACGGCGTAGCGACGCCGACATGATTGAGCCGCCCGAGCTTCATTGACCCGGCGACGGCGCCGGCGCGGGCGTGCGGACCGGGATCTGGCCGAGCGTATAGCCGCATGCCGCCAGCACCTGCGTCAGGCCGGCCGCGCTGGAAGGGCCATCGAACACTGCATCGACCGGCTCGCCGGCGAGGTTGCTGGTGTGGAGCTTGATCTGCTTCGCCTGGGCAAAGGCGCTGGTGATCGTCGTCACCGCCGCGTCCTCGCGCTCCAGCGCGATGCCGCTGATGAATTCCCAATTGGCGATCAGCGGCGTCGCCGCGTCGATCGTCAGGCGGACCGGACGGACGGGACCGGCACCGAGATCGGCGGGTGCGCGAAACTGGATCGACACGACCTTGTCGGCGCGCGCATCGCAGCGCACCGCAAGGCGACCGCCCGCGTCATGCGCCATGACATAGGTCGAGGTCGAGAGATTGCCCGCTGCGGCATCGCCGCGAACGATCGCCGTCCAGGGTGCGGGTGCGGGAGCGGGCGCCGGTGCGGGCGCGGCGGTCGGTGCCGGCGTGGCGGCTTGCAGCAGCATAGCGAGAATCGAGATCATTGGCGGGTACCCCTTGTTGGAAGAATCAAAGCGGGATGTTGTCGTGCTTCTTCCACGGATTCTCCAGCATCTTGTTGCGCAGCTTGCGCAAGCCCAATGCGATACGCCGCCGGGTCGAGTGCGGCTGGATCACCTCGTCGATGAAGCCCTTTGACGCGGCGACGAAGGGATTGGCAAAGCGTGCCTCATATTCGGCGGTGCGCTCGGCGATTTCCGCCGGGGTCTTGCCGCGGAAAATGATCTCGACCGCGCCCTTGGCGCCCATCACCGCGATCTCGGCGGTCGGCCAGGCATAGTTGAGGTCGCCGCGCAGGTGCTTCGAGGCCATCACGTCATAGGCGCCGCCATAGGCCTTGCGCGTGATCACGGTGATCTTGGGCACGGTCGCCTCGCCGTAAGCAAACAGCAGCTTGGCGCCGTGCTTGATGATGCCGTTCAGTTCCTGGCTGGTGCCGGGCAGGAAGCCGGGCACATCGACGAAGGTGACGATCGGAATCTCGAACGCGTCGCAGAAACGCACGAAGCGCGCCGCCTTCTTCGACGAATTGATGTCGAGGCACCCGGCGAGCACCATCGGCTGATTGGCGACGAAGCCGACCGTGCGGCCCTCGATGCGGCCGAAGCCGATGATGATGTTGCCGGCATGGGTCGGCTGGACCTCGAAGAAGTCGCCCTCGTCAACGACCTTCCGGATCAGCTCGTGCATGTCATAGGGCTGGTTGGCCGAGGCGGGGATCAGCGTGTCGAGGCTGTCCTCGATCCGGTCCCACGGGTCCGAGCTTGGCCGCTCGGGCACGCCGTCGCGGTTCGACGCGGGAAGAAAGTCCACGAAGTCGCGGGCCGCGAGCAGCGCCTCGATATCGTTCTCGAAGGCCACATCGGCGACCCCCGACTTCGTGGTATGCGTCACTGCACCCCCGAGTTCCTCCTGCGTGACGATCTCGTTGGTAACGGTCTTCACTACATCGGGGCCGGTGACGAACATGTAGGAGCTATCCTTCACCATGAAGATGAAGTCGGTCATGGCGGGGCTGTAGACCGCGCCGCCGGCGCACGGCCCCATGATCAGGCTGATCTGCGGTACCACGCCCGAGGCCAGCACATTGCGCTGGAACACCTCGGCATAGCCGCCGAGCGATGCGACGCCCTCCTGGATGCGCGCGCCGCCCGAATCGTTGATGCCGATCACCGGGGCGCCGACCTTCAACGCCATGTCCATGATCTTGCAGATCTTCTGCGCATGACGCTCGCTGAGCGAGCCGCCGAACACGGTGAAATCCTGGCTGAACACGAAGACCAGCCGGCCGTTGATCGTGCCAGAGCCGGTGACGACGCCGTCGCCGGGGATGATCTGTTCGGCCATGCCGAAATCGACGCAATTATGCTCGACATACATGTCGAGCTCCTCGAACGAACCCTCGTCGAGCAGGATCTCGAGCCGCTCGCGCGCGGTCAGCTTGCCCTTGGCATGCTGTGCGGTGATGCGCTTCTCGCCGCCGCCAAGACGCGCGCCGGCGCGCTTCCGCTCGAGTTCCGCGATCGTCGACGACATGCTTTTCTCCGCTTCGGTCGGCCTCCTTTCCGCCTTCGCGTGTGAAAAGCAAATGTGAACTTGCGAAGTTGCGAAGCGCAATTTTGCAAATTAGACGTCGCCCATGATCCGTACCCGCCTCTATGCCGGCGAACAGCTCCGCGCGCTGCGCGTCGCAGCGGCGATGAACCAGGCCGCGATGGCCGCGCGGCTGGGCATTTCGGTGAGCTATCTGTCGCAACTCGAAAGCGGCGAGCGCCCGCTCACCGCGCCCGTCACCGCAGCGCTGCGCCGCCACTATCCGGCGGCGCTGGCGGCGATCG
>NZ_JARYTI010000085.1 GCF_029911635.1 Sphingomonas sp. AR_OL41
CGCCGCCCGGTCCATCACCGCCGGCGGGCGGCGGACCGCCCGGTGCAGCGCCATCGGCTGGCGGCGGCGTGGCGCCCGGGGGAGGTGCGGCGTTGCCGGGGCGCGGCCCGTCGCCACCCTGGCCACCGCCCTGCCCGCCATTAGGCCGCCGGCCAAAAATCCCGGCAAGACCGGTGAACGGGTTTGCGCCCTTGCCGGCACGGAACGCCTCGAACTGCTTCTGCAGCTTCGACTTGAGCGGCACCGAGAAGTTGATTCCGTAGCGCAGCTCCTGCGTGTCCTCGCGCAGGAAGTTTACCGGCCGCGCATCGATCCGCGTCAGCGCGCCATTGCCGTCGCGCACGAAGCGGCCGGGAAAAGCCGCCTCGATCGCCGGCGTGTCCGACGGGAAGCCGGCGATGGGATTGTTGGTGCCGGTCTTGATATAATTGGCGGTGAAGGTGAGGTCCTTGGTCGCCGAGGGCTTGAACGTCGCGCCGAGCTTGAAGACATGCCGCTCGCTCGAGATGAGCGCCGTGTTACCGCCCGAGGTTTGCGTGACGTCGGCGGTGACGCCCTTGAGATAGTCGAACACGCGGACATTGGGCGTGACGATCACCGGGTTGCCGAGCTGCTGCGAGCTCGGCGCCTGGTCTTGGTCGGTGAACGAGGCGAGCAGCCGCAGCGACGGCGTCGGCGACCAGTTCAGGCCATAACCGATCGTCCACAGCGTGCCGAAATCCGACAGCTGATTGACCGCGAGATTGCCGTTCAGCGACAGGTCGCCAATCGCGTCGAGAAACTTGTTGCGCCGCCCGGTCAGCGGCACATCGACATTGATCTGACCGTTGACGATGTTGCGGGTCAGCGCGCCCGTCGTGGTGACGCCGCCCCGCACCGAGCGCGTGTCGAAGCTGGTCGCCTGCGCGCCGATATGCACCGCGGTCGACACCGCACCCGCCGGCAGCTTGAACAGTGGTCCGTTGAGCAGCACGTCGCCGCCGACCGCGTTCGAGGTCGAATAGGCCTGGTTCGCCGGCAGCACGCCGAACTGCGTCGGCGCAAGCGGGCCGAACGGATTGAAGGTCGGGTCGCCGGCATCGAGCCGCGCCTGCAAGGCGGATTTGTCGAGCCCGGCTTCGCTGAAGGTCTCGTTGTAACTGCGATCGTAATTGCCGGTGAACGACCAGCGCCACTTTGCACTGATATTGCCGTTCAGCCCAACCCCGAGATGCGTCGCCAGCGTCGATGTCCGCTGGACGAGCGGCGCGCCATCGACATAGCGATTGACCGTCACCGCCTGGCCGAAGGGTGAGAAGGGATTGCCCGCCGGCAGCGTGAACGACACCCCCGGCAGCCCCTGATAGGCGGTGGTGGCATCGGTTTGGACGCGCGCGTTGATCGTCGCGTTCACCTTGCCGATCGGTCGGCTGTAGACGAGGTTACCCGAGAAAGTCTGCGAGGAAGGCAGCAGCGTGCGGTCGCTCGACAGGTCGCTGACATTGTACTTGTTTGCGGTGCCGACGAAGTCGCCAAGCGCCGGCCGCCCGGTTGCTGCAGAGATCGGAGCGCCGCCGTACTTCACCGGAGAACCGGCCAGCGCGCTCAACGCCGGATCAACTTCGGGAAACGCCTTCAACGAGCTGTCGAGGCCGGGCGTGACGTTGCCGCGAATGTCGTACACCCCACCCGCCGAGCGGCTGGTCAGGTTGCGCTCGTTCTCGAACAGCGGGTCGCTTGCCGTATAGTTGAGATCGAGGTTGAGGCGCGTGTCGCCGGCAATCTTGAGGCCGTCGACATGGCCGAGCGCGGTGTTGCGACCGCCATCGGTAGCCAGTGTGTCCGCCGCTTCCAGCGTGACGGCGCGGAAGCGGCGGCGCAACACGACGTTCACCACGCGCTGGTCGGCGCTGTAGCCGTATTTGAGCGCAACCTCCTCGGGCAGGATGTCGATCCGCGCGATCGCCTCGGTCGGGAGGTCGCGGATTTCGGCGAAGCTCGAGATGCGCCGGCCGTTGAGCAGCACCACCGGCGCACCGTTGCCACGGCCGCTGCGCGTCTGCGGCGCCAGCTCGGTCAGCAGGTCGGTCAGCGAACTCACACCGTAGGAACGGATATCGGCCGGGTTGAGCACCTGCTCGGGCGTGATGTCGCCGGTCACCGAGCCGGGCGGCACGCGGCTGCCTTCGACCACGACATCGGGGCCGGCATCGTCGCCCGCATCCGGCGCGGGCACCGGCGCGGGGCGCGTCGGACGTGGGGTCTGCGCGGCGAGCGGGCTCGCCAGCGAGCCGACCGCCAATGCCGTCATGCCGATCGTGATAGCGCGCAAACTCTGGAACCTTTCGAAATGGATATGCCGTCTGCCGCAGCGGCGGGATGCGCCGCCTAGCCGCGAATTGTCGCAGGATTGTGCCAGCGCCTAGGCAGCGGCGCGCAACCGCCGCGCCAGTGCCCGCCCCTCGCCTGCCTGCCACAGGATCAGCGCCGGCACGCCAATCAGCAGGTCGCGCGCGCGCTTGAGCAGCGACAGCGCCAGCGCGGTTGCCGGCGGGATGCCGAACAGCGGCCCGAGCAGCGCATAGGTCGCTTCCTGCACGCCGAGCGCGCCGGGGATGGCGAAGGCGACGCTGCGCAGCGTGAAGATCAGCGCCTCCTGCGCGATCACCGCCCATAACGGCACGTCACAGCCCATGAAGCGCAGCGCGATCCACGCCGTCGCAGCGCTGGCGAACCACGCCAGCAGGTTAAGCAGGAAGGCGGCGATCATGCGGCGCGGCGCGCGATAGACCGCGTCGAGCTGCTCCCTCACCGCCGCCATCGCCGCGACCGAGCCGGGCAGGATGCGCGCGCCGAGCTTGCCGGCGAGCCGCAGCAGCGGCCGCTGCGCAACGACGAAGGCGATGATGATCGCGACCATGCCGGCGACCCCGGCCAGCGCGAGCGGGACGATGTCGTGCTGCACCGGGCGATGCGCCAGCACCATCAGAAGCGTGGCGACGCCGCCGAGGGTGAAGAGCAGCTGCGCCGCCATCTCGGTCGTCATGTCGGCGACCATCGAGGCGTAGACCACCCGGTCGGGTACGCCGGCGGCGGTGAGCGTTCGCGCGCCTACTACCAAGCCTCCGAGTTGCGAGAAGGGCAGCACGTCGGTCGCTGCCTCGCGCGTCGTCCGCGCCCAAACGAACAGCCAGGCGCGCGAGAGCGGCTGGTCCGGCGCGACCGCGAGCCACGCCAGGCCCAGAATCGACAGCACGCCGATCGAGGTCGCGGTGAAGACGAGCATGCCGAGCCAGCCGATCGCGCGCATCGCGTCGAGGATATCGTGCAGCCCGACCGACCCGATCGCCCAAGCGGCGATCGCGATGCCGATCAGTGTCGCGACGAGCAACCCCGCCCGGGCATAATGGTTCATGCTGCCACCGTGCGCCGGCCCATCAGCCGCAGTGCGAGACGCATCGCGCCGGGCACGAAGCGCGGCCGCATCAGGCGCGGGTCATAGGGGGCGAGACGACGGTCGTTCTCGGCGAGGCAGATTGCCGCCAGCTCGGGAAAACTCACTTCCACGCCCAGTTCCTTCGAGCCGTTGAGCGTGAAGTTGTTCTCCTGCGCCTTGCTGTTGGCGCCCATCCCCTTGGCCATGTCGATCCGTTCCCAGATCAGAAAGAACCATACCGCCAGGACTTTCAGCTCGAACCACGGACGGCGCCAGAAGGGCATGTTGCGCCGCCACCATGCCACCCAGTTGACGAAGAACAGGATGTGCCGCCCCTCCTCGCGCATCACGGGTTCAAAGGTGTCGACAAGCTCCTCCGGAAAGAAGCCCGAATCCTTGGCGATCTTGAACAGGCCGAAGCCGAAGAAGCTGTCGATGCATTCGGAATAGCCGGTGCGCATGAAAGCGAATTCGGGATCGCGCGGGCGCTCGTAAGCGGGCTCGGTCGCGAGCTCGATGCCGTAGAATTTGACCATGTCGGCGAGCACGATCTTGTGGCGGCTCTCCTCGAAAGCGTTCATCTCGACCGCGTCGCGCAGCAGCGGCTCGCCGATCCCTTCCGCATAGGTCTTGACGTTCATGCCGGCACGGCCCTCGGTGGCGACGGCGCTGTCCCAGATCGGCAGCGAGACGATGCGGTGGCGCGTCGCCTCGTCGAGCACCGGCCAGTCGATCAGCGCCGGGCGATAGGGATCGTGCGTGTCGAGCATCGTGCGGCAGAACAGCACACAGTGCGCATCGCTGCCACGGCGGACCGGCGCGTCGGGCGCCGGGGCGGCGGGCCTGGGGGCGGTCGAGACGTAATAGTTCATGAGGGTCCTACCTCCGTACAGCGAGATCGGCGAAGCGCGCGAGCGTGATGCCCTGTTCCCGAACCAGCGCGCGGGCGTCAAGCAGCGCGGCGAGCTCGTCGGCGTAACGATAACCCGGCGCGTGACCGGGCCAGTCGTCATGCGTCGCGGGGTGGGTATAGATCTCGCTGACGCCATCGGGCAGCGCGGCGATCAGGCCGCGCATGCGGGCGGTGTCCATCGCGCCGGTCCAGGCGAGGCCAAAGACCTGTTCCGGCACGGCGATGTCGGCACGGACGAAGCGACGGCGCACCAGTTTCGCCCACAGGCTCGCGGGATCGCGGCGCGGCGCGCGGTCGGGCTCGATCGCGGCGATGATCGCGCGCGGCTCGACCGGGGCACGCGCAGCACGCATGCCGTGGCCCTTGCCGATCTTGAGGACGAGCGACGCGATCACCGGGTGGAGGTGGAAATGCTTGTGCGCGTTGACGTGATCGAGCGGCAGGCCGGTCGCGGCGAAGGCGGCGAACTGCGCTTCGATCTCAGCCGCCAACTGGCGCCGGGCGCGCGGGTTGAAGGTCATGTTGACGGCGGACATCACCAGGTCGGTGCGAAAATGGCCGGTGGCGTCGACCAGCTCGGAGACCTGATCGGGCGGCAGCGCGGGGCGGCCCTCGACCAGGACGAGATGGAGCCCGACGCCGAGTGTCGGCAGCCGGCGGGCGCGTGCGACCGCATCGGGCGCGGCATCGCCGGCGACCATCAGGCTGGCGGCGGTGAGGATGCCGTCGACATGCGCGCGCTCGACCGCCTCGTTCACCGCGACCGAGGCGCCGAAATCGTCGGCGGTGACAATGAGGGTCTTCATGCCGCCGTCTTCGCGAGTCGCGGGTGATGGGCATTCCCTGCCGGGCAGGGAATGGCAGGGAATTTCCTGTCTTTTTTCTGGTTGGGGGTTTGGTTGGGCGTCGTGGTCGGGAAGAACGATTGCGGGAAATGTTGAATCACGCTTGCGCTGCGTTCACCCCTCCACCGCACCGCGCTTTCACGCAGGTGGAAGAATTGGTTCGCGCGAAGGCGCGAAGGCGCGAAGGGAAGATGGTCAAGATTGGCCCATGTCCGACTTGTTGGCATCATTGTCTCTTCCGCGACGCGGGAAAACTCTCGTCGCGCCGACGGTAGGCGCGGCGGCGCATCCTGGGCGTGTGGTGTTCGCATGGCGGGCACCAAACACAGCGGCGCGCATTCTTGAATCAGCGCGCGACGCAGGATCGCGCTTCGCGCCTTCGCGCCTTCGCGTGAACCAAATTTCTTGCTCTCGCGGAGGCGCGGAGCCGCGGAGATTTCTCCGCGCGTCAGGAGAACACTGCTTCGGGATTCTTCGGGCGACATCGTTTGCGGCACGGCCCCTCTCCCCGGCCCTCTCCCCAATGGGGAGAGGGAGAAGGTCAGACCGCTTCCTTGCGGCGGCGGAGGAAGTCGAAGAATTCGACGCCTTCGCGCAGGCGGCGCTTCATCATGTTCCAGTCGCGCAGCATTTCCGAGACGATCGACCAGATTTTCGACGGGCGGAAATAGAAGCGTTTGTAGAATTCCTCGACCTTGTCGAAGATCACGCTCGCCGGGAGATGCGGGTAGCTGAGCTGGGCGATCTGGTTGCCGCCGTCGGTCAGCAGGTCGTTGCTGTTGTCGAACCAGCCATTCTCGGTCGCCTGCTTGTAGAGGAAGGTGCCGGGATAGGGCGCGGCGAGCGACACCTGGATGGTGTGCGGATCGATCTCCTTGGCGTAGTTGATCGTCTCCTCGATCGTTTCCTCGGTCTCTCCGGGCAGGCCGAGGATGAAGGTGCCGTGGATGACGATGCCGAGCTCGTGACAGTCCTTGGTGAACTGTTTCGCGACATCAATCCGCAGGCCTTTCTTGATGTTATGCAGGATTTGTTGATTCCCGCTCTCATAACCGACCAGTAACAGGCGCAGGCCATTGGCCTTGAGGATTTCCAGTGTCTTGCGCGGCACATTGGCCTTGGCGTTGCAACTCCACGAGACCGGAAAACCCTTCTTGCCGAAGCCGAGCTTGCCGAGCGCGATGGCCAGTTCCTCGACCCGGGCATGGTTGTCGGTCAGCGTGTCGTCATCGAAAAAGATCTCCTTGGTCTCGGGGATTTCCTTCAGGATATACTGCACCTCCTCGATCACCTTCGGGACCGAGCGGAACCGATAATTGTGCCCGCTGATCGTCTGCGGCCACAGGCAGAAGGTGCAGCGGCTCTTGCAACCACGCCCGGTGTAGAAGCTGACATAGGGGTGGAGCAGATAGCCGCCGAAATATTTGTCGATCGTCAGGTCGCGCTTGTAGATTGGCGAGACCATCGGGAGGACGTCCATGTCCTCGATGACGGCGCGGTCCTTGTTGCGGATGAAGGCGCCGTCGGGCGCGCGCCAGGTGATGCCATCGACCTCGGCAAGCGGCTTGCCCTGGGCAATTTCGAGGATGGTAAAATCATATTCCTCGCGCGCGACGAAATCGACGTGCGGCGTGGCGGCGAGGCTCTTGTCGGGCTCGACCGCGACCTTGGCGCCGACGAAGCCGATCAGGATATTCGGGTTGCGCGCCTTGATCAGCGCGGCGGTGCGGATGTCCTGGTTGAAGCTTGGCGTCGAGGTGTGGAGGATGACGAGGTCGCGCTGGTCGAACTCATGCGCGATGTCGTCCCAGCTCTGGTCGTGCGCGGGCGCGTCGATCAGCTTAGAGCCTTCGACCATCGCGGCAGGCTGGGCGAGCCAGGTCGGATACCAGAAGGATTTGACCTCGCGCTTCATCTGGTAGCGCGCGCCGGCGCCGCCATCATAGCCGTCGAACGAGGGTGCCTGGAGGAAAAGGGTACGCATCATGATCGCTTATCCTGCTGGGCCGACAACAGGCCCTTTGCATCGACTGTAAAACTTGCGCCGCGCCAATCAACCGAACGCCCGAAAAATGTGGCCAAAAAGAGGACGAACGACAACAGGTCGCGCGCGGGAATCCACCAAAGGGGTGCCGTGCGCTCCCTTGCCGCACGATCGACCAGCAAGGCAAGCGCGAGACGCGCGCCAAGTGCGGTGGCGATGGCGGCAAGTGCGGTGGTCGTGAACCCGCTCAGCAAGCCCCCCACCAGCGCAAAGGGCAAGGGGTGGAGAATGACGCTGCCGGCAAACCCAGCCGGATCCAGCCGCGCGATGGTGCGATTGGCGCGCAGCTCGCGCCGGGCGAGCGTGGCGAAGCTGGTCTCGACGCAGCCATGTGTCAGCAACATGTCGGGCAGCGCGATACGCCCGCCCTGCGCGCGCATCGCCGCGCCCATGGCATAATCGTCGGCGAGAAGATCGGCGAACGCTACCATCCCGCCGATGGCGTCGAGCGTCGCGCGGCGCAGCGCGATGGTCGAGCCCATGCAGGGCGAGGCCAGCCCGAGCGCGGTACCGAGCAATATGCTTGGCAGGAAATGCTGGCTGATCCCCATCGCCGCGAGCCGCGACCACGGCCCGGCATCGCCGCGCCCGCGATAAAGACAGGTGACCGCGGCGACGCCGGGGGCGTCGAGCGCGGCAATGATGCGGGCGATGTAATCGGGCGCGACCGCCATGTCGCTGTCGCTGAGAATGAGCAGATCGTGGCGGGCATGCGCCACCATGTTGGTGAGGTTGGAGATTTTGGCATTGGTGCCATGGCGGGTCGGGTCGACGACGAGGCTGATGTCGGCGTCGGGATGCGCGGCGCGGAGCGCTTCGACGGCGGCGATGGCGGGATCGTCTGGATTCTGCACGCCGCAGATCATTTGGAGTGGGCCGATGTGGCCCTGGGTGATGAAGGTGGTGAGGTTGGCGAGCAGGGCCGGCTCGGCGCCGTGCAGGGGTTTGAGCAGCGTTACCGGTCGATCACTCGCCGTTACCTCCGACGCGCGCGACCCGAGCCGCCACGCGCGCCCTGCAGCGATCATCATGCAACAGGTGCCGATCGCGGAGACCAGCAGCAGGAGGTAGCCGACAAGGACCATCGCCGAGTCATGCCGCAGCGCGTGACAAAGGTCGATGATGGTCCTTCGTGAATGGATGAACGCTGCTGCTCCAGTTCCCCCGGCCTGCAGTCCAAGCCAGCCAACCCAGATCCAGTCCGTTCCTTCTATCGATGTGCGGAGAGTGCAACGGCTGATGCGGCACTAATATTGGTTCGGTGCGATGCTATTGCTCGCGAGATCCAGCACGTTGCCCCTATCGTAACCAAGAACGCCCGGGATCGGCGCGAGGCGGTTCACGTTGAACGCGAAGCCGGCGACAAACTTGCCCGTGGCGCGATAATTGGCGGGCACAAGCGGCTTGCCAGCCAGCAGCGGTGGCACCGGTGTCGACGCCGTGGCGGGGCGGACCGCTGCCGACCAGGTCACGCTGTGCCCGTTCATGCTTGGGCCGAAGCCGGTCTCGCTGGCAAGTTCCGGGATGTCCGACTTCTCCGACGCCGACGCCACGAACAGCGTGCCAAGATCCGCGATCTGGCCGGGCTTCGCCGTGAATGACACCGTTCCAAGGCACAGGCAGGTATGAAAGATCTCGCCATAGCCAAGCCCGTAAAGAACGTACTGGCCGGGCAGCGCCTCGATCAGCATCATCTTCTCTTTGCCCGTGGTTTCGAACGCCTGGCTCATCCTGATGGACTGGGCATTGCGCACCTCGCCATAGACGAAATTAAACTCGTCCAGCGTCGGCACGGGCGGAATCGCGATGTCGGACTTCTGACCGGCCGCTTCGGCGGCTTCCTTGCGCGCGATCGCGATCTGGCGCTTGCGGATCAGCTCGGGCTCCGCCTTGGCGAAGGCTTCGCGCCGCGCCGCGTCATAGGCTTGCATCTCGGCATCGGTGGGAATGCGCAGGAAAACCGGGCTGACGGGGAAACTGGTACGGAACAGGAAATAGGCGCGGTCCGCGCGCAGCGTCA
The DNA here is from genome assembly GCF_029911635.1 of Sphingomonas sp. AR_OL41. Lineage (GTDB taxonomy): Bacteria > Pseudomonadota > Alphaproteobacteria > Sphingomonadales > Sphingomonadaceae > Sphingomonas. The sequence continues at coordinate 9,238 of NZ_JARYTI010000085.1, forward strand.
CCGGCTTGTCGCCGCGGATCTCTGTCATCTCGTCAGCCGGTTTCGCAAAGGCGTCCGGCGCGGAGGCAAGGGCCAGGCTCAGGGCCAGAACGAGCTTCTTCATTTGACCGGCACCTTTCCGCCGAAATCCGGACTGGAAGCGATCTTCGCCTGGACCGCGACCCACTGGTCGAGCGGAAGTTTGGAAACGCTCTCCCAAATTTCCTCGGCGACCCCGTAGCGCGTATATCCGCGCGGCTCCATGCAGCGCCGCATCTTGGCCTGATAATCGCGGCGAACCAGCGTGCCTTCGATCATCCCGCCGATCAGCGCGCCGACCAGCCCGTATGGGTTGGGCAGATTCTCGGCCTTCTTGCCGGGCGTGCCGTTCCACGGGACGAAGCGGTTCAACTTCACCGTTGTCCAATCATTGGGCTGCAGGAAGCGGTGGCAATCCGCGAAATCTGCAAAGGCTTCTTCAAAGCTGACGCCATTCCGCTGGAAGAAGAAATATTTCCAACCGTCGCTGACGACCGCCGGGTCTGCCGATCCTGACAGGTTCGGCATCACGATCGTCGCCGGGTCCGGAACCGGCACAGTCTGCGCCTGCGCGGTGCAAGGTAGCGACGCCGCCATCAAAGCCACTGACGCGAATTTCCACATATTTCCCCCATTACGGCTTTGCTTTTTCGGGTCGGGACCGCGTCCGGAGCGCGTGCGCGACCGCGTGAGCAGTGTGCCTGTTAGCGGCTGTTGATCAAGTCGGCGGCGCCGTGGAGGGCGACGCCGACCGGTTTGAGCGCGCCTCTGCACTGCGCGCGTTCCGCCGGCGATAGCCTCCGCGCCATTGGTGCTGCGCGCAAAATTACGGCCTGTAGATCCGCCGCCGGATCACGGCCGCTGATGCGACCCGCATAATATAACGCAGCCGACTTGGCGAACGCGGCATCCCAATATTGATCAGGCCAATATTGATCAGGCTTGCTTTCGAGCATGAGGAACCATGCGAGGCAGCGTGCGTCAGCAGTGTTGGCTTGGTCAATTGCGGAGGCGGAAAGCGCAAGCGCGAGGAAGGTCGGAATGATCATGTCGGCAGGCTGGCGATCACCCTACCGCCCGTCAAGTCGATCGGCAAAACGCGTGCACGCCCAGGTCTGAGGCAGGCCTTTGCGGTCAGCGAGGTCCGCTCTTGGGGACTTCCTGCCAGGCAGATTTCCGATCCCAAACCTGCCGGTCGGATTTCAGACGCCGCGCTGGCGCGCGTCGTCAGGCCCAGAGGTCGCGCACGGTCTTTCCGCTGGGAGCAAGGTCCTCGAAGGTATCGAAGCCGTCGAAATGATCGATCGGAAGGTCCCCGACGGCTTCGAGGTCAGCGAGCCGCACGTTCACCGCCATGCGGCGCCGGCCATCCTCTTCCAGCCGCAAGCCGCGCCACGCCAGGACGCCGGCGCAGGAAGGGCAAAACAGGATTTCCAGCGCCGGGTCCTCCTTGCCGGGCCGACGAAAGCTCGATATCGGGCCGGCGATATTGATCCGCTCGCCTTCGAAATCATAAGCCCAAAGCGCGCCGTAGCGGTGACATAATGTGCAATTGCAGGCGGTGACCGAGCCGGGATCGCCCGTGAGGGACCAGGCGGCCGCGCCACAATGACATGATCCCTTCAACATACGCGCCTCCGGCTTTGCGCGAACTATCCTGCCAGTGCTGATCGATGTCTTCAATTGCGGCGCGGCCGCCGGAAAGAAGCTTTGCGTCCTGATAACTCCGGTCGGCTTTCGGGCGGTCGATCTGATCGGAACCGCCGGAACGGGGAATGTGGTGAAGAGCTGCCTGATCGGTTTGACGGGACATAAGGGAGAGGCGGCCATGCTCCCTCAAAAATCTGGCGATTGCGCAGTTTACAAACCAATGAGTGCGCGAGCTAGATCCCAGCCCTCTTTGAGCGCGAAATACATTCGCGGGATCGTCGCGGCGAAGGCGATGACGATCGCCGCATTCACGGCGACCTTGGGTGCGCCAAAGTACAGCAAGCACGCTGCGACCGCGCAGGCGCTTACGCTGACGAGGTCAAGACGCGCCTGATTCACTCATGCTTCTCCGACACCGACTTATGATTCACCAACCTTCTCATGTTCCAACGCTGACAGTCATCGCGAATATCGGCAGGCAGGTATGCGTGCTCCGGCGTTGAGCGGCGTGATCTCGGGCGACGGCAGAGCGACGACTCGCCGATCCGGCATCTGCTGGTCGTCGGCAAGGCACGTCGCCTAGCCGTTCGCGCGGCATCGCCTGATGATGGTTTCCCGCGCGCAACAACCCGGCTAGGAGGTCGGTCCTTCTCGGCCCTCCCTCGTGGCGGACGGGTTTGGGGTGAGGCAATCGCGACCACATCGTGCGTGGATGGCCCCCACCCCAACCCCTCCCCTGAAGGGGAGGGGCTAAATTGGAGCCCGACCTGACCGCACCCCCCGCCCCTGTCCTGCTCACCGGCGCCTCGGGTTTTGTCGGCGCGGCGGTGGCGCGGGCGTTGCTGCGGCATGGCTACCGCGTGCGGGCGATGGTGCGGGCGTCGAGCCCGCGCGGCAACCTTGACGGGCTCGATGCCGAGATCGTCACCGGCGACCTGCTCGACCGCGCCTCACTCGACCGCGCGATGGCGGGGGTCGGCGCGGTGGTGCATGTCGCGGCCGATTACCGGATCTGGGCGGCGGACCCGGAGGAAATCGTGCGCAACAACCGCGCCGGCACTGGCAATATCGTCGCGGCGGCGCTGGCCGCCGGGATCGAGCGGCTGGTCTATACCAGCAGCGTCGCGACGCTGCGCCCCGACGACCACGCCCCGGCCGACGAGACGCGCACCGCGACGCCCGAACAGGCGGTCGGCGCGTACAAGCGCAGCAAGGTCGAGGCCGAGCGGATGGTGATCGACGCGGTGGCGCAGGGCGGCCTGCCGGCGGTGCTGGTGCTACCCTCAACGCCGATCGGCCCGCGCGACGTGCGGCCGACGCCGACCGGGCGGATCGTGATCGAGGCCGCCTCCGGCCGGATGCCGGCGTTCGTCGATAGCGGGCTCAACCTCGTCCATGTCGACGATGTCGCCGAGGGGCATGTGCTGGCGTTGCAGCGCGGGCGGATCGGCGAGCGTTATATTCTCGGCGGGCAGGATGTGTCGCTGCGCGCGATGCTGGCGACGATCGCAGGGCTGGTCGGGCGCAAGGCGCCGACCGTCAGCCTGCCGCGCGCGCCGCTGTTCCCGCTCGCCTGGGCCAATGAGCAGCTGGCGCGGGTGACGGGGCGCGAGCCCTTTCTGACGCTCGACGGGCTGCGCATGGCGGCGCACAATATGTACTTCACCAGCGCCAAGGCCGAGGCCGAACTGGGTTATCACGCGCGGCCATATGAAGAGGCGTTGCGCGATGCGATCGCGTGGTTTCGCGACGCGGGGAAGATTGCGTGATCCTGACGATCCTCGGTGGCGTGACGCTCGGCATCTGGCTGGTGCTGATCTTCGCGCGCGGCGGCTTCTGGCTGGCGCGCGAGCGCGACACGCGCGACGTGCCGCCGCTGCCCGAGCAGTGGCCCGAGGTGATAGCGGTGGTGCCGGCGCGCGACGAGGCGGCGGTGATTGGCGAGTCGATCGGCAGCTTGCTGGCGCAGGATTATCCTGGTGCTTTTCGGATCATTCTGGTCGATGACTCGAGCAGCGATGGGACGGCGGAGATTGCGCGCGAGCTTCGTGTTCCTTCTCGCCCCTCCCCTTCAGGGGAGGGGTTGGGGGTGGGGCGTCTCAATCTCATCGAGACCAGCGCGCGCGTGGATGGCCCCCACCCCAACCCCTCCCCTGAAGGGGAGGGGCTTGCGTTGGAAGTGCTACGCGGCGCCCCGCTCGCGCCGGGCTGGACCGGCAAGCTGTGGGCGGTTTCGCAGGGTGTCGCGCTTGCCAGCGATGCACCGCGTTATCTCTGGCTGACCGATGCCGACATCGCGCATGACCCCGACACGCTGACCAGCCTCGTCGCACGCGCCGAGGCGCGCGGGCTGGCGATGGTGTCGCTGATGGCCAAGCTGCGTTGCGAGAGCATGGCCGAGCGCGGGCTGATCCCGGCCTTCGTGTTCTTCTTCCAGATGCTCTACCCCTTCGCCTGGGTGAACCGGTCGACCGGCGTCGGCGCGGCGGCTGGCGGGTGCATGCTGGTGCGGCGCGAGGCGCTGGTCGCGGCCGGCGGGATCGCCGCGATCCGCACCGCGCTGATCGACGATTGCGCACTGGGTGCCGCGCTCAAGCGGCAGGGGCCGATCTGGCTCGGGCTGACCGAGCGGTCGCGCAGCATCCGGCCGTACGAGACGCTTGCCAGCGTCACGGCGATGATCTCGCGCTCGGCCTATGCCCAGCTCAACTACAACCCGCTGCTGCTGCTCGGCACGCTGCTCGGGCTCGCGCTGGTCTATGGCGCGCCGCCGGCGCTGACGCTGCTGGCGAGCGGCTGGCCGCAATGGCTCGGCGGCGCGGCATGGGTGTTGATGGCGCTGTCGTTCCAGCCGATGCTTTCCTTCTATCGCCGGCCCTGGGGCTGGGGCATGTCGTTGCCGGGAATCGCTGCTTTCTACGCCGCTTGCACCTTGCTATCGGCGTGGCAGCACCATCGGGGACGTGGCGGAATGTGGAAGGGCCGAGCCCAGGCAGCGACACGGTGAACCAGGCCGCGATCGCACTCGCCTCGGGCAAGGGGCACAAGGACGAGAATTTCCCCGTCGCCTCGGTGATCCTCAAGCCGGCGCATCGCGCGCCGGTGATGGCCTTTTACCGCTTTGCGCGCGGTGCCGACGATATCGCCGACAATGGCAGCGCGAGCAGCGCCGATCGACTCGCGATGCTCGGCGAAATGCGATCGACGCTGGCGGGGCTGAGCAACGGCAGCGACACCGCGCTGGCGCTGCGCGAAACGCTGGCCGAACGCGGGCTGTCGCCGCGCCACGGGCTCGACCTGCTGACCGCGTTCGAGCGCGACTGCCGGGTCAATCGCTGTGCCGACTGGGACGCGCTGCTCGATTATTGCCGTTATTCGGCGATGCCGGTCGGGCGCTATGTGCTTGACGTGCACGGTGAATCCGAGGCGCTGTGGCCCGCCTCCGACGCGCTGTGCGCCGCCTTGCAGGTGATCAACCATCTGCAGGATTGCGCCAAAGATTACCGCACGATCGACCGCGTCTACCTGCCGCTCGACATGCTTGCTGTGCATGGCGCGACGGTTGAGGATCTCGCGGCGCCCGTAGCGAGCACGGCGCTGCGCGCGACGATCGTCGAACTGGCCGGGATAACCGAGGGGTTGCTTGCGCAATCGCGCGGTTTTGCGCGTGCGATCCGCGATCGGCGGCTGGCGCTGGAAGTGGCGGTGATCCACCGGCTCGCGACGAGCCTGACGCAACGGATGAAGAAGCGCGACCCGCTCGCCGAGCGCGTCCATCACCGCCCGGCCGAGGCTCTGGGGCTTGCGTCGCTCGCGGTGCTCGGGCGACTGGTGGGGCGATGAACCCGAAATCCACCCCCGCGTCGCTCCAGGCACAGGTTTCGGGCAGCTCCTTCTATGCCGGGATGCGCGTGCTGCCCAAGGCCGAGCGCGAGGCGATGTACGCGATCTATGCCTTTTGCCGCGCGGTCGACGACATTGCCGACGACGAGATCGGCGAGCGGCCGGCGCGCGCCGCCGAACTGGAAGTGTGGCGCGCCGACATCGCCTCGCTCTATGCCGGGGGCGACCCGGGCCGCGCAGCGCTGGTCGCCGAGGCGGTCAGGCGGTTCGACCTCGACATGGCCGATTTCATGGCGGTGATCGACGGCATGGCGATGGACGTGGCGGAAGACATCCAGTTCCCGCCGCTCGCCACGCTCGAGCTCTATTGCGACCGCGTCGCCTCGGCGGTGGGGCGGTTGTCGGTGCGGATCTTCGGCATGCCGCGCGACGACGGGATCGCGCTGGCGCATCATCTCGGCCGCGCCTTGCAGCTGACCAACATATTGCGCGACATCGACGAGGATGCCGCGATCGGCCGCGCCTATCTCGCGCGCGAGCATGTCGAGGCGGTCGGGATCGCGCTGAAAACGCCGCTCGTGGTGATCGCCGATCCGCGCATCGACATGGTGTGCCGCCAGCTCGCGGCGATCGCCCGCGACCATTATCGCGCCGCCGCCGCCATCCTGCGCCGCAAGCCGCCGGGACATCTGCTCGCGCCGCGGCTGATGGAGGCGGTCTATGCGCAGATCCTGCGGCGCATGGAGCAGGCCGGCTGGGTGCCGCCGCGCACGCGGATCAAGGTCAACAAGCCGGCCTTGCTGTTCACCGTGCTGCGGTTGTGGCTGCTGCGTTGAGCAGGCGCGCATGGGTGATCGGAGCTGGGCTGGCCGGCCTGTCGGCGGCCGTGGCGCTGACCGAGGCGGGGTTCGCGGTAAGGTTGGTCGACAGCGCGGCGCAGGCCGGCGGGCGCTGCCGCAGCTATCACGACCCGCAGCTCGGGCGGACGATCGACAATGGCAATCACCTCGTCCTGTCGGGCAATCGCGCGGTCGCGTCCTATCTCGCCACGATCGGCGCATCGGACCGGCTGAGCGGGCCTGACAGCGCCGACTTCGCCTTTGTCGATCGCGCGAGCGGCGAGCGCTGGTCGTTCCGCCCCAATGACGGGCGGCTGCCCTGGTGGGTGTTGGCGCCCGGGCGGCGCGTGCCGGGGACGCGGCTGAACGACTATCTGCGCCTAGCGCCGCTGATGCGCGGCGGGCGGGGCGACACCGTGGGCGATCGGGTCGATTCGCACGGGCGGGTGTGGACGCGGCTGATCGAGCCGGTGCTGCTCGCCGCGCTCAACACCGCGCCGGCCGAAGGGTCGGCACGGCTGACCG
>NZ_JARYTI010000086.1 GCF_029911635.1 Sphingomonas sp. AR_OL41
GGGCCCGTTCGCCGCCGCGCCCGGCCCGCGCGCCTGGCAGGCCGATGTCCTCGCCCGCATCGGCGCCCACCTCGCCAACCCCGCCACCCGCCACACGCCCTTGCGCCTCGCCCGCGCCTCGGGCCACGGCATCGGCAAGTCCGCGCTCATCGCCATGCTGGTGAAGTGGGGGCTGGATACCGGCATCGACACCCGCATCCTCGTCACCGCCAATACCGAGAACCAGCTGCTCACCCGCACCGCGCCGGAAATCGCCAAATGGTCGCGCGCCGCCATCACCGCCGGCTGGTTCCGCCCGCTCGCCGGCGCGCTCGTCGCCACCGCGCCCGGGCATGATCGCACCTGGCGCTGGAACCTCGCCAACACCGATGCCTTTGCCGGCCTGCACAACCAGGGCAAGCGCCTCATCCTGATCTTCGACGAGGCCAGCGGCATCCCGGCAAAGATCTGGGAGGTCGCACTCGGCGCGCTCACCGATGCGCAGACCGAGATCGTCTTCCTCGCCTTCGGCAACCCGACGCAGAACAGCGGCCCGTTCCGCGAATGCTTCGGCGTCGCGCGCCATCTGTGGGACACCGCGCAGATCGACAGCCGCACGGTGGAGGGCACCAACCGCCCTTATCTCGACGAGATCGTCGCCACCTATGGCGAGGATCACGACATCGCCCGCGTCCGCGTGCGCGGCCAGTTCCCCAGCGCCTCGTCGATGCAGTTCATCCCCGCCGATCACGTCGCCGCCGCCCGCCTGCGACAGGTCGAGGGCATGGTCGCCGATCCGGTCGTCTTCGGGCTGGATTGCGCGCGCTATGGCGGGGACGCGTCCGTCCTCGCCATCCGCAGCGGCCGCGACGCGCGCAGCCGCCCATGGAAACGCTGGGCCAGCCAGGACGCGATGACGCTCGCCGGAGACGTCGCGCTCCAGGCCCAGCTCCACCGCCCCGACGCGATCTTCGTCGACGCCGGCAATATCGGCGCCGCGATAGCAGATCGCCTGCGCCAGCTCGGCGTGGAAAACGTCCATGAAGTGTGGTTCGGCGGCAAGGGCGGGCAGGCGGTGTGGGCCGGCGACCTCAACGTGCGCACCGCGAACAAGCGCGCCCAGATGTGGGCCAATATGCGCGCCTGGCTCCCCGGCGGCGCCATCCCCGATAACGACGCGCTGGCCGCCGATCTGACCGGCGTCGAATATGGCTACGCCACCGATCAGGTCGCGATCCTGCTGGAAAAGAAGGAACATATGAAGGCGCGCGGCCTGGCCAGCCCCGACGAGGCCGACGCGCTGGCGCTGACCTTCGCGGAGGCCGTGGCGCCGCGCTGGCCGGAGCCGGCGGTGCACTGGTCGCGGCAGGCGGCGCAGCGGGATGTGGAGGGGGAGTGGGAGGATGTTTATCGGGAGTTGCGGGAGGAGGGGTGAGGGGGGGGTGGCTGATGCACTTATGCCGATTCGGCGGATTGCAGACCGTCGGCGGATCGGATGATTACCCCTGAAAGTACACGCTGGTTCAGCTGTTCCGAGAACTGCACTACCCGACTTGTGGATGCTCGGCGCTCACGGACCGCTGACCTACAGCGGTCGCGCGGACGTACATTTTCTTTCACGTCGAGCTTAGTGGGAAGGCGGCGGGGAAGCGAGCGAGGTGGCGCCCGCACCTTCCACCGCGTTAGATAGCAAATTCCTACGCGCCGCCTCTCTCGCGTCGAAGGCAAGGGCTAAGCTCGTGGGAATCGTAGCGTTGTCCTTCTGGTGTCTCCTGCGATCCAGTCTGATTACCTTGGTGATGTAGTCATCCATTGTGCTTCCGCGGAGCCGTAGGGAGCGCAAGCGAATATCTGAGAATTCGATGAAATGTGCCTCGCGTCTTTCCATATCTCTGAGTAAGAACGCGACCCCTAAATGCTTCCGGTAGTTATTTCGCTTCATGTTGCTAAGATCAAAAATTCCGTCGACAAGGTGGACAAAGCTCATGTTGTGGGGAATGTGATCTTTTCGAATTTTTACCCAATTCGTCAAAAAACAGTTATCATGTAAAGTATCTTTTTCGAAATTTTGGAGAACGGCGAAAAACCAACTTGATATCGTTTCGCAGTCTATAAGTCCCGACAGCCAGTAGTCGAATTGATCACTCTTTAGGCCCCAGTAACGCCTGTGATATAGGTAATTTTGTTCAACATATCCCTCATAATCAGGAGTATTACAAGTTATCTTGCCACTTTCATCGTACGTGATACCGTACTTTCTTTCATTGTCGGCTTTCTGTTGAGCGATTTGGTCATATCGCGCCATACAGTGGACAACGACGTCTGCGATCTTGTTCTTCCGATTTATCCTCGCGGCGTAATACGCTCCGACCCCCGCCAAAAGGAGCGCAGCCATCTGGACAAACACGCCCAAGGTTTTGAAAATCAGGTCGCCCACCGGCCCCAGACCATTTGTCATGCCCACCCCCAACTTGCGCTCGCACCAAGGCGCCCCGTCCGTTTCACGTACGCAACGTTGCCGTATGGAATGCCAGCGCTTCGATCATTCTTCAATCTGAACTCTGGCGTTGTCGGCCGCGCCGTGGAGGCATCGGCTGCAGGGCGGTGGTGCACAGTGGCGCCATCCCCGATTGCGACGCGCTGACGATCTGACCGGCGTCGAATATGGCTATGCCACAGATCAGGTCGCGATTCTGCTGGCAAAGAAGGTACATATGAAGGCGCGCGGCCTTGGCCAGCCCCGACGAGGCCGACGCGCTGGCGCTGACCTTTGCGGAGGCCGTGGCGCCACGCTGGCCGGAGCCGGCGGTGCACTGGACGCGGCAGGCGGCGCGGCGGGATGTGGAGGGGGAGTGGGAGGATGTTTATCGGGAGTTGCGGGAGGAGTGAGGGGGATTGGGGGGCGTACGATGGATTTCGATTGGCACACGAAAAATGGTGACTTGATCGTCGATTTTTCTCATTCGTTGACCCAGGGCATCGCAAACCTTATGTGTTCTGTGAATGTTCCAGTCAGGGGGTGCCGATGGCTAAGAACAGCAATGCCCCAGGGTGGTTTTCGCGCTCGCTTAAGGCTGCGCTGGTAATAGGGCTGTGTCTGATTTCGGGCGTGATCGGCGGAGCGATGAACCGCAATTTCGGCGCCAGTTCTTACACTCTTTCGTATGCCGATTTCATATCGATCATGTTGACTGCCATCTCGCTCCTGATGACGGTCCTCGCCATCTTCCTTGGCGTGTTTGGTTTCATCGGCTGGAACTCGATCGAGCAGAAGGCGCACACAAAAACGGAGCAGTTTCTAATTTCGGGTTTTAAGGACGGTGGCCGATTGCATAAGATGTTGTTCGAACGAGTGGAAGATGCGCTGCGTCTAAAAACAGAGGAAATTATGTTCGAGGGTATTTCTTCTATCGAAGAGGACGATGAAAATTTGGATGGGGGCTCAAAGTGAGCTCGCTTGTCGAGCGGATTACTCAAGAGGAAGCGGCCATTGTTGCGCGCCATATATCCTCATATCCAGTAAAAGTTGGCGAGTTAGCTGAAGAGCTCGGACTCAAGGTAGTTCGCTCACCGATGCCACCTAAGATTTCGGGGCTGATTCAGCCTTCTGCTGATGCACCATCGGGTTTTGAAATTCGTGTCAACAAATACGAGGTGCCGGAGCGCCAGCGTTTCACCGTGGCACATGAAATCGGACACTACCTTCTTCATCGACAGGATATCGGAGCCGGAGTTGTCGATAGCATTATGTACCGCTCGACTCTGACTTCGAAGAAGGAAACGGAAGCTAATCGCGCGGCCGCAGATATCGTCATGCCGAGCGTGGCAGTTCGAAGTGAGCTCAACCGCCTCGGCGGTCTTCAGATACCGGACCTGGCGGAAGAAATGGCCGCTATTTTTCGTGTCTCGGTCCCTGCTATGAAGGTTCGGTTAGGGATAGCTTAGAGGGGCGGGGCGTGCTGGAAAATTTTTCGTACTGCCCAATCCTGCATGCGCGAGTTGCAGAGATTAAAGCGTTGTTTCAGCTTCCGGCCGCTTCTAAAGATCGTTTGTTTCCGTTGATCGTCGCGCGTCCGTGGCCGAACGCGAATTTTTTGGTGCGGACTTGGGAGAAGATTGCCGAAGCGTTCGGTACACGACGCTTTGCTCTCGATCTGGACCGATCCCGTCGCAATTCGGGTGGCAATAGGCCTGCCGCTGCCGAGTTCGATCGACTGTTTCTTGAGGCAGGTGGTTTCGAAAATTATTACGCCATGATTGCTGATATCCCCGCCGCGATTCCGGTACTTCGCGTTGCGGGCGGCGGTGTACCGCAGTTCGAGCAACAGGCCGTTCACATTGACGCGTTGGAGCGCGGCCTGGTGGTGCGGCTTGAATATGACACCGTTACAAATCCCCTGGCGATCGTAGACCAAGTCCTTGCGCGCTTTGAAGACGATGTTACGATCTTTGTCGACGCCGGTTGGTCAAATGATCTCCTTAGCCGAGAGGTCTGGGTTTCAGGAATTGTTCAGCGCATCACGGATATTCGTCCCGAAGTCGAAATCGTCGTGAATGGTAGCAGCTTTCCGTCATCCTTTGTCGATATCGGGGATCGCGGCGAAATCCCTGTGCGAGAGCGGTATCTATATAACAACTTAACTCGGCGGCATAACGCAGCGATATTGATATACGGCGATTGGGGTAGCACGCGACCGCCATCCGATCCGGTCCCGATGAAGAATATACCGAGGATCGACCTTCCTGAAAATATTGATTGGATTTCGTTCCGGCGTGACCGCGACCTAGATGATGATGAAGATTACAGCGACATTGCTCGGCGAGTGATCGCCGACCCTTCTTGGCCTGCGGATCTGAACATTTGGGGGACATACATTATTGAATGTACCGCTAACGAGTTGCCGGGTGCGATCAGGAGTCCTGCCGTCGCCGCATCGGCGCGCATTAATATTCACCTTCACCGGCAAGCATTTTTCGGTGCTGATAACATTGTCGGAGACGGTGACGAGCCGTTCACCGACGACTAGTTTGAACACAATGGCAGGATTGCTACGTCGCTGTACTGAGAGGTCTCGGTGACTGTGCGTCTAATCGTATCGGCGTGAGCGGCACGCAAGATAAGCAGACTTTCACGGAGCCCGTCACCGGATCCATGGAAATCCTGAGCGCTGCGCCCTTGCTTGAAGACAGTGATCTGTTTTCGTCCGCCGCCTACGGCGCGTCTGATCAAGCCCTGATGTGGCACGCCAGATTGACACCCGATTCGACTTGAACAACTCCCGAAATCGGCACGTAATTACAGGCGTCTATTTTCGCTATCAGGTGAAATGATCCAGTATGGATTATGTTGTTATTGCATTGTGAAGAGCATTCAGGAATGTTTCATCACTGGCGGGTCGGGTACGATTCGTTCCGTCGTGTTTGCGTCCTGCAATGTTATTGTCGTTTTTACGGCACTGGGGGATGTATGAATGCATGGCGGATGATCGCGATTCCATTGACACTTTTAATGGCAGGATGTGAGAGCTATCTTCCAAGCCAGCCGCGCTTCAACTCCACTATTTTATTGCCTAAGGGTCATCAGATCACAGGCGGTGTACAAGGCGCGGAGGAGGTGAGAACGCCGACCGTTTATCATAGCTCGATAAACACGCCTGTTCCAACTAGTTGCACTGCCGCCGAAAGCAGCAACGCGACGAGGGCCGATCGCGATGATTGTATCCGGGATTTGGAGACAGACATCGACGCCGCTTTTGGAGAGTATCAGATTCAACTTCAGGCTGATATTGGAAAGACGAATAGCGTCCTCAACATAGGTGGGATGGCGCTCAGCACGGCCGGTACCGCCGTCACGGGAACGTCGGCAAAGACGGTTCTTGCCGCGCTCGGCACCGGTGTCGGCAGCATCCGATCCTCCATCAGTGAAGATTATCTGTACAAGTCCACAATGCAGTCCCTACATTCGCAAATGATCGCTGATCGCGCCAAGGTGGCGACACGCATAGAGAATGCGATGAAGGCGGATTTCGCGAATTATAACATGCACTCCGCGTATCGGGACCTCATAGACTATTATTACGCAGGCACGCTTCTGAGCGCGCTGCAATCCATCAACGCAGACGCCGGCGCCAAGGCTGCTCAATGTACTGCGGCTGCCGCGGGGGCCAAGGCGACAACGGAAGGCGCCAAGGCCCAACCCACAGCGTCGGTGGGCAGCGCGTCCGCGACAAATACCACTGCTGGATGCGATGCCGTTACCTATACATATAATTATGGCGACAGCGGCGCGGCACTTTCAAAAATCTGGCGGCCTGATGGAAAGATATTCGACAAGAGTGCCGAAGCAAAGCTAAAGGCGTGCATGGCAAAGCTCGGGATAGCGGGTGAACTGACTACGCTGATCAATGGTCTACCTGATGAGGACAAGAATAAGGTGCTGGGATGCTATAAGGCGACCTAACACAAATATAAGGAGGCAGGGACATGTCGCATCAAGTCATATACGCAAAAGTTAAAAGCGATCAGGTTCAGCGAGTGACCGAGGAAGCCGAAGAAGAGGGAGGAACTGTCGTTTCGTCTCATGACAACGGCGATGGAACGACGAATCTTACCATTTCATTTCCTGACGCAGCGGCAGCAGGTCCATCTGGCGCGACGAAGGTCGTTAAAGCTCTGCTTCATAGTGGTGCCCCGTTGACGTTCACCAGTTTCTAGGCGCCGTGCGGTAGAAGGGGAATCCTGGAGCGAGGGTGTCGATTCGCTTTGTGCGAACCGCGCTGTCTGACCCTCATTGGAATTACATGGTATTACAGTGACGCGCGATAACGACTAAGCTAAAGTTGGTCGACATGTGTCGAGCTACGATGAATGGATAATTGCGCGCGTTACCGTAACGTCCGGGATATTACCAAGCCGAAGGAATTTCGTTGATAACGCGGCGTTCGGCTGCGCGTGCCTGAACGCTTCGTTCCCAGACGGTTCGCGTCAGCGTCTCGAACGGAGCAGTAGTTTTTGGGGCATCGCTGAGCGCGGTATCGACCGCACGCGCGACATCGCGGTCTACCCAATAGTCTGAGTGATCCCATTCACCCTGAAGAACCTTGATCCTGTCTGTGGCCGCCATGCCCCTGCGCCCCAACGCTCGTCTCGCAGAGAGATTGAAGCTGGGAAAGCTCGCCCGTTCAAAGACCTGGCCCGGACGAAAGAATCGTCGCAATACAGTGTCGCTGCGCGAATACAGCACCCAAAGTTCAGGCAGTTGTGACACCACTGACGCCAGAGAGTCGGTACCCTTCACCATATACTCGGGGACCGCAGCCGCCATCAGGACCGTAAGCGGAAGTTCGGCATCCCGCCCCACCGAAACGAGGACCCGCTCCAACATCTCGAGGGTCAGGCGGCAGCCAAGTGAATGCGCGACGACGCAAATCTCCAACGGTCGATTTCTGCCTGAGTTGGCGCGCGAGATAAACGTCGCATTCAGGAGATCGCGCAGCTTTTGTGCGCTCTGCCGCGCAATCGGTGGCTTCCACGAATAACTGGCTGCGGACAAGTACTTGCTAAGCGCGCCTTGCTGCCCGGTGCGGCTGTCAGCCTTGGTGCTGCTATCGCCGGGCCAGTATAGTCGAACGATGCGATTGCGGACATCGTCACTGAGTTGCCGTTCGAAGATTGTATAGCTGCGATCAGCGTCCGCCTGGGTGACATTGAAACCGTGGATCAGGAGGAGAATACGATCCCGGTCGATGAGCAGGTCTACCGGTTCGACAGCGGGATTGCGCAGAACTCCACCTACAATGGAGTCGCGCAGGGATATCGACCCCGCCGATGATGTCGTGCTGGGCATCCGTTCAGCGTCGCTTCCGGAAGGCGCTCGACATCATGTCGTGGAACAAGGCGCCGAGCAGACCTCCGATAATCCCCACCATCCCCACTGCCCAGCGATCGCCGACCTGCAACGCGTCAGCCGCTGTCCACACGACAGCCACTCCGATCGCTATACAGGCCACCCGCGTCGTGGTCGCAAGCGTGCCATCGAGTTTGAGCTGCAGCTCGTCGAGCTCTCTTTCGGCAGCCGTGCTAACGGATTGCTGGGCTGCGGCGACGGCTTCGGCGCGACCGGTCCACGCCCGTTTCGGCTGGCGAACTGCTTCCGGGCCCTTCCGCGGCCTGTCGTCGTCTTCTGTGCCTAATAGGTGCGCCACCAAAGCCGGTTCTTCCAGACTTAGCATATCCAGCAACAAGATTGTGTTCGCGTCGACAGGCGGCGCTTTGCGCGTGAGCCAGCGGAAATCGAGAACGTTGAGCGAGGGTCGTGCCAGAAGCTGGTCCGCGGCGTCCTGAACCCGTTTCATGAGAAGTCCATTGGATACGGAGCGAAGGAGATTTAGTGGGCCGGGCGCAGGAAAAACCGTCAAATAAAGGTCTTTCTTATCGATATCCCGAAGTCGTTGATATGCTCCGCCTACCGCGTCATACAACCATATTGGCAGTTCCGGCAGGTAGGGTTCGTCTAGGAGCGTTCTCGCTGATCTCCGTCGCATATAGAGCTGAACAAACTGCGCAATTCCGCGGACGACGGGTTGAAGAATCTGCATCGTAGCAAGGGTTATGATGGCAATTACGAGACTCAATGCGATCCCGGTACTGAACAGGTGAAGCATCTGCACAAGCGTTCGGATAACGGCAGGTTCGCGGATCACATCGACCAAAGCCGGCGAATCTGCCGGAGTGTTGCCTTGTAATGACGCAAGCATAATTGCTCCCCTATTGCCCGCATTCCGTACCCGCAATTGACAGCACAGCGCAATG
This sequence comes from Sphingomonas sp. AR_OL41, assembly GCF_029911635.1. Lineage (GTDB taxonomy): Bacteria > Pseudomonadota > Alphaproteobacteria > Sphingomonadales > Sphingomonadaceae > Sphingomonas. Next base: position 8,791 of record NZ_JARYTI010000086.1, read on the forward strand.
CACTACTTGTCAGAGTGCGTATTACGTCCACCGGAACCATGGAGCTCAGCACGCTGGGAACCCTCGATACATTGGCAGGTGTTGGGTCTCGTGCGCGAACCATTTGGCGGCGATATCCGACCGCGTGGTCGTCAAGAAAATTGATGGTCGCGCAATTGGCAACTAACCACCCCCCCCTCTGATTCAACCCACCCCAAAAACCGTCCACCCTCCGCCCACACCGCGCGCACCATCTCGGCCGCACGGTGTTGGAATCCAGCCACCCCGGCCGCCCCGGGGCGCAAGTGAAGGGTAAGACGAATGCCATGCTCCTCCACAAGGGGTCAGGAAAAGGCGCAGTCCTCGCGGGGCGCTTCCGCGCCCTCCGCGCCAGTCGCGCGCAAGCATCGCCTGTTGGAAACCGACGGATATTCGCTGCGTCATCTTGCGCCCGCAACTAAAGCGCCGCGATCAAGCGCACCCCCCGTCGGTCGTCAAAAGGGCTCGAATATTTGCGCATCCCCGCGCGCGGCTCTTGGCGAATACTTGCCCGCCATCCCCAACACCGCCACCGCCGCCCGCGCGGCGCCGTCAGAAGCCCGCGCGGCGGCGCCCTCAGAAAAACGTCGTCAGCCCGTAGAACATCGCCCCCACCGCGGCGCTCGCCGGGATGGTGATCACCCACGCAACCACGACATTGCCCGCCACGCCCCATCGCACCGCGGTCGCGCGGCGCGCGGTGCCGGCGCCGATGATGCAGCCGGTGATGGTGTGCGTCGTCGATACCGGAATGCCGAGCAGCGAGGCGCTGAACACGATGATCGATCCGCCCATCGACGCGCTGAAACCCTGGTGCTGCGACAGCTTGGTGATGCGCGATCCCATCGTCTCGATGATCTTCCACCCGCCGCTCAGCGTGCCCAGCGCCATCGCGATATAGCAGCTGATCGCCACCCAGTGCGGCACCTCGAACTTGCCGTGCAGCCAGCCGGTCGAAAACAGCAGCACGGTGATGATGCCCATCGTCTTCTGCGCATCGTTCAGCCCATGGCTCACCGAATAGGCGCCCGACGACAGGAAGTGCATGCCGCGCAGCACCTTCTCCGCCTTGCGCGAGCTCACCCGGTGCAGCGCCCAGCTCGAGATCAGCATGATGAACAGCGTCAGGATCATGCCCAGCACCGGCGACAGCACGATGGCGATGAGGGTCTTGTTGAGCCCGATCCACTTGATCCCGCCAATCCCGGCATGCGCCACGCCCGATCCGATCAGCCCGCCGACCAGCGCATGGCTCGACGAGCTGGGAATGCCCTTCAGCCACGTCACCACGTTCCAGAACATCGCGCCGATCAGCGCGCCGAACACCACCGCCGGGGTGATCAGGTCCTTGGCGATCAGCCCCTGGCCGATCGTGTCCGCCACCTTGTGCAGCGCGGGAAAGGCGAGGGTCAGGAAATAGGCCGCGAAGTTGCACAGCGCGGCAAAGCCCACCGCATGGACCGGCTTGAGCAGCCGCGTCGCGACCACCGTGGCGATCGAATTGGCCGCGTCGTGCAAACCGTTCAGAAAGTCGAACGCCAGCGCGACGACGATCAGCGCGATCAGGAAGGGGAGGGCGAGTTCATGCATGTCCTGGCTCGATCACGCGTGATCGATGACGATGCCGTCGATCTCGTTGGCGACGTCCTCGAACGCGTCGACGATCCGCTCGAGATGCTTGTAGACCTCGCGTTGCACGATGAAGCCGCGCGTGTCGCTCGCGCCCAGCTCGATAAAGGCGCGCTTCACGCCGGCGGTGTGGATCTCGTCGGCATGGCTCTCCATCCGCACCAGCCGCTCGGTCAGCTCGTGCAGCCGCGGCCCGTTGCGCCCGACGTCGCGCAGCAGCGGCATCGCTTCTGCCGTCAGGCGTGCGGCGTCGACGATGATCGCCGCCATGTCCTTCATCTCCTGCTCGAACACGCGCAGATCGTACAGGTCGATCGCCTGCACCGCGGACTGCATCTCGTCGATCGAATCGTCCATCGATCCGATCAGGCTGGTGATCGCGCTGCGGTCGAACGGCGTCAAAAAGGTGTGGCGCACCGTGCGCAGCGTCTCGCGGATGATCTCGTCGGCATCGCCCTCGCGCTCTATAACCTCGCGGATATGGTCGGCCGCCGGCGTGCCGCCCTGCACCAGCCGCGACAGCGCATCGGCCGCCGCGACGATCGACACGGCATGCGCCTCGAACAGCTCGAAAAAGTTACCGGACTTGGGCAGCAATCGCTGGAACCAGGCGAACATGGGGGTAATCCTCGATTTGGCGCCGACGGCGCGCAGCATGGGGGCACGCCGGGCGGCGGCCTTGAATTCGGAGGGGCCGAACGAGCGGATCAGGTCGCTCAGATCGGGTTCGTCGACCGCCGCGGCGGCATCGTGCAGGCTGAACCAGCGCCGCTCGCGCTCGCCCTGTTCCTTCCAGCTTTCGAGCTCGCTCGACACCGCCAGCGGGAACACGTCGACATCGATCATCAGCGCCGCGCCATTGCCGCGCTTCTTGCGATAGCGGTACGATCCCAGCGGCGTCGGGCACACCAGCCCGCGCACCCCGGCCTCTTCCTCGGCCTCCTGCGCGGCGGCGTTGTGCGGCGCCACGCCCGCCATGGCATTGCCCTTGGGAATCACCCAGCGCTTGCTCTCGCGGCTGGTAACCAGCAACACGCGCACCGGCGCGTCGATCGCAGGGCCATCGGCGCGATACGGCAAGGCGGCAATCTGCGTGATGGGGTGGCTCCTGATTCGTTCCGCACGCGGAATCGCCGCGTGCCGCCGCGCCCTACCAGCTTGCCCCGCCGTTCGTCACGCGCGAAACATGACGCAATCTTCACTGGCGCGCGGCGCGGCCTGTTCCATAAAGCCCCTCCCCTTCAGGGGAGGGGTTGGGGGTGGGGCCCATCCGCGAACGCGGCGCTAGTGGCAATGCCCCACCCCATCCCCTTCCGTCACGTTCAACGCCGCATCAGTCAGGAACAACCCATGGAACTCGAAGTCAGCGCCGAGGCCAAGGACAAGCGCCTCAACCGGATGATCGCGATCACCGTCGTCATCCTCTCGGTGTTCACCGGCCTGTGCAACATCAAGGACGGCAACATCGTCCAGAACATGGCGCTGGCCAAGGCGGATTCGGTCGATCGCTGGGCGCAATATCAGGCGACCCGCACCAAGACCCACATCGCCGAAACCGCGCGCGACGAGATCGCGGTCATCGCGGCGGGGTCGCCGGGCAACAAGGCGGCGGTCACCGCCGGCGCGCGCCTCACCGCCGAGATCGCCAAATACACCGCCGAGGCGCCTCGCCTCGCCAAGGAGGCGCAGGCGCTGTCCGACCGCTACGATGCGCTCAACCTCCACGACGACCAGTTCGACGCCAGCGACGCGCTCTGCGCCACCGCCATCTCGATGGCCGCAGTCGCCGCGCTCGCCGAAAGTTCAGGGCTGCTGGTCGCCGCCTGGCTCTTCGGCGCCTTCGGCCTGTTCATGGGGATCTGCGGTTTCGCCGGCTGGGGTTTCCATCCCGACATATTGAGCAACTTCCTCGGCTAGCCGCGCCGGCGGGCTTGTCACCCCGCCAGCGTCGCATTGTCTATGACGAAGCGGTACTTCACGTCGCTCTTCACCATGCGGTCATAGGCATGGTCGATCTCGTCGATGCGGATCATCTCGATGTCGGACACGATGCCGCGCTCGGCGCAGAAATCGAGCATCTCCTGCGTCTCGGCGATCCCGCCGATCAGCGAGCCGGCGATCGCCTTGCGGCCGAAGATCAGTATGCCGACGCTCGGTGCGGGATGCGGATGCTCGGGCACGCCGACCAGGCACATCGTGCCGTCGCGCTTGAGCAACGTGGTAAAGGCGTCGAGATCATGGCTCGCCGCGACGGTGTTGAGGATGAAGTCGAAGCTGCCTTCATGCGCCGCCATCTCGTCGGGGTTGCGCGACACAACCACCTCGTCGGCGCCGAGATCGAGCGCGTCCTGGCGCTTGCTCTCGGACGTGGTGAAGGCGACGACATGCGCGCCCATCGCATGCGCCAGCTTGACCCCCATATGGCCGAGCCCGCCGATCCCGACCACGCCGACCTTCTTGCCCGGCCCCGCCTTCCAGTGGCGCAGCGGCGAATATGTCGTGATCCCGGCGCACAGCAGCGGCGCGACCGCGGCGAGCTGCTCGGCCGGGTGGCTGATGCGCAGCACGAACTTGTCGCTGACCACGATGCGCTGTGCATAGCCGCCCAGCGTGTGGCCCGGCGCGTCGGGCGTCGGCGCATTGTAGGTGCCGGTGAAGCCGTTCTCGCAGAACTGCTCCAACCCCTCGGCGCACGAGGCGCAATGCTGGCAGCTGTCGACCATGCAGCCGACCCCGACGGTATCGCCAACCTTGAAGGCGGTGACGTCGCCGCCGACCGCGCTGACCGTGCCGACGATCTCATGCCCCGGCACGCACGGATAGACCGTCCCGCCCCATTCGGCGCGCGCGGTGTGGAGGTCGGAATGGCACACGCCGCAAAAGGCGATCTCGATCTGCACGTCGTGCGAACCCGGCGCGCGGCGTTCGATGTCGAGCGGGACGAGCGGCTGGTGCGCGGCGGGCACGGCGTAGGCTTTCGTGGTCATCGGGAGGTCCTTGCTTGTCGAAGGGATGGCGGGAGCGTGCGGTGCGCCAACGATACGCGCCGCGTTAAGGTCCGTCGCGCGGCCTATTTGCCGACGCGGGCGGTCGATGCGCGACGCTATCGCGGTTGCGGAAGACTGCCCCGAATGCATCAAAGGCTAACCCACGAAACTCGCACCGAATCGGGGCCAATCTTTCTTGACTCTGTCAATACCCTTCCTATCATCCAAAGAAGATGCCGAGTCTTATTTTTGGACAGGCGGTCTTGTTTGCGTTCCGATTCCGTTGCTTGGGTTGCAATTAAATAATGATTAAGACGTTTCTCGCGTAATGCGTGGAGCGAAACAATAAATGCGCCATAAAAAAGTGGGCACGTAAATTATATTGTTTCGATCATATTATTTATATTTCAGTATTAATTCGAGATCGGCGTTAGATAGCAACAATGGCGACGGATATCCTGCGTAATTCACTGGAGACGATTTGCGATCTGGCGAATGGATATCTGGAAAATGTCGATCGACGGGGGGATTCATGGATTTCATTGACCAGTCTCGTGGATCATTCGGGCGCGTTCAATCCTGCGGCGCGCGACAAGATCGTGATGTGCGTCTACAACATCACGCGCGAAAGCTCGATCAGTACGTGGCAGACAACCATGTCGGCCAAGCCGCCTTCGGCGCCGGGCGATTCGCTCGCGGTCGTCGGACCGCCACTTTATCTTGATGTCCATGTGATGTTCATGGCCAACTTCATGGAGAAGAATTACAGCGACGGTCTCGCCGCGCTGTCGCGTCTCATAGGCTATTTTCAGCAGACCCCCTATTTCAATCGCGACAATGCCCCGGCGCTCGATCCCGCGATCGACAAGCTGACGCTCGAATTCGAGAACCTGTCGCCGGTCGACGTCAACTACGTCATGGGCATGCTCGGCACGCGCTATTTCCCGAGTGCCTTTTACAAGATGCGGATGCTGTCGTTCAACGCGCCGGCGATGCTCGGCCGGGCCTATGCGGTGTCCGCGCCCGACCTGCGGACGACGACGTGACGACGCGCGCGAAAGCCGGCGCCGGGCGCACGATCGGCACCGGTTATGTGCCGCTGTTCAACGTCGCCTTCAGCCACGGCTATTATAACGATCGCGGCGGCGCCTGCCCCGATTTCGCCGTCGCGCCGACCGCCGCCTGTGCCACGCTGATGGAATCGCTCGGCCTGGTGTTCAAGGATCAGGGCACCGGCTTCGTCGTGCTGGCGGATGCCGCGCGCATCCCGGCGCTGGTCGCCTGGCTCGAGGCGAACACGCGCGCCAGTGGGCCGGGCAAGGGTTGCTGGGCGTGGCTCAGCTTCCAGCTGGTGTCGACCAACGCGAATTTCGTCGGCATCACCAACCTGCCGATCACCACCAACACGCTCGACCAGAATCTGCATGTCGCGAATCTCGTCACCGCGTCGAGCAACGGCACGCTGACCTTCGGCGCCGGAGTGCCCACCGGCGCCGAAGCCTTTTTCCCCCTGACCGGCGCCGCGCTGTCGATCGACGTCCCCGCCGGCAGCACCGTCAGCCTGTGCGATCTTTCGGGCGCGCCGGTCATCAGCGCGACCGCACAGGGCAAGGGCGGCGCGGCGTTCGACCTGACGTCGCTTGCCGCCGGCTTCTACAGCGTCGCGCGCGCCGATGCCGACGGCAAGCCGTTCTCCGCGCCCAAGGGAGCGCCGGCCGGCTATGTCTATCTCCCCGGGCAGCCCGGCAGTTTCGGTCTGGTCGACCTGCTGCTCGCGCAACCCGGCAAGGGTATCGGCGCGGCGGCTGCCTTCCCGGTCGATATCGCCAAGGGCATGACCCGCCCGGTGTCGCTGACGCTGGCCTTCGCGCCGCGCGATACCTTCTGGCGTTATTACATCGTCTCGCCCTCGATCCGCGGCAAGCTGTCGTCCGATCTCGCGATCGAGGGGCAGGGGGCAAGTTTCACCCGCTCGTCCGAGGCACTGCCCAATGGCGACGAGGCGGTGGTGTTCGCCGCCGCGACCGCGCTGCCGCTGCAACGCATCTCGCCCTATCATTTCAAGCTCAGCGGCCAGCGCCACGCACCGAGCGGCGGGCGCGACAGCGTCCAGATCGCGCGGCTGCCCGCCGCTGCCGCCGCGCCGGTGTGGCCCGCCGCGTCGGGCGATGTGCTGAGCGGCAGTTCGGAGATTTACGTCTATGTTTGAACGCTTCGCCAGAAGCGGCCCGGCGCCCCCCTAGCCTGAGCCGGGCCACACCCCGCGCACACCTCGCCCTTCGAGCCAGTAACCTCCCGCCAACCCTCCGGAAAGCCGAGTAGAAAAGGATCACCCTATGGCGACCTCGAGCAAATATCTCAATCGGACCACACCGAACGTCTATATCACCGAGATCGATGCCTTCGGGACGTCGATCGTCGGCGTGCCCACCGGGGTGCCGGTGTTCATCGGCTATACCCAGTTCGCCGGCGACCCGGTGACCGGCAAGTCGCTCTACAACACCCCGGTGCAGATCTCGTCGATGAGCGAGTATACGACCTATTTCGGCGGTCCGGCGACCCAGCCCTTCGCGCTGACCGCGATCCCGGCGGCGACGCCGGCA
>NZ_JARYTI010000087.1 GCF_029911635.1 Sphingomonas sp. AR_OL41
GCTGGCCGGTACCGAGCCCGCCAGTCCGGACGGCGCTGTGCGCGGCAGCACGCCGCCGGCTGCGACGTCGCATCACAGTGCTGCGCAACTGGCGCGCGCCAAGGCACCGTCGGTGCCGGTGCCGCTGCGGCGGCGGCTGCGCGTGTTCGCCGCCGATCCGACACTCGGCACGGGGCTCGATACCTATCAGCAGAGCGTCACCACGGTCGACATGCCGTGGGAAGATCTCGCGCCCGGGCCGATCGGCGAATATCTCGAAGTGATCGACGTCGATCCGGCGAGTGGCGCGGCCTATGCGCCGGTCGATCTCGACGATCGTTATCTGCTCAGCACCGACGGCCTCGCGCCGAGCGAGACCGATCCGCGCTTTCACCAGCAAATGGCCTATGCCGTGGCGTCGCGCACGATCGAGCATTTCGAGCGCGCGCTCGGGCGCCGCGCACTGTGGTCGCCCTATCACGACCCCGCCAGCCACGATCTGCGGCGCGAATATGTGCCGCGGCTGCGCATCTATCCGCACGCGATGCGCGCCGCGAACGCCTATTACAGCCCGGACAAGAAGGCGCTGCTGCTTGGCTATTTCACCGCGCAGGGCGATCCCGATCGGCCGGGCATGGCCCCGCCGGCGGTGTTCGCGGCGCTGTCGCATGACGTGATCGCGCACGAGACCGCGCATGCCCTGCTCGACGGGCTGCATCGCCGCTTCGTCGAGCCGACCAATCCCGATGTGCTCGCCTTCCACGAGGCCTTTGCCGACATCGTCGCGATGTTCCAGCATTTCACTTTGGTCGATGCCGTGCGGCCGGTCATCGCACAGACTGGCGGCGATCTGTTCAAGGAAAACCGCCTCGGCCAGCTCGCCGTCCAGTTCGGCCAGGCGATCGGCCAGCGCGGCGCGCTGCGCGATTATATCGGCACGGTCGACGCGACGGGTGCGTGGCACCCACGCCCGCCGCACCCCGACGATTACGCCAACGCGACCGAGGCGCATGATCGCGGCGCCGTGCTCGTCGCCGCTGTGTTCGAGGCGTTCCTGCGCATCTACAAGGCCAAGGCGGCCGAGATCATGCGGCTGGCGACGGGAGGATCCGGCCTGGTCGCGCCGGGCGATCTCGCGCCGAGCCTCGTCGACGCGCTGACCGTCGCGGCATGCCGCATCGCCGGGCGCTTTCTCGACATCGCGATCCGCGCGCTCGATTATTGCCCGCCGATCGACATTACCTTCGGCGAGTATTTACGCGCGGTCATCACTGCCGATCTCGAGCTCGTGCCCGACGACGCGCGCGGTTACCGCGTCGCGATCGTTTCGGCGTTCAAGGCGCGCGGCATCGCACCGCCCGAGATCCGCAGCGTCTCGCCCGACTCGCTCGCCTGGGAGCCGCCCGACGAGGTCATCTCGCTCAAGTCGGTGATCGACAGCATGCATCTCGACTGGCCGATGAGCACGCCGCGCGAGGCGACCTTCCGGGGTTCGAACGCCAACGCTGCGATCTTCCACAAATGGCTGGTCGGCAATGCGGCTGACGAGACGCTGGCGCTGTTCGGGGTGCGTCGCGCGGCCGGGCCGTTGAGTCTGGTCGACGCCGACGGCGAGGCCATTGCCGGCAACATCCGCGGCCCCGAGGTGCATTCGGTGCGCACGCTGCGGCGCGTCGGGCCTGACGCGACGATCCGCACCGACTTGATCATCGAGATCACCCAAAGCTGGCGACCCGCCGTCCCCAATGGCGGGCTGGCGCTGTTCCGCGGCGGCTGCACGCTGATCGTCGACCGCACCACGCCGGACCAGAAGGTCACGCGCGTGATCCGCAAGCGGATCGATAACCAATGGCGCTTTGCCAACCAGACCGCCTTTGCTGGCCGGGCCGGGATGGGGTTGCGCGCGACCTATTTCGACGACGCCGAGTCGGCGCGCGAGCCCTTCGCCGCCCTGCACAGCCACTTTTTCGAGTAACCGCCATGGCAAAACGCCCCAAGCCCGCCAAGCCGGCCGCCGCAGACCAGTCCGTCCCCGTACCGCCCGCTGCCCCGGCGCACCGTGCCGCGGTGCGGATGTATCGCCAAGGGCTCGGCGATTGCCTGCTCATCACCCTGCCGCGCAACGGCATGGCGCCGTTCCGCATCATGATCGATTGCGGGCTGGTGCTCGGGATGCCGGGTGCCAACGACAAGATGCGCGAGGTGATGGCGCACATCGTCACGACGCTCGACGGCGCGCCGCTCGACATGCTCGTCGTCACGCATCCGCACTGGGACCATGTCTCGGGCTTCAATCAGGCGGCGGACGATTTCGCGAAGATCGCCGTTAACCAGGTCTGGATGGGCTGGACCGAGGATGCCAGCGACGACCTTGCCCGCAAGCTGAGCACGGTGATGCAAAATGCCGAAGCCCAGCTGCGCAGCGCGGTGGCGAAGCTGACCGCCTTCGGTGCGGCCCGCGAAGCCGATCAGGCGGCGTCGCTGCTCGGCTTTCTCGGCGCGGCCAAGGGCAGCGGCGGCGGCACGACGCGCGACGCGGTAGAGGCCGCGCGAAAAAAGGTCACCACGCCGCATTACTGCACGCCGGGCGAGCCGCCCTACGAAATTCCCGGCGCCGGTGCCCGTATCTATGTGCTTGGCCCGCCGCGCGACGAGGCCGAGTTGCGCAAGATGGACCCGACCGCGCGCGCGCCCGAAACCTATTCGATGACCGCGCTCAACGGCCTGTTCGGCATGGGCGATGCGCTGGCCGGCGACGGCAGCGGCAATCCCTTCACCGCCAATGTCGCCATTCCGTGGGACGAGGCGCTGACCATGCCCTTCTTCCAGACGCATTATACGGCGGCCGACAGCGCGTGGCGGCGCATCGACAGCGAATGGCTCAACGACACGACCAGCTTCGCGCTGCTGCTCGATCGCGCGGTCAACAATTCGAGCCTCGCTCTGGCGATCGAGCTCGATGGCGGCGAGGTGCTGTTGTTCGCCGCCGACGCGCAGGTCGGCAACTGGCTGTCGTGGCTCAAGCTCGAATGGGATGTCGCCGGCCGCAAGGTGACGGGCCCGGACCTCATCGCCCGGTCGACGATCTACAAGGTCGGCCATCACGCCAGCCTCAACGCCAGTTTGCGGGCCGAGGGGGTCGAAAAGATGGACGTTCTCGACTTTGCGCTCGTGCCGGTCGATGCCAAGGCCGCGTTCGACCGCAAATGGGGCAACAACATTCCGTTCCCCGATCTGCTCGAGGCGTTGGGCAGCAGAGCGAAACGGGGTGTCCTGCGCTCCGACCAGGACTGGACCGGCGCGCCCGACCGGCTGACCAGCGACCCGCTCTTCTACGAGGTGTTCGTCTGACATAATTCGCCGCCTGTCTTGCGCCCCCGGCTGGACAAATGAACGTGCTGCGGGAAGAGAGCGCGCATGAGCCTCAACAGCTTCGGCCATGTCTTTCGTTTCACCACCTGGGGTGAGTCGCACGGTCCCGCGATCGGGGCGGTGGTCGATGGCTGCCCGCCGGGACTGGCGCTTAGCGAAGCGGATATCCAGCCGTTCCTCGACAAGCGCCGCCCGGGCACGTCGCGCTTCACCACGCAGCGCCAGGAGCCCGACCAGGTGCGCATTTTGTCAGGGGTCTTCGAAGGGAAAACGACGGGCACGCCGATCAGCCTGATGATCGAGAATGTCGACCAGAGATCAAAGGATTACAGCGAGGTCGCGCAGGCTTATCGCCCGGGTCACGCAGACTATGCCTATGACGCAAAATACGGCTTTCGCGACTATCGCGGCGGCGGCCGCTCCTCGGCGCGCGAGACCGCGTCGCGCGTCGCGGCGGGGGCGGTCGCGCGGCTGGTGATTCCGCAGGTGCGGGTGCGGGCCTGGGTCGAGGCGATCGGCGGCGATGCGATCGACCTGGCCAATTTCGATCCCGACCAGATCGACGCCAACCCCTTCTTCTGCCCCGATGCCGAAGCCGCCGCGCGGTGGGAGGCACTGGTCGACGGCGCGCGCAAGGCCGGCTCGTCGCTCGGCGCGGTGATCGCCTGCGAGGCGACAGGCGTGCCCGCAGGTTGGGGCGCGCCGCTCTACGCCAAGCTCGATGCCGAACTGGCCAGCGCCTGCATGAGCATCAATGCCGTCAAGGGCGTCGAGATCGGCGACGGCTTCGAGGCGGCGCGGCTGCGCGGCGAAGACAATGCCGATGCGATGCGCCCCGGTGCGAACGGCCCTGAATTCCTCGCCAACCATGCCGGCGGCATCGCCGGCGGCATCGCCACCGGGCAGCCGATCCGCGTCCGCGTCGCGTTCAAGCCGACCAGCTCGATCCTCACCCCGGTCGAGACGATCACGCGCGGCGGCGCGGCGACAGAGATCATGACCAAGGGCCGCCATGATCCCTGCGTCGGTATCAGGGGCGCGCCGGTGGTCGAGGCGATGGTCGCGCTGGTGCTGGCCGATCAGGCTTTGCTGCATCGCGCGCAAATTGGCTGAACGAATGATGTGCCGGACGGCACGTCGCCCTTTGCGCTCGCCTCGTCCGGAACCCGTTGGAAAGCTGCGATAAGCGGTGGTGCCGTCGTTGCGTCCGCCACGTTTGCCCTCCCGAAGCCTCGGCGATGGTGCCGGGTGCGTGGGGAGACTTTTCGTGACGACCACAATGACCATTGCCGCCAGCCTCGGCGCGATCGCGCTGGGCCTGTCAGGCGCGGCCTATGCGCAAACCACGCCGCCGGCACCCGGCGCCACGCCGATGCAGACAACCCCGGTCCCGCCGTCCGAACCCGCGATGACGCCGAGCCAGACGCCGGGCACCGCGCCGACCAATCCGACTCCGGACGTGCAGGCAGTACCCGAAGCCAGCGCCAGCGCTGCGGTAACCACCGATGCCGACGCCACCACGCCGCCGGCCAAGAAAAAGAAGACCAGGAAACCCGCCGCAACCCCGCAATAACGGCGGTGCCCGCGCCGGCTGATGCCTTCCCCTCGGGCGTCAGTCGGCGAAGGGGTCGCGGACGAGGATCGTGTCGTCGCGCTGCGGGCTGGTCGAGACCAGCGCCACCGGGCAACGGATCAATTCCTCGATCCGGCGGATATATTTGATCGCCTGCGCCGGAAGATCAGCCCAGCTGCGCGCCCCGGCAGTCGATTCGGACCAGCCGGGCATCGTCTCGTACACCGGCTCGACCGCTTCCTGATCGGCCGCATGCGACGGGAAATAATCGATCGTCTCGCCACGCAGGCGATAGCCGGTGCAGATCCGCACCTCGTCCATGCCGTCGAGCACGTCGATCTTGGTCAGCGCGATGCCGGTGATGCCACCGACCGCGGCCGACTGTCGGACCAGCACCGCATCGAACCAGCCGCAGCGCCGTTTGCGCCCCGTCACGGTGCCGAATTCATGCCCGCGCGCGCCGAGGCCCTCGCCGATCGCATCGTCGAGTTCGGTCGGGAACGGCCCCGAGCCGACCCGCGTGGTATATGCCTTGGCGATCCCCAGCACGAAGCCGACCGCGCTTGGGCCGAGACCCGAGCCCGCCGCCGCGGTGCCCGAAACGGTGTTGGACGAGGTGACGAACGGGTAGGTGCCATGGTCGACATCGAGCAGCACGCCCTGCGCACCCTCGAACAGGATCCGCTTGCCGCGCGACCGCGACTCGTTGAGCATCCGCCACACCGGCGTGGCGAAGGCCAGCACGAAGCCGGCGATGTCGCGCAGTTCGGCGACCAAAGCGGCACGATCGATCGGCGGCTCGCCAAAGCCCGCGCGCAGCGCGTCGTGATGCGCGGTCAGCCGGTCGAGCTGCGCGTCGAGCGCGTCGAGATGGGCGAGATCGCAGACGCGGATCGCGCGCCGGCCGACCTTGTCCTCATAGGCCGGGCCGATCCCGCGCCGTGTCGTCCCGATCTTGCCGGCACCCGAGGCATCCTCGCGGAGCGCGTCGAGGTCGCGGTGGAAGGGTAGGATCAGCGCGCAATTGTCGGCGATCATCAACGTGTCGGGGGTGATCGTCACGCCCTGGCCGCGCAGCTTCTCGACCTCGGCCTCGAGCGCCCAGGGATCGAGCACCACGCCATTGCCGATCACCGACGGCGTGCCGCGCACGATGCCCGAGGGAAGCAGCGACAGCTTGTAGACCGCCTCGCCGACGACCAGTGTATGGCCGGCATTGTGGCCGCCCTGGAAGCGCACGACGATATCGGCGCGCTCGGCGAGCCAGTCGACGATCTTGCCCTTGCCCTCATCGCCCCATTGGGCGCCGATTACCGCTACATTGGCCATTGGATTTCCTTAGAGCGCGTTTGCCGCGCCATCGATCAACATATGTGTGCAGAGCTGCGCCTCGGGCGTGTCGCCCGGCTCCAGCGCGGCGACGGTGACCCAGCCGGCCGCGCGCATCCGTGCTGCTTCAGCGGGGTCGCTGCCGAACGGGATGAACAGCCGGCGGCGCTCGGTCTCTACCAGCCCGGCGGCGAGGATCGGGTCGAGATAGAGCGAAAAGCCCACCGCGGCCTCCTCGCTGCCGTCCTCATGGACGATGGTGTAGCTGCCGCCGCGCCCGATTTCGCCGCGCGCGCCCTCGGCGAACAGCGAGAAGCCGAGCCAGGTCTGATATTCGAAGCCATGGCGCTCGGTCGGGTCGAGCGTCAGCGAGACGCCCGACAGGCCTTGCGCGAGCGCCCATAGCCCGTCGAGCCGCGAGGTCAGCGCGCCGCCGACATCGAAGCGGCACAGCCGGTCATGCGCGGCGGCGAACGGGCCGGCCGCCTCGATCAGCGGGAGGTAGGCCGGGGCGATCTCGGCGACGGCGCCGGCGTCCTTGGCATCGAGCCGGTCGTTGAGCAGCGCGACCTTTGCTGCGTCGACCGGCAGCGGCCCGGCGGCGAGCGTCGCGACGAGGTCGGGCAGGGTGAAGTCGATCGAGATGCCGGTAACGCCGGCGGCGACCAGCGCATCGACCGCGACGCCGACAATCTCGCGCGCTGCCGCGACAGTGTCGAGACCGATCAGCTCGCAACCCATCTGGCGCAACTCGCGCGCCGGGGCGAGTTGCGAGGCACGCAGCTTGAGCACGGTGCCCGCATAGGACAGCCGAATCGGGCGCGGGTGGTGGCCCATGCGCGTCGCGGCGATGCGACCGATCTGCGCGGTGATGTCGGGCCGGATCGCAAGCGTGCGCTGGCTGACCGGATCGACGAAGCGCACCGCATCGCGCGCGCCGCCGGCCTTGAGCCGCGCGGCAAGCCCGTCCTCGAATTCGGCCAGCGCGGGAGCGGCGCGTTCATAACCATAGCCATGCGCCGCACCAAGCATCGCCGCCTCCATCCGCGCGGCGACATCGGCCTGTGGCGGCAACCGGTCCTGAAAACCGTTGGGGAGAAGGGCGTGGGTCATACTTCCTTCTTCTCCCTCTCCCCGCTTTGCGGGGAGAGGGCCGGGGAGAGGGGGCGTGCCGCGAGCGCGTCGCCGATGGCAGCGAGCACCGCTTCCAAATTCCCAACAACCTCTGCGTTCGTGAACCGGATCACGCGATATCCCTGTCGTTCCAGCCGCGCCGTCCCGTGCGCATCTTTTGCGATGGCCTCGTCGCTGCCGTGGGTGTCGCCGTCAACCTCGATGATCAGTTTTTCGGACCGAGCGACGAAATCGACGATGAACCCTTGTCGTGGATTCTGACGAATGAATTTGACGCCGTCGAAACGCTTTGCGCGGAGATGATACCAGAGACGCGCCTCTGCCGGGGTCATTTCCCGCCTGAGGCTCTTGGCGCGCTTGAGTAACTCGTCCTTATCTTGCGGCACGGCCCCTCTCCCCGGCCCTCTCCCCGGAGGGGAGAGGGAGAAGAGGTTTTAGAACGTCAGGCCCATGGCCGTCTTCACGCCGGTCAGCGCGCGAACCTTGGCGATGAGCTCCGCTGTGACCGGCTCGTCGAGCGACAGCAGCAGCACCGCCTCGCCGCCGGCCGAGCGGCGGCCGAGGTGGAAGGTGCCGATATTGACGCCGGCCTCGCCGAGCAGCGAGCCGAGCCGGCCGATGAAGCCGGGGGCGTCCTCGTTGACGACATAGAGCATATGGCCGACCAGATCGGCCTCGACCTTGATGCCGAACAGTTCAACGAGGCGCGGCGCGGCGTCGCCGAACAGCGTGCCCGCGACCGAGCGATCACCGGCATCGGTCTTGACCGTGACGCGGACCAGCGTGTGGTAATCGCCCTCGCGGTCGCGCCGCACCTCGCGCACGTCGATGCCGCGCTCCTTGGCGAGGAATGGCGCGTTGACCATGTTGACCGTGTCCGAATGGACCCGCATCAGACCGGCCAGCACCGCGCTGGTGATCGGCTTCTGGTTGAGCGACGCGGCCGCACCCTCGACCTCGATCGCGATGCCCGACAGCGCGCCGTGCGCGAGCTGGCCGACCAGCGAGCCGAGCTTTTCGGCCAGCGCCATGTACGGCTTGAGCTTGGGCGCTTCCTCGGCCGACAGGCTCGGCACGTTGAGCGCGTTGGTCACCCCGCCGGTCATCAGGAAATCGGCCATCTGCTCTGCGACCTGGATCGCGACATTGACCTGCGCTTCCGACGTCGAGGCGCCGAGATGCGGCGTCGAGACGAAGTTGGGCGTGTTGAACAACGGTGACGCCTTTGCCGGCTCCTCGACGAACACGTCGAGCGCGGCGCCGGCGATATGGCCCGAATCGAGCCCGGCCTTGAGCGCGACCTCGTCGATCAGCCCGCCGCGCGCGCAGTTGATGATGCGCACGCCCTTCTTGGTTTTGGCGAGATTCTCGGCCGACAGGATGTTGCGCGTCTGGTCGGTCAGCGGGGTATGCAGCGTGATGAAGTCGGCGCGCGCGAGCAACTCGTCGAGCGTGACCTTTTCGACGCCCATCTCGATCGCGCGCTCGGGGGTGAGGAAGGGGTCATAGGCGACGACCTTCATCTTGAGGCCGTGCGCGCGGTCGGCGACGATCGAGCCGATATTGCCGGCACCGATCAGGCCGAGCGTCTTGCTGGTCAACTCGACGCCCATGAAGCGGTTCTTCTCCCACTTGCCGGCCTGGGTCGAGGCGTCGGCCTCGGGCAGCTGGCGGGCGAGGGCGAACATCAGCGCGATGGCATGCTCGGCGGTGGTGATCGAGTTGCCGAACGGGGTGTTCATGACGACGACGCCCTTGGCGCTGGCGGCGGGGATGTCGACATTGTCGACGCCGATGCCGGCGCGGCCGACGACCTTCAAATTGGTCGCCGCATCGAGGATCGCCTTGGTCACCTTGGTCGAGGAGCGGATCGCAAGTCCGTCATACTGGCCGATCATCGCGATCAGTTCTTCGGGGGTCTTGCCGGTGATCTCGTCGACCTCGACGCCGCGCTCGCGGAAAATCTGCGCGGCCTTGGGATCCATTTTGTCGCTGATCAGGACTTTGGGCATGTCGAAAAGCCTTTCTGCTTTTCGTCATCCTGACGAAAGCCGGGATCTCGTGCGGTGAGCGGGTGCGCTGGCGGCATGAGATCCCAGCTTTCGCTGGGATGACGTATAATTGGGTGGGAAGTTAAGCGGCTTTGGCCGAGGCGTAGGCCCAGTCGAGCCACGGGCCGAGCGCGACCACATCGGCCGTGTCGACCGTAGCGCCGCACCAGATGCGCAGCCCCGGCGGGGCGTCGCGATAGCCGGCCACGTCATAGGCGGCGTGTTCGGCCTCGAGCAGCGATGCCATCTTCTTGATCAACGCCTCGTCGGCACCCTCGACCGTCAGGCAGACGCTGGTCTTCGAGCGGCTGGCCGGATCGGCCGCGAGATGGCCGAGCCATGAACGCTCGGCGACGATCGCGTCGAGCGCGGCGGCATTGGCGTCGCTGCGTGCGATCAGCCCCGTGGCGCCGCCAACCGACTTCGCCCATTCGAGCGCGAAGATCGCGTCCTCGACGGCGAGCATCGACGGCGTGTTGATCGTCTCGCCCTTGAACACGCCCTCGGTCAGCTTGCCCTTGGAGACGAGGCGGAAGACCTTGGGCAGCGGCCAGGCCGGGGTATAGCTTTCGAGCCGTTCGACGGCGCGCGGACCAAGGATGATGACGCCGTGCGCGCCCTCGCCGCCCAGCACCTTCTGCCACGAGAAGGTCGCGACATCGATCTTGTCCCATGGCAGGTCATAGGCGAACACCGCGCTGGTCGCGTCGGCGAAGCTCAGACCCTCGCGGTCGTCGGCGATCCAGTCGCCATTCGGCACGCGCACGCCCGAGGTGGTGCCGTTCCAGGTGAACAGCACGTCGTTCGACCAGTCGACCTGCGTCAGATCGGGCAGGGCGCCGTAGTCGGCGCGGATCAGGGTCGGATCGATCTTGAGCTGCTTGACCGCATCGGTGACCCAGCCCTCGCCGAAGCTTTCCCATGCCAGCGTCGTCACCGGCTTTGCACCGAGCATGGTCCACATCGCCATCTCGAACGCGCCGGTGTCGGAACCGGGGACGATGCCGATGCGGTGCGTGTCGGGCAGACCCAGCAACGCGCGCATCAGGTCGATGGCATATTGCAGACGCGCCTTGCCCAGCTTCGAGCGATGCGAGCGGCCGAGCACGGCGGTGTCGAGCTTTTCGGGGGACCAGCCGGGCGGCTTTGCGCAAGGGCCGGAAGAAAAATACGGACGCGCCGGTTTGGCCCCGGGGCGGGCAACAAGATCAGTCAATGTAGTCTCTCCTTACAGAGAGCACGCGCGGCGTTGGGACCGCGTGGCCCGGCGCCGCCCCTAACGATGCTGGGCGGGGTGTCAACCTGCGTTGCACTACGCAATCGCTCTTGTAGCGATTGCTACATGGCGTTAGAGATTTGTGTAGCGACTGCTACGGAGACTCGATCATGCCGCTTCCGCCATCCGCTTCCCCGACCACCGACGCGCTCGCACCCGCGCAATGGCTTGGCCTCATCGCCATCGGTGCGGTGCTTTGGATCCTGGTGATCCTGCTGTTTCGCGCGGTCGATTCTATCGGCGGTTTCGCCGGCTTGGGACCGGCGCTGTTCTACGCATTGCTCGTGCCGGGAACGGTGCCGCTGATCACGGCTACGCGCCGCATCGTGCGGTTGCGGCGCGCGCAGACCTTGCTGGCGGTCGCGGTCGTCACGGCGAGCGCCTCGTTGCTCGACGGCACCGCGCTGGCGGTCATCCCGGCCTTTTACGGTACCCATCCCCTCGCGGCGTCGGCGACATTGCTCTGGGGCGTGGGAGTCGCTCTGTCGCTGGCCGTGTGGATGGGGCGAGCGAGATTGGGTGGATAGCGCCGGCGAAGCAGGCCATCATGTTATTTGCAAACAGAGTCGGATGAGCGCGGATGCGCTTTCAATGCCTCGGTCGCGAGCTTAATGGATAAGCATATCTATATTCCTGTGGATTTGCTGCGATGATGACCGGCGCAACAACCGATGAAGCA
Source organism: Sphingomonas sp. AR_OL41 (assembly GCF_029911635.1). Classification (GTDB taxonomy): domain Bacteria; phylum Pseudomonadota; class Alphaproteobacteria; order Sphingomonadales; family Sphingomonadaceae; genus Sphingomonas. Next base: position 11,394 of record NZ_JARYTI010000087.1, read on the forward strand.
AATGGCGTGACGGGCTCCACGCATGGTCTTGGCTGCGCCACCTCGGTGATTGGCCTCAACACTGTGTTGATGGGCCTCATGGCCTCGTCATTTGCTATCGGCCCTTATTCGAGCTGGGCGCAAGAGCTGTGGTATCGCTACGGCTCCCTCGGATTTTTGTTATGTGGTGCGATCCTGCCAGCGTTGGCACTGGCGCTAGGAGCGCGACGGTCCCGAACCGCAACTAACGCGCTGACGGTGTGGATGATCGTCGCGCTGTTCCTCTGTTTTGGTTACGCGTTCCGGTCAGGCGGCGGCGTCTGATCAATCGCAGGTTTGCAAACTTTCTAATCCAAGACAGAAAATCGCCACGATCCGACCGCCGCGCTTCAAAATGCGGCGCGCGCGACATCCTCCAGTCCGACGCTGCGCAGCAGCACCGCGCCCTCGGTCATAACCAGCAAGGTCGCGGCATCGATGCTGCGCTGTTCGGGTGTTGCCGAATCGAGTTGCGCCGCGCCCCAGGCGAGAAAGCCGCGCGCGATGCTTTCGCCGACCTGGCGATAAAAAGGATCGCGCGCCGCCATGCTGGCGATCTCGAGCCACAGCCGCATATAGGGCCACAGCGCGTCGTCGAACAGGATGGCGAGCAGTTCGCGGCGTAGTTCGTCGAGTGGCAGCGGCCGTGCCGCGCGCCGCGTGGCGAGCAGCAGCGCCAGCCGCGCCGACACGCGCTCGATCACCGCGGTGATGATCTCGGCCTTGTCCTTGAAATAATAGAGCAGCATGCGGTCGCTGGTACCGACCGCGCGCGCCAGCGGGCGCAGGCTCGCCCCGGCCAGTCCCTCGGCGAGGACATGATCGGCCAGCCGATCGAGGATCGCGTCGCGGCGGTCGGGGGCGTCGGTCACGGGGCCGGTTTCTCGTTCGTCATGCTGCGGCGCATAGTGGCACGGATATCGGGGCCGGGGGAAGTTTTGCCGCGACGAGCGGTGCGCGCGCTAGCGGATTGTTAACCATGAATTCGCTAGTCTGGCGGCATGAAGCGCGGTCTTCTTCTTGCGGTGCTGTTGCTCGCGGGGTGCGGTGGGCATGACGATCATGCCCCGCCGCCCCGCCCGGTTGGCTCGCGTCCGATCACCCTCAACCTGCCGACCAGCCGCGAAACGCAGGCCTGTTTTGCCGACTTGTCGCGCGAGGACATCCGCTTCAGCCCGATGGTCGACCGCGATTATGGCGGTGGCTGCCGGGTAATCGGCGCGGTGCAGCTGATCGACATCGGCATCCCCGTGACAAACCTGAAGGCAATGCGCTGCGAACTGGCCGATGCCTTTACCGGCTGGACGCGCCACGCCGTGGTGCCGGCGGCCTACCAAATCCTCGGCAGCGAGCTGGTGCGGGTCGAAAGCATGGGCAGCTACGCCTGCCGCAACGTGATCGGCGCGGGCGGTCCGGAGAAGCTGTCGGGCCATGCTATCGCCAACGCCGTCGACGTGTCGGGTTTCGTGCTGCAGGACGGGCGGCGGATCACAGTCGAGCAGGGCTGGCGCTCGGCCGATCCGCGCATCCGGGCGTTTTTCGCGGCGATTCACACATCGGCGTGCAAGCGCTTCGGCACGGTGCTGAGCCCCGATTACAACGCCGCGCACTACAATCACCTCCACCTCGAGGACGATCACAAACGCTTCTGCCGTTGAGCGAGTGTTTGGAAATGCGCGGCAGAGCGCATTTCAGAGGCGGTACCAGCCCGCGTCCCCATCAGACCTCCCATAGAATATCCTGAGTGGGAAGCCGGGTGTGCGACCGCGCTGGTACCGCATTCCCCGACGGCGACTTGGAGCGCGAGCCGCTTTCCGCTACCAGCCCCGCCAATGAGTGATACCCATGTTCCGTCGCGGGTCTTCCCGCGCGCCCGCCAGGATGCCGAATCCGCCAAGACCGGCGTCCATACCCCGCAGACCGAAAACCCGGCCTACCGCCTCGCCTTTCAGGATATGGATTTCCTGTTGCGCGAGGACCTGCGCCCGGTGCGCTTCCAGCTCGAACTGCTCAAGCCGCAATTGCTGCTCGACGCGGCGAACATCGCCTCGACCTTCGTGATGTACGGCTCGGCGCGGATTCCGGAGCCGGAAAAGGCCCGTGCGCTGCTCGAGCTGGCGCAGGACGACGAGTCGCGCGCCATCGCCGAGCGGCTGGTCGCCAAGTCGAAATATTATGACGTCGCCTATGAGCTCGCCCAGCTCGCCAGCGCCTTCCCGCGCGACGAAGAGGGCAAGCGTCACTTCGTCGTCTGCTCGGGTGGCGGGCCGTCGATCATGGAGGCGGCGAATCGCGGCGCCGCAGAGGCGGGTTACGAGACGATCGGTCTCAACATCGTGCTGCCGCACGAACAGGCGCCCAACCCCTATGTCACGCCGTCGTTGAGCTTCCAGTTCCACTATTTCGCGCTGCGCAAGATGCACTTCCTGCTGCATGCCCGCGCGCTGGCGGCGTTCCCCGGCGGCTTCGGCACCTTCGACGAGCTGTTCGAGCTGCTGACGCTGATTCAGACCGGCAAGATCAAGCCGATCCCGGTGCTGCTCTATGGCCGCGACTTCTGGAACCGCGTGATCAATTTCGACGCGCTGGTCGAGGAAGGCGTGATTTCGCGCCGCGACCTCGGCATCTTCACCATGGTCGAGACGGCCGAGGAAGGCTGGGAAGTTGTGAAGAACTTCTATCGCGATAGCCCGGTCGAAGGGTTGCCGATCGGGTAGTATAAAAATTTCGCTCGCAAGCGCTTTCGGCTTCAAGGCCTACTTGAGGCGGCGTGATTGCAAGTGTGTTATGGGCAGTGCTTTGGTTCATTATCAGCGAGTGGTAATGAACTATTTACCATAGAATCAAATCTATAATTTTTTCTCTCCGAAAATACGGATGATAGCGGGCTTCAGTAGGGAATTCTCCTGCCCTTTAGGGTGGGGATCGGTCTCTGCTGCGCGCGCAATTTCCACCTAAGATGAGCGGAGGTAGCCCCGGCGACCAGAGCCGCCGGCAACGTGCGGCACCTGGATTGGCGGTCACCCCTCATTCCAGGATATCCACCATGTCTCCCGAAGATATTAATTCGCATTTGTCGCTCAAGCCGATGACGGGCCAGCGAAACACAAAGATGGGTGAAAATTTCAAGATCAGAGTGAGTTTATTTGCATTATTACTAAGATGTGGAAGATTCATATCAAATTCAATTATGTAAATTACTTTCTAAATCTATTTGTATATTAAAATGCAAAAAAATTTCTCGGAGTTGTACGATGAATTGGTTCAATGCAGTTGCTCCGATACGGCAAAAGCTTCTCGTCAGTTATACGGCGCTGACATTTCTTGCCGCACTCATGGCCTTTGCGGGAGCTATCGGGAGCGGGGGCAATCTGTACGTCATCGCAATCGGCATTTTCGGGACACTTTTGGCCGCCTATTTGAGCTTTTTGTTCCGTGAAGCGATTGCCATTCCCTATGTGGCAACCGTCGTTCGCATGGAAGGCCTTGCCGCCGGCGATCTCCATAGCCCCATCGCCTATACCGACTTTCGCGATTGCGTGGGCCGCCTCACCAAGGCGATGTTCACCTTCCGCGATGCTGCGGTGGCCCAGGCTGAGCAAGCTGAGGTACCTGCGAGAATCGTCGCCATTCTCTCGACGAATTTGAGCCAGTTGGCAGACGGCGACCTGACGAAAGAAGTCGTCGCTGACTTTCCGCCCGAATATGCCGAACTGAAAACCAGTTTCAACGCGGCTTTGTCGAGTCTGCGCGCGCTGATCAGCGGCGTGAGCGATAGCGCGGAAGGGATCCGCACCGGATCAAACGAAATCGCCCAGGCGTCGGAAGATCTCGCGCGCCGCACCGAGGGCAATGCCGCCAGCCTCGAGCAGACCAGCGCCGCGCTGGTGCAGGTCGATGGCCGCCTCAAGGCGACCTCGCAATCATCATCACAGACCGTGGCCCGTGCCGATCAGGCGATCGCGACCGTCAATGGTGGCCGCGCCACGGCCGAGGAAGCGGTGCAGGCGATGGGCCGCGTCAGCGACAGCGCCAAGGGCATCGACAGCGTGATCGAGGGACTCGACAAGATCGCCTTCCAGACGCGGGTGCTGGCGATGAACGCCGCGGTCGAGGCCGGGCGTGCCGGCGATGCCGGACGCGGCTTCGCGGTCGTCGCCGATCTCGTCTCCGCGCTGGCCATGCGCGCCGAGGAAGAGGCCAAGCGCGCGCGCGACCAGCTGACCCTCACCCAGACCGATATCGTCACCGCGGTGCAGGCGGTGCAGAAGGTCGACGGCGCACTCGCCAACATCTCGAACGACGTCGACGAGGTGCACAAGCTGCTCGGCACGATGGCCGACGACGCCAGCGCGCAATCCTCGGCGATCACCGAGATCAGCGCCGCGATCGGCGCGATGGATCAGTCGACCCAGCAGAACGCCGCGATGGTCGAGGAAACCTCGGCCGCCGCCCGTAACCTCACTGCTGAGGTCACCGCGCTCGCCGAGCAGGCCGCGATGTTCAAGGTCGAGGAGACGACGCCGGCCCGGCGCGCCGCCGCGGCGCGGGTCGCACCTTCGCACCCGCGCCCGCCGGCGAAGCAGCCCGCGC
>NZ_JARYTI010000088.1 GCF_029911635.1 Sphingomonas sp. AR_OL41
AGCATGATCCGGGGAACGCCATGAGCAACGCCATCCATCTGCTCGATCCGTCGCGCAGTTCGACCGAGCCCGATGGTTCAGAAGTCGTGCCCCCCACTGTGCGTGCGGTCGCGATCTTGTTCCTCAGCATTGGCCGCAACGCATGGCATTCGACTTGGATCAGGCGATACTCGTCCGGAGATTTTTTCCGGGATGGGCGTAAGGTTCAGTCCGTCGTTGAGGCCCGTAAGACCCGAGGCACCGTCTTCTATATGGACGTGCTGCCAGCCTTTCAGATCGGGTTTGGTGACCGCAAGTTCTTGCTGACCGAGATCAACACCAACGAGCCGTTCCGCAATATCGATCTATCGACCGTCAGATATGGCTTGATGGTCGAGAACCTGAGCGGGTTTCTCAAGCGGATCGAGCCACCCTCGTCACTGTGGAAGCCGGAACAACCAGCGGCCAACCGCGTCATATTGCAGGAGGTATCGAAGGAGTTCATCGACCTGACCAGCTACACCATGCTGGCGAAGGGGGTGGATGCGAGGAACAACCCTCCGATTGGCAAGTATCGACGCGATATCATCGGCACCTTCTTGGGTGAGAGCGATTGGAAGTGGGGCCGGATCGATGATGACCGACCGCAGGCTATCTCTCTCCGTTGGTATAACAGGATGCTCGAAGCGATGATGGAGAGCCGCGAACGCATGGCGCATCACCTCCGCTGAGATTCACGCAGCCAGTGCTCGATAGACAGATGCTCGACCGATCCGCAGACGCTTGGCGATCTCGGTCGCGCCAAGGCCTTGGTCACGAAGCTGGCGGATATCGTCGGGGTTAATGGTGACCGGGCGACCCTTATAGGCATTGCGCAGCTTGGCGGCTTCGATCCCCCGGCGCTGTCGGGCTTTGATGAAGTGCTTCTCCATCATGCCGATCATGCCGAACAGCGTGAGCATCACCTCGGCCATCATGTCGGTGCCGTCGAGCCTGATCGCGGGATCATGGATGCGCAGCACCGCCTTCTTCTCGATCACGCGCTTGCCGATGGTCAGGAGATCGGCAGTATCACGAGCGAGGCGATCGGGGTGAAGAGCGAGAAGTTCGTCACCGGGTTCGAGCAGCCGGATCGCGGCCTCAAGCTGGTCACGACCATCGAGCGATGATCCGTTGCCGGTCTCGGTGAACACGACGACCGCGCCGATGCTTTCCAGCATGGTCTTCTGGGTCTGGACGTCCTGACCATCGGTGCTCACCCGAGCGTATCCCAACACCTTCGCCATTACCGCCTCCTCTGTCTCGTATGGGTCTTAGAGGAGCGCAGATCATCGTCTCGAAATGCGATCCCCCACCCTATGGCGACGAGAATCACGTCTCACCGAGCGTCCCGCGTGAAGTTACCCGATTGAGGCAATGGGGCCGGTGGAGGCGTGAGTTCGCGAACGCTTTCAAAGCCCCATAGGACTAACCCAACTGACTCGGGGAGGCGGTGAATCGAGATTACTATTCGGCGGCAACCGCGCCGTTCACCTAAGCGGATTTGCCTCGCTTGAGCGGCTCTGTTTCGGCTCCCTCGATCAACACGTCGAGTGCCGCTTCATCGAGTCGACCGGCTGTCTTGAGCGCTGCTTTCGCGGTGAGCTTCACCTCGACGCCACCGGGGCCTTCCATCTTGATAGAGCGGCCCACGCGGGAAACGCTGCTCGCTTCGTCATAGGTTATCGGCATCGGAAGTTCTCCGCAGTGACAACGCCGTGGCAGGTGATTCGATCCGGCGCGCTTTCTCCAGCGCTCCGTTTCTCGAAGGCCGAAAATGATACCGCAGGATCGGCGGAAAACCGTGGGTTCGAGACCGTGATTTCAGAGAGGTTTTTGGAATGGTCCCCGCGTCGCGGTTGGGTGTCGAAACTGAGAATGGCTCAACAGGGTCAGGATCGAGGATGGGTGCGACGATCGGGCTGATTACCGTGGGGGTATCGGGAGGGCATACCGAAGGAGATGGGGTCGGGGGAGGGTGAGAGAAAAGCTGCCGGGCGGCAAGCGCCGGTTTCCCATAGGACGCGGTGCCGCGATGCTGTCGGTGCAATCGTTGCTGCGTGCCCGTCTTCCTGTCACCTTGCGGATAGGGGAGATCGAGACACCATGGCGCAACTCAGCTTGGCACTAAGCGAGCCGCAATCATTTCTCACGGTAGGGGAGGGCGAAAGCTGGCGTCTCACCTATACCCTGAAATCAGCTTCTTGGCTCGATCAAGTCCAACTTGCCACAGGCAAAAACCTACTGGAGCTTCCCGGCAAGCTTTTCGTCACCGGTATGGACCTTGGCGCAGACGTCGAAAAGTCGATCGGCAGGCTCAACTACCTGCCTTTCCAGAAAAGCAGCTTCGATGACCATATGCCAGAAGCGTACTCCGTTGAGGTAGTCGTTCCGCCCGCTCGTTTGCTTGAACTGGTAGCCGCTCAGTCCGCAGGCCAATACCCGACCGATGTATCGGTGACCGTGGAAGGGATGACATATGGCAGCGCGCCGGATGGCTCGCACAAGGTCTGGGATAATTCCGATCAAAGATGGTTGCCCGTGACCGCGCTGTCTTTCGAATTCTCTCCCGCGCCTGCGGTCGAGGAACGGGCCGAAGAGATCGAGCCGGAAGAGACGCAGCCGGACCCTGTACATGGCGTGCTCAACGCACTCAGCGCGACTATCGAGGCACGATCAATGTGGATGGTCTGCCTTCTGGGGATCATCGCCATCATCCTGCTTGTGAAGTTGTAGAGGTCCATAGATGGCAATCAACATCCCTACCTTTGTAGCGAGCGTTTTGACCTCTGGTGGCGGCGCGGCAGCGATTGCTTACGCCTTGTTTAAAGCCTTCGGTGCGAAGTGGATGGAGAACCGTTTCGCGGCGCAGCTTGAGAAATCGAAGCAGGCCCACGCCACAGAGACTGAGCACCTGAGGTTCAAGATCGCCAGCTTACTCGATCGCGCGACCAAACTGAATCAGCGTGAATTTGAAGTGCTACCGGACATTTGGGCGAAGGCCGATGAGGCATACAATCACGCTGCGGCATTGATATCGCCATGGCGGAACCGGCCTGATTTTCTCAACATGACAGAACCGCACTTTGAAAATCTGATCGTCCAGTATGACTTGCAGCAATACCAGATTGATCAAATTAGAGCGCTGAAACCGAGCGAGCGCGGCCACAAATTCAACGAAGCGATGTTCTGGGTTGAGCTTTACCGCGCCCAGCTTGCCGCGCATGAATTCGTGAAGGCGCTATCCACCGGCAGCATCTACGTTCACCCGCACACCTTCGCCAAGCTGGCGGAATTCGCCAATCAGCTAAGCAAGGGCGTTCGGACCTACGAACTCAATCACCAATATCCCACGCGTGAACGCGAGGATGATGATGCCGAGGCGTTTAGAATGAATGGTCGTGTTTGGTTCGAAGAGTTGGGCAAGTTCCTGCGTGAACGGTATTGGGGCAACAACGCCACCGCGCTTTTGGCGCAGCCCGAGGAACGGTGAAATGACAGGTAGCGTTGCTCGCTGTCCAGATTCAGCAAGCTTTGATCAGTCCTCACATTCGTCGAACGCGCCAAGAAATATATGTACGAGACGTGCCTGCGGAGGGGGATGCATCGTGCGCCAGTCCGACTCTTCGTGACGCTGCCACGGAGGAATCCATTCGTTAGGGTGAATGAGGTGGGGAACAAAAGGAGCGACGCTCACCGAGGCGTGGTGCTGCCATTCAAGCCAAAGCTGCCGAAATAATGTCGTGGGCGCGACGCCCCAGTCGTGTGCTCGATCTCGGGCCTGCTGCTTCCAGCGTTCGATGGCAACTCGGTCCAGTCCCAGCCGGTCGAGAGCCGCCCCAACCTTTCTAAAATCGAATTCGTTACCCCTGTTGGTGCGCAAGCCGCGCCGATTGATCTGCTTGGCAATTCCGTCAAGCGTCGGGGCTATCCCTTCCTCTCGCGCGATCAAGCGAAGGGTTTGGTATATCGACCATAAAAGCTCGCTGGCCTTTTCGCTGCGTAAGGTCCGACCCCTTCGAGAAGCCGCTGCGGATATGACATGGCGCGCCATGATTTGTTAAAATCAGAACATACGGCAGCGTTCAAGTTCGTTCGGCATAATCGCCTCTCACAACCGAGAAGGAGGCAATATGGCTTACGGATTGCTGGTGGACCCAAAGGCGGGCAGCGAACGCCAAGTCGAAGTTGATGTCAGCGATTACCGCGCAATCCAGTCGGCGATTGGCGGCTATGCATTTGAAGAGCATCCGGTTCTTGTCGGCACGCGAAGGATCGGTACCATCTTTATGGTGGAAAACCGCGCTGCTCTGCCAACGCAGGAGTCATTCGAGTTTGATGATCTGCTCGTCGCTGGACGGCCCAAGCAGCGTATCTATGGGACAGCGCTGTTCGTACCAAATAGCTTTTTTGCGGATACTCGGCTGAACGCCCGCTACTTCGGCCATGAGCGGGCAAATGAGCCTGAACCCGCCGTCGTCCGGACCATGAGCGCCGCTGAGATGAAGCGGTACATCTCAAGCGGCGAGGCGGCCGAGAAGAACGCTACGATTTTGACTACGGAGCAGTTTGCTCGTGACTGGGCGAACGCGGCCAGTCTGAAATCCGACATGCACCTTGCCTCCCACCTTGGTCGCGAAAAGCGTGACTTCATCCCGCGTCGTATTGGCACGTTTGATAGCGCGCGCTGCACGGTCGCTGAACTGGAGAGTGCGTTTCTCGGCCTCTACGAGTTCCTTCGTCGCGATAATGCGTTTAGGCACGACTCCCTCATCGGACGCGCGTTTAACGCGCCAACATTTTTCTTTCCCGATGGACTGGAGGCGAGCGAAGAGGAGTTCGACGCCGGTAGGGCAGTCGAAAAGGGATGGCTGAGCCTTCCATTTCCGATGCCCGCTTTTTGGATTGTTCATTGGAGCGTCTGGCTTTGCGGATGCGATGGACATGAGGGACCAGTGATGACGTATGTCGAAGCGGATGGTGATGGGTTCACCACCTGCGACGCCTTCTTCAACCGGGCCAGCGGCTACGAGATCGGGGATTTTCAAAGGCACGATCGCCTGCGCCAGAGTCCCGGCGCTTTGGTTTCCGCGCTCCACCGGTTGAATAACCGGCGTGAAATTATCGAAAACGACATCGCTACGCCTGCCCTCGACAAAGTGAATGCCGGTCGTGCGAAATCAAAGCACGGGCTCGCTCCGTTGCCGGGGTTCATCAGGGTCACGGGGCAAGTCCGCGTTGATCGTCCGCGCTACAACGAGAGCACGGGCATTGAACGGTGCCGTCACGATCGTCGCGCGCATTGGCGCAAGCGGCGTAATGGGGTGGAATTGCCTGCCGAGGAATGGGTTCGGATTCGTCGGACCACGATCCACCCCGAAAAGGCTGCTCGCCCGCCGAAGCCTTATATCGTTGTCGGGAGCCGCGCCGATGTCTGACCTTCTTTTGCTGCCAGAGGTGCTGGCGCGCCTTCGCATCGGCCGCACTCAGTTCTGGCATCTTCGGCGCAATGGCGGGTTCCTTGCGCCTTGCCGTATGGGTCGTCCGCTTCGCTGGCGGGCCGACGATGTTGATCGCTGGATTGCCGAGCATTCGAGCGGGTAACCCGGTTGGGCGACCGTTTCGTTGCCAACCTTCCCATCGACGGCACGTCTGCGCTCTCTCTATAGCCTCAGGCCCCGTATCCCTCCTCGTAGTCAAAATGTCCCGCCAGCCTGCGCAGGCTTGCCCAGCGACGGACAGAACGGCGGCGATCGTCGCGCGCCAGAATGCCGTGGCTTCCGAGATAAGCCGTCCAATGATCAACGAGCGCCCGATTGGGAGAAATGTTGTCGCGCGAATAAAAGGCGTCGAGCAACCAGACCCCATTCTCGCGCACGATGTGAACGATCGCTTCGGCGGTCTCTCCTGCGACCACTGCGAAAGCTGACCGGCCTTCCAGCGCGTTGCCCACGTAATTCCTCATGCAGTTGCGATATTGAAGCGCGGTGCTGCGAAGTTGAGCGGCGTCGTCGATGGGTTGGTATCCATCAGTCGCGGGCACTGGGTGATGGGGGAGTCGGACGCGGAACGCCCAGCGTTGCGCAAATTTCCGAACGTCCCCCATGTCTCCCAAGCTTTCGAGGGCCTCGATCATTGCCGACCGGTCGGCCCCAGCTTCGGTCAGCAATTCGACCAGTGCATTGAGGTCACGGGCCGCCTCGACGCTCTTGAGCGCCATCACCACGGGCGCGATTTGCAGTTCCTCGGACAAGACGCGTGCGACGCGGAGCCGGGTCGGGTTCACGCGCGACAGCATTGGGATGACACGCTTCGTGGCAGGGCGCGACGAACCTGACATCAGCCGAAAAAGGTAGCGGTAATGCGACCGGGGATAAATCTGCGCGCCCCCTCGCGAGATCGCGCCCCTATACCCTTCCGGTACGTGTTCAAACGCGGCCCGCTGGATGTCGTCATGGCGCGCGGTCGTGATGAAAGCTCCGAGAGTCGCGACACTCTCGAATGCAAGATGGGGAGCATCCACTGCGAGATAGGCTGCGACGACGTGGCGGCGTTCACGCGATGCCCGCAAAAGATGCCCGGCAAAGCCGGGGCAATACGAGTCTATCTCAACGACGCGGTCGAGCAGCCAGCCCACGATGGGCGTGATTGATGTCATGGGCGTTCCTCCGATTATCGTATTCGGAGGTACGAGACCTTTCGTGCGCGGGTTTGCATGCCGCCATGTAGCACGAATCTGCGTTCTTTGGGTAACATTTCGCTGAGTAATCGGGTTCGACAGATATTACTCCACCCCGACCATAAAGATATCAGGACGTGGCCAAGAAAAATTACGTTTCCAATTTCAAGATCGTAGCTTAAAAACGCAAGTGCATAGAAATCACGGTCGAATATTCGGAGAAAAGGCCCTTGAGACTTGGGTAGTCAGCGGTCGTTCTGATGGTGAATTACTGATATTTGCGCATTTCCGCGTCGATGGCGTCGCTGGTTTCCCGCTCCGCCCTCTCGATTGCGCGGTCCTCTTCTCGTTCCGCCTGCTGTTCGGCTGCGGCCTGTGCTTCGTCGGTATCGTAGGCGATCATGATGTCATTATCCTCGTCCAGCCACGCCCTGTAGCGCGTCATGACGCTGGAGCCGTTCGAGTAGAAACCCGTGCCCCGGCAGACGATCTGCCTCTTGGTGTGCGTTTCAGCATGGCCTTGCGTGATTTTGATCAGCGCGCCTTTGGACACGCGCACCGCTTCTCGGGCCACGTCCCGGCACGACATGGTAGCGACGTTCTCGGTGCAACCGCTCGCGATCATTGGCATGATCATCGCCATGAACAGCGAACGCCGCTTCAAGCGAGTGACCATTTCGCGCGGGCAAACTGGGTCGCAAAATCACTTTCATCTACGAACCGCCAGCCGTTATCGAGCAGCTTCTTGCCGGTGAGTTCGTTGCCCTTCACGGCGAAAAATACCGAGATTCCGATGAATGTGAGGAGCAGGGCAAGCTCGACCAAACCGAGGAGCGCAAAGCTCTCGTCGCTTAGCCGATCACCCATTTTGTGGTCGAAGCGCGCAACCGCGAGTGTGCCGACGCAAAAGGCACTTACCCATTTACCAGCGCCGTCGAGCCCGCGTTGATACAATGGAAATCCGAATATCGGCGTCAGAAAAAATAAGCTCCAACTCCATCCGACGCCGACTTCTTTGGTCTCATCGCCCTCGTCGTTGCAAAGCTGAACGTGCATCTTGCGCCCCCTCATATCGACTTATTCGATATCGAGTTTCCCGATCTATCGCAAGCGCATGGCTGGCGCGATTTACTCCGAGGCACAACAATCGGTCGCCCGCGCCTTCGCGGCGGTGCGGCGCGAGAAAGCTTTGAAACAGTCCGATCTCGCCAATTTGATCGGCAAGCATCAGTCCTACATTTCCGACATTGAACGGGGCCAGCGTCGTGTGGACATCCTCGAACTCTACGTCATCGCCCGCGCAATGAAGATGACGCCGGTCGACCTTTACGCGAGGATTACAGCGGACCTTCCAATGGAAGTGACCGTCTGAACGGTCCCGCACATAGGGGGTGGGCCTGCGCCGCAACGATTACCGGCCTACCCGAATTCGGCACCCGGTCCTCGGCGTCAGCTTTACATTTTCACGCTCGGGCCGCACGGCTTCTGATCCCAGTTTTAGGAGCCCGTTTTGGCCAATTCTGATCTTTTGACCCTAACTGCCGACATCATTTCCGCGCACGTCGAGAACAATTCTGTTGCTCTGACCGATCTGCCGCGCGCCATCTCAACAGTCTATGAAGCGCTTGCGGGCCTCGGGTCGCCAGCCGCGCCTATCATGGAAACGGTCGCGCCTGCGGTGTCGATCAAGTCCAGCGTCAAGCCGGACAGCCTCACTTGTCTGGAATGTGGCGCGAAACAGAAGGCGCTAAAGAAGCATATCGGCGCTGCCCATGACCTCACGCCTGACCAGTACCGGGCGAAATGGAAACTCCCAGCGAGCTACCCGATGGTTTCCGCGAATTATGCCGCGCAGCGTAGCGAGATGGCGAGGCGCGTAGGCTTCGGGCGGAAGCCGGGGGCGAAGGTCACGGCGAAGACGCCAAAAAAGGGATAAAGCTGCAAGTCGGCAAGCGCCCCCAGTTGCAGACCTCGCGACGATCGCTGGTCATTGTCTTCACCGTCGCGCGGCGGCATCCGAGAGACAGGCGTGGGTATGAGTAAGTAAGCGCCATGAGGTTTAAAGCGGAAAGCCTTGTAGGGTCACTCGCCGTCGCGATCGGAGTTTTCCTGCTGGCACTCCTCACCAATCGTTATCACCCAATGCGCTTCAGCGGCAGAGATGTCGGCAATTCAGCAGTATTGGCAGCGTTCGCGGTGGCGTTCTTGCAAATACATGGGAGAACCAAACGGCCGCTCAGGTCAGTTCTCTATGGCTGCCTAGCCTCTGTCGGGTTGTTTTGGCTAGTGTGCTGGGATGCGTTGATCGACCAGTCGGGTCTCTATGATGTTCGCTTAGCATTGGCCTTTTGGCTCGGTGTGACTGTAATCGGCATTGGCGGGATAGTTGGGATCGAGCGTACATATCGGATCGACGTTCAATGACTGCTTCCCACCACGTATTGCCGTTCCGGTGCCATGCACCGACGCGGCCCGCCTGAAAGCCGTCCGGCAGGTATCGCAAGGAAAAGCAGCCGGGCAGGAGCCGCCCCAGTTGCTGTCGTTCCTAGAAGATGGTGTAATCTTGGACAGGGCCGCTTAAGCTGACCGGTCCGACGATGACCCGAAGCGCTTCAAGGGGCGACTTGGGAAGCTGATGGAGCATAAGCGGGAGGAGAACCCGGAGTGATTCTTTTGTTTGCGATCCTGTATTTCGGTTTTGCCGCGTTTTTTGGATGGTGCGCGAGGCGGTCGATCTTATCGGGTGTCACGCTCTCTCGTTCCACTGAGATATCGCGGAAGACTAAGCCCGAGTTATTTTGGCTGAACGTATCGACTGAAATATTGGGGTGCTTGGGGGCGACCGCGGCGGGTGTCGTGGCTCTCGTTCGATCGAGTGGTTTGTAGATTACGCAATCGCCAAAACTTTAGGGTCGAGCAGCGCGCCGTCAGACCTGACATCGGTCGAAGCGGTCGGGCCGGAATCCACCACTTTTAGTCGTTCCTGATGTGATCAGCGCTATCAGCCCGAGCGGCCGAGAGCGCAGGCGATCAGATCGGAGGCGCATCCAGCGTCCGACGCACCACTTCCATGGCCTCGACCAGCGCGTCCATCTCCGGCCAATCCTCCGGGTATCCGAAGATCGGATCGGCACGATAGCGCTCGATCGCGGTCACAGCGTCACACAACACATCACTGATCATGGTGCCCCCCGCTGACCGTGATGCTGGTCGAGACCCTGATGGAGATGCTGGTGATGAACGTGATCGCGCCGGTGATTATGCTCGGGGGTGATGGGCGGGGACATCATTGGACCGCTTGCCCGGCAAACTTCATCATAAGATATCGGTGACGCATCCGCGCAGCTTCGATGTCCAACATCTCAGATTCGCGAGCGAGCTTGTGCATCTCCGCATCCTGAGCAGCGATGCGTACATCCCTTTCTTCAGCAAAAGACTTCATCACAATACCGTCACGAGTCAGGCGATAAACCCCGTTTTTGATCTCGATAAAGTAGCTATGCGCAACGTCGTCCCAATCCAACGGCGTCATCGGCACCTTGACCGCGATATCGTCGGGTGCCGACCAGCCGGGACGATCCAGTAGTTTCACGATGGCGAAGAATTTCTCCATGTTGGCCATCTGGCGCATGGTGCGGCGCGTGCGACGTGGACGGGACCTCATACCGTCGCCAATTTTGCTTCGATCTCCGACACCATATCGTCGATCACCATTGTGTGAACGCCCACGGCCATGTCGAAACCGAAATGGTCCTCGCCATCGATCGACACCGCTTGGAAAAATAGGACCACGATCTTTGCGCCGCTCGGATGCCAGAGCACCTTCATCTCTGAAATTGTCGAGCCGTTTGCTGGTCGGATTGTGTCGGTCTCGCGCAGTGAAAGCCGTTCGACGATAGCAGAGACGGCATGGGTTCTCTCGACGACATTCATGCCGTCACCTCGCAAACGTAGACGGGGTTTTCGAGGAACGGCAGATCGCCAATCGTAAACTCCCAGCGCAGATCATCACCATTGCGGCGCAACTTAGTGACGTGAAACTCTTCACCAATCAGCGCGACTCCAAAGCCGTAAGGTGCACCGGCAAGAGCGAGGGCGTTTTGCCGAACCCAAGAGGAACACCGAGCGGCGAATGAGTTTGTCCGCTTAGGCAGAATATTTTGATCAACTTCGCCCGGAACAAACAACGCTGGCTGTGACATGCCACGGCTCGCGTGAATATGCGCAACAAAGACTGTCTCATTGGTGCGTTCGGCGATCAATAAGGCGATTCGCGCGATATGATCATATGTCGTACGGCGGCTAAGAAAACTCATTTCCTTCGTATCCCAACGCTGCGAACTGAATTGCTCGTGTCAGCGTCGGGGCAACCATATAAAGCAACTTTTCGATTTCTCAATCATTACTTTTCGTAGGTTTTACCACCTTTTGTTTAATCGGAGCAAAGCCAAGCCCAATTTTAAGTAAACTACCACTTTTTGTGTTGCTCTATGGCAACATTGCCCGAACTATTATCAAATGGACGTTTCGGATTCAAAGCCCGACCAACATCTAAGGTCGCACCAAGGCTCCGAGTCGTGTGCTTTTTGACATTGTTGAAACCCGGCCTTGTCGGGGAACGGGCCGAATCGTGCCCCACGATGGCAATCGCCTTGACCAAGCTTAAGCAGCGGCTGGCACATCATTTCTTGGGGGTGTCCGCCCCGACAAGCCCTCTCTTACGAGGGGAGACACGCTGTTCTCAGGCACGAGCCTCGGGCGGACGCCGATGATCTACCCAACGATTGGCGTAACGATCAAGCCGAAGAATGATCCAAAACGTTGTCATTGCAATGTGTTGCCGATCGGGCGCGCTGCCCCGAAGGGATCATCGCCTATCCGAAGATGCGCCGGAGAAGATCGTCGGGCCGCTCAACCGAAATCTCCGCGATGAATGCGTCGGCCTCAAAGTTGGATTGTCCACGGCTTGCAAAACGCTCGCGGATTCGAGGTTCAATGCGCGCACGATATTCTGAAAACCAGTCGGCGTGAAGCGAGGGGGGCGGGGCTGTTGTCATGTTATATTTAGCCCCGCACCGGTACCTCGGCGACACGGCACCGAGGCACCCCCGACCAGATTTCAGACTTGCTGTGCCGCCCAGTTGAGCGCGTTGCTGGCATCGTGTCGGAGTTCTGATTCCGAGGTGCGACGCCCGATACGATAGCTGAATTCCCGCGCGATCATGATGAGATCATGTTCATCGACATCATAGCCCTGCGACCTTGCGGACATCGCCACCGAGCAAAGGAGCCGGAATGTCCGCCCCCCCGGATTACCGCTCAACGCTTCCTCAAGAGCGCGTGGCGGCACAATCGGCGACGTATCGAGATCGGTCAGATTCGCCGGATGATCGCCCCCATTGTTGAGCCGCCGAAGTTCGGCCCGATGTACAGCCAAGGGGTCGAAGAAACGCCGCGAGGTCGAGGGCGAGCGCCATACGTCAGGAAGTTCACGTGGAACCGGTGCCGGGCAGGTCTGGAGAACGGCATCCACGTCGATCAACTGGCCTTCGCGCTCACTTCTGAAATCGTTGTGCGCCCCCGCCCACGCCGCAGGCATCACCGACAACCGCGAGATGTCACGCGTGGTAACATCCATCGGGACGCCGAACCGGTGCGTGAGCGCCAGCCAGACCATCTCGTATTCGCTCGCCGACACCATGCGGTTCAAGAACAGGATGATGCGGAAACGGTGCGCCGCTTGGGTGCACTTCGTCGTGCTGTGAATGATGTAGGGCGTTTCCAGCAACAGCACTGCCGCTTCGGCCTCGTCGATCGTCCAGCCTTCGTCGACATCCATCGCGATCGCCTCAGCGCCCACGGCATTTGCCTTGGCGCGAGTCAGGCCATCGGGGTAGCTGGTCGTCGATAGCATGATCGCGTCGAGCTTCTGGGAAGGACATCTCGCCGCCTCGGCGCTCTCGGACAAAATCTCGATCACGTTGGGGATATCGACTTCAAATGCCGCGCCTCGGTTGTCGCGGACTCCGCTGAAGAATGTGAAGATCATCGCGCGCGCCCTCCACCGATGCTGACCAGCGATGGGCGTGTTGCGAGCGACCGTTCGACGGGCCGCGTAATTTGCCAGCCGTTGGCAGATGCCGTGCGGTGCTTCCTGATTCCAAAATCGGCGAGCAGCGTGATCCGGCCCAGTTCGTTGGCGAACGTGTTGCGACTGCGGTGCTCGCGTTCGCTGCCGCCATTCACCGATTCCCGATGAGAGAGGTAAAAGTCGAAAAGCGCCTGCGTGCCGATGAACCCGGTGTGGTCAGCACGATCATGTAGCTCGCCCCAGTGGTTCTCATCAAGATCAAGAAGCCACGATTCCACAGGCCCGTGATTTCGGCTCTGAGATTGGGCGGCAGCGAGATCGTCCATGTAGTCGGCCATCGGGTCCGCGTCCGTGTGATGGACCGACCGCCACGCCGAGCCAAAGTCGAATCCATCGACAAATCCATGCGGGGGGTTGCCCCACGCGAGTTCAACGAAGCGCCGGTTACCGGTCTCATCCCGAATGAGTTCAACGAGTGACATGTTACTCGCGCCGATCATTGTCGCGCATTGGCGGATCGTGACCGTGGAGGTCGTCCGCATCGGACGGCGCTCAAGATTTTCGGCAGTGATCACATGTTTCGTGACCTCGATGTCGGCTTTTCCGGCCTTGGCCATCTCGTCCATGACGATGATGTAGGACCGCCAAAGATCGATATTCCGGTCGTCGCCGATCGCGCCGAAGTCGCTGAAGCTGGTGACTTCTGCGAGCGGGGCGCAGAGCGCCCTGAGGAACCACGATTTCCCCGAGCCCTGCGCCCCGAATAGAACGGGCATGAGATGATGCGTGACGGGCAGGCCATGAAGCTTGCGCTTCACCTGCCAGACGAACTTCTTCAGCACCGCGACAACGAACTCGTGCGAGGTTGACCGGGCGTCGAAACAGCCAGCGGCCAACGTCAACCAATCGAACGATTCCCGTGATTCCGTCGCCGCGCGGATCGAATCCAATGCTCGATCGCGGGCGTCAGCGTAATGTTCCTCGATCGCGTCGTTCACCGCTTCACGTGAGAACGGCAGGCCAAGTTCCAGCGCGGTCAGTCGAGCGCCACGGGTGTAATCGAGGATCGTCGCACAGTCTCTCCCCGGTATTCTGATGATCCCCTTGTAGGTGATCGAAACCCCGAGGTTGACGCTGTAAAGGCGGGCATATTCCCGCACATTCGTTGGGACATCACCGAGTTTTTGATCCACGATGGAGCGTTGACGCGCCTTGGCGATCTCCTCGGCAACCGCCTTCTTGGTGCATATTTTCGAGCGAACGAGATCGGCGAAATAGGTCCGGTTATCCCGTGACCAATCGAGGTCGAGGAACGGCTCGGCGGGATCGATGACCTCGTCAGTGGCCAATCGTCTGCGGTAGTCCTGCAACCGCAGGTTTAGTAATTCAGTGCATTCCATGTCGTCTCCTGTCGTTTCCAAATAAAAAGCCGGGGGTGAGACGGCACCCCCGGCTTAGAAACGACGTAGTAGACTACATCTCTATTTATCAGAGATGCGGAGTATATGTCATTAAACTTCTTCGCCAGAGCCACCGTTCTTGGCTCATGACGTATTTATATTTCGGCCGCTGCGGCAATGTCGATATCTAAATTATCATGTCGGTATGAAATGCCAGCGGATGCTGCTGGTATTGCCCTTCCGTGGAGGCGTGGAGGACAGAACTACTGATTCAGGAGTTTAAAAAATATAACAAAAAAATAATATGATCTAATTAGTAATATTATATTCCACTCCTCCACTAATCGCTTCCAGCGGCAGAAATACGTCACTTTTTTGCGTCGTCGATCCTCCACTAAGACTCCATTTGTGGAGGGCGGAGCCTCCATTACCATTCGCCTCCTGCTTTTCGGGCGAGTCTGGGCTTCGGATTCATCACGCGGGTCAGTGATGTTGTTCCACAAGATACCATCGCAGCGAGATCATCCATCTTCGGATGTGCGGGGCCATCGGAAGGAGGAGCGCGGCACACCGAAGGTGATAGACGAACTGTTGCGCACGCGTTGGCGGCTCGATTGCGAAGATGAACTCGGCAAATCGCCCATCCTCGCCTACTTCGATACGCTCGGGTCTTGAGATGTGTGGCGGCCACAACGGCGCGTCGCGCGCCACGATCATTCCAGACATCAACAGTTCGATCCCCGGCCCTTGCCCCATATGCTGGAGTACGAGCCGGTCGCGGTAGGAATGCTCGCGGTCGATTTGATATCCCGCCTCCACGAGGTCCACGAGCCGCGTCAACGCGAGGCCGATCATTCGAACTCGCCGACCACTGGCTCATCTCCCCCGGACACGTAGCAGTTGGCGCAGAGGATTGAGACGACACGTCCCTCGCGGATCAGGAAGGTGCCGGACTCAAAATGCGATCTGCACTTGTCGCAAGGCCGCTCGACGGCAGGCAGTTCGTTGTCGTTTCTCATTGCCCTATTTTATCACGGTTCGACCCAACCAAGTCGACGAAACAGCCATCGGTCCGCGCTTGACCCGAGAATTATCTGATACAAGGCTGTATCGGATGAACCTCCTCAAGGAACTTGCCGAAGCCCGCGCCACAAAGGGCCTCTCACAATCAAATTTGGCCGCCAGAATTGGCGTCACCCGGCTTGCGATTGCCCGGCTGGAGGTAGGAATCGGCTCGGCCACGCGTCTCGTAGCGGTAATGAATGTTCTTGAAGTCCGACTATCCGGCATCGCGCGGGGACCTACACTTCCTGATCAACTTCATGCGCGGCGTAAGCGGCTGGGCTGGTCGGTGGCTGAAGCTGCGGATCGAGCGGGCCTGACGCAAAGGACAGTCGAGGCGGTCGAGGCTGGCGGGGGAACTGCGCTGTCAACCGGCGTGGGATCTTGACCCCCGATCGGCGTCCAACATTGACCCCGCTGCTTCGATCTTACCGATGGGCGTAAGGAACGTCGGCATGGGTGTGCGGCGGCGGAGGGCGTAGCCCGGAGCC
>NZ_JARYTI010000089.1 GCF_029911635.1 Sphingomonas sp. AR_OL41
CCGCCGGCGACACCCGTCGCGGCGCTCGTCGGCGCGCTCGTCGGCGTCGTGGTGGGCGTCGTCGTGGTCGTGGGCGAAGGCATCGCCGCGCCGCTCGCCACGGCCTTGGGCGCCAGCGCCGTGGCGCTGCACAGATCGTTCACCCCCTTCTGCCGATCGGCGACCACCGCGTCGGCGGCCTGCGCCTTCGCGCGCGCTTCGGTCGCGGTTTCGCGAAATTTCGGCGCGATGCCGCCGGTCAGCCCGAGCGCGCCGGGGATGCCCGAGGCGAACAGCGCGAACAGCACGAGGCCGAAGACGTTGGAAGATAGCAAGGCGAGCGCGAGGCCGTTGCGCCCCGAACCGAGGCTGGCCAGCGTGAAGATCGAATCGCCGCCGCCGACGCTGCCGAGATCGTCGTCGTTGATGCGCCGGCTGATGCTGATGATCGCGCCGGCGCGCGACGCCAGCACGATCAGGATCAGGCCCGATACCAGCGGTCCGTCGAGATCGCTGGTCCATGACCAGAAGCCGCAGAGATAGACGATGAACAGCGCGAGAAGCGCGGTCGTCACGCCCATCCACATGCGACCGACCAGCCAGCCCTTGAGCCGGCTGATCGCGGTCTCGCGCGCGATGCTGACGATCCGTGCGCCCTGGATGTAGCTGAGCATCGCCTGCATGTCGTGGCGCAGCAGCTGCGGCGATGGCGGGGGCGGATTAGTTGCCATCGGTCGTCTCCGGATGCGCTGGTTCGGCCGCCGCGGCTTCCAGCATCGCGACGCGCTGCGACGCCTTGGCTGCGGCAGCAATCGCGGCCTCATAGACCTTGGTCGCGGTCGCCAGCGCGACATCGCTGTCCGCGCTGTGCTTGTCGGGCGGGATCGACTTCGCCTGGTCGAGATCGAGCGAAGCGCGACCGACCGCGGCGAGCGCCGCGGTCTCCGCCTGGCGGGCGACGGCGAGCGGATCGTCGACCGCGACGACCCGAGCCTCATGGAGCTCGGGCGGCGCCCAGCGCGCATATTCGGTGGCGGCCTGGCTCGAGGCGATGCGATTGAAGCGGTCGCGCACGATCCAGTAAGTGCGGCTGGCAAGGCCATCGGGCAATGCCGCGGCGAGCCGCGTCTCGATTCCCATGATCACCGGCAGTTCGGCCGGTACCTTGCTGCCGGGGTTGTTGTCGTCGGCGACATAGAGCCTGGCACGCAGCGCAGCGACCTTCTCTGGCCGAAGTCCCGCATGATCTACCCGAAAGCCCGCCTCACTTTCCCCGAATCTCGCATTTTCCGTCTGAAATCCGGCCAGTTGCACGTCGATGAAATCGGCATAGGCGCGCCGCGCGAGGTCATGGTCCTCCGGGTCGGCATCGGGAATGCGACCGGTGAGGAAATCGAGCAACGTATCGGTAAAGCTCATGCCAATACCCCCGCGCCATCATGGCTAGCCGAAGCACCAGCTTGAGCGCCAGCGCTGTCCGCACGACTCATCCGCCACCTGCATAATCCACCGCGCGCAATAATCCATGCTGTTAAATATCCGATATGGTGCGATATTTGCGCTATAGCTTGGCCATATGCGTGGCACGGCAATATTTTGTGACGATCATCGTCGGCCGATCAAGCACTGCTGCGCTGTTATCTTACCCTGACGGACAGACTATGGGGCCCGGATTTCGTCGCGACTTGATAAACGTGACCGTGCAAACCTGCCGCCGTGCGACCGAATCCGACCGGCGCCTTCATCCTTCCTCCACCGATGGCCGTTAGAACCGGGCTCAACGCAAGAGGCTGTGCGGACCCTAAGACTTGAACGACATGACCCCGATCATTGCCGACACGCCCGCGCCGGGCATCGCCGCGCGCGTCGTCAAGGCCGTGATGTGGCGCTCGGGCAGCCAGATCGTCGCACAGCTCAGCATGTGGGCCTCGACCTTCTGGGTGCTGCGCCTGCTCGATCCATCCGATTACGGTCTCTATGCGATGACCTCGGGCGTGATGGTGCTGCTCAGCATGCTCAACGGCCAGGGTTTCGCCGGCGCGCTGATCCGCAGCCCGACGATCACCACCGCGCAGGTGCGGCAGCTGTTCGGGCTGCTGCTGATGATGAACGGTGCGATCGCGCTCGCGCAGTTCGCCGTCGCGCCGCTGATCGCGGCCTATTTCCGTTACCCGCTCGTCGGCACGATGCTGCGCGTGCAGTGCCTGCTCTATTTCGCCAACCCGTTCATCGTCCTGCCCGGCGCGCTGCTGGCACGCGGCATGGATTTCCGCCGCCAGGCCAAGGTCAACCTGCTCGCCGCCGCCGCCGGTGCGCTGATGGCGCTGGGCGGCGCGCTGGGCGGGCTCGGCGTGTGGACCTTGGTCGCCGCGCCGCTGGTCGCGGTGTGGACGCGCGCGATCGGCATGACGATCGCCGCGCGCATGCTGGTGTGGCCGACCTTCGGCCTCGCCGGCGCCAGCGCGACGGTGCTGTTCGGCGGGGCGATGCTCTTGAGCGACCTGTTCTGGCTGGTGCAGACCCAGGCCGATGTCGCGATCGGCGGCCGCGCGCTCGATCCGCACCGGCTCGGCGTCTACACCACCGCGCTGTTCCTCGCGCAGATCGTCACCAGCAAGTTCATCCCGCCGTTGAACGAAGTCGCCTTCACCGCCTATGCCCGGCTGCAGCACGACCCTGCCGGCGCGGCACGGGCGTTCGATCGCGCGGTCGGCATCATCATGCTCGTCGCTTTGCCCTTTTATTTCGGGCTGGCGGTGACCGCGCCCGAATTCGTCGTCACGATGCTCGGGCTGAAATGGCACGACGCCATTCCCATCGTTTCGATCCTCGCCTTCGCCATGCCGTTCCTGACGCTGCAGATCCTGTTCGCGCCGGCCACCACCGCACTTGGCCATACCCGCGTGCAGGTGTGGTCGGCGGCGGCGGGCGCGGTGCTCATGCCGCTCGGTTTCCTGATCGGCATCCGCTGGGGCGTGATGGGGCTGGCCTGGTCGTGGCTGGTCGCGATGCCGCTGCTCACCGCCTATACCGCGGCGATCGCCATGCCAGTGCTGGGCACGTCGGTGCCACGGCTGTTCGCCGCGATCCGCCCGGCACTGCTCGCCGCGATCGGCATGGCGATGGTCGTGGCGCTGGCCGATTGGCTGCTGCCACCGTCCGAGCCCGCGCTGCGCCTGGCCCTTCTCGTCGCGCTCGGCGGCGCGGTCTATGCCGGGCTGGCATGGTTCACCGCACGGCATGTCGTGCTGGAGACGATCGCGATGTTCCGCCATGCGCGGAGCGGGGATGGGGTGTAGCGTCCGCAGGCGGCGCTGCGCGTCAGGGATTTGTCCAAAGCACGGACAGGATCGCATAGCTGGCGATCGGATGCCCCTCGGCATCGGTTGGCGGCTTGGCCCGGATGTAGCGAAAAGCGATCGCGCAGGTGCCGGCATTCAGGCTGGGGTCGGCGGTCGCCACCGCTTTGCAATCGCCGATGCTGCCATCCGCTCGTGTGCCGAGTAGCAGGACGATGCGGCCCGACGCGCCTCGTGCGCGTGCTTCGCGCGGATAGTTTTCGCTCGAGAACCAGCGAGCGGGATTGAGGAGCTTGGCCATCTTGTCCCGCAAGTACAAAGACGGATCGGCACCCCAGGACGACAACAGATCGCTCGTACATTTGTCCAGCGCCGCGAGCGCTTCCCGCATGCCCGTCGCTTGCACCGGAACACCTTTATCGCCGATCGAGACGGTGTCGGCCTGCGTCAGGCTCTCCAAGGCCGCTTCGTCGGGAAACAATTTCAACAGCCGGAGGCCGTGGTCGGCGAGTTCGAACGCGCCATAGTGGAGCGCGAGCGGCGCCTGGCCGCCCAGATGAACCGCGACTTCGCCTATCCCTTCGGGCAATGATCGGCGGGCGCCGGCAAAGAGCATGGTCCGGCCGCGGTCGGTCACCTGCGTTTCGAAGCCAAGGTGAACCCGGCCTTCGCGACCGAAGTCACGAACCACCTGACAACCGTCGTCTTTGGTCGTCATCACCCACGGGCCGGTCGGCGCGAGCGCGGCGGGCAAGGCCTGCGCAGCGAGCAGGCTGAAGAATCCGATCATCAATTCACCCCTCTATCCCGTCGAGCTGCGCTATCCGCCATGGATGCTCGCCCCCTCCCCCGGCGCGACAAACTCGCGCCACAGCATGACCAGCACCGCCATCGTCGCCGGCCCGACGAACAGGCCGAGCAGGCCAAGCGCCTCGACCCCGCCGAGAATGCCGAGCAGCACCCACAGGAACGGCAGGCGGGTGGCGCCGCCGATCATTGCCGGGCGGATGAAATGGTCGGCGATGAACACGACGATCACGCCGATCACCACCACCGCGACCGCCCCGCCGACCGCGCCGTTGACGAGCAGCAGCAGCGCGGCGACCGCGAACATCACCGGCGCGCCGAACGGGATCATCGCGGCGATAGCCGTCGCCGCGCCGAGCAGCAGCGGATGCGGCACGCCGAGCAGTTCATAGGCCACCGCCATCACTGCGCCGACGCCGATCCCGACCAGCACCAGCCCGTCGATCGTGCCGCGCACCGACAGCATCGCCTGCTGCCCGATGCGCTCGCCGGTCGGGCCGAGCAGCCGGTCGCTCATCGTGCGCAGCTGCGCGACGATCGCGTCGCGGTCGCGGATCAGGAAGAACAAGGCGAGCAGCGTGAAGCCGAACACCACGGCGCGGTGCAACAGGCCGATCCCGATCAGCCGGCTCTGCGTCGACCACAGCACGCCTTGCAGCGCATGCAGCTGCACGCGCGCCGCATTCGGATCCGCCAGATTGGCCTGCCACCAGGCCGTCGCCTCGCCGCTGCCCAAGGGCAGATGCGCCAGCCAGGCGGGAGGCGGGAGGCCATGGTCGCGCGCCGCCGTCATCCAGCCCGCCACATCCTGCGCCTCGCGTGCCGCCTGCGCCACGCCGAACGCGACCGGCACCAGCACGAGCAGCGCGAGCCCGAGCGTGAAGGCCAGCGCGATGAGATTGGGGTGCGGCGTGGCGAAGCGCGCTTCGGCCCGCTTGACCAGCGGATCGACCGCCACCGCGATGATCATCGCCCAGATCAGCGCGGGCAGGAAGGGCAGCAACAGCCACAACGCCAGCGCCAGCAGCGTTGCGACCAGCGCGCCGCGCGCGACCCGCGTCCTGCGCGCCGCGGCGTCGTTGTCGGGCGTCGGGTCAGGCGGCGTGGTCATGCGATCATTTAGCCAGGAACCGGCGCTGATGCCGAACGAATTCTTGCCGCGGTCGCGTTTCACGCGCCGGGGTCATCTCGCCGGTTACATCGCTGCCGTAAAGCTCCTAGCGTCTGCGCCGATGGCATCTCGGCACAGGCAATTCCGCATATGACCCGCCCGCCGATCCCGCGCACCGTCTGGGCGCTCGGCATGGTCAGCCTGTTGATGGACCTGTCGTCGGAATCGATCCACGCGCTGCTGCCCTTGTTCCTGACCGGCACGCTCGGCGCGAGCGTCGCGCTGGTCGGGCTGATCGACGGCGTCGCCGAGGCCACGGCATCGATCAGCAAGATCTTCTCGGGTTATCTCTCCGACCGGCTGGGGCGACGCAAGATCCTGATCCTGATCGGCTATGGCCTTGGTGCGCTGAGCAAGCCGCTGTTCGCGCTGGCGGGGTCGGCGTCGGTGGTGTTCGGCGCGCGCTTTGCCGATCGCATCGGCAAGGGGCTGCGCGGCGCGCCGCGCGATGCGCTGGTCGCCGACGTGACACCGCCGGAAATCCGCGGGCGCGCCTTCGGCCTGCGCCAGTCGCTCGACACGGTCGGCGCCTTTGCCGGCCCGTTGCTGGCAATCGGCCTGATGATTGCCTTCGCCAACGACATCAAGGCGGTGTTCTGGGTCGCGGCGATCCCGGCGCTGCTGGCGGTTGCCTTCGTGCTGTTCGGCGTCGAGGACGTGCCCGTCATGCCCGGTGCCGTCGCCGCCCGCGTGCCGATCCGCTTCGCCGATCTGGGGCGGCTGCCGCGCGCCTTCTGGGTCGTGACCGGGGTCGGGGTGGTCTTCACGCTGGCGCGTTTCAGCGAGGCGTTCCTGATCCTCAAGGCCAGCGCGCAAGGCTTGCCGCTGACGCTCGCGCCGCTGGTGCTGATCGTGATGAACCTGGTCTATGCGCTCGGCGCCTACCCGGCCGGGAGCTGGTCGGATCGCGTGCCGGCGCCATGGCTGCTGCGCTGCGGGCTGGTCGCGCTGATCCTCGCCGACCTGTCGCTCGGCCTGCTGCCCGGGCTCGGCGGGGCGTTTCTCGGCATTGCCCTATGGGGCGTGCACATGGCGCTGACCCAGGGATTGTTCGCCAAGCTGGTCGCCGATCATGCCCCGGCCGAACTGCGCGGCTCGGCGTTCGGCGTCTTCAACCTGGCGACGGGGGTGGCGATGCTGCTCGCCAGCGTCACCGCCGGGCTGGTGTGGCAGCGCTTCGGCGCCAACGCGACCTTCCTGGCGGGCGCCGCGTTCGCGGCCGCCGCGTTGCTGCTCGTCGGTGTCGTCAGGCAGCGACCGCGTGTAGCGGATCGACCAGCGGTTCGATGACCAGCGGCGTGCCGTCGTCGCGCACGACGATCGCGGCGGTGAAGCCGGGCGGGGCCGGTGGCGCGGTGATCGCCCAGCCCTCGCCGCCCGACTGCAACCGGGCCTGTGCGCCGACCGACACGTCGAACGCGGCGAGCGGATAAGACAGGCCGAGCCCGAGCGCCTTGACGAAAGCTTCCTTGCGCGTCCAGCAGGCGAAGAACCCGCGCCGCCCGGCGGGCGGCGCCAGCGCCGCAAGTGCAGCGCGCTCACCGGGGGTGAACAGCCCCTCGGCAATCGGGCGCCAGTCGAGCTCGTCGTCGATCCGCTCGAGGTCGCAGCCGACCGCGTCGTCGCTGACCGCCAGCATCATACGGTCGCCGGCATGCGACAGGCTGAACTGCGGCCCGCCCGGCAGGATCGGCTTGCCATAGGCATTGGCGGTGAAGACCAGCGCTTGCGGTGCCACGCCGACCCAGGCGCCGAGCGCGAGCCGCAGCCGCGCACGACGCGCGATGAAGCGGCGGCGGTCGCGCGCGAAGCGGTAGCAGGCCGCGCGGGTGCGCTCATCGGCGTCGACGATCAGCGCGAGCGCCGCGAGCGTCGCATCATCGACGTCGAGCGTCTCGAAGCGAACCGCGACGCGTGCCACGGGTCAGCCGACCGCGCGCCTCGGCGCCTCGTCGACCAGCGTCGCGTCGAGCGCAGCGCGCAGCAGATCCGCGAAATGATCGACATTGGGCGGCTCGAGCATCGTGCGATGCCCGCCATTGACGACATGCGCGGCGAAACCGCCCTGCGCGACCGCGCGCCAGTCCTCGACGAAATCGAGCACGCCGGGATGGTCGGACGGCTGGAACAGGATCATCTCGCCCGGATATGGCGGCGCGCTGTACTTCATCGCCGCGCGATCGAGCTGGGTGCGCAGCTTGGGCTGCAGCACCGCCTCGCGCCCGCCACGCAGCGCCGCGGCGTCGGACAGGCCGCGCAGCCGCTGGCGGAAATAGCGCAGCCGCTCGCCCTTGGGCTGGGCCATCGACTGGCCGATATGGAACTGGAACTTGCTGAGGAAGAAACGCACCTCGCCGATCGTCCGCGCCTTGCCCGGGTGGAAGGCATGGACCAGCATCAGCAGCTCGACCTCGTCGCCCGCCGCGCGCATTTCCTGCGCGACGGCATAGGCGAGGATACCCGAGGTGCACCAGCCGCCGATGCGGTAGGGCCCGACCGGCTGCGCCTCGCGCAGCGTCGCCGCGACCAGCACCGCCGCATCCTCGAGCTTCTTGGGGCAACCCCCGGCCTGTTCGAGGATCGCGTCGACCGAGATGCCGAGGAACGGCTGGTCGTTGCCGAGCCGTTCGGACAGCGGGAGAAAGGTCGATCCGCCATCGAGCCACAACAGCGGGCGTTGCGTGCCGTGCGGCTGGATCGGCACGATCGGCGAGGCCTTCTCCGCCGCCCGCCCGGTGGCGATCAACTCGGCCATGTCGGCGAGCCGCGGTGCGCGGAACAGCGCGGCCATCGGCAGGCGGATATTATATTCGGCCTGCACGCGGCGCAGCAGCCGCGCGATCAGCAGCGAATGGCCGCCGAGATCGAAGAAGTCGTCGTAACGCGCGACCTGCTCGACCTGCAGCACCGCGCACCAGATCGCGGCGAGCCGCACTTCTTCCGGGGTCGCGGGCGGCTCGGTGTTGCGGCTGGTCGACACGCCCGGCTCGGGCAGCGCATTGCGGTCGACCTTGCCGTTGGGCGTCAGCGGCAGCGCGTCCATTGCAACGAATTTGGTCGGGATCATATAATCGGGCAGCGCCGCCGACAGCAGTTCGCGCCAGATATGCGCGTCGCCGGGGCCGACGATATAGCCGGCCAGTGCGCGTTCTCCGCTGGCATCGGGCCACGCCTTGACCGCGGCGCCGCTGACGCCGGGCAGCTTGGCCAGCGCGCCCTCGACTTCCTCGATCGCGACGCGGAAGCCGCGGATCTTCTCTTCATTATCGGTGCGGCCGAGGCATTCGAGCACGCCATCGGCGCGCCAGCGGCCAAGGTCGCCGGTGCGGTAGAGCCGCTCGCCGCGATGCTCGACGAAACGCTCGTCGGTGAGGTCGGGCCGCCCGCGATAGCCGGTGGCGAGCCCGCGCCCGCCGATCAGCAGCTCGCCGACCGCGCCGATCGGCAGGTCGTTGCCCGCGCTGTCGAGCACACGCACCATTGTGTTGGCGATCGGATGGCCGATCGGGATCGCGCCGCTGCCGGGTTCGACCCTGGCCACGGTCGACCAGATCGTCGTCTCGGTCGGGCCGTACATGTTCCATACTTCGCCGGCGCGCGGCAGCAGCTGGTCGGCCAGCGCGCGCGGCAGCTTCTCGCCACCGCACAGCACGCGCAGCGACGGCGCGCCGCGCCAGCCGGATTCGATCAGCCCGCGCCATGTCGCCGGCGTCGCCTGGAGGACGTGCGGCTGGACGCGCTCGATCAGCGCGATCAGCTCGGCCATGTCGCTCGCCGCCTCGCGCGAAGCGATCGCGACGGTGCCGCCCGAGACGAGCGGCAGCCATAGTTCGAGCTCGGCGATGTCGAACGACAAGGTCGTCACCGCGAGCAGCGTCTCGCCGCGCGCGAACCCCGGCGCCTGCTGCATCCCCATCAGCAGATTGACCAAAGCGGCGTGCGGAATCTCGACGCCCTTGGGCTTGCCGGTCGAGCCCGAGGTATAGAGCACATAAGCGAGCGATTCAGAGTCGATCGCGGGGCCAGCAAAGGGCGTGTCGGGCCAGGCGCGCGCCAACGTCAACAGCGGCGCGGCACCCTCGGGCAACGCATCGGCGGTGTCGGGTTCGACCAGCACCAGCGCGGGCTTCGCATCCTCGGCGATCAGCGCGAGGCGGCTCGGCGGGAAGCCGGGATCGAGCGGCAGATAGGCCGCGCCGGCCTTGGCGACGCCGAGCATCGCCGCGACCATCCAGGGCGAGCGGCCGAGCGCGAGCCCGACCAGCGCGCCCGGCGTCACGCCCTCGGCAACGAGCCGCGCGGCGATCGTGTCGGAGACATTGGCGAGATGCGCATAGCTCCAGCTCTCATCGTCATGGACGAGCGCGGTGGCATCGGGCTGCGTCGCGGCCTGGGCGGCGAACCACTGGACGACGCTCCCATGCGGCAAAGGCTGCGCGGTGTCGTTCCATGTCGCGGCGAGCGTCTCGCGCTCGCTTGCGTCGAGCATCGGCAGCGCGGCGAGCGGCGTCGCCGGGTCGGCGGCGACGCCTTCGAGCAGCCGCGTCCAGTGGCCGATCATGCGGCGGATCGTCGCCACGTCGAACAGCTCGGTCGAATAGAGGAAGCGCCCGGCAAAGCCCTCGGGGCGTTCGTCCAGCTCGAGATACAGGTCGTATTTCGCCGCGCCGACAGTAACGTCCATCTGCGTCAGGTCCCACCCCTCGGGGAAGGGTTCGACCGGCGGCTCGATCGAGAACAATGTGTTGAACAGCGGATGCGTACCGGTGCCGCGCTTGATGTCGAGCGCGCGGATCAGCCGGTCGAACGGCACGTCGGTCGCGCCGAGCGCGCCGATCACGCTGGCCTTCACCTCGGCGAGATACTGGCGGAACGGGCGGTCGCCGCGCGGGCGGCTGCGCAGCGCCATGGTGTTGAGGAAATAGCCCATCAACGGCTGCAGCTCGGGGCGGCGGCGCGTGTCGGTGACGCCGCCGACGATGATGTCCTCGTCGCCGGTATAGCGGAACAGCATCGCCTTATAGGCGGCGAGCAGCACCATATAGAGCGTCGCGCCCTCGGCGCGGGCGAGGTGCTTGAGCTTCTCGATCAGCGCATCGGGCAGCAGGAACACTTCCATCGAGCCGGCATGGGTCGGCAGCGCCGCACGCGGCCGATCGCCGGCGAGGTCGAGCCGGGGGAGCGGTTCGGCGAGGATCGTGCGCCATGTCTCGACCTGCTTCGCGATCGCGGACGGATCGGCCTGGTCGAGCTGCCAGGCGGCGTAATCGGCATATTGCAGCGTGGGTTCGGCAAGCGGCGATGGCTCGCCCTTTTCGAACGCCGAGACCAGCGCGGCGAGTTCGGGTACCAAGGTGCGGTAGATCGAGACGCCGTCGAAGATGATGTGGTGCAGCGTGAGGTAGAGGCGGTGCTCCTCCTCGCCGAGCTTGACGACGCGCGCGCGGAACAAGGGCGCGGTATCGAACGGGATCGGCGCGCGCGCATCCTCGGTGGCGAGCCGCACCGCCTCGGCATCGCGTTCGCCTTCGGGCAAATGGCTGATGTCGATCAGCGCCAACGTGATCGGCATCGGATCGGCGATTGCCTGCTGCAATTCGCCATCGACATCGTGAAAGGCGGTGCGCCAGATCGCGTGGCGCCGCACGATCTCGCTCAGCGCCATTTCCAGCGCGTGGTGATCGTACTTGCCGAGCCGGTGGATCGTGATCGACTCATTGTAGAGCGGCATGTCCGGCGCCATCTGCGCGTGCAGCCACAACTGGCTCTGCTCGGCGGTCAGCGGGATGGTGCGCGCGGGGTCGCGCGGCGGGATCGGCGCCGGTGCCGCGACAGCGGCGCCCGTGCCGGCATCGCCGCTGAGCATCTTCGCGAGCAGCGCGCGGCGCGCCTCGGCAACGTCGATCTTGCTATGCACCGTCATGCGAAGGTCACCTGCAGGGATTTGAGGCCGCGCAGGCCGAGATTTTCACGCCACAACAGCTTGCCCTCACCCAAGGCGAGTTCAGGCAGGCGGCGCAGCAGCGTGGTGAAGGCGATCCGCCCCTCCATCCGCGCGAGCGGCGCGCCGAAGCAGAAATGCGCCGCCCAGCCAAAAGCGAGGTGGCGATTGTCGGTGCGGCGCAGGTCGAGCGTGTTCGGGTCGGCGAAACGGCGCGGATCGCGGTTGCCCGCGGCCATCACCGCCATGACCGCATCGCCCTTCTTGATCAGCTTGCCGCCCATGATCGTGTCTTCGCGGCAGATGCGGCCGGTATGCTGGCTCGGCGTCTCGAAGCGCAGCAGCTCCTCGATCGCGCTTTCGGCGATCTCGGGATGGTCACGCAGCTCGGCGAGCTTGTCGGGCTGGCGCAGCAAGGTGAGCAGGCCGTTGCCGATCAGGTTGGTCGTGGTCTCCTGCCCCCCGACCATCGTCACGATGGTGTTGGCGATGACCTCTTCCTCGCTTAACCGGTTGCCGTCGATCTCGGCCTCGACCAGCGAGCGGATCAGCCCCTCGGGTAGCGGCCGCTCCTCCTCGCGCACCGCGCGGCGGAAATAGCCGGTCATGTCGGCGACGCTCTTGAGCACGCGGTCGATGCGTTCGGGGTTGTGCTGGAAATTGCCGAGCATCTCGGCAAAGTCCGACGACCACGCCTTCAGCTGGGCATGGTCCTCGGCCGGCACGCCGAGCAGATGCGCGGTGACGATCGCCGGGAAGGGCGCGGCGAAATCGGCGACGACGTCCATGCGCTTGTTGGCGATGACCTTGTCGATCAGATCGTTGGCGATCGTCTCGATGCGGCCTTCGAGCAGCTCGACGCGGCGCGGGGTGAAGGCGGTCGAGCAGAGCTTGCGCAGCCGCGTATGGTCGGGCGCATCGAGGAACAGCATCTGCTTGACCATCACCTCGGCGATCGGCTCGATATGGCCGAGCCCCAGCGCGCGCATCGCCTCGGGCGAGGGCGTGCGATCGGCCGAGAAGCTGTGCAGCACCTGGTGGACATCGGCATAGCGCGTCACCACCCAGCAATGCAGGAACTGGTCCCAGTGCACCGGGTCCTCCTCGCACAGCCGCGCATAGAGCGGGTACGGGTCGGCGAGCACGGCCGGATCGAGCAGCCGGTAGAGGCTGAGCGTCGGGTCCGACTTGGGCTGGGTGGCCATCACGTTCATGCCGTCATCCTGGCAATGTCTTCGTCGCTGAGGCCGTCGAGCATCTCCATGACGAGGCGCTCGATGATCGTCGCCAGCGTGGCGACGGTGCGGCCTTCGAACAGGTGGAAGAGCGTGAGCTCGACCCCGAAGGCGTCGCGCGCGCGCACCACGACCTGCGTGCCGAGCAGCGAATGGCCGCCGATGAGGAAGAAGTCGTCGTCGACGCCGATGTCGCTGCGGCCGATCACGTCGCTGACGATTTCGAGCAGGCGGCGCTCGGTGGCGCTTTCGGGGGCGCGGCCGGCGGGGGATTCGGGCAAGGCGTGCGTCGCCGGGTCGGGCAGCGCCGCGACATCGAGCTTACCATTGGCGTTGAGCGGCAGCGCGGCGAGCGCGACGAACCGCGACGGCAGCATGTAATCGGGCAGCGTTTCGGCCAGCGGACCACGCAGCGCAACGACCGCCGGGGTCGAACCCTCGGCTGGCACGACATAGGCGACGAGCTCGCCACCCTGCGCGACGACCGCGCTCGCCGCGACCTCGGGCAGGCGGTTGAGCGCGGCGGCGATTTCGGCCGGTTCGATGCGGTGGCCGCGGATCTTGACCTGGCCGTCGGCACGGCCGCGAAAGGCGAGCTCGCCGTTCGGCAGCCACGCGCCGAGATCGCCGGTGCGGTAGAGCAGGCCGTGATCGGGATGCGTCAGGAACTTCATCGCGGTCAGCGCCGGATCGCCGCGATAACCGCGTGCGAGCTGCGCACCGCCGATGAAGATCTCGGCCTCCTCGCCGTACGGCACGGGATCGCCCTCGCCGTCGAACAGATAGACCTCAGTCCCCGCGATCGGCTTGCCGATCGACGGCAGCCCCTCGCCATAAGGCGAGACGATGCCCGAGGTGGCGACGACGGTCGATTCGGTCGGGCCGTAATTGTTGACGAAGATGAAGGGCAGGCCCGGCGCGGGACGCACGGTGAGCTTGTCGGCGCCGGTGAGCAGCACGCGCAACGCGGCATCGGCCGGCCAGGCCATCGCGACCAGCGGCTCGGCCAGTGCGGTCGGGGCGAAGGCAACCTCGATCCGTTCGGCGAGCAGCCAGTCGTGCAGCGCATGGGCGTCGCGCCGGACATTCTCGTCGGCGAGCACCAGCGTGCCGCCGGCGGCGAGCGTCGGCCACACTTCCCAGGCGGCGGCGTCGAAGCCGAGCCCGGCGAGATGGCTGGTGCGCGTGCCCGTCACGACGCCGAACGCGTCATTGTGCCACGCGACGAGCGCAGCGAGATTGGCGTGGGTGACCTCGACCGCCTTGGGCGCGCCGGTCGAGCCCGAGGTGTAGATGACATAGGCCAAAGCGGCGGGATCGACCGGGTCGGCGTGAAGCGGCGGGAAGCCCGCCCCTGCTGCCGGCGAGACGAGCGCGGCGCTGCCGGCGATCGCGGTACCGAGATCGGGCGTGGCGATCAGCGCGGCGCAGCCGGCGCCGGCGGCGAACGCCGCGCGGCGGGCTTCGGGCCAGGCCGGGTCGAGCGGGAGATAGGCCGCCCCGGCGCGCCACACCGCGCACATTGCGACGATCTGGTCGATCGAGCGCGGCAGGCAGATCGCGACGACATCGCCCGCGCCGACGCCGTGGGTGCGCAGCGCCGCGGCGAGCGTGCCGCTGCGGGTGTCGAGTGCGTCATAGCTCAGCGTGGCCATGGTGTCGGCGACGGCGATGGATCCGCCGTTGGAAGTTCCCGCGGGAAAGGCATGCATAAGGTTAGGTCCCGTATTTGGTCGCGGGCACCTAAGCAGAAAGGAGTGAGATTTTGTTTAACGCGCGGCCGACGCGGATTCGACTCAGGTCAGGAATTCCGCATCATTGCCGAAGCTTCCGGGATCAAGATCAGCAAAGGCCGGCGGCGCGCGCAGCGTTTCGACAAAAGCGTGCAGCGCCGAGCCGACCGGGCGACGCGCGGGATAATAGAGATAATGCGCCGGGATCAGCGGGCACCAGTCGTCGAGCAGATCGACCAGGCTCCCGGTCGCGAGATCGGCGGCGACCTGCGGCTCGGAAAAGACCGCAATGCCCAGCCCGCCACGCGCCGCGGCGAGGATCAGCTCGGCATCGTTGCTGACCAAAGCCGGCGGCGGATCGAAGGTCAGCGGCTGCCCGTCGCGTTCGAAGCGCCAGCGCTGCAGCGCGCCCGAAGCGGCGATGCGATAGACGAGGCAGCGATGCGCCAGCAGGTCCTGCGGGCTGGCGGGCTCGCCGGCGCGCGCGAGATAATCGGGCGACGCGACGACGACCATGCGTTGCGGTTCGCCGATCCGCACGGAGACCATGGCGGCGTCGACGACATCGTAGCGCACCCCGGCATCGAAGCCGCCGGCGACGATATCGACCGGCCCATCGACGATCGACAGCTCGACCTGCACGTCGGGGCAGGCGGCGGCGAAGGCGGCGAGGCGCGGCTGGATGACATGGATCGCCGCGGTGCGATTGGCCGCGACGCGCACCCGCCCGGCGGGCGTCGCGCGCCCGGCTTCGATCCGGTCGAGCGCCGCGTCGAGGCTGGCGATCGCCGGGCGGAGCTGTTCGAGCAATTGTTCGCCGGCGCGGGTCGGGGCGATGCGGCGCGTCGTGCGCTCGAGCAACTTGACGCCGAGCCGTGTCTCGAGTGCGCGGAGCGCGTGGCTGAGCGCCGAGGTCGAGACGCCGAGCTGTTCGGCAGCGCGGGTAAAGCTCCCCGCATCGGCGATCGCCGCGAAGGTTGCGAGGTCGGTCCAGGTCTCGCGCCGCATTGTCGAACCGCCGTCACCAGATCATGTTGCCACCATGGCTAGCGGCAACTTGGCCGCAGGTCCATCGCCTGCGCCGGCGGAAGCGCGACGCAAAAAATCGGGCGCCGGCCCTTGGGGAGCACGGCGCCCGAGGCAACGCGGCTGGAGAGTAGGGTGGTTTACCGCGCTTGGGAATCGTCGCGATGCCGGACGGCATCCTCGATGCAGACATAGATCATCACCGCCGAGAAGGCGGCCATCGACACGATCACCATGTCGACGAAATATTGCGAAACCAAAGCGCCCATGTCGAAGCTCCTCGCTGGCTGTCGCGACGGCTATCGACGGGGCGGGGCGGCGGCGCCTTGACGAATGTCAAAGTCGCGCGAAGGCT
The DNA here is from genome assembly GCF_029911635.1 of Sphingomonas sp. AR_OL41. Lineage (GTDB taxonomy): Bacteria > Pseudomonadota > Alphaproteobacteria > Sphingomonadales > Sphingomonadaceae > Sphingomonas. The sequence goes on from NZ_JARYTI010000089.1 coordinate 15,547, forward strand.
TTTCGCTGCCGCGTAAAAGAGGTGCTTGGGATCGCGGCGAAACCGGCATAACGGCGATGCCGACCGGCGTCGCCCGCGCCGCCCCCCGATGACAGGAGACCTTCGCCATGCTCGCCAGCTTGCTGATCGCCGTCGCGCTGCAGAGCGCGACCCCCGCCCCCGCCGCTGCCCCGCCGCGCGCCGCGCCGGTCTGC
>NZ_JARYTI010000008.1 GCF_029911635.1 Sphingomonas sp. AR_OL41
AGCGCGCCGACGCCCAGCGCCACGCCGACCCCGGGCGCGACGCCCACGCCAGGCTCGACTGCCGGTGCGGTCGCCGCCGTCGCTGGCGCCGTGGGTGACGCGATGAAGCAAAGCGATCAGTTCGCCCGCGCCTATGACACCGGCAAGGAAGTCTCCGTGACTCGCAACGCGCCGGGTTCGATCAAGCGGCTGTCGGTCGCCGTGCTGCTGCGCGACCCGGAAACCGGCAAGCCGCGCAGCCCCGTCGAGATCCAGCAAATCACCCAGCTCGTCCAGTCGGCAGTCGGCTACGACCAGAGCCGCAACGATCAGGTGACGGTGATCAGCCGCAAGTTCGCCGCCGCGAGCCTCACCGACGACAAGCAGCCCTGGTACGAGTCGGGCTGGGTCGCGGTCATTGCGCGCAACGTCACCGCCGTGGTCATCGCGCTGCTGGTGCTGATGATGGGGGTCCGCCCGCTCGCCAAGGCCTTGATGAAGCGTCGCGAGGATGCCGGACCGCGCCTCGCGCTGGGCCGCGATATCGGCGGCGCTACCGGCGGCAACCCCGGTGACCCGCCGGTCAGCGTCGATGCGATGGCCAGCGCGGGCAGCTATGACGACCGCATCGGCATGGTGCGTGGCTTCACCCGCGACAACCCGGCGCGCGCCGCGCTGGCGGTTCGCGACATGATCAAGGCCGACGCCAAATGAACGCCCCACCGCGCAACTATACCGGCGTTGAGCGCGCCGCCGTGCTGATGATGCTGGTCGGTGAGGAGGAAGCTGCCGCGATCCTCCAGAAGCTGGACCCCGAAGAAGTGCGCCAGCTCGGCAAGGCGATGTTCGCCGTTGCCGATGTCAGCGAGAGCGATGTCGAGTTCGTGCTCGACGATTTCGTCGGCCGCGCGCGTCAACGGACCGGCATCACCTTCGACCCGCGGCCGCAGATCGAGGCGGTGATGACGCGCGCACTCGGACAGGAAAAGGCCGATTCGGTGCTCGCGCGCATCGTGCCCGCGCAGGATGCGTGTCAGATCGAGTTGCTCGACTGGCTCGAACCCGAAGAGATTGCGGGGCTGATCGAGAAGGAACATCCGCAGATCGCGGCGGTGATGATCGCCAATCTCGACCCGGCGGTCGGCAGCAAGGTGCTCGAGCTATTGCCCGACGGCACCCAGCCCGACATCCTGCATCGCATCGCGCGACTCGGGCCGGTCACGCCGGAGGCGATCGAGACGCTCCGCACCGTGCTCGCCGGCCGCGTCAACAAGCCGCAAAAGCCGGCCGGCGTGACGATGGGCGGCACGCGCGAGGCGGCCAAGATCTTGTCCGGCGCGCGCAAGTCGACCGAACAGCGCGTCATGCCCAAGCTGTTCAAGATCGACCGCGAGACCGCCAAGGCGATCGAGGAGGCGATGTTCGTGTTCGACAATCTGCTCGACCTCGACGACAAGAATCTCGGCACGCTCATCCGCAATGTCGACAGCGACATTCTCGTACGCTCGCTCAAGGGCGTCGACGAGAGCGTGCGCGGCCGCTTCCTTGGCTGCATGTCGAGCCGCGCGGCCGACGGCATCCGCGACGAGATGGAATCGCGCGGCCCGATGAAGCTGAGCGAAGTGCTCGAGGCGCAGAAGGTGATGATCCAGATTGCCCGCAACCTCGCCAAGGACGGCACGATCATGCTCGGCGGCGGCGGGGGCGACGATGATTATGTCTGATTTCGTCGTCGGCTTCACCACCAGGAACGAGGGCGTCGCGCAGGCCCTGCAGGCCGCTTTCGCCATCACACCGCAGGCGTTCGCGCCGGCCGATCTGATCGAGCGGGTGACCGCGCGTCCGACTTCCTATGCACCGCAAGCGAGCGAGCCCCGGCACTTTCACCCCGCCGACCCGGCGAGCAACCCGACCGCCGGCTGGGATCCGTTCACCGCGACCGCCGATACCGCGCCGGGCTTTGCCGATCCCGTCGGTGCTGCGCATGCCCGTGGTTTTGCCGAGGGCCGCGCCGCGGGCCTCGCCGAGGCCGGCGACGAGTCAGGGCGTGATGCGGCCCTGCTGACACGGCTCGCCGAGGCGCTGCGCGCCGACGACCGGCTCGACCGTGCGGATCTCGCGCGGCAGCTGCGCCAGACGGTGTTGTATCTCGTCACCAAGCTGGTCGGTGAAGCGGGTATCGCGCCCGACCTGCTCGCCAGCCGCATCGACGCGGCCACCGCGATCCTTGCCGACAGCGCCGAATCCGCCATGTTGCGCGTGCATCCCGATGACGTTGCGCTGCTTGAGGGCAAGCTGCCCAAAACGGTGTTCGCGGTCGGCGACGCCAGCGTCGCGCGCGGCAGCTTCGTGCTCGAATCCGCCTCGACCATCATCGAGGACGGTCCGCATCTGTGGCTCGAACAGCTCGCCCAGGCGATCGACCGCGTCGCATTGCCACAAGGCTGACCAGCGCCATGCTCAACCGCTTCACCGGTGACTATCTCGAATCGCTCGGCCGCTTCGACTTCGCGCCGAAACCCAAGGTGTCTGGTCGGCTCGCATCGTTCGACGGGCTGCTGATGGAGGCGATCGGGCTGACCCTGCCGGTCGGCACCGTCTGCCAGGTCGGCAGCGGCGACGCCAAAGTGGAGGCCGAGGTGATCGGCTTCCGCAATGGCCGCACCTTGTTAATGAATCTCGGCGGTCCTGCGCCGCTGCTGCCGCGCGCACCGGTGCGTCCGCTCGGCCCCCCGGGCGAGGCGGAGGTCGGCGCGGCGCTGCTCGGCCGTGTCGTCGATGGCGCGGGCAAGCCGATCGACGGGCTCGGCCCGATCCGCGGCGCCGGGCGCTGGCCGCTCGCCGGCAAGCTGCAGTCGCCGCTCGATCGCGGGCGCGTGCGCGAGCCGCTCGATGTCGGCGTACGCGCGATCAACGGGCTTCTTACGGTCGGCCAGGGCCAGCGCATCGGCATCATGGCCGGCTCGGGCGTCGGCAAGTCGGTGCTGCTCGGCATGATCGTGCGCGCGGCGCAGGCCGACGTCATCGTCATCGGGCTGATCGGCGAGCGCAGCCGCGAGGTCGCCGACTTTCTCGAAACCAAGGTCGCGGGTGCGGCGCGCGCACGTTCGGTCGTGGTCGCGGTGCCGGCCAATCACTCGCCCGTGCTGCGCATCCGCGGCGCGCTGCGCGCCACCGCCATTGCCGAAGGTTTCCGTGCCGAGGGCAAGAAGGTGCTGCTGATCATGGACAGCCTTACCCGCGTCGCCCATGCCGGCCGCGAAATCGGCCTCGCGCTGGGGGAGCCCGCCTCGGCGCGCGGCTATCCGCCGTCCGCCATCGCGATGCTGCCCAATCTGATCGAGCGCGCCGGCACCTGCGTCTCCTCGGGCGGTTCGATCACCGCCATCTATACCGTGCTGGCCGATGGCGATGACGGCAACGATCCCGTGGTCGATTCGGCGCGCTCGATCCTCGATGGCCATATCGTGCTCAGCCGCCAGCTCGCCGAACGCGGCGTCTATCCGGCGATCGATCTCGGCCCGTCGGTCAGCCGCGTGATGACCGACATCGTCGGCAAGCCGCACATCCAGGCGGCACAGATCCTCCGCCGTCACCTCGCCACCTATGAAGAGAATCGCGATCTCGTGCTGATGGGCGCCTATCGCCCCGGCGCCGATCCCGCGATCGACGCGGCGATCGCCTGCCACCCGGCCGTGCTCGAATATATCCGCCAGGATGCCGATGCGATGGTCTCGCTCGACGATGCGGTGGCCGAACTGATCGGCGTGTTCGGCCCGCAACCGCATGGCGGCTAATCGCGACAAGACGCTCGCCCGCCTGCTCCGCGTGCGCACGCTGCAACTCGGCCTGAGTCGCGCCGAGGAGGTGCGGGCGCATGAGCGCTTTGCCGGCGAAGCCGCGCTCCGCTCGCGAATCGGCCAGCTGGCCGAGGCAGTGGCGCCGGCCTCAACCGAGACCGCCGCCTTTTCACTCGTCGCCGCGGCGCATTTCCGCGACCGCCTTCAGCAATCTGCCGAGGCCGCCGAAGCGCGGCTCAATGCTGCCCGGGCCGTGGTCGACCGCGCCGCCGAGGCGACGCGCTCGGCGAAGCGCGACCAGAGCGCGATCGAGAAGCTGATCGAACGTGCCGATGCCGATGCGGCGATCAAGGCGATCCGCGAACTCGAAAAGGCGCCCTCGGTTCGCAAGATTCGGCACGATCCTTGCTGAACGCCTGATGGGCGCAAGCGCCCGGAGTGCGGGGGCCAATGATCGAACTGTCCATCACGGCGAAATCTGCGACGATCGCCTCGCCTGCCACGCCTGTGGGCGCGCGACCGGCGGGCGGATTCGCGCGCACGCTACGCACGCTGTCAGCGCCACCCGATGCCCAGCAGGTTCAATCGGACAGCGGCGATACGCGGCAGCGCGATGCCGCGACCGGCAAGAAGTTGCCGGTGTCGGGCGACGAGCCGGTGCCGGATACGGCTGCGCGCTCTTCCAGCCCCGGCGCGAAATCGGCGGTAACGGGCCGCCCGTCCAAGATAGATAACCACCTCGCGCCGACCATGAACGTTGCCGCGCTCGTCTCGCCGGTCGACCATCCCGCTTCGGACGACAGCGTTGCTGCTCCGGATCCCGACGCGGTCGACGCGACCGACGCGACCGACGACAACGCGTCGCCGACAACGCCAGCGATCGCCTTTTTCATGCCCGTTGCACCCATCGCGGTCGAGCCGTCGCTTTTGCCGTCGTCGGTGGATAGCGGGAGGCTCGGAAACGGGGCAGCCGCCGGCGTGATCCCGCTTGCGCTGGCCGGCACGTCGACCGCAGCGGCCGCAACGCCGGTGGCTGTGTCCGAGGCAGCAGCAACCCCCGCCCCCGCGTCGGCGCCATCGCGCGGCACAACCGCACCGCTGAACGCCTTCCAGCTGCTCGATCGCGGCGCGCCCGGGCCGGTCGTCGCGACGACCGCTGATCCGTCGAACGTGGCGATCAACCCGCGCATCGCGGCATCGCCCGCCACCCCGCGCTTCAGCATCGCGGCCGCGATGAGCCCGTCCGTCGATGCGGCCGCCGTTACGGTGCTCCCGGCGCGGCAGGCTTTCGCCGCCGCGCTCGCCGGGCTGTCGCCCAAGGGGCCCGTGTGCGACGATGATTCGAGCGACTCGCACGAGCCTATTGGCGCCCTGGCCAGCCTCGTCACGTCGACCGGCAACACGTCGATCCCTGTCGCCGTGCCGCAGGTGGCCGACAGCCGGGGCACGGCGCTCGACCTGCGCCACGATCACGGTCTGCGCGGCATGATCGACCATATCGAGATGCTGCGCGACGACGCCAATGCGCGCGATACGCGCATCCGGCTGGTGCCCGATGCGCTCGGCACCGTCGATGTCGCGGTTCGGCGCGACGGTGAGGCGGTACATGTCCGCTTCTCCTCCGCCAATGAAGCCACCCGCACCGTGCTCAACGATGCCCAGCCGCGCCTTGCCCAGCTCGCCGAGGCGAGCGGCCTGCGCATTGCCGGCAGCAGCGTCGATGGCGGTGCCGGCGGCGGGCAGCCGCGGCCGCAGACACCGCCCCCTGCCCCACGTTCGAACCGCGCGCCGCACGCCGGCACGCCGGGCGAAATCGACGCCACGACCGATCAACGACTCGCATGACATCTAAAGGAGCCAGCCGATGAGTGACCTGCTCGAAGAAGACGACGCCCCCAAGAAGAAGGGCAAGAAAAAGAAGGGCAAGGGCAAGATGATCCTGCTCATCCTGCTCGGCCTGGTCCTGGTCGGCGGCGGCACCGCCGGCGGGCTCTATGCCGCCGGCGTCGGCCCGTTCGCCCATCCCGGGGAAGCCGTGGCGGGGTTCGTCGGGCCACGCCTTGTGCCCAAGAGCGAGCAGAAGCGGGTCGGCCTCGGCAGCGGCGAAGGCGGCGGCGCAGGCGTCAAGGGCAGCACGACCGGGGTCGGCGGCGAGAAATACGCCTCCAACTATTATGCGATGGACAAGGAGTTTACCTCCAACCTGCAGGACAGCGTCCACTTCATTCAGGTCGGCATCGCCATCTCGACGCCCTATGACGATACCGTCATCGAGAACATCAAGACCAACGAGATTGCGGTGCGCTCGGCGGTGCTGCTGGCGCTCAGCGACACGACCGAGGAACAGGTGTTTTCGACCGACGGGAAGAAGCAATTGCAGGCCCGCCTGGTCAAGGCCGTCAACGACGTGTTGAAGGAAAAAGAAGGTTTTGGCGGCGTTGGTAACGTCTACTTTACCAATTTCATCGTTCAGTGACCGGGCATGGTTAACGGCCCTTCATCTGATGCGCGCGAACGGCGCGAGCGAACCCGGCAGGCGGACCACGTCGCGCTGGGTGTCGCCAACCTCAACCCGTTCGGTGATCTGCATACCGTGCAGCATCTCTCGGCACGCCTCGCCCGCTCATTGCGCGGCGTGTTCGAGCCGTTGCTGCGCCAGGAGGTCCGTACCTTTGCAGAGCCGCTCGCGGTGCAACGCTTCGCCGACTACCGCGCCGAGCGCGCCGACACGCTGACCGCCTGGCTCCCGCTCGCGATCACGCCCGGCAATGGCGTGGCGCTGGCGGTGTTCGACGGGCGCTTCGTAATGGAGATGCTCGATCTGTTCTTCGGCGGTACCGGCGCTGCGCCGCATGACCTGCCGAGCGAATTTTCGCCCTCGGCAGAGGCCGTCGCCAACCGGCTCGGCGGCATGCTGGTCGAGCCGATGCGCGTTGCCTGGGAGCCGCTCGCACGGCTCAAATTCGTCGCCGGACGGGTCGAATCGAACCCGGCGATGCTCAGTGGGCTCGATGGCGACGATGCGCTGGTCGTGACCCGCATCGGCGTCGCCGCGGGTACTGCCAAGCCGATCTTTCTCGACCTCATCTATCCGGTCGCCGCGCTCAAACCCTACGCCCCGTCGCTCACCGGCAAGGTGCTCGCCAAGTCGGCCGAGCAGGATCCGGCATGGCGCACCGGCCTCACCCGCGCGGTGATGGGCGTGCGCTTCCCGATCCGTTCAGTGCTCGCCGAACCGGTGATCCCGCTCGCCATGTTGATGGAGCTCAAGGCCGGCGACGTCATCCCGATCAACGTCGACAAGGACGTGCCGGTGATGGTCGGCGGCGACCGGCTCGGCGCGGGCACGGTCGGCACGTCGAACGGCAAGGCCGCGATCCGTCTCACTTCGATAACCGCTTTCGGCGCCCGTGAAACTGGGGATTTTCAATGAACGACATGACCGGCGGATTCCCCGTCGATGCCAGCCTGGCGGCGAATTTTCGCCTGTTGCAGGACGTCGACGTCAAGCTGACCGTCGAGATCGGCTCGACCAGCCTGACGCTGCGCGAACTGCTCGCACTGGGCGAATCGAGCGTCATCGAGCTCGACCGGCTGGCCAACGAGTTGCTCGACGTGCTGGTCAACGGCACGCTGATCGGCCGCGGCGAGGTGGTGATGGTCGGCGAGCGCTTCGGCGTGCGCATGACCGAGCTCGTCTCGCCCGACAAGCGGGCCTGACGCCATGATGTGGTCCTATGTCCTCAAGCTCGTCGTGCTGCTGCCGCTGGTCTGCGGCCTGATGATCGGCTGCCTGTGGCTGTGGCGCAAGCTTGAGAGCCGCATGCCCGGCCAGCCCGCCAACCGCATGCTGAAAGTCGTCGAGACGATGATGATCTCGCCCGGCCTGCGCCTCGCCGTGCTCGAGTTCGAAGGGCGCAAGCTGCTCGTCTCGGTCGGCCGTGGCGGGGTGGTGCTGGTCGACAAGCAGGATCTGCCGAAATGATCTTCACCGTGACGCGCAAGGGCACCGGTCCCGCGCTGATCAAGGCGCCGACCGCGAAGCGCCTGCCCTGGGGCAAGATCGCGCTGGTCGTGCTGGCGCTCGTCTTCACGCTGATCGTCGCGCATCCCGCGCTGGCTCAGGCCGCGCCGACCGCTGCCCCAGCCGCTGCGTCTTCTGCCCCGGCGGTCGCGCCGGCCGCCGCGCCCGGCGCCGGCGACGCCGTCGATCGTGCGCTCGGCGATCTCGGCGGCGGCAAGGCGCCGCTCGCGCTGTCGTTGCAGATCCTCATCATCATGGGGCTGCTGACGATCCTGCCCGGCATCCTGCTGATGATGACCAGCTTCACGCGAATCATCATCGTGCTGTCGATCGTCCGCCAGGCGCTGGGCCTGCAGAATTCGCCGCCCAACCAGGTGCTGATCGGCCTGTCGCTGTTCCTGTCCTTCTTCGTGATGGCGCCGGTGATCAACCAGATCAACGCCCAGGCGATCCAGCCCTATGCCGCCGGCAAGATGCCCGCGACCGACATGATCAAGACCGCCGCCGTGCCGCTGCACAGCTTCATGGCCAAGCAGACGCGCAAGGCCGACATCACGCTGTTCGCCGGGCTCGCCAAGAGCGGCCCCTATGCCAAGGCCGACGACATCCCCTTCTCGGTGCTGCTGCCGGCGTTCGTCACCAGCGAGCTCAAGACGGCCTTCCAGATCGGATTTCTGGTGTTCCTGCCGTTCATCGTCATCGATCTCGTCGTGGCGACGGTGCTGATGTCGCTGGGCATGATGATGATGTCGCCGACGATCATCTCGCTGCCGTTCAAATTGCTGCTGTTCGTGCTGGTCGATGGCTGGGCGCTGACCATGGGCAGCCTCGCCAACAGTTTCGTGAGTTAGCGCGGCATGGACGCGGACTATTTCCTGACCATCGCCAATCAGACGATGTGGGTGCTGGCGCTCGCCGCCGCGCCGATCCTGATCCCGGCGCTGCTGTCGGGGCTGATCATCGGCATGATCCAGGCGGCGACCTCGATCAACGAGCAGACGCTGTCGTTCATTCCCAAGCTGATCGTCGTGGCGATCTCGATCATGGTGTTCGGCAGCATGATCCTCGGCCTGCTCAGCGACTTCACGCTGAGCATCTTCGAGCGCATTCCCGACCTGGTGAAATAGCCAGCCATGGGCATGCTCGGCTTCGGCCTGTCGATCGAGCCGAAGCTCTGGGCGCTGGTGTTCGTCATGGTGCGGATCAGCGCGGCGTTCATTGCCGCGCCGGTGTTCAGCCAGGTGTCGGTGCCGGTGACGGTACGCGTCGCACTGTCGGGCGCGATCGGCGTGCTCGTGCTGACGGTCCACCCGGTCGTCCCGCCGGCGCAGATCTTCTCGCTCGAAACCTTCCTGTCGGTCGCCGCCGAGGCGCTGGTCGGCTTCGCGATCGGCTTCGTGCTGCAGATCGCCTTTGCCGCGCCGCTGCTGGCGAGCGAGGTGATCGGCACCTCGATGGGGATCGGCTTCGCCTCCGCGATCGATCCGCAGAACGGCCACAGCTCGACCGCGCTCGGGCAGTTCTTCTCGATGCTGCTGACCCTGCTGTTCCTCAGCGTCAACGGCCATCTGATGCTCGTCGAGATGATCGTCAAAAGCTATGACGCGCTGCCGCCCGGCCAGGCATGGCTCGGCGCGACCAAGCTCGAGAATATCGCGCTGTTCGGGGGTTACACCTTCCTTGCCGGGCTGTTGCTGGCGCTGCCGGTCGGCTTCCTGCTGCTGTGCCTCAACATCGTCGTCGGGATGATCTCGCGTGCCGCGCCCGCGCTCAACCTGTTCGCGGTCGGCCTGCCGGTCAGCCTCGCGGTCGGCGTGGTCGCGCTCGCCGTCTCGTTCCCGGCGATGGGCGATTACATGCTCGTCATCATCAATGAGGGGCTCCAGGCCACCCAGCGGCTGGTGCTCGGCTGATGGCAGACGAATTCGGCGAACGGACAGAAGCCCCAACAGCCAAGCGGCGCAAGGACGCCGCCGAAAAGGGCGATATCCTTCGCAGCCGCGAGTTCGCCACGGCGCTGGTGGTGATGGCCGGGTGCGGCTGGATGGCAATGTTCGGGCCGTCGCTGATGGCGGCGTGCAAGGCGGTGATGGCGGCCGGCTTCCAGTTCGATCGCCGCGATATCGAAAATTTCGCGCCCTTCCGCCCGCTTGCCGAAGCGGGGTGGAAGCTCGTCACGCCGATCGCCTCGCTATTCGTGGTAGCGATCGTCGCCGCCATTCTCAGCCAGGCCGGGCTCGGCGCGTTGCAGTTCAACGGCTCGCTACTCGCGCCCAAGGCCTCGCGCATCAATCCCGGCTCGGGCCTGAAGCGCATCTTCGGGCCGCAGGGCTGGATCGAACTCGGCAAGTCGTTGCTCAAGGTCATGCTGCTCGGCTGCATCGGCAGCTACATGCTTTGGACGACGTCGCGCAGCACGCTCGGGTTGATGTCGTCGGACATCAACAGCGTGGTCGGCGCGCTTGGCGGCACGTTGATCGGGATCGTCTTTGCGATGGCGTTCGGCCTGATGCTTATCGCAGGGATCGACGTGCCGGTGCAGATCCTCCGCCTGCTCGCCAAGCTGCGCATGTCGAAGCAGGAGATCAAGGACGAGCACAAGGAGAGCGAGGGTTCGCCCGAGGCCAAGGGCGCGATGCGTGCGCGCCAGCATGCCATGGCCAAGCGCAGCATGCGCAAGGCGGTCGCCGAGGCGCATGTCATCCTCACCAACCCGACGCATTTCGCCGTCGCGCTGCGCTACGATCGCGACAACGACCAGGTGCCCGTGGTCGTCGCCAAGGGCCGCGGCGTCATCGCCGAGGCGATCCGCGAACTGGCCGGCGAGAGCCGCGTGCCAATCCTCGAATATCCCGCCATCGCCCGCGCGCTCTACTACACCAGCCGCGAAGGGCAGGAGATTCGCGACGACCTTTATGTCGCGATCGCGACGATCCTCGCCTTCGTCTTCGGCCTCAATGCCGAGGCCGGCGGCACGGCGCCCGAGGTGCCGGTGCCGGCCAGCGCGCGCTTCGACGAAAACGGCGTGAAGGGGTAAAGATCATGCGCCTGCGGCCGTTTTATAACATGACACCATCGCCGGGATTCAGGGCATGACGACGACGAGCTCGACCACGGCAACTTCCGCCTCGCAGATCGCACTCGCGCTCGGTGCCGGCTCGGGCATCGACACGGCGGCGATCGTGACGTCGCTGGTCAATGCCCAGTTCGCCGGCAAGACCGCCGCGCTGACCAGCAAGACCAACGACGTCACCACGCAGATTTCCGAGGTCGCCAAGCTGCAGAGCGGGATCACCGGCTTCGCCTCGGCGCTGACCTCGCTGATCAAGGGCGGCACGCTGCTCAACCAGCCGACCAGTTCCAACAGCGCGGTCGCCGGCGTGACGACGGCGCTCAGCGGCAAGGTCGGATCGCTCAACGCGACGCTGACCGTGTCGCATCTCGCCGCGGCGCAGACCGCCACCACCGCCACCCCCGTTGCCAGCCGCACCACCGCAATCGGCACGGGCACTCTCTCGCTCACCTTCGGCACCGCGACGGTAGCCGATGGTGCGATGACCGATTTTACCGCAGGCAGCGGCTCCCCCGTGACGATCGCGATCGATTCGACGCATCAATCGCTCGACGGCATCGCCAGCGCGATCAACGCGGCCAAGGCCGGCGTGACCGCCTCGGTCGTTACCGATGTCGACGGCACGGCGCGGCTGACGCTCAAGGGCGCGACCGGGAGCGCCCAGGCCTTTACGCTGACGGGCAGCACGCCGGAACTCGCCGCGCTCAACATCGGCGTCGGCGAGAGCGCGACGACGATCGGCACAGCCGCGACCAACGCCGCGCTGAGCCTTGACGGCGTGGCGGTCGAGCGCGCCAGCAACAGTTTTTCCGATCTCGTCGACGGGGTGAAGTTCACCCTCACCGGCACAGGCACGACGACGCTCGGGTCGAGCCGCCCGACCAGCGCGCTGACCCAGGCAGTCAACGACTATGTCGATACCTATAACCAGCTGCACGCGATCGTCGCCGAGGCAACCGACCCGGTCAAGGGCACGCTCAAGCAGGACAGCGCGACCGCCGCGCTGTCGCATTCGCTGACCACGCTGTCGCTGACCAACCTGGTGACCGGCGGCGACACCGGCGCGCCAACGACGTTGGCCGAGATCGGCGTCGCGACCAATCGCGACGGCACGCTCAGCGTGCGCTCCGACGTCCTGCAAAAGGCGCTTGCCACCTGGCCCGACGCGGTCGAGGCGATGTTTGCCGACGGTACCGGGGCGAGCGGCAAGGGCATCGGTGCCGCGCTGACCGCGATTTCGAACAGCGCAACCAGCGCCAAGACCGGCCTCGCCGCCAGCACCACCCGCTATACCAAGGTGCAGTCGGACATTGCCGATCAGCAGGACAAGCTCAGCACGCTTGAGGACGCGGCCAAGACCCGCCTGACGCAGCAATATTCGGCGATGGATTCGCAGGTCGCGGCGTACAAGTCGACGCAGAGCTTCCTGACGGCGCAGATCGCCGCCTGGAACAAGCCGACCAACTGATCATGGCCGCTTACGCCACCGCGCTCGGCCGCAACGCCGAGGAAACCTATCGTCAGATCGACGCCAGCGGCCGCACCGCCGAGGCCGACGGCCCGGCCTTGGTGCAGCTCCTCTATGAGGAGGCGATCCGCACGCTGCGCACCGCCGCCTGGGCGACCGAGAATCGCAACTATGCGCTCAAGAGCGACAAGCTGACCCGTGCCACGGCAATCCTCTTCGCGCTCGAGGCGGGACTCGACTTCGAGGCCGGCGGCGACGTCGCGGTCACGCTTGCGCGGCTCTATGCCGGCGCACGCAACACCATCGTCGCGGCGAGCATCGGCGACGACGCGGCACCGTTCCGCGACGTCGCGTCGACGCTGGCGGAGATCGCCGAAGCCTGGCGGACGGTCCGCGCCGCCTGAAGGCGGCAGGAACGTCGCAGATCGATCGTACGATGGGAAAGAGCGGCAGCCGGGATGATCGTGCGCCATTTCTATCATGGCGGCGCGTCGTTTGAATCACCGCCGATTCGCGCCGGGAGGCGGCAGCCTGCGGCAAATACCGCGCAAGTCGAGCTGGTGATGCGCGTCAAGTATAAGGGTCATTTTGCGAGGGGATGGGGTGACGTTTTCGGGTGAAGGCGATCGCCCTCTGGCAATGTGTGCGCGGTGACGAAGTGTCAAATCCCAACAACGCGTGCTGTGGGTGATCGACGCGGCCGGCGCGTCGGAGGTGCGCGATGACTGGGCGATACTGGTCGCATTATGCGAATAGCCTGATTTTATCATGGCCTCCATTGTCATCACACGGCGGGGAATGGCTGCGATCTCCAACCGGGCGGCGCGATCATCATAGGGCGAGCCGTCATGGCGGGGGCAGCATGGCCCGGGCGCGCAGTTTGTTGAATCAGTGCGGCGGGTCGTTGCGGCGCGGCGGCATGATTCTCAGGCTATGGTTGCCGCGCCGTTAACCCTTCGGTGACGATGACGGCGGTAAAATCGCCCTCGTGAACGACACGGGATCTGACGCGATGGAGCTTTTCGGCGAGCAAAGCCTGGTCATGCCGCGACAGGGGCCGGTGCGCACCATCCTCGTCGTCGACGACAGCCGCACCAATCTCGCGGTGCTCGGCAAGCGGCTCGGCCATCTCGGCTACCTCGCCGTGTTGTGCGACAATGGCGCCGAGGCGCTCGATCTCATCGCGGCGCGCGGCTTCGATCTCGTGCTGCTCGACATGGTCATGCCGATGATGTCGGGCATGCATGTGCTGCGCGAGATTCGCGGCAGCCGCGAAACTTCCGATTTGCCCGTGATCATGCTGACCGGGCGCAGCGACCCCGCCGCCGCGGTCGAGGCGCTCGCCGCCGGCGCCGACGATCATGTCGCCAAGCCGTTCGTCTTCGAGGTGCTCCATGCACGGATCGAACGCGTACTGGCGCGCGCGCGGCGCATTGCCGAACTTCAGCGTTCCAACGCCACGCTCGACGCGCGCATCGCCACGCGGGCGATGGAACTCGGCGAGGCGAGGACCGAACTCGCCGCGACACGCGCCGATCGCCAGCGCCTCGTCGCCTCGATTCAGGCGCTCAACGATCAGATCGAGCGGCTCAGCCCCGAAACCAGCGGCGTTGCATGAAATAGATGATGATGCCGACGGTGGTGAGCAGGCAGATGCCGGCGATCGCGTCGAACGCCCATGGCTCCTCGGCATAAGGGAGCCCCTTGACGTTCATGCCGTACAGACCGGTGAGAAAGGTCAACGGCAGGAAAATCATCGCCACGATCGAGATCAGCAGCGCGCGTGAATCGATCTGCTCGGCGCGCAGATCGGTCAGCGCTTCATGCGCCAGCGCCGACCGTTCACGGATGCTCTCCAGCTCCTCGGCCATGCGCGCGGCGCGGTCGGCCGCCGAATTGAGATGCAACCGGTCATCATCCTGCAACCAGTCGCACGGCAGCGCGGCAAGCTTTTCGAGCGCGGCGCGCTGCGGGGTGAGGAAGCGGCGATAACCGATCGCCGCGACGCGTACCGCCGTTACGGTGCGGCGCAGTTCGAACACCTTGTCGGCGTTGAGCTCGGCCTCGCAATCGTCGAGCTGGTCGCCGAGGTCGGCCACTTCGGGGTCGAGATCGGCGGTGATTGCGCTGGCGAACTCGGCGATCAGGTCACCCGGATCGAGAATATTGCCCTGCTCGATCGCCTTGGCGACGACGTCGATCGCGACGAGCGGTTTGCGCGTCACCGAGATCACCCGCCCGGCCTGCGCCCAGATTCGCACCGAGGCGAGCGGGTCGGACGAGGTCATCGCCTCGCTGGAGCGCCCACGCAGGTTGAGATAGGCGCCGTCGCCGAGCGCGTCGCAGCGCGGCCGCGTCTCGGTCGCGGTCAGCGGCTCGACGATATGGTCGGGCAGCTTGGCTTCCTCGGTCAGCCACGCCTGGGCCTGTTCGTTGTTGGTGGTGAGATGGACCCAGACGAGCGCCGCGCCGCAGCCCAGCGCGCCCTCGATCGCGACGCGTTCGGCATGGCCCTTGTCCACGCGATAGGCAAATCCGCTCATGCCATCTCCATATAGAGCGTCAGTCCCTGTGAGGTGGTAACGGGCGGCGCGTCGCAGACAATCCGCATCGCATCGGCGCGCGCGCGATCGAGCAGCGATGCTGGTACCGTAGCACCGTGCAGGATGCGGTCGGCCTGCGACAGCAATCGCGCCTCACGCAGCGTCAGGTCGTCGGGGTCGCCCGAGCGCGGCCGGATCGTCACCAGCATGTCGCCCGGAGCGTTGTCGGCGCCGGCGAGCCATGCGGCGACGTCGTGGCTGGCGGTCAGCGGATCGAGCGTGCCACCCGGCGCCAGCGCTGTACCGATTGCGCGCCGCCGGTCGACACCGTCGGGGAAGCGTGCCCGGATCGCCGCGCGCGCCGCATGCAGCGTGCGGGCGAGGGCGCCAAGCGTGTCCGGCAACAAGCCCTCGAGCCGCTGGCGCAGCGCCGCGGCGAGCCCGGCCGAGGCGCCGCCGGTGCCGATCGCGATCAGTACGGGGTCGCGATCGATGATCGCCGGCACGGTAAAGTCGCACAGCGCCGGGCGATCGACCGCATTGACCAGCACGCCGCGCGCCTTGAGCCGTGCCACCGCCGCCAGCGCCTCCGTCTCGTCGTCGAGCGCGACGATCGCCAGCGCCGCTGCCGCGTCCTCGCCGACGATCACCGCGCCGGCGCGGTCGAGCAGGCGGCGCTTGGCCTCGGCCGCTTCGCCCTCGCCAAGCAGGATCACCGACCGGCCCGCCACCGTCATGAACAGCGGCAGGCTGTGCCAGGTCACGCAGCCAGCCAGTCGGGCAGCCGCTCCGCTGCGAGGATCGTCGCCGGGTCGATGCGATCGGCGACCACCGCATAGCGGTCGCCATCGACCAGCACCTCGGGCACCAGCGCCCGGCTGTTATAGGTCGAGGCCATCGTCGCGCCATAGGCGCCCGCGGTACGGAAGATCGCAAGATCGCCCGACTTCACCGCATCGATGTCGCGACCCATCGCGAAGGTGTCGCCGCTCTCGCACACCGGGCCCGCGATATTGGCGATCATCCGCTCGCCCGAGGGCCGCACCGCGACGAAATCGTGCCACGCATCATAGAGCGCGGGCCGCGCGAGATCGTTCATCGCCGCATCGACGATGACATAGGGGTTCACCGCCCCCGGCTTGACCCAGATCACCCGCGTCAGCAGCACCCCGGCATTGCCGGCGATGAAGCGGCCGGGCTCGAACATCAGCTGGACGTTCCAGCCCTTGGTCACCCGCGCGACCATCGCGCCATAGGCCTGCGTACTCGGCGGCACATCGCCGGCCTTGTACGGCACGCCGAGCCCGCCGCCGAGATCGACGCGCTCGATCCTATGCCCCGCCGCGCGCAGCTCGGCGACGAGCTGGCCGATCCGCGTATAGGCCGCTTCGAGCGGGGCGAGGTCGAGCAACTGGCTACCGATATGGATCGCCACGCCGCGCATGTTGAGGCCCGGCAGCGCGGCGAGCCGACCGTACATCGCCACCGACTGGTCGATCGCGACGCCGAACTTGTTCTCTTTTTTGCCGGTCGAGATCTTGGCATGCGTGCCGGCATCGACATCGGGGTTGACCCGCAAGGTCGCATCGGCGCGCTTACCGCCGGCCGCGGCGATCGCCGCGAGCACTTCGCCCTCTTCCTCGAGTTCGAGATTGAACTGGCCGATCCCGGCATCGAGCGCGCCGGCGAGTTCGCCGCGCGTCTTGCCGACACCCGAAAAGACGATGTCGCGCGCCGGCATGCCCGCCGCCAGCGCGCGCTGCATCTCGCCGAGCGACACCACGTCGGCGCCGAAGCCGCGCTTCGCCAGCACCGCGAGCACCGCGCGATTGGGGTTGGCCTTGATGGCATAGGCGAGATGCGCGTCGTCGATCCCGGCATCGACCAGCCCGGCGCGAAACGCATCGGCCTGGTGCTCGAACATGGCGCGCGAATAGACATAGACCGGCGTACCGACATCGGCGGCAATCCGTTCCAGCGGGACGCTCTCGGCGTGGAGCGCCCCGTCAATCAGCGTGAAATGATCCATCAGCGGCTGGGGGGCAGGTCGAATTCGTCGCTGCGCCGCTGCTCGGAGTCGGTCAGCAATTCGTCGCTGCGCGCCGGTCGCGCCTGGTTGGACGGCGTGAGCAGCTGCGTCGCGCTCGGCGTCGCGCGCGCGCCATAGGGCGCGACGGGCAGCGATTCGCCCTTGGCCGGTTTGAGGCCCGACATCGATCCGCATGCCGCCAGCAGCAGCGCAAGGGCCAGTCCGATCACCGCTTTCATCGCCCGTCTCCTTCGCGCGCGGCACGGATCGCCGCACGCACATTGGCCGGCGCCGTGCCGCCAAAGCTCGTCCTGCTGGCGACCGACGCATCGACCGTCAACACACCATAGACGCGTTGGTCGATTCGCGCATCGATGGCAATCAGGTCGTCGAGCGGCAGCTTGTCGAGCGACACGCCCAGTTCCTCGGCGCGCTTCACCGCGCGGCCGGTGATGTGATGCGCCTCGCGGAACGGGATGCCGCCCTCGCGCACCAGCCAGTCGGCCAGGTCGGTGGCGGTGGCGAAGCCGGCCTCCGCCGCGCCGCGCATCCGCTCGGTGCGGAAGGTCGCGCTTGCGACCATCCCGGTCATCGCCGCGAGCGACAGGCCGAGCAGGTCATGCGCCTCGAACACCGGCGGCTTGTCGTCCTGCATGTCCTTGGAATAGGCCAGCGGCAGGCCTTTCATCGTGATCATCAGCGCGGTGAGGCAGCCGATGATCCGGCCGGAATGGCCGCGCACCAGCTCCGCCGCGTCCGGGTTGCGCTTCTGCGGCATGATCGACGAGCCGGTCGACCATTGGTCCGACAGGGAAACGAAACCGAAGGGCTGCGACGCCCACAGGATGAATTCCTCGGCCAGCCGGCTGAGATGCAGCGCGCACTGCGCGGCGGCGGTGAGATATTCGATCGCGAAGTCGCGGTCCGACACGCCGTCGAGCGAGTTGCGCGTCGGCCCGTCGAAGCCCAGCGTCGCGGCCGTCGCATCGCGATCGATCGGGAAGCCTGTCCCGGCCAGCGCGGCCGAGCCGAGCGGGCAGCGATTGAGCCGTGCGCGCGCATCGGCAAAGCGCCCGCGGTCGCGCGCGATCATCTCGTGATAGGCCATCAGATGATGGCCCAGCGTCACCGGCTGCGCGCTCTGCAGATGCGTGAAACCCGGCATCACGCTGTCGGCATGTTCCTCGGCGCGGACCAACAGCGCGTCCTGGAACGCGATCAGCGCCGCCGTGACCTGGTCGATCGCGTCGCGCACCCACAGCTTGAAATCGGTCGCGACCTGGTCGTTGCGCGAGCGTGCGGTGTGCAGTCGCCCGGCGACCGGGCCGATCTTCTCGGCCAGCCGCGCCTCGGTCTGCATATGAATGTCTTCGAGGGTCAGATCCTCGGTCACGCCATGCGCCGCATAGTCCGCCGCGACCTGCGCCAGCCCGGCGCCGATCGTCGCCGCGTCCTCGGATGAAACGATGCCCTGCGCGCCGAGCATCGCGACATGCGCCTGCGATCCCGCCACGTCCTGTTGCCACAAGCGCTTGTCGAACGGGATCGAGGCATTTATCTCGCGCATCACCGCTGCCGGACCCTCGGCGAAGCGTCCGCCCCACATCGCATTGGATGCGTGCCCCATGGCTTCCTTCTCGTCCTTACGCTCGGTGATCGTGCCGCTCCTGCTGCTGGGCGCTGTCGCCGGGTGCGATAAGCAGAACGCGGGCGCCCCGCAAGCGATGCCGAGCAAGCTGCCGGTCGAGAATAGCGGCACCCCCGCCGATGCGCCGCCGGCCAAGGGCGACAAGGGCGCGGTCGATGTCATCGGCACGCTCGACCGCAGCCATAAGGGCGAGCCCGCCCCGGCGATCGGCTTTACCGACGCCGCCGGCAAGCCGAGTTCGATCGCGGCGTTCGCCGGCAAGCCCGTGCTGCTCAACCTGTGGGCGACATGGTGCGCGCCGTGCGTCGCCGAGATGCCGACACTCGACAAGGCGGCGGCGAGCATGACGATCGTCGCGGTCAGCCAGGATATCGGCGCCGATGGCTCGGCCAAGGCGGCCAAGTTCCTGCGCGATCACGGCGTTACGCATCTGCAATCCTTTGCCGATCCCGAGACGAAGCTGAGCGTCGCCTACAATGCCAGCCTGCCGACCAGCATCCTCTACGATTCGACCGGTCACGAGGTTTGGCGGATGACCGGCGGGATGAACTGGACGACCGAAACCGCGAAGCAACTCCTGGCCGAGGCGAAATGAGCATGACCATCAACGACAGCGCGCCAATCCTCGCCAGCCGCGACGGCGCGATCCTCACCGTCACGCTCAACCTGCCCGACAAGCGCAACCCGGTTTCCGATAACGGCCTGATCGACGCGCTGATCGCGACGATGCACGAAGCCGATGCCGATATCGGCGTGCGCTGCGTCATCCTGACCGGCGCCGGCAGTGCCTTTTCGGCCGGCGGCGACCTCAAGGCGATGAAAGCGGGCAGCGGCCTGCGCGCCAGCCTGCCGGCGCAGACGCGGCGTAACTATCGCGAGGGCATCCAGCGCCTGCCGTTGATGTTCCATGCGCTGGAAGTGCCGGTGATCGCGGCGATCAACGGACCCGCTATTGGCGCGGGGCTCGACCTCGCCTGCATGTGCGACATTCGCGTCGCCGCCGATACGGCGGTATTCGCCGAGAGTTTCGTCAAGCTCGGCATCGTCCCGGGCGATGGCGGCGCCTGGTTGCTGCCGCGCGTCATCGGCTTCAGCCGCGCGGTCGAACTGACGCTGACCGGCGAGACGATCGACGCCGCGACCGCGCTTCAAATCGGCCTCGTCAGCCATGTCGTCCCGGCGGCCGATCTGCTGTCCACCGCGCGCGGCATCGCCGACAAGATCGCCGCCAACCCGCCGCATGCCGTGCGCATGACGCGCCGCCTGCTGCGCGAGGCGCAGACCGCGACGCTCGCCAACACGCTCGAACTGTCCGCCGCGATGCAGAGCCTCGCCCATGCGACGCGCGATAACGAAGAAGCGATCGACGCCTTTATCGAACGCCGCGCGCCGAACTTCACCGGGGAATAGACCGCAGGCAGCCTTGCCGGCCTACAGGCGCTTGCGTCACGTTTTTTGCGCATCTATTGCAGAAATGTAGACGACAAGAGATCGCCGGTTCGCTTCCTGGATCTACTCAAGCTCAAGCTTTGACGCCCACACGCCCAAACCCGGCGCGATTATCTTAACAAAAGATCGCGCGTGAGCGGAGCATCGTCACCGCCTTTTCATACGACGTCGCCGCATCCCCGAATTTACAATAATTTACATTATATTCAATTGTTTAGTGCGGCGATGGGTGCTAGCCCGATCGGCATGTTTGCCTTCATGCACAAGCCGATGATCGCGCTGCCGCTTTCGCCTTCATCAAGCATGTCCGGCTGGTGGAGACGGGCCATGACGCGCGGGAATGACGATGCGACGCGGCAGGACGCGGCGCCGGACGACATACCGTCCTTCTATCGCGTCCGGGAGGATGGCTGGCTGATCTTCTCGCTGCGCACCGCGGATCGGAACGAATGGGTCGTCGGGGTCGAGCCCGCCGTGCTTGCCAGCATGGCCGACCAGGAGCGCGTCGATCACGACGCGATCCGCCGCATCATGATGCACAAGGCGGCCCATCTCGAACTTGCCGCATTGCGGATGATCGCTAAGGGCGATGTCGATGGCGACACGGTGACCCTCACCGTCGCCGATTTTCGACGCTGAGCGCCGTTCGGCCTCGGCACGGGGCGGGCTCATCGATGCGGATCGCGGTGGTGGATGATGATGGCGACGTGGTCGCCTTCGTTCGCGCCGCGCTGATCGAGGTCGGGTATCACTGCGAGGGCTTCGCGACCGCCGCCGCGCTGCTCGCCGCGCTCAGGCGCGACACGTTCGACCTGCTGCTGCTCGACTGGAACCTCCCCGATCGCCCGGGGATCGAGATCTTGCGCACCGTCCGTGCGACCATGTCGCCGGCCATCGGCGTCATCATGCTCACCAGCCGCGCCGACAAGCTCGACATCACCGCGGCGCTGGGGTCGGGCGCCGACGATTATGTCGTGAAACCGGAAAGCGCCGCGGTCATCGCCGCGCGCGTCGCCGCCGTCCTGCGCCGTACGGCGCCGACGCCGCAGCCCGTACGCACGGTGCGCTTCGGCGACCATGCCTTCGACCGGCTGACCGCCAGCGTCGCGGTCGCCGGCATCGACATCGCGCTGAGCGCCAAGGAATTCCAGCTCGCGCTGACCTTCTTCGAAAATCTCCATCGCCCGATGTCGCGCGGCTATCTGCTCGAAAGCGTCTGGCAGAGCGATGCGACGTTGCCGACGCGCACCCTCGACATGCACGTGTCCCGCATCCGCACGAAGCTGAAGCTCGTGCCCGAGAACGGATTCCGCATCGTCGCCATTTCGGGCTACGGTTATCGCCTGGAACAGTTCGACCCGGGGGAATGCGCATGATGCTCGCGATCCAGGCGGCACCGGCCCCGGTGTCACCGCCGGCACGCGTGGCGACGATACCCTATGTCGTGAAGCGCGGCGACACGCTCGAGGCGCTCAGTCGCCGCTATCTCCAGCCGCAGCGCGGGTGGCGCGCCTTGCGGCCGCTCGCCCGGGCGCGCGACCCGCGCCATTTGCCGGTCGGCCTGACGATCGACATCCCGCGCGCGTGGCTGCGCTACACCGTCGAGCCCGCCACGCTCGCCAGCTATCGCGGCACCGTGACGATCGTCATCGGCGGTCGCGCCGTCACCCCGACGCCCGGCATGACGATCGGCGAAGGTGCGGTGATGTCGACCGCCGCCAACAGCTTCGTCACGCTCACCCTCGCCGACCGCTCGAAGCTGGTGCTGCCGTCGCAAAGCAGCTTCACGGTCCGCGAGATTCGCCGCATCGTGATGACCGGGGCGATCGACTATCGACTGACGATCGCGCGCGGCAGGCTGGAGACCAAGGTTTCGCCGATCGGCGACCCCACCGGCCGCTATCGTATCGGCACGCCGGTGAGCATGACAGCGGTGCGCGGCACCGAATTCCGCGTCGCCTTTGACGAAGCGGCGACGAGCGCGACGGCCGAAGTGCTCGCCGGTACGGTTGCCGTCTCGCCCGCCGACGAGACGAACCCCTTGCTCGTCGACAAAGCCTTCGGGGCGACCACCGATGCCGCCGGCAACAGCAAGCGCGCGACGTTGCTCCCCGCGCCCGATCTGGCCGATCCGGGCAAGATGCAGACCGACGATCTCGTCCGCTTCCATCTGACCGCAGTGCCCGGCGCGACGAAATACCGCGCGGTGCTCGCCGCCGATTCGGGCTTCATCGAAAACCTCACCGAACAGATCGTCGCGGGTCAGGATTTCGCGCTGCCGCAGGTGCCCAACGGCAATCTCTTCGTCCGCGTCTCGGCGATATCGCCCGACGGGCTCGAGGGGCTCGCCCAGACCTATACCGTCACGCGCCGGCTTGCCTCGCTGCACGGCGAGGCAGCGGCGGAGGCCGAGGGTTTCCGCTTTCGCTGGTCGGGCGCGGGCAGCGGCCAGCGGCGCTATCATTTCCAGTTGATGCCGGGGCGTCCCGACGGTGCCCCGGTCGTCGACGAGGTCGGGCTGACGCGGGACGAGCTGCTGCTGCACGATCTGCCGGCGGGGGTCTATTATTGGCGCGTCGGGCTTTACCAGATCGACGCCAGCGGCGAGGCGGAGACCTGGACCGATCCGGAGAAGCTGACCATTGCAAATCCCGGTCGGCGACGGGGGCGGTAGCGCTTTGCTCGCGCGGCGCCTGCTGGTCGAATGGTGCGCCATCGTCGCGTTGACCGGCGCCATCATCATCGGGCTGGTCATCACGGGCGCAACGGCGCGGCTCGACAATGCCGCCTATGATCTGCTGATCGGGCTGCGCGCGCCGCCACCATCGGACCGCATCCTGATCGTCGCGATCGATGATTCGAGCATCGCCGCACTCGGGCGCTGGCCCTGGTCGCGCGACGTGCATGCCCGGGCGATTGCGCAGATCGCGCGCGCACGACCAGCGGCGATTGCCTATGACGTGCTGTTCACCGATCCCGGCCCGGCGGAAGGCGACGCCCGGCTCGCGGCAGCGCTGCGCGACGCGCCCGTCGCCTTGCCGGTGCTGTTCGAGGTGCCGGGGCGCAACGGGCGCGCGCTCGACATTACCCCGCCGGTCGCGCCGATCCGCGGCGCGGCGGCAGCGCTCGGGCATGTCGCGCTGCCACATGAAGCCGACGGCAGTGCGCGCGCCGCGCTGCTCCGCGCCGACGGCTGGCCGCATTTGATGGAGGCGACCTATCGGCTCGTCTATCACCGACCGTCGGGCGCCGGCGACATCGCGCTCGTGCCCTACCCGCCCCACCCGGGCGGCTTTCGCACCGTGCCGTTCGAGAGCGTCGCGTCGGGCGCAGTGTCGCCGGCGTTGCTGCGCGACCACATCGTCCTGGTCGGCGTCACCGCCGGGGGGCTCGGCGACCGCTATGTCGTTCCCTCGCGCAGCGGCGAGGCGATCGCGGGAATCGAAATCCAGGCCGATCTGCTCAACGCGCTGATCGGGGGCGGGCTGGCGCGCGAACTGGGCCTGCCATGGCGGCTCGCGCTGTCGCTGCTGCCGACGTTGCTGCTGCTGCTCGCCTTCTGGCGCCTGAAGCCGGCGCAGGCGCTCGGCGCGTCGATCGCGCTGATCGGCGCAATGATCGTCGTACCCGCAGCGTTGCTCGTGCTGGCCGGCTGGTGGCTGCCGCCCGCCGCCGGGCTGATCGGGCTGTTGATCGCCTACCCGCTCTGGGGCTGGCGGCGGCTTCAGGCCGTGCACGGTGTCCTGACGCGCGAGCTCGACAGTTTCGCGGCCGATGCCCTTCCGCCGCCCGACGAGGCGGCACCGTCGCGGTTTCTCGACCGCATCGGCGGGCAGGCGGCGGACCTGAGCAGTTCGATCCGCCGGCTGCGCGACCTGCGTCAGCTGGTGTCCGATGCGATCGAGAGCGTCCCCGATCCGCTGGTCGTGACGACGCTCGACGATCGCCTGCTGCTTGCCAATGCCCCGGCAACGGCGCTGCTCGGCGCCACGGCAGGGTCGGTGACCGAGCGGCTGGCGGCGATCGCCGAGCACCGCGACGATGCGGAGCTGACGCTCGCCGACGGCCGCAGCTTCTCGCTGCGCCGCGCGCCGCTAACCGCGGGCGATGGTGTGCAGCGCGGCTGGATCCTGCTGCTCGCCGAAATCACCGCGATCCGTGCGGCCGAGCACGATCGCGAAGAGGCGCTCGAATTCCTCAGCCACGACATGCGCGCGCCCCAGGCGTCAATCATCACGCTGCTCGACGGCGGCGCCGCGCCGCCAGAGCTCGCCGCGCGGATCGCCGGCCATGCGCGGCGCACACTCGCGCTGGCCGACATGTTCGTCCAGCGCGCCCGGCTCAGGACCACGCGTTTTGCACCGGAGGAAACCGATCTTTGCGCCGCGCTGGCCGAGGCGAGCGATGCATTATGGGGCCAGGCGCGGCGACGCGGCATCCGCATCGCGACGGCCGGTCTCGATGAACCACGCTATGTCATGGGCGAGCGCGACACGCTGACCCGGCTGTTCGCCAACCTGATCGACAATGCGGTGAAATTCAGTGCCGATGGCGGCGAGGTGCGCTGCGTCGTCACCGAGGCCGCGGGATGGGTCGAGGTGCTGATCGAGGATGACGGGCCCGGGCTGGCGCCGGAACGCGCCGATAATGCCTTTGCCCGCTTCGGCACGGTGCGCGGGTCGGGCGCGGCGCCGTCGGTCGGTCTCGGCCTAGCCTATGTCCGCGATGCGACCGAGCGGCACGGCGGCACCGTGGCCCATGTCGCGCTGCACCCGCACGGGGCTCGGTTCCGCGTCAGGCTGCCGGCGCTAATCTGATCCGATCGCCGCCTCGGCCAGCGACGCGATCATGCCGGCCGGCGCCGTGCCGCACCGTGCCAGCGACGCTGCGCCGCGATAAACGACGGTGCCGTCGCTGCGCTTGATCATCGCCACCGAGAGCCGATGCGACTGGCGCCGGCACAATATGATCGCGCCGGTCGCGGGCGCGGTTTTTCCTGCGAGCGGCGATGCCGTGCCGGCAAATTGCCCGAAGCCGATATCGACCCGGTACCGGCCGTCATCGGCCTCGCGATAGCCCTGCGCGACGAGTGCGGCGCGCACCGCGTCGCGCGCCTGTCGCGCCTGCGGGTCGGCGCCGCCGGGAAGCGCGCCGAGCACGAAACTCCGGTCCTGCGCCACGGGCCGTTCGATCCAGCCATGGTCGCGCACGATCGCCGGTGCACAGGATGTCAGCGCCAGCGCGAGAAGCGCGGAAAGCGATGTGGATCTCATATCAAACTACCCCCGACCGCCATGCTAGCAAATCACCGCGCATCGTGTCGCGTCTCGCGCGCGGTGCCGGGGTTGCCGGCGTGATTCACTTATTGCCGCGCCGCGTGCAGCAGGGGAGGACGCTCGGACCGACGTATCGTGCAACATCGCCAGGAGACATCCTGTTATGTGCCCTGTTCCTGCTGTTATCGCGTCCCGATCGCTCTGTTCCGGCGGCGCTTCGCCTCTGTTCTTTCGCCGCGAGCCATTGTCGCAACATCTTGTATTGAAAAGAACAACCGCCCGATTCGTCGGAAACTCGGGCGCAAAAAACAATTTTCCCCCTGTTATGCGCGCGGAACAGGGGATCGCGCGGCGGAGCCCTTCAGCGCTTCAGGCGGTGCAGCTTGTGCCACACGAAGAACGCCACGCCGGCGAGCAGCACCACCGCCACCGCCACATCGGCCGAATGGAACGCCGCCTTGATGCGCGGGTCGCTGTTCCACTTGTCGCCCAGCTTCATGCCGACCCAGGCCAGCCCGAAGCACCACGGCCACGACCCGATGAAGGTATAGATATGGAACGGCACCAGCTTCATCCGCGCGACGCCGGCGGGGAAGGCGATGAACGAGCGGATCACCGGCAGCAGCCGGCCGATCAACACCGCGATCCCGCCGAAGCGCGCGAAGAAGCGGTCGGCCATGTCGAGTTCGCCCGGCCCGACCAGCACATAGCGCCCCCAGCGCTCGGCCAGCGGGCGGCCGCCGCGCTTGCCGATCTCATAGGCGACGATCGAGCCGAGATTGCAGCCGATCGCCCCGGCGGTCGCGGCGAGATACAGGTCGAAGCGCCCGGTCGAGACAAGATAGCCGGCAAACGGCATGATGATTTCCGACGGCAGCGGGATACACGCGCTCTCGATCGCCATCAGCAGGGCGATGCCGAGATAGCCGCCACCGGAGATGACCGCGATGGTGAAGGTGGCGAGCAGGGTGAGCAATTTCTCGATCATGCCGCGCCCTTGCCCCGAAGCCACCGCCTCTCGCCAGCGAAATATGCTAGGTGCACCGAATGACCACAGACGACGACAAGCGCCTCGCCGCCCAGACCGCGGTGGAGGAAGTACGGCCCGGCATGCTGATCGGGCTCGGCACGGGCTCGACCGCCGCGCATGCCATCGCCCGGCTCGGCGAGAAGGTGCGCGCCGGGCTCGATATCCATGCCGTCGTCACCTCGCTGGCGAGCGAGGCGCTGGCGCGCGCTGCCGGCATCCCGCTGCGCGACTTCGCCGACGTCGCGACGCTCGATTTGGCGATCGACGGCGCCGACGAGATCGATCCCGATCTGCGTGCGATCAAGGGCGCGGGTGGGGCGATGCTGCGCGAGAAGATCGTCGCCACCGCCGCGCGCCGCATGATCGTTATCGCGGACGGGTCGAAGCAAGTCGCCCGGCTCGGCGCGGCGAAGGTGCCGGTCGAGGTTTTGCCGTTCGCGCGCGGCTTCGTTGCGGCGCGGCTCACCGCGCTCGGTGCGCAGGTCGCGCCGCGCGACGGCGGCACCTATCGCACCGATCAGGGCAATATGGTGCTCGACTGCCATTTCGCCGCGCTCGATCCCGTCGCCGACGCGGGGCGGATCGCCGCGATTCCCGGCATACTCGGCCATGGGCTATTCCTCGACGAAGTCGATATTGCCTATATTGCCGTCCGCGGCGTCGTTACGCGGCTGGAACGCAAGGCCATGTGCGACTAAAGCGCCCGAGTCACCGAAACCCGATCGGATGCGCGCGCGTTCGGTCGATCTCCCAGCAAGGCGATCTCTCCGATGTCCGACACCGCAACCCCGCTTCCCGCAGACGTTCATGAGGACGGCTCGCTCGCGCGTCTGACGATCGACACGATCCGAACGCTTTCGATGGATGCGGTGCAGGCCGCCAATTCGGGCCATCCCGGCACCCCGATGGCGCTCGCCCCGGTCGGCTATGCGCTGTGGGCGCAGTTCCTGCGCACTGATCCGGCCAGGCCAGATTGGCCCAATCGCGACCGCTTCGTCCTCTCGGTCGGCCACGCCTCGATGCTGCTCTACAGCCTGCTGCATCTCGCCGGCGTCCGCGAGATCGACCGGAACGGCAAGCCGACGGGCAGCGAGGCAGTGAGCCTCCACGACATCGAGCAATTCCGCCAGCTCGGCTCGAAGACCCCGGGTCACCCAGAATACCGCCACACCACCGGCGTCGAGACGACCACCGGCCCGCTCGGTGCGGGCTGCAGCAATTCGGTCGGCATGGCGATCGCCGAGCGCTGGCTCGCCGCGCGCTACAACCGCGACGGCTTCGACCTGTTCGACCATGACGTCTATGCGCTGTGCGGCGACGGCGACATGATGGAAGGCGTCTCGGCCGAGGCGGCGAGCATGGCTGGCCATCTCAAGCTGTCCAACCTGTGCTGGATCTACGACAGCAACCATATCTCGATCGAGGGCGACACCGCGCTCGCCTTTGACGAGGATGTCGGCATGCGCTTCCAGGCCTATGGCTGGAACGTCATCCATGTCGACGATGCCAATGATGTCGCCGCGCTGTCGAACGCCTTCGCCACCTTCCGCGCGACGACCGACAAGCCGACCTTCATCGTCGTCCATTCGATCATCGGCTGGGGCTCGCCCCGCGCCGGCAGCGAAAAGGCGCATGGCGAGCCGCTCGGTGTCGACAATGTCAAGGCGACCAAGCGCGCCTATGGCTGGCCCGAGGACGAGAATTTCCGCGTCCCCGATGGCGTGCTCGACCATTTTCACGGCGAGATCGCGGGGCGCGGCGCACCTTTGCGCGAGGCATGGGAAGCGAAATACGCCGAATATCGCACCGCCTATCCCAATCTCGCCGCGCAGATCGACGCGATGCTGACCGGCAAATTGCCCGATGGCTGGGACGCCGACATTCCGGTGTTCGATGCCGACCCCAAGGGAATCGCCTCGCGCGATGCCGGCGGCAAGGTGCTCAACGCCATTGCGGCGAAGGTGCCGTGGCTGCTCGGCGGGTCGGCCGATCTTTCGCCCTCGACCAAGACCGACATCAAGGGCGCGGGGTCGTTCGAGCCGAACAATTATGGCGGTTCGAACATCCATTTCGGCGTGCGCGAACATGCCATGGGCGGCGTGGTCAACGGCATGACGCTGTCGCACCTGCGCGGTTACGGTTCGACCTTCCTGGTGTTCGCCGATTACATGCGCGCGCCGATCCGCCTCTCGGCGATCATGGAGCTGCCCGCGACCTGGGTGTTCACGCATGATTCGATCGGCGTCGGCGAGGACGGCCCGACGCACCAGCCGATCGAGCATCTCGCGACGCTGCGCGCCATACCCGGCCTCGACACGATCCGTCCGTGCGACGCCAATGAGGTCGCCGCCGCGTGGCGCGCGATCGTCGCCGAGCCGACCCACCCGACCGCGCTGATCCTGTCGCGCCAGGCGCTGCCGACGCTCGACCGCAGCGTCTATGCCTCGGCCGATGGCGTCGCCAAGGGCGGCTACGTCCTTGCCGACAGCGAAAACCCGCACATCATCCTGATCGCCACCGGCAGCGAAGTGTCGCTCGCCATCGCCGGTTATGAGCAGCTCAAGGCGGAAGGGATCGCCGCGCGCGTCGTCTCGCTACCGAGCTGGTACCGCTATGAGCGGCAATCGGATGCCTACAAGGAATCGGTGCTGCCGAAAGCGATCTCCGCGCGTTTGGCGATCGAGATGGGCGGGGAGATCGGTTGGGATCGTTATGTCGGCCTGTCGGGCCGGACGATCACCATGGCGACCTTCGGGGCGTCGGCGCCGATCGCCAAGCTGCAGGACAAGTTCGGCTTCACCGTCGCCAATGTGGTGAAGCAGGCCAAGGCAATGCTGGAGACGAAGTGATGGGTCGGTTGAATGATCTCGCAGGCGCAGGCCAGGCGGTGTGGCTCGATTTCGTCGACCGCAAGTTTCTCGCCGAGGGCGGGTTGCAGAAGCTGGTCGACGAGGATGGGCTGACCGGCGTCACCTCCAACCCGTCGATCTTCGAAAAGGCGATGGGGCATGGCGACGCCTATGACGAAGCGCTCGCCGCGTTCGACCAGGCGCATCCCGATGCCTCGACCATGGCACGCTACGAGCATCTCGCGATCCAGGATATCCAGACCGCCGCAGACACGCTGCGCCCGGTTTATGACAAGCTCGACGGCAAGGACGGTTATGTCAGCCTCGAGGTCTCGCCCTATCTCGCCAACGACACCGACGAGACAATCGCCGAGGCGGCCAAATTATGGGGCGAGGTCGATCGCCCCAATCTGATGATCAAGATTCCCGGCACGCCCGCCGGCGTTCCCGCGATCGCCGCGACGATCGACGCCGGGATCAACGTCAACGTGACGTTGTTGTTCTCGATCGAAGCGTACAAGTCGGTCGCGCTGGCCTATGTCGCCGGGCTCGAAAAGCGCGCCGCACGCGGCGAGCCGATCGATCGCATCGCCAGCGTGGCGAGTTTCTTCGTCAGCCGCATCGACAGCAAGATCGACGACAAGATCGATGCCGGCATCGGCGGCGACGAGGCGAGAGCGCTCAAGGGCAAGGTCGCCATCGCCAATGCCAAGATGGCTTATGCTTGGTATGAGGCGTTCGTCGCCAGCGCGCGCTGGCAGGCGCTCGCCGCCAAGGGCGCGATGCCGCAGCGGCTGCTCTGGGCGTCGACCGGCACCAAGAACCCGGCCTATCCCGACACGCTCTATCTCGACACGCTGATCGGCCCGAACACCGTCAACACCGTCCCGCCCAAGACGCTCGACGCGTTCCGCGCGCGCGGCACCGTGGCGCAGACGCTGGGCGCCGATGTCGATGCGGCGCGCCATGTGCTGGCTGAGGCGGACCGGCTCGGGCTCGATCTGCCGGGCGTCACCGATACGTTGGTCGAGGAAGGCGTCGCCTCCTTCGCCAAGGCGTTCGACGACCTGCTCGGCGCGATCGCCGCCAAGCATCCGGTGGCTGCGTGATGCGTTGTGCTCCTGCGAAAGCAGGAGCCCAGGGCCACAAGCGTCGGCTCTCGTAACACGAACATCAGACAAGCGAGCGGAGTTTGACCATGAAGATCGGCATCATCGGCATGGGTCGGATGGGCGCGAACATCGCGCGGCGGCTGATGCGCGCCGGGCATGAAACCGTAGTTTATGACCGTTCCGCCGAGGCGGTCGCCGCGGTCGTCAAGGACGGGGCCATTGCGGCGAGCGATCTCGCCGACCTCAAGGCGAAGCTCGACAGCCCCGCCATCTACTGGGTGATGCTCCCGGCCGGCGATCCGACCGAGCAGACCATCGCCACGCTGGCCGAAGGCTGCGCGGCGGGCGACATCATCATCGACGGCGGCAACACCTTCTACAAGGACGATATCCGCCGCGCCAAGAAGCTGGCCGAGACGGGGGTCAACTATATCGATGTCGGCACTTCGGGCGGCGTGTGGGGGCTGGAACGAGGCTTCTGCATGATGGTCGGCGGCGACAAGCCCTCGGTCGACCATATCGACCCGATCCTCGCGGCGCTCGCCCCCGGTATCGGTACCATCCCACGAACGCCAAATCGTATGGAAGACGAGGGCGAGGATCCGCGCGCCGAGCAGGGTTATATCCATGCCGGCCCCGCCGGATCGGGCCATTTCGTCAAGATGGTCCATAACGGCATCGAGTACGGCCTGATGCAGGCCTATGCCGAAGGCTTCGACATCCTCGCCTCGAAGAACTCCGACAAGCTGCCCGAGGATGAACGCTTCGACCTCAACCTGACCGATATTGCCGAGGTCTGGCGGCGCGGCAGCGTGATCTCGTCGTGGCTGCTCGACCTGTCGGCGATCGCACTGGCCAAGGACATGAAGCTCGAGGCGTTCACCGGCAAGGTCGCCGATTCGGGCGAGGGCCACTGGACGATCGAGGCAGCGATGGAAGAGTCGGTGCCGGTCAACGTCCTCTCTGCAGCACTGTTCGCGCGCTATCGCAGCCGCGTCGACCATACCTTTGGCGACAAGCTGCTGTCGGCGATGCGCTTCGGCTTTGGCGGCCATGTCGAGATGCCGCAATGACCATCCGCCTGCTGGTATGCGACGTCGACGGCACTTTGGTCGACAAGCAGAAGAAGCTCACTCCGGCGACGATCGCCGCAGTGAAGCGACTGCACGATGCGGGCATGGGCTTCACCATCATCAGCGCGCGGCCGTGCTCTGGCATGCTGCCGATCGCGGAAGCGCTCGGCATCGACGCGCCGATGGCGGCGTTCAACGGCGGCATCGTCTTTTGCCGCGACGGCAGCGTCGCGTCGCATGCGACGATCGATGAAGACGTCGCGCGCGGCATGTTCGACCTGATCGGCGATGCGGCGGTCGACCGCTGGGTGTTCGTCGACGATCTCTGGTATGCCAGCACCGACCGGGGCGCGCATGTCGCGAGCGAGCGCATCGCCTCGAACCAGGCGCCGATCGTAACGGACGACTTTGCCTCGCTGCTCGACCGCGCCGACAAGATCACCCTGGTCAGCGACGATCCCGCGTTGCTCGTCGGCCTGACCGAGCGCGCCGTGGCCGCCTTTGGCGACCGCGCGACGATCGCCCAGTCGCAGACCTATTATCTAGACGTCACGACGCTCGTCGCCAACAAGGGCGACGGCGTCACCGCGCTCGCCGCGGCGTTCGATGTGCCGCTCGCCCAGGTCGCGGCGATCGGCGATCAGGCCAATGACCTGCCGATGCTGGCGCGGGTCGGCCTGTCGGTGGCGATGGGCAATGGTCCGGAGGCGGTGCGCCACGCGGCGCAGCACGTCACGCTCGGCAACGACCAGGACGGCGTCGCGCACGCCATCGACACGCTGATCGCGCCGCGCTTCTAACCTTCTCCCCTCCCTGGACAAGGGAGGGGTCGGGGGTGGGTCGGCGCGAGGCGAGCGAAACGGTCCCTCGATAGCAACCCACCCCCAGCCCCTCCCTTGTCCAGGGAGGGGGTAAGATGGTCAGCGCCACATACGCTGTAGGCCGCGATGGCCCTCGAGCTGGTGTATGAGCGCGCCGGCGACATGCAGCGCGACGAGCACATAGACCAGCTTGGCGATCAGTTCATGCGCCTCGCCGAACAGCGTGTGCATATGCTCGCGCGTGTCGGTCGGCAGGTTCATGATGAACCCCAGCCGTGGCCATTCGAACAGGCCGAACAGCTGCATCGGGTGCGTCGCGGCATCCTTCCACGCCGAGTCCATGATCCAGCCGGTCAGCGGCATGGCGAAGATCACGCCGTAGAGCAGCCAGTGGACGATATGCGACGTGCGCGCCTCCCACGGCTTATAGGCTTGCGGCAGCGCGGGTGGCTTGTGCGAGAGACGCCACAGGATCCGCATGATCGCGAGACCTAGGATGGTGATGCCGAGCGACTTGTGCAGGTCGATCATCGGTCGCACCTGCTCGTCGGCGACCAGCGGCCAGATCCACGCCAGCGCGATATTGCCGATGATGCCGATCGCAATCAGCCAGTGCAGCACGATTGCGGTGCGGGTGTAGCGGTCGTTCATCGTCGTTCTTTCGTCTTTCGTCGGCCATGCCCTGGCGTGCAGCTTGCACATCTGGCCGGTGGCGCGCAATCGCAGGTTCATCTCGATCCGGTAACGAACGCCCCCGCACCATGACCACTCTTAAGCAAACCTTCGTGGCCGAGTCGCCACGGCTGACGCCGCGCCCGATCCCGGTCGCCAGCCGCGTGATCGGGCTGGTCGCCCCGCTGCTGTTCATCGTGCTGACCGCGCAGGCCTTCTTTCGCCAGGGACTGGTCGTGTGGTCGATCGGCATTGCCTATATCCTCTACGATACCGTGCTGCTCGGCTTTACCGCATGGAACATCCGACAGCTGCGCGCCGCGCCGCGCGATGCGCCGGTCGACGGCGTGACCTTCGGGGTGATCGTCGCGGCGCACAATGAGGCACGGGTGATCGCCAGCGCGATCGACCGGCTCGCGGCGCAGGATACTCCGCCCGACGTCATCCTGATTGCCGATGACGGATCGAGCGACGACACCGCCGCCGTGCTCGCGCGGCGCTACGGGCTCGACCTGCCCGCGCTCGGCGCGATGGCGACCGGTTCGACCAACCTGCCTTCGCTGCGCTGGCTGCGTCTGCCGCATGGCGGCAAGGCGGTCGCGCTCAACGCGGCGATCGCGGCGATCGATACCGAGGTGGTGCTGACGGTCGACGCCGACACCTTGCTCGAACCCGGCGCGATCCGCGCGATGCGCGCTGCCTTCGCGGCCGAGCCCGAACTGGTCGCTGCGACCGGCGTGCTGGCGCCGATCTGCGGGCCGAAGCTGCAGGCACGGCTGTTCCAGTGGTTCCAGTCCTACGAATATGTCCGCAACTTCCTGTCGCGCCATGCCTGGGAACAGGTCCACAGCCTGCTGCTCATCTCGGGCGCATTCGCCGCGTTCCGGCGTGCGCCGGTCATCGAGGTCGGCGGCTTCGACCCCGATTGCATGGTCGAGGATTACGAGCTGATCCACCGGCTCTATCGCCACGCCGCCGATCATGGCCGCGACTGGCGCGTGCGCGTCGTCGGCGGGGCGCTGGCCAGCACCGACGCGCCGGCTAGTCCGCTCGCCTTTCTCAAGCAGCGGCGGCGCTGGTTCGGCGGCTTCCTCCAGACACAATATTGGAACCGCGACATGGTCGGCAACGGTCGCTTCGGGATGCTCGGGCGCTGGATGCTGCCGGTCAAGGCGCTCGACACGCTCCAGCCGGTCTATGGCCTCGCCGCCTTCGTCATCCTGATCGTCATCGTCGCGACCGGCCGCTTCTTCATCGCGCTGCCGATCCTGCTGGTGATGATCGCCAAGATCGTTATCGACCTCAGCTTCCATCTCTGGTCGCTCGGCATCTACAAACGCTGGACCGGGCAGCGCGAGGGGCTGGGCATCGGGCCGGCGATCGTCGCCGCGATCGCCGAGCCGTTCACCTTCCAGCTGCTGCGCCACACTGGCGCCCTGTGGGGCTGGGTCGCCTTCCTCACCGGGCGCGGCAGCTGGGGGCGGCAGCACCGCACCGCCATTCCCGACATCTCACAGGTCCAGCCGGGGCTCTGAATCGCCGGGCTGGTCGAAGGTCGACAGCGTCACGCCGAGCAGGCGGATCGGCGCGCGCAACGGGAACAGCGTGCGCACCAGCGCCAGCGCCAGCCCGTCGAGCGTCGCGCGGTCGTCGATCAGGCCGCCGGGCGTGCGGCTGCGCGTCACGGTGCGGAAGTCGTCGTAACGCGCCTTGACCGTGACGGTGCGGCCGCGCCCGCCGGCCTTGTCGCACCACGCCCAGACATCGCCCGCGAGCGGCAGCAAGGCCGCCTCGACCGCTTCCGGCGTGGCCAGGTCGATCGCGAAGGTGGTTTCCGATCCCGATGACTTGCGCGGCTGGTTGGGCTCGACCGGGCGCTCGTCCTGCCCTCGCGCCAGGCCATGGTACCAGGCGCCGGCCTTGCCGAAGGCACGCTGCAGCGCCGGCAGTTCCCAGCCGCGCAGATCGGCGCCGGTCATGATGCCGAGCCGGTTCATCTTCTCGGCGGTCTTTGGGCCGATGCCGTGAAAGCGCCCCACGGGCAGCGCGGCGACGAACGCCTCGCCCTGTTCGGGGGTGATGACGCACTGGCCGTTGGGTTTGTTCTGGTCCGATGCGAGCTTGGCGAGAAACTTGTTGTACGAGATACCGGCAGAGGCGGTGAGCTGCGTCTCGTCATGGATGCGCTGGCGGATCTCGCGCGCCGTCGCGGTCGCCGAGGGCAGGCCGCGCAGATTGGCGGTGACGTCGAGATAGGCCTCGTCGAGCGACAGCGGCTCGACCAGCGGGGTATAGTCGCGGAAGATCGCGCGGATCTGCTGCGACACCGCGCGATAGACATCGAAACGGTGCGGCACGAAGATCAGGTCGGGGCACCGCCTGAGCGCGGTGACCGAGGGTATCGCCGAGCGCACGCCGAAGGTGCGCGCCTCATAGCTCGCCGCCGCGACCACGCCGCGCCCGCTCGCGCTGCCGACCGCGACGGGCTTGCCGCGCAGCGCCGGATTGTCGCGCTGTTCGACCGCGGCGAAGAACGCGTCCATGTCGATATGGATGATCTTGCGCGTCATCTTGCGCGGTGTAGCGCGATGATGCGATGAGGGGAACGATGAGGGAACAGATTTCGTCCGCCGAAGCCCGCCGCATCGCGCTCGCGGCACAGGGTTTCGGCGCCCAATTGCCTGCGACGGTGACGGCGCGGCACCTCGACCGTACGCTCGATGCGCTCGCGCTGCACCAGATCGACAGCGTCAACGTCCTGTCACGCGCGCATTATCTCCCGGCCTTTTCGCGCCTCGGCAGCTACGACCGGGCCTTGTTCGACCGCGCCGCCTGGGGGCCGAAGCGCGCGCGGCGGCGGTTCGAGTATTGGGCACATGAGGCATCGCTGCTGCCGCTCGACCTGCACCCGCTGCTGCGCTGGCGCATGACGCAGGCGGATCGCGGCGAGCGCGGCTGGACCAGCCTGAAGCGCTTCGCGACCGAGCGCCGGGGCGAGGCAATGGCGCTGCTCGACCGAATCCGCGGTGAGGGGCCGCTCGCGGCGTCGGACTTTGATAACAGCAAGGGCAGCGGTGGCTGGTGGGGGTGGAGCGACACCAAGGCGACGCTCGAATGGCTGTTCTGGGCCGGGCATGTCACGACCGCGACGCGCCGCAACAGTTTCGAGCGGGTCTATGACTTGCCCGAGCGGGTGATCCCGCCGGCGATCCTCGCGCTGCCGACACCCGACGCCTCGACGGCACAGCGCGCGCTGGTCGAGCGTTCGGCACGGGCGATGGGTGTCGCGACCGCGATCGAGCTGCGCGACTATTTCCGCCTCGCGCCCGACGAGACGCGCGTCGCGATCGACGCGCTGGTCGAGGAAGGCGTGCTGCTGCCGGTGACGGTGAAGGGCTGGGACAAGCCAGCCTGGCTTCACCGCGATGTCTGGATCCCGCGTCGCGTGCAGGCTGCGGCACTGCTCGCGCCGTTCGACCCGCTGATCTGGGAGCGCGCGCGGGCCGAGCGGATCTTCGGCATTCGCTATCGGATCGAGATCTATGTGCCGGCCGAAAAGCGCGTGCACGGCTATTATGTGCTGCCGTTGCTGCTCGACGACCGGATCGTCGCGCGGGTAGATCTCAAGGCCGACCGGCAGAGCGGGCGGCTGCTGGTGCAGCGCTCCCATCTCGAACCGGGCGCGCCCAGCGAGGCGCACGAGCGGCTGGCGGGCGAGTTGCGGCGGATGGCGGACTGGCTGGGATTGGGCGAGGTCGTCGGTCTTTCTTAGCCCCTCCCTTTCAGGGGAGGGGCCAATAGCGGTTACCCGCCGGCATATCCCCCGATGATCGGCAGCACCTCGCCGGTGATGTAGCTCGAGCATTGCTTCGAGGCGAGGAACACATAGGCCGGGGCAATCTCCTCGGGCTGCGCCGGGCGCTTCATCGGCGTGTCGGCGCCGAACCGCGCGACGTCGCCGGCTTCCTTGTCGCTCGGGTTGAGCGGGGTCCATACCGGGCCCGGCGCGACGGCATTGACGCGGATGCCCTTGGGGATGAGATGCGTCGACAGGCTCTTGGTGAAGGCGTGGATGCCGCCCTTGGTCATCGAATAGTCGAGCAGATCCTTGTTGCCGACGAGCCCGGTGATCGAACCGGTGTTGATGATCGCGCTGCCCGGCTTGAGGTGCGGCACCGCCGCCTGCGCCATGAAGAAATAGCCGTAGAGATTGGTCTTCAGCGTCTGGTCGAAATGCTCGGGGGTCAGTTCCGCGAAGCTCGGCGCATGGACCTGGAAGGCGGCATTGTTGACGAGGATGTCGAGCTTGCCGAATTTCTTCACCGTCTGCTCCACGGCAGCGATGCAGAAATCGCGGTCGCGCACGTCGCCGGCAATCAGCAGGCAGCGCCGGCCTTCCGCCTCGACCGCCTTGCGCGTGTCTTCCGCGTCGCGCTGTTCCTCGCCGAGATAGACGATCGCGACATCGGCGCCTTCGCGCGCGAACAGCACCGCGACCGAGCGGCCGATGCCCGAATCGCCGCCGGTGATGATCGCCGCGCAAACATCGAGCTTGCCCGAACCCTTGTAGAAGGGTGCGTCATACATCGGCGCCGGGTCGAGCGCCGCTTCGTCGCCGGGCTTGGCCTGATGCTGTTGCGGGAGGGGCGGCTCGGGATAGCGCCGCGCGCCGGCCTGCATCGCGCCGCCTTTCGTCTCGGGCGCCTTCTCGTCGGCCTCGGCGACCTGCGCCTGGATTGCGCGCTGCTCGTCTTCGGCCTTGGTTACGGTGTCGGTCTGGTCGGTCATGCTCGCCTCGCTCTGTCAGGCCAGACATAACCCCGCCAGACGTTCGGCGTTCCGTGTTGGCGGTGTCCGGCGGCCCCCGAACCATTGCGGCGGCGGTGCGTGGGCTCTAAGCGCGGGCGATGCCGAGCCGGGAAGTCGATCGTTGAGCGCCATTGCCGGCATCCTGCACGTCGACGGCCGTAGCGTATCCGACCGTATGCTTGACGCGATGCAGGCCGCCGCGCCGCCGCGCGGTTTCGACGGCACGACGCGCTGGCATGACGGGCCGGTCGGTTTCATCCGTACCGCACATGCCACCACGCGCGAGGCCGTCGGCGAGGTCCAGCCGCTGATCGGTGCGGCATCGGGCATTGCCATCCTGTTCGACGGGCGGCTCGACAACCGCGCCGAACTGCTCGATCTGCTCGGCTGGCACGGCGCGGCGCTGGCCGCCGCGCCCGATCCGGCGATCGCGCTGACGCTGTTCGAGCGGCTCGGCGACGGCTTCGTGCGGCGGCTGGTCGGCGACTTCGCGATCGCGCTGTGGCAACCGCGCGAGCAGCGCCTGCTGCTGCTGCGCTCGCCGTTCGGCTGGCGGCCGCTGCTATGGACCTTCGACGGCAAAACCTTCGGCTTCTCCACCGAGCCACGCGGGCTGGTTCTCGGACTGGGGCTGCCGCGCCGGCTCAACGAAGCCGCGATCGGCGAGTTCATCAGCGCGCGTTTCTCGACCCAAGAAGAGACCTTCTGGCAGGACATCAAGCGGCTCCAGCCCGGATCGGCGCTGGCGGTCGAGCAGGGCCGCACGCGGCAATGGTACTGGCATGACGAGCCTTACGAGGACCTGTCGCATCTCTCGGTTGCCGAGCATGTCGCGCGCTTTCGCGACCTGTTCGACCAGGCGCTGATCGCCACCACGCGCAGCAACGGGCCGATCGCCGGGCATCTGTCGGGCGGGCATGATTCCTCGTCGGTGATTGCGCGCGCGACCGAGCTTCATCGCGCCGGGCGGATCGATCGGCAGATCGAGGCGATCAGTGCGCGCTTTCCCGGCGAACCGCAGGACGAAACCGAATTTAGCAGCGCGGTCGAGGCGCATCTCGGCATCACCGCGACGGTGATCGGCGCGCGGCGTTTCGACCTCGAAACCGCCCGCGCCTGGTGCGCCGCGACCTATCAATTGCCGCTGCGGCCCAATGTGCTCGATACTTTGCCCAATGCCTGTGCGCATCTCGAGGCGGGCAACGGCCGCGTCCTGCTCACCGGTGAGGGCGGCGATGACTGGCTCAATGGATCGCAGGCGCACTGGCCCGACCTGCTGCTGCAGGGGCGCTGGCTGGCGCTGCTGCGCGACGGGCAGCGGCGCTGGCCCGACCGGCCCGGCTATGTCGCCGCGCGCCGCGTCTTCTATCACAGCGGCATGCCGCTGGTCAGCCGGCGCTATCGGGCGCAGCTGTTCCATCCCCAGCTCGCTTATGGTGCCGAGGCGCCGCCCTGGGTACGCGCCGATTGGGCGGAACGCATCGGCCTGCGCGATCGCTGGCAGGACGACCATATCCCCGTCCGGCTGAAGGGGTTTGCCCAGAAGAATCGCTTCGCCGTGTTCACGACCGCACGCCGCCACGTCAACGCCGATAACATGCTGGCCTATGCCGAGAGTCGCGGGGTCGAAATCCGTCACCCGCTGCACGATCTGCGCCTCACGCGCTTCTATGTGGGCGCGGACGGCACCGCGATGCGCGCCGATGGCGAGCGGAAATATCTGTTGCGCGAGGCGATGCGCGGCACCCTGCCCGAAAAGGTGCGCCAGCGCCGCGACAAGGCGGTCTTTGCAACCCACCTGGTCGATGCGATCAGCGACATCCTGCGCGAGCGGCCGATCGAACGGATGCGCTGCGTCGAACTCGGCTGGGTCGAGCCCGCCGTGCTGCGGCAGCTGCTCGAACCGCACCTCGCCTGGCGCGCCGCCGGTGCGCGCGACCCGTTGCCATCGTCGCTCAGCCCGTTGTGGTTCGCGCTGGCCAGCGATATCTGGCTCGAAAATGCGTTCCAACTCTAATGCGCGCCGCGGCGCCAAGGCAGTATCGCAGCATGGCTGACAGCGCGACGATCACCGACGAATCGATCCTGCACCGCCGCATCGACATGATAGCCGCGGAATCCGACGGCGAGATGGTCGTGCTCGATGCCGAGCGCGGCGATTTCCTGCAGTTGAACAGCAGCGCCGCGCGTATCTGGAGCTTGTTGGAACAGCCGCAAACGCTGGCCGCACTGTGTGCGACACTGGCGGAGCATTTCGCGACCGACGCCGCCGAATGTCGCGACGAGGTGATCGCCTTCATCGCCGTGCTGCGCGACCGCGGCATGATCGAGATTCGCTGAGCCGGGTGTCGCGAGACCTGGCGGGTTGAGCAATCGCAAGCGGCCGCTTGTGGAAAGCGCCGCATTCTCAAATCTTTCCTTCAGGCACAATGCCCTGGAAAGAATGGTGCCCAGAAGAGGAGCCGAGCTACTTGGGCATCCTCATGTTTTAGCACAGAAATCTTTGTAGCAGGCGTTCAGGCGTAATCGCTACCGCACTATGCCGCGCGTCCTCCGTAATGCCATCGCGATAGATGGCACGAAGCTTCTCGACGATCCGCGCGGCTGCGTCCCGCGTCTGGAAGGGAACCTCGGCAATACCAGCGAGATACGCTTTGAGGCCGACTGACGTGTTTGCGGCTCCAGCGTCGGTATCGACCGGCCCGGATTCGGACATCAAGGAAGCATTCGACAGCACATGCAGGGTGAGAATATCGCTGACGGCGCAGGTGCGCCACTACTTGCTTCGAGCGCACATCGCGTCGTCGCTACGGCCAAATCTGCAGTCGCGTACGTTTTGCTGCCAGAACAGCCACCCCTTGGCGGTTCGAAACAGCTGGGAGGGCAGCGTCGCCTAAGGCGACGCTGCTTACAATTTCGAAATGGCACGGCCGGGAAGCGAGATCACCCGCTGCTCGATAGCGCCGAAGAAAGTCGATCCGGCAGAGGAAAACTATTCCGCCGTGTCTTCGGCGCGTGCGGCGTAACGTCGAGCAAGCGCGGAACAAGCAATCAACTGCAGCTGATGATAAAGCATGATCGGCAACATGATCATGCCGAGCGCCGGGTTGCCGGCGAACAGGATTTTGGCGATCGGCGCCCCGTTGGCGAGGCTCTTCTTCGAACCGCAAAAAACCGTGGTCACTTCGTCCGGCAAGGTCAGGCCGAGGACTTGAGACAGGCGCGTCGTCAGCCACAGGATCATCGCGAGCAGCAGACCGGCGAGCAGCGCGATTTCGCCGATCAACCAGGGCGAATAGCGCCACCACAGGCCGGACGCGGTGGACTCGCAGAAGGCGCCATAAACGATCAGGATGATCACGCCGCGGTCGAGCTTGTTGATCAGCGGCTTGCGCGCGGAGAGCCATGCCTTGACCAGCGGACGGGCCAGTTGCCCGAGCGCGAAGGGGACGAGCAGCGTCAACGCCACGTTGGCGATGGCCGGCAGGATCGGGAAGGACTGGCCGCTGACCTTGACGACGATCGCGACCAGGGTCGGCGTGATTATCATCCCAAGCACACCCGACAGGGAGGCATCAAAGATCGCCGCCGGCACGTTGCCGCGCGCCAGGCTGGTCATCGCGACCGACGACGAGATTGTCGACGATAGCGCGCAGAGGAAAAACACGCCGAGCCGCACCTCATAGGCGAGGAGTGGTGCCAGCCCGAAGAACACCGCGAACCCGATCAGCGGGAACAGGATGAAGGTCGTCGCCTGCACCGCGAAATGGATGCGCCAGTTCGCGGCGCCCGACTTCAGCGCCTCGGGCGACAGGTTGGCGCCGTGCAGGAAGAAAACCAATGCGATGCCGATCGCGGTGACCTGGTCGATGTGCAGCGGCCCGCCGGCCGCACCAAACCACGGCGCGACGAAGGCAAGCAGCACCGCGGCCAGCATCGCCAGCAGGAATCCGTCGATCTTCATCGCCTATCGCCTGAGCAGCGCGCCGCAAGGACCGAGGTCGCGCTTTCCCGGGTCTACTTTGGTGGCGTTCCACGGGCTGCCCATGCGCCCCATGTCGCGATACCAGAAGCCGTAGAGCTGCCCGTTGCCCGCCACCAATGTCGCGGTGCCGATGCTCTTTTCCTTGGGCATGTACCAGGCGAGCCGCATGATCCGGCCATAGATCATGCCTTCGAGTTGACCGTCGCCGCCATTGTAGCAGCCATGGATCAGGTGCCCGTCCTGCTTGAGCACGATCGGGCCATATTCGTGGGTATAATAGCCGGTGACGTCGGGCACGCCGCCCGCGCCGCGCTCCGCGAGCGCGCCGTGCAGCTCGAATTCGGACAGCCGCGTCTGGCCGCCCGCGGCCCAATTGTCGTCGATCATCAGCCGGACCCAGCGGGCCGTCACCGGCGCCTTCAACGTGAAGTCGCTCCGCTTTCCCTGCGCGGCCTCGCCACGATAGATTTCGAACCACGGCCCGTCCGGCGAGGCGGTGGAACCCATCACCCTGAAATGACGCACCGGTGATCCGTCCGCAGTGCTCGACGAACTGCCGTCCTCGCGGGTGACCGGTGCGAAAGTTGAATCGAGCGCGAGCCCGGTAATCTTGCCCGCGCCGGCAAGCTCGAAGGCGAGCGTGTGCGGAAAGCTGATGTCCTTTTCCGAGGTCCAGCCATAGGCCTCGCTGCCGTCGATCAGGTTGATCGTATAGTTCGACCAATGGCGCTTGAGCTCATCGCCATCGGGATAGGCGATGCCACCCCAATCGATGTGGAGGATGTTGGTGGCGGGGGCCGCGGCCGCAGGCTGCTGCTCGGGGGCCTTCGCCGCCGAGCACGCGCCAAGCAGCAACGCGCCAAGCACGATCGTCTTTCGCATCGATGGTCTCCTGGGATCAGCGCGCCGGCCAGGGCGCCGCTGGTGCCTTCAATACCGGGGGGCCGAGCAGCGGCGACGACAAGGCGTATGCGCCGTTCTCGGTGAAAGCCCAGATGATGTTGCGATCATATTCGGTGAAGATCGCCAGTACGCCCTTGCCCAGCGTGTAGTTGGGCAATTCGCTCGTGTCCGCAAGACGCGGTACGAAATAGCCCGCGATCTTCGGCTCGGCCGGGTTGCTGACGTCGAACAGCTGCACCCCGGCATTGTAGAAGGAATAAGGAATGATCCCCTGTCGCCAGGTGCCCGGCTGGCCGATCGAATTGGAGCGTTTCGGCCCGAAATTGCCGCCGCGCTGGCAGAAATGGGTGAAGGCGGCGCCCTCCGGTGCCTGGGGCTGCGGCAGCTTGCCGGCGACCTTGAGATGCGCGGGATCGCGCGCGTCGACCACGAAGATGTCCTTGTACGGCTCGTAGCAGTCGCGGTTCATCGGGTAACCGCTGGTCAGGATATAGCCGGTGCGCTCATATTGACTGACATCGGCATTATCGAACTCGGTGCCGGCATAGCTGGGCGGGGTGTTGACGCTGCCGAGGATACGGGGGTTGGTCGGATCGGACAGGTCAAAGGACCAAAGACCCAAGCCACCCATCGCGCCGAAGCCTAGCTTGCCGCCCTGCTCGATCGGTTTGGGCAGGAAGATCGGCATGCGCGACCCCATCCACGACGTCCGATTGCCGGCGCGCGGGTTCATCAGATAGGCATTCTCGTGCTCCTTGTTGCCGAGGATCTGCCCCGGCACGGCGATCTGCGAGACGAAGCGCGGGCTCGCCGGATCGGACATGTCCCAGACCTGGTAGCCGGGCGAATAGAGGTAGTTGGGATATTCGCTCAGCGCATAGCTGTCGTCCGGTGCGGCCGACAGGATCATGTATTTGCCGCCATAATATTCCGGCGAATCGAGCGAGCCTGAACCCTGTTGCTGGCCCACCGGCGCATCTGGATGCTGATAGTCGGTGGTGCGCGTGGCGATCAGGCGCCACTGGCTGGGCAGCGGCCCGTCCATCGCGAACACCTTGAAGCCCTTCAGCGAGTTGTAGTGGCGCTGCGCCGCGACCTTGGCCGGTTGATCA
Organism: Sphingomonas sp. AR_OL41; assembly: GCF_029911635.1. GTDB lineage: Bacteria > Pseudomonadota > Alphaproteobacteria > Sphingomonadales > Sphingomonadaceae > Sphingomonas. The sequence continues at coordinate 43,656 of NZ_JARYTI010000008.1, forward strand.
CGCTTCTCGGTCATCAGCCCGTAGCGGCCGATCTCGAACGAGGCGACGATGATCGGCTGATTGAGCTTCGCGCTCCACACGATGGTGGCGCCGCCGAGATAATCCTGGACATTGTTGGGGTCGAACTGTTCGCTCGACCCCTTGGGGCCCCAGACGCCACCCTTCGAAAAGACCGTCTTTGCCTTACGTGGGTCGGTGACGTCGAGGATGCGCAGATAGTCGCGGTCGTGGATGTAGAGATAACGCCGCCCCTTGAAGTCGGCGATGTTCGCCCAGGCGTGGAACGGCGAGTCCACGCCGGCATAAAAGCCGAGCACGCTTACATTCTTCGCGTAGCTCTTCTGGTCCCATGCCCTGAGCTCGCCCGGGAAGGGCTGGCCCTCATGCACCTCGGGCGACGCCTTGGGCCAGATGAACTGTCCGGTCACCGGGTCCATGCCATAATCGCGACCCGGCACCAGCGGCTGCGGCTTGCGTTCCGGGGTCAGGCGCAGCCAGGCGGCGAGCCATGTGTCCTGCACCTGGCCGTCCGGCGCGCCGGGCCTCGCGACCGGTGCCGGGCTCGGCGCCGGCGTGGCAGACTGAGCGAGGAGTTGCCCGCCCGGCGCGAGCAGCAATGCCGCCAGCGCCGCGCCGATCAGTTTCACGTTCGACCGCTTCACCATTTCGTCTTCCTCGAACAACATGCCCATACGACCGGCCGATGCATCCCGGTCAATCGATCGCCAACCCGTTCCTGCTGGGGGCCGCCGCTGTTCGCCCATGGGCGAACAGCGGCCTCGACCTCACAGCTTGAACCGCGCCGTTACGCCATAGGTCCGCGGCACGCCGACCTTGGCGTAGGAAGCACCGAAAATCTGGAACAGCTGCGAGATATTGAGCTTGTTCTCGAGGTTCTTGCCCCACAATTCGATGTTCCAGCGGCCATTGTGCGGCCCGAGCAGGAGCGACGCCGTCAGGTTGGATTGTGGGGGCACGAGTTCCAGCGGGTTGTTGGTGATATAGCCGTAATAGGAGCTGGTCTTGCTGTAGGCACCGCGCAGGGTCGCCTCCATGGTACCGCCGAGACCGAGCGTATAGGCACTGCCCAGCATCCACTTGGTCTTGGGGACGAGCGGCAGCTTGTGGCCGGACTGATTGATCGCCACGCCGCTGACCACCATCGACAACTCGTCGACGTTCGATTCCTGATAGCTGAAATTGCCGTAGAATTGCAGGCCGCGCACCGGGTTGACCTGGAATTCAGCCTCGACGCCCTGATTGTGGGTCTTGCCGGCATTCGCGGTGACGACGATGTTCGGCCCGTTCAGATAGGCAGGGATGACCTCCGACACCTGGAGATTGGTGTAGTTCAAGCGGAAGACCGACAGGTTCAGGCGGGCGTGGTGGCCGAACAGATCTGCCTTGAAGCCGGCCTCATAGTTCCAGACCTTCTCCGGCAGATAGGCGGTCTCCGCCGCGGCCTTCTCGTCGGAGACGTCGTTGAAGCCGCCGCTCTTGAAGCCCTGCGACACGGTCGCATAGAGGAACACCGACGGTGCCGCCTGATAGTTGATCGTGAAGCTCGGCGTGGCGGCCTGGAAAGTGCGCTTGCCCGCGGCATTGAACGTCGCGACATGGACGCCGTTGACCGTGAAGCCCGCACCATAGCTCTGGCCGGTCGGCGTTTCGGTGAATGCCTTGTGATCGCTGCTCCAGCGCAAACCGGCCTGCAGCTTCAGCTTGTCGGTGATGTTGTAGCTGAGGTTGCCGAACAGCGCGAAGGCGTCGGTCGTGCCGGTGGAGTCGTACCGCGCCCGGCCCGCATAGCCGTAATAATTGTTGAACTGATAATCGACGATCGCGGTGTGATTCGACCTCTCATGGTAATAATAGGCGCCGAGCAGCCATTTGAAGGCGGAGGTGCCGCTGGAGGCCAGGCGCAGTTCCTGCGAATATTGATGCGTGCGGTAGTCATCCTCCTGGGTGAACAGGATGCCGCTCAGCGGACCGTTGACGTCCGGCGGCCCTGGCGGCGCCGGCATCGTACCGGTCGAGGGCGAGCGTGAATCGAGCTTGCCCTCGCGATAGGCGGTGACCGAGGTCAGATTGCCGATCGGCGTGTTCCAGTTGATGTTCAGGCTGCCGCCGGTGTTGTTGACATTGCCGAAGCCATTGTCGTTGGCGCCGTTGCCGCGCCGCGGATTGGCATAGGGCGCGCCGGAATAGGGGCCGCGCACCCAATCGATCCACCACGACCCAGTTCCGCGCTGGACGGTGGTGTCGAGGTTGAGCGTGATATCCAGGTCGCTGGTCGGCGTGACGCGCAATGCCGCGCTCACCCCGGTCATCCGCTGATCCTCGATCGCGGTCTGGGTGGTGGTGTTGAAGTTGTAGCCGTCGTGATTGCGCGTCGTGAACGCGACCTTGGCATAGACATTTTCGGCCAGCTGGCCGGAGACGTACGCCCCGGCATCGCGGCTGTTGTAGTTGCCGACCGTCACCTCGCCGCCGGCGCGGGTCTCGGGGCCCGGCTTGGTGCTGTAGAAGGAGATCGCGCCGCCGATCGTGTTGCGGCCGAACAAGGTGCCCTGCGGACCGCGCAACACCTCGACGCGCTCGATGTCCATGAAGTCGGTGTTCACCAGGAACGAGCGGCCGATATAGGCCTCGTTGACGAACACGCCGACCGCGCCGTCCGCCGTCGCCGAGCGGTTATTGGCGTTGCCGAGGCCGCGGATCGTGTAGTTGGTCACGCCGACCTGCGAGGAATAGATTTGCAGGCCGGGAACCTGAAACTTCAGGTCGTCGGTGTTGCTGATGCCGCGCGCCCGGAGATCCGCCCCGGACAGAGCGGTGATCGCGACCGGCACGCGCTGCGCGCTCTCTTCGCGCCGCGTCGCGGTGACGACGATATCGGCGACCTGGCCCTGATCCGCCGCCGCGGTGTCCGCGGCGGGTGCCGGTGCCGGCTGCTGCTGTGCGAAAGCGGGCGCCGCCCATAGACCGGTGACGAGCGCGCTTGATGCGAGCCACGCCGATGCCATTCCTCGTTTCATCATTTTCATGCCTCCCCGGCGCGCGTTCGGTGCGCTTCGCCTGAGTGACATCTGGAAGAGCGTGCTATGATCATCAAATACTAGATCGAACAGTTGATATAACAGATTCCACATAGCCCCCGCTCCGTGGAATACTGACCATAGACGCATGACGCCGCACGCGAAACGCATGCGGCGTCATGGTGGGTCGGACGTGGGCAGGACAGTGTCAGCGGGGCGAGACGCGCCCCGGATGCAGGGTACCGCAGTGCCCGCAGGTGCGTCGTTCCTCGCTGCCGTAAAACGCATCGAACAAGGGTGGCAGATCGGCAACGATGCTCTTGAGCTGTACCTCGACGCGGTGGACGATCTCGCCGCAATTGTCGCAATACCACTGAAAGACGTCGATCTCCCCCGTCGCGCGCTGGCGCTCGATCACCAGGCCGACGCTGCCCGGCACCGGGCGCTGCGGCGAATGCGGCACGCCCGGCGGCAGCAGGAAGATCTCGCCCTCGCGGATCGGCATGTCCTCCGGCTTGCCGTCGACCCACAGCCGCAGGATCATGTCCCCTTGAAGCTGATAGAAGAACTCTTCCAGCGGATCGACATGATAGTCGGTGCGCTGGTTCGGCCCGCCGACGACGGTGACGATGAAGTCGCTGTCCTGCCATATCTGGGCGTTGCCGACCGGCGGCTTCAATCGGTCGCGATTCGCCTGGATCCAGCCCTTGAAGTCGAACGGACGACCGTACCGCAGGACGTCGCTCATACCTTGTCTCCCTGTCGCGGTGCATAGGCAACCGCCTTGATCTCGATCAGCAGATGCGGGTGCGGCAATTGGTGTACCGCGACCGTCGTACGCGCCGGTCCGCTTTCGTCGAAATAGCTGCCATAGACTTCGTTGTAGGCGCCGAAGTCGTTCATGTTGACCAGATAGCTGCTCAGCTCGACCACATCGGCGAGGCTGGCCCCGGCATCCGCGAGGATGTCGGCGATATTGTCGATCACCGCGCGGGTCTGGGCGCGGATGTCGAGTGTCACCGTTCCCATCGCATCGGCCTCGGCGCCAGCGATGCTGTTGTCCTGTCGGCGCGAACTGGTGCCGGACACGAAGATGAAATCCCCGGCACGTCGGAAATGCGGGAAGCGGCCGCGCGGCGTCGCCTTGCCTGGGATGACACGGCCCTGCCCGCTCATGCCGCTGCTCCCGCGAGCGTGATGTCGACCGTCGCCATGTCTTGCGTCTCCAGTCGTACGCGCGCACCAGCCGCGACTGCCTCGGCCGTCGTCGCCGCCCCGAGCAGCACCGTCCAGCCGGCTTCCAAGGCGAACCCCGCCTCCCCGGCCAGGCGCGCGGCGGCGACCAGCGAACGCTGCGGGTAACCAAGGATTGCGGCGCTCGAGCCGAACTGCACCGGTGCGCCATCGATGCTCATCACCATGCCGAGATTGGCGATGTCTAGATCCGGTCGCTGCCAGCCACCGACCACGAAGGCCGCCGATGAAGCATTGTCGGCGACGACATCGACAAGCGAAAAGCGGAAGTCGCGGTAACGGCTGTCGATGATTTCCAGCGCGGGCGCGACTGCCTCGACCGCTCCCCAGGCTTCGATCGCGGTTACCTCGCCGTGCAGCGGGGCCTTCAACCGTACCGCCAGTTCGGGCTCGATGCGCGGATGGATGAAGCGGGCATGTGCAGCGCTACCGCCATCTGCGACCAGCATCGCATCGGTCAGCCAGCCCCAGATCAGGTCTTCGACGCCCATCTGCGCCATTTTCGCGCGGCTGGTGAACCCCATCTTGATACCGATAATGCGCTCGCCGCGCGCCACGCGGCGATCGATCGACGCGCGCGCGATACGATAGGCGGTTGCGACGTCGAGCGCCGGATGATCGAATGACAGCTGCGCGATCGCACTGGCCCGCACCGCGGCATCGTCGAGTGCGGTCGCGAGATTGGTGATGTCCGTCATGCTACTCTCCGCTGCTTGACGATGTCGAGCGCGACATCGACGATCATATCCTCCTGTCCGCCAACCATGCGGCGCTTGCCGAGTTCGACGAGAATTTCGCGCGTATCGAGCGCGTGGTCGCGCGCCGCCTTCTCGGCATGGCGCAGGAAGCTCGAATAGACGCCGGCATATCCCAGGCTGAGCGTCTCGCGGTCGACCCGCACAGGGCGATCCTGCAAAGGACGCACGAGATCCTCGGCGGCATCCATCAGCTTCATCACGTCGCATCCGTGATGCCAGCCCTTGCGGTCGGCGGCGGCGATGAACACCTCGAGCGGCGCGTTGCCCGCGCCCGCACCCATGCCGGCGAGGCTGGCGTCGATACGCACCACCCCTTCCTGTGCGGCGACGAGTGAGTTGGCGACGCCGAGCGAAAGGTTGTGATGCGCGTGGATGCCGCGCTGTGTCTCGGGCCTGAGCACGCGGTCATAGGCGCGCAACCGATCGCGCACCCCGTCCATGTCGAGCGCCCCGCCGCTGTCGGTGACATAGACGCAGTTTGCGCCATAGCTCTCCATCAGCACGGCCTGACCGGCGAGCGCCTCGGCATCGATCATGTGGCTCATCATCAGGAACCCGGCGACGTCCATGCCGAGATCACGCGCGATGCTGATATGCTGGCGGGCGACATCGGCCTCGGTGCAATGCGTGGCGACGCGCACCGAGCGCACGCCGAGCGCATGGGCACGACGCAGGTCCTGCGCGGTGCCGACACCTGGCAGGATCAGGGTCGTCAACACCGCGCGATCCAGCACCTCGGCGACTGTTTCGATCCACTCCCAATCGGTGTGGGCGCCGAACCCATAGTTGAACGACGCGCCCGACAGGCCATCACCATGCGCCACCTCGATCGCATCGACGCCCGCCTCGTCGAGTGCGCGGGCGATGGCGCGGACATGGTCGAGACCGTAATTGTGGCGGATGGCGTGCATGCCGTCGCGCAGCGTCACGTCCTGGATGTAGAGCCGGTCGCTGGTTACATCGAAGTTCATGCCGCGATCCTTCCGGCGATACGTTCGGCAAGCAATTCGCCGGTCGCCCTGGCGGCGGCGGTCATGATGTCGAGATTGCCCGAATAGCTCGGGAGATAATCGCCCGCCCCCTCGACCTCGATAAAGACCGAAGTCTTGATCCCGCTGAACGTGCCGCGGCCGGGGATGTGGAGCGGGTCATTGTCGCCGAAGCGCTCGAACTGCACCGCCTGCTTCAGCCGGTAGCCGGGAACATAAGTCTGCACCCGAGCGACCATCGCCTCGACCGCGGCGCGGATCGTTTCCTCGTCCGCGCCTTCCGACAAGGTGAAGACCGTATCGCGCATAATCATCGGTGGCTCGGCCGGGTTGAGGATGATGATCGCCTTGCCCTGACCAGCACCACCGACCTGCTCGATCGCCCGCGCGGTGGTCTGCGTGAACTCGTCGATATTGGCGCGCGTGCCCGGACCGGCCGAGCGCGACGAGATCGAGGCGACGATCTCGGCATAATGCACCGTCGCGACCCGGCTGACCGCGGCAATCAGCGGGATCGTCGCCTGCCCGCCGCACGTCACCATGTTGAGATTGGGCTGGTCGAGATGCTCGCTCATGTTGACCGATGGCACGGTGAACGGGCCGATCGCCGCCGGCGTCAGATCGACGATCCTTTTGCCGTCGGCACGCAGCACCGCGTCATGCGCCTTGTGTGCATAGGCGCTGGTCGCGTCGAACACGATCGCGATATCGGGATAACAGGACAGCTTGCGCAGCCCAGCGATCCCCTCATGCGTGGTCGCCACGCCACGCGCGCGGGCCATCGCCAGCCCTTCGGATGCCGGGTCGACACCGACCACCGCGGCCAGCTCCATCTTCCCCGGATAGTCGACTAGCTTGATCATCAGGTCGGTGCCGATATTGCCCGATCCGAGGATCGCCACTTTCACCTTGGCCATCGTCATGCTCCCCCTCAGACGAACCGCGCGGCGACCGAGCCGAGCCCGGCGATGCGCGCCTCGATCAGATCGCCACGCACAACGGGCGTCATCGGCCCGAGCGCGCCGGACAGGATCACGTCCCCGGCCCGCAGCGGCCGTCCGGCGCGCGCCATCACATCGGCCAGCCAGCGCGCCGCGGTGAGCGGGTTGCCAAGGCAGGCCTGACCGACTCCCGTCGAGGTCGGCTCGCCATTCTTTTCCAGCACCATGCCGCACAGCCGCAAGTCGAGCGCGGCGAGCGGGCGCGGCGTAGCGCCGAGCACGAAGGCACCGGACGAGGCATTGTCGGCAATGGTATCGAGGATGCCGATCTTCCAGTCGGCGATGCGGCTACCGACAATCTCCAGGCACGGCAGCGCGAAGGCGGTCGCGGCGATCACATCGGCAAGGCTGTTGCGCTCGTGCGGCAGGTCGGCGCCAAGCACCAGAGCCACCTCGGCTTCGATGCGCGGCTGAAGCACCGCCCCGACTGGAATGTCGGCGCGGTCGTCATAACCCATATCAGCGAACAACATGCCGTAGTCGGGCTGGTCGACACCGAGCTGACGCTGCACCGCCGCGGCGGTCAGGCCGATCTTGCGCCCGACCAGCCGCCGCCCAGCGGCGAGCGCTGCCCGCGTGTTTACCTCCTGCACGGCATAGGCGGTGTCGAGGCTCGCATCGGGCAACAGCGGCGTGATCGGCGCAATGGGCACACCGCGCTCACCGGCCTCCCGCAGCATCGCCGCGACGTGTTCGATAGCTTCGCTCATGGTCAGAAACTCACGCAGATGTTGGTCGGTTCGGAATAGAAGTTCAGCGAATGCTCGCCGCCCTCGCGACCGATGCCGGAGAGCTTCACCCCGCCGAACGGCGTGCGCAGGTCGCGCAGGAACCAATCGTTGATCCACACGATGCCTGCCTCGATCTGCCCGGCGACGCGGTGGGCGCGGCCGACATCGCGGGTCCACACCGCCGCAGCGAGGCCATAGGCAGAGTCGTTGGCAAAGCCGACCGCCTGCTCCTCGCCGTCGAACGGCGCGACGTGGCAGACCGGGCCGAAAACCTCCTCGCGCACCGTGCGCGCACTCTCCGGCAGGCCGGTCAGCACCGTCGGCTCCACGAAATAACCGCCGGACAATGCGTCACCGAGCACGGGCACACCGCCCCCTGCATGGACCTGAGCGCCCTCCTCGACCGCGAGCCGGTAATAGCCCAACACCTTGTTGCGCTGCTTGGCCGAGATGACCGGACCGATCGCGGCACCGGTCCAGGGGTCGCCGATCGATAGCCCACGGGCGCGCTCGGCCAACGCCGCGACGAAGCGGTCGAAGATCGGCCGCTCGACATAGACCCGCTCGGTACACAGGCAGACCTGGCCGCAATTGGAGAAGACCGAGCGCACCGTGCCTTCGAGCGCGGCATCGAAATCGCAATCGGCGAAGATCAGGGCGGGGTTCTTGCCACCGAGCTCGAACGAGATCGGCTTCACGCCAGCTGCCGCGCTGCGCATGATCGTGCTGCCGGTGGCGGACTCGCCGGTGAAGGTGATCGCGTCGACATGGGGGTGAGAGACGATCCACTCGCCGGTCGATCCACCGCCCATACCGTGGAGCAGGTTGAACACACCGGGCGGCAGGCCAGCCCGGTCGATCACCTCGGCGAGCAGGGTCGCGGTCGAGGGTGTCTCCTCCGACGGCTTGGCGACGATGGTGTTGCCGCAGGCCAGTGCCGGCGCGACCTTCCAGCTCATCAGCAGCAGCGGCAAATTCCATGGCGAGATTACCGCCACCACGCCGAGCGGGCGCGGGATGCTGTAATTGATCGCGTTGCGACCGTCGCTGGTACGGGTCTGGAAGCTCGGCATGGCCCGCGCCTCGGCCAATGCGGCGAAGCTGCGGAAATTGGCCGCGCCGCGCGCGATATCGATGCTGCGCGCATGCGCCAGCGGCTTGCCGGTATCGGCGACCTCGGCGGCGACGAAATCGTCGAACCGCGCCTCGATCCCTTCGGCGACGCGGACCAGCAGGCGACAACGCTCGGCCTGGGACAGCTTGCCCCAATCGCCCTTCAGCGCCCGCCGCGCCGCTGCCACGGCGTCGTCGACCATCGCCGCATCCGCCATCGACACGTCCGCCAGGTGCTGACCCGTAACCGGATCGAGATTGGCGAAGCGCGTCGGCCCCGTGACGAAGCGACCGTCGATAAAATTGGCCAGCGTGCCGCCGGCGAAGGGATAAGGATGCCGATCCATCTGCTTCACTGAAATTGTCTGTGACGGCGGCGTATCGGCGGGCGGCGACGGCGAAAAATATCTTCTCCCGCCGCTTCTATGGCCGGTTCGTTATAGATCAGGTCGCAGCATAGCCGGCGCTGTTCGAATGTGCTGCGACGCGTCCGGCATGGCCGGCCATCTGGGCAAGGGTCAGCAGCGTGTCGTTGAACTCGGTCGCCCGTTCGAGAAACGCCGAATGCCCGGCATCGATCAGTTCGACCATGAACGATCCCGGCACACGCGCCTGGACGCGGCGAATGGCCTCCACCGGGAACAGCACGTCCTCGACCCCGGCGACGAACAGGATCGGGAAACGACCGCCGCCGATCGCCTCCGGCGCGTGGCGCGGGAAGGCGCCGCTGAGGCTATGCCGGTCGACCACGTTGAAGCTGTTGATCTGCGCGTAAAGGACGCCAAGTGTCGCGTCCTCGGCGCGCGCCCGGGCGCCGAGCACCCGGTCGATCTGGTCGAGATTGGCGGTCGAGGCGCGGGCAGCGTCCATCAGCGGCGCGACGTCATCGGGCTCGGCGATGGCGTGGAGGCTGTCGGCGACCGCCAACGCGGCGACCCGCTCCGGCCAGCGGCAGGCAAAGTCGATACAGGTACCGCCACCCATCGACTGGCCGACCAGCAGCGCGCGCTCGACGCGGAGATGGTCGAGCAATGCGTGCAGGTCTTCAGCGAAGGCCGCCCGTCCGCGCCCGTCATGATCGACCGAGCACCCGAAACCGCGATGATCGAAAGTGATGACGCGGTGCGCTCGCGACAGCGGGCCGAGTTGGCGGAACCAGATGGCATGGTTGCCGCCCACGCCGTGCGCCAGCACGATAGCCGGCCCGTCACCATGCTCTTCCCAATATAGCGCCGCACCCGCGACGGCGAGTTTCCCCGATCGCATCACACCACTCCCATCAATCCGCTGAGCCGCACCAGATAGTCGCCGAATGCCGGATCCTCGCGGGTCCGCGACGGATCGCGGGGGCGCGGCAGGTCGATCGTCACTTCCTCGATAACCCGGCTCGGCCGCTCCGACATAACGATCACTCGGTCGGACAGCAGCACTGCCTCGGCAATACTGTGCGTGACGAGCACCACGGTCTTGCGGTCGCGCTGCCAGATGCGCAGCAACTCCATGTTGAGGCGGTCGCGGGTCAAAGCATCGAGCGCGCCGAACGGTTCGTCCATCAGCAGGATGCGCGGGTTGCGGATCAGCGCCTGCCCGATCGCGACGCGGTGCCGCATCCCGCCCGACAGCTCATGCGGGAAACTCTCTTCGAAGCCGGAAAGACCAAGCGTCGCGATCAACTCGGCCAGCGCCGCCTCGGACGGGCGGGGCGCGCCGGGGTCGAGATCGACCCCGAGCAGAAGATTGGCGCGTACATCGCACCAAGGCAGCAGGTTCGACGTCTGAAACACGAACCCGACATTCGCGGCGGGCGCGCGCACCGGCTGGTCGAACAGCCGGATCTCGCCGCCGTCGAGAGGCGCCAGCCCGGCGATCAGGCGTAGCAAGGTGCTCTTGCCGCAGCCCGAGGGGCCGAGCACCGAGACGAACTCATGGTCGCGGACTTCGGCGCTCACCTCGCCGATCACGCTGCGTCCGCCAAACAGCTTGGCGGCACCCTGGATGGTGATCGCCGCCGTCATGCCGCGCGCCACCACACGAACCGCTCCCAATACTCCACGCCGTAGAACAGCAGCAGCGACAAAATGGTCACGGTGAGCAGGGCGGCAAAGGTCAGCGCGGTGTTGCCGGAGCCCGAGGCGGTGAGGATGAGGTTGCCGAGCCCGTCACTGGAACCGACGAACTCTCCGACGATCGCCCCGATCACCGCGAGCGGCATCGCCACCTTGCAGCCGTCGAGCAAGGTCGGCAGCGCGCAGGGCAGCCGCAAGCGCCAGAAGGTCTGCCAGCGGCTGGCACGCAGCGCGCGGAAATGTTCCTCCAGATGCGCTGGCGTGCTTGCCAGCCCGCCCATGCCGGCGACGACCACCGGGAAGAAGGCGAACAGGAACGCCATGGTCAGCTTGGACGACAGGCCATAGCCGAGCCCGGCGACGAGGATCGGCGCGAGGCCGACCTTGGGAATGCTCTGCAAGGCGACGAGCAGCGGATATACGGTACGCCGCGCCGTGTTCGAGAAGAACACGAACGCCGATATCGGCACGCCGACAGCCAGCGCAGCGACGAAGCCCCAGAAGACCTCGGTCAACGTTTCCAGCAGGCCGGCGGCAAGCGCATCGCGCGAGCGCCACAGCTCTTCGGCGATCGCACTGGGCGGGGCGAGCAGATAGGATTTGGTGCCACTCCAGCGCACGCCCCATTCCCAGCCCAGCAGCAGCAGCGCGAAGAAGGCCGTCGTGGTCGCCAGGTCGCGCGCGCGGCGCGAGGTCACGCTTCGCCTCCGTCGCGCTTCAACAGCGGCAATATCCGCGCCGGCGGCGGCACGACGAATTTCTCGAGATGCCAGCGGTCGAACGTCTCGAGCTGCTCGCCATCCCATACCGACGGTTCATACGGCGCGTCCGGCCTGATCTGTGTCATGTCGGAATAGAATTCGACATTGTTACCGTCGGGATCCTTGAACACGATGAAGGTGTTCGCCCCAGGCCCGTGTCGCCCCAGACCACGATCGATCGCGACGCCACGCGCCACCAGCATCGCGGTGATCTTCTCCATCTCGTCGAGCGACTCCACGCGGTAGGAGAAATGCTCGACCGACGGATAAAAGCCTTCGGGCGCCGCGCCATGCCCGGGCGGCAATTGCAGCAGCGCGAGGTCGTGGTGATCCACACCGCAGCGCAAGAACACCATATGGTCGCCGATCCAGTCGGACACCTCCAACCCGACGATATCGGTGTAGAATGCAAGCGAGCGCTGGATATCGCGCACCTTCAGCACGAGATGGCCAAGTTTGGTCGGGCGCGGACGGTAACGGGACGCATCGTCGGTCATGGCACTGCCTTTTCCGCAAGGTATCGGTTGGTGAACAAAGCGTCGGGCGCGAGCGCGCCGCCGGGGCGCCCGGCCGCTTTGAGAAATGCGATCGTCCGCGCCATCCGCTCGCGCGAGAAGCCATGGCCGCCACCCTCGGCGGCCATCAGCATGTTTGTCTCGACGATCTGCTGGCGGGTGACCGCGGGGTCGAGCAGCGGGTAGTGCCGGCGAATGCTGGCGAGCGCCGCATCCGGATCACGCGCCGCATCACCATAGCCACGATAGCTGGCGGCGAGGAAACGTCGCACGAGCGCGGGGTCGCGTGCGACCAGCGCATCCTGTGTCGCGATGCCGCTGCCATAGGCGTCGAAGCCGAAATCGGCATAGGCGACCCGCCCGATCGTCAGGCCGCGCTCGCGCGCGCGTTTCTCGAACAGCGCCATCGAGTTGCCGAGCCAGCATTCCGCGACGTCGACCTTGCCCTCGATCAGCGCTGCGACAACGACGGCGGGGTCGAGCTGGATTTGCCGGACACCTGCCACGCCATTACGACGCAGCCAGGCCGGCAGCAATGTCTGAACCGCGCTGTTCAGGCCGGCACCGAAGGTCAGGCCGGCAAGGCCGGCCGGCCCGGCGATCTGGTGGCGCTCACGCACGAAACATGCGCCGGCCGTAAAACGCATATTGATCCCGCCGACCAGCGTGACATGCCCGCCTGCGGCGCGATTGGCCGCCACGGTTAGCGGGTCGACATAACCGAACTCGAACATGCCGCGGTCGAGTTCGTTCGCGGTGCGCGTACCGCCGAAGCCGCGCATCGCCTGCACACGCAGTCCGGCATCGGCATAATAGCCGCGGTCGATCGCGACGAAGATGCCGGCCATGCTGCCCTGCGGCAGCCAGCTCATGTTGAAACGCACCGGCGCAAGCACGCCGCCCCCTGGACTTCGCAGGATCGGGTCTGGCCGCGTGGCGGAGACGAGGGTGATGCCGGCGATCGCCGCGATCACCGTCAGTCCCGGCATCATGCGCCACAAGGTCGCGCGCTTCATGCCGGGGTCGCTCAGCCGGCCGCCACGGCGCGCACGGGATTGCGCAGCTCGCCGATCCCGTCGACCCAGGCGGTCATCACGTCGCCGTCGCGCAGGAACACGCCGCGCCCCATGCCAACTCCGGCCGGCGTGCCAGTTGCGATCAGGTCGCCCGCCTTGAGTTCGAGTATCGTCGAGAGATAGGCGATCTGCTCGAAACAGTCGAAGATCATCTCCGAGGTATTGCCGTCCTGCATCGCCTCATCGTTGACGCGGAGCCCGAGTCGAATGTCGTGCGGATCGCCGAGGCAGTCGCGCGGCACGAACCACGGGCCGACCGGCGTGAAGGTGTCGAAGCTCTTGCCGCGAAACCAGTCGTGCGAGAAAGGAAAGTCGCTGCGCCGCGTCTTGTCGCGCGCCGACACGTCGTTGACCACGGTGTAGCCGGCTATGTGATCGAACGCCTGGGCGGCATCGATCGCGCGCCCGGCGCGGCCTATCACCACGCCGAGCTCGACCTCCCAGTCGGGCCGCTCGACCTGGGGCGGGATCACCACGGTCTCGTCGGGACCAATCACGCTCTCGACCGTCTTGAGGAAGATATAGGGCTCGCTGTCGGCCTTGGCCGCGAGCTTGGTCTGCATTTCCTCGGCGTGCTCGATATAATTGGAGGCGGCGCCGAACACGCGACGCGGCGTAAAGGGTACGGCCAGATCAGCACAGGCAACACACCCTTCCCCGCCGACCCGATCGCGCACTGCATCGGCCAGTGCCGCGACAGCCGGCGCGGCATTCTCCCAGTCGGCAATCAGCGCATCGACGCCGCGGCCGAGCAGCGCTGGCGCATGGAGCGCCGCCACCGCATCGAGGTCATGGATGGCCTCCCCGACCACGATCGCGGCGCGGTTCGTACCGTCGCGTCGATAAGTCGCCAGCGCATGCCAGGTCATTTGCCTCTCCCGTCCATCTTCGTTGGCAGGAAACGTGACGGGCGATGAACCTCAGGTCCAATATGGCTTCCGCATAGGCGAAGCCGATTTCATTATAACCGGCCCTGGCGCGACTGGCGCATCACTATAGCGCGACGAATATATCGGCCGCGCCAATCGATATTTCCGGGCCCACCGCCCGAAAACTAGGCTGGCGGCATGAAAATAGGCATTGCCGGGCTCGGAACGATCGGTCGCGTCGTCGCACGCCACCTGGTCGACAGGGAATTAGACCTCGTCCTCGATTGTGTCGCCGCCGGCGATGCAGGCAAGGCGCGGCGCCATCTCGCCGACGCGGGCTGGGATGTCCCGGTCGTCACCATCGACGAGATGGCGCGCCGCGTCGATGTGGTCGTCGATTGCGCGCCTTCTGCCGCGTTCCGCGCGATCACGACGGCGGTGGCCGATCACGGCAAGATCCTGCTGACGGTCAGCGGTGCGGCACTGCTCGAAGCCGACGACCTGGTCGAGCGCGTGCGTGCCGGCCGGGGCCGCATCATCCTCGCGACCGGCGCGCTGCTGGGGCTCGACGCGGTGCGCGCGGCGGCGCTAGGCACGATCCGCTCGGTGACGATGGTCACGCGCAAGCCGCCCAAATCGCTGGTCAAGGCGGAGTATGTCGTGCGTCACGGCATCGACCTTACCGAGCTCGACGCTCCGCTCAGGATTTTCGAGGGCAGCGCGCGGCAGGGCGCGGCGGCCTTCCCAGCCAACGTCAATGTCGCCGCTGCGCTCGGCCTCGCCGGTATCGGCGCCGACCGCACCTGGCTGGAAATCTGGGCCGACCCGGCACTGGAACGCAACACGCATTTCATCACCGTCGACGCGGACAGCGCGCGCTTCGAACTGCGCATCGAGAATGTCCCGACCGAAGAGAATCCAGGCACCGGCCGGATCACCGCGCTCAGCGTCATCGCGGCGCTGCGCGCGCTCGTCACCCCGCTCCACATCGGCACCTGAAGGAAACACGCCAATGCCCGTTCGCCTACGCCATATCGCCATCGCCGCCGCCGACCCGGACCATTCGGTCCGCTTCTTCACCGATGTACTTGGCTGGGAGATTGCCGGCCGCATCGACAGCCGCAATGCGCGCGGCTTCTACGTCACCGACGGCCACATCAACATCGCACTGCTCGCCTTCAAGAACCGCCCGGCTGCGGGGATGGAGTTCGCCGAAGGTTATACCGGCCTGCACCATGTCGGCTTCCAGTGCGACGACATCAACGAGATCGTCGAGCGCTTCGAACAGAGTGGCTTCGCCCCCCGACACGACGTCAATCTGGCACAGGGCCTCGGCAAGAATCCGGCGAAGGACAATGCCGAGTACAAGATGACCGGGCCGGAATCGGTGATGGTCGACGTGTCGGAACGCGGTTGGGTCGGCACCGAAAGCTATCGTGCGCCGCACCCCGCGGGCTGAATCTTCCTTCGATTACGCCAACGAGTAAGGGCGGCCCGCTATCGCGGACCGCCCTTTTCCTTGCACCGGAGCGTTGAGTTCAGGCCGACACCGTCTCGTTCAGCGCCAGCCAACGCGCGGCGTTTCCGCCAAGGATCTTGCTTTTGGCCGTCGTGCTCAATGTGTCGTGCGTCCTGACCAACTGCCCGATCGCCTCCTCGCCTAGCGGGAACGGATGGTCAGAGCCGAGCACGACCCGATCCTCGCCCATCACGTCGACCACCAGCCTGAGCGATTCCGTGCTGAACAGAGCGGAGTCGACATAGAAGCGGTCAAGATAAGACGATGGCGGGTTGGGACAATCGACCCGCACGATGTCGCGCTGCGCCCAGGCATTCTCGACACGGCCGAGCAGGAAGGCGAAGCTGCCGCCGCCGTGCGCGAAGCACAGCCGCAGCGACTTGGGGAGGCGCTCGAACGCTCCCGACAGGATCAGCGACAGGATCGACAACTGGGTCTCGGCCGGCATCGCCACCAGCCAGGGTAGCATGTATTTCGGCATCCGCTCGCGCGCCATCATATCCCAGGGATGCACCAGCACCGCGGCGCCGATATCGGCACAGTGATGCAGGAAGGCGAGCAATCGCTCGTCGTCGAGATTGGCGTCACCGAGATGGTTGCCGATCTGCACGCCGAGATGCCCCGTCGCCATCGCCCGGCTCGCCTCGGCACAGGCCAGGTCGAGATCCTGCAACGGCACCTGGGCGAGCGCCTTCAGCCGCACCGGATCATGGGCACACATCTCGAGCGCCTGGTCGTTGAAGCGGCGCGCTGTCTCCGCCGCGTCGGCGGCGGGCCGCGCATAGCCGAACATGACCGGCGTCGCGCAGATCACCTGCATGTCGATGCCGTTGCGGTCGAGATCCTCGATGCGCCGCGCCGGGTTCCACAATGCCTCGCGCACCGGCCGGAAAGGGCGGTCGCCGATCATGATCATGCCCTCGCCGGCGCCGGTCGCCTTGAGCCAGGGCAAACCGTCCCGCTCCGCCGCCGCGGCGGAGGCCGCATCGAACATCGGGAAGAAATGGCTGTGCATGTCGATAATGGTCACGCCCCGCGCGCTCCTGCAATGAGATCGCTGCCCCCCGGGAGCGCGCCCCATGCGCGCCGGGATCAGCGGCGCTTTCCTCATTAGGCATCAGAGGTATCCCGGAATAATTCCTTTGCGCCCCGCTGCTATTGCAAAAAAATTATACTATGCTCGCGCAACAGATCGGGGAGGATCAGGGCCGGTGTCGCGTTTTCACGAGAATTTCCTGCTCGGCCGGCTCAAGCTGCGGCAACTCAAGCTGATCGCGGCGGTGGCGCAGGAGGGCAACATCCTGCGCGGGTCGCAAGTGCTGAACATCGCCCAGCCGGCCGCGACCAAGAGCATCAAGGAGCTCGAAGAGGCGCTGGGCGTCCAGCTGTTCGATCGCTCGTCGCGCGGCGTGACGCCGACCCTCTATGGCGACGTGATCATCAAGCACGCCAAGCTGATCCTTACCCAGCTCCGCCACGCCAGCGAGGAACTGCAGTCGATCGAATCTGGCCTGTCCGGGCGCGTGTTCGTGGGCACTCTGCTGGCCGCCTCGCCGACGCTGTTGCCGCGCAGCCTGGCGTTGCTGCGCGAGCGCCGGCCGGGTGTCGCGGTCACCGTGATCGAGGGCACGATCGACAAGTTGATGCCCGCGCTGCGCACCGGCGATCTCGATATCGTGCTGGGCCGCCTGCCCGACTTCCGCGAGCGCGAAGGTGTCGACCAGGAAGTGCTCTACAACGAGCCGATCGCGATCGTCGCGCGCGACGGGCATCCGCTGGCGGCACAGTCGTCGGTCAGCCTAGCCGAGATCGCCTCCCAGGCCTGGATCCTGCCGCCCTCGGAAACCTCGCTTCGCCGCCAGCTGATGCACGCCTTTCGCCGTGCCGATCTCGAGCCACCGATCGATGCGATCGAGTCGGTCTCGATCCTGGTCAACCACGCGCTGCTGCTCGAATCCGATCTGCTTGCGGCAATGCCATACCAGGTCGCGACGGTGCAGCCGGGCCTGACGATCCTGCCGGTCGATATGGAAGCGACCGCCTCGCGCATCGGTGCGACGACGCGCGCCGGCATCACGCCCTCGGCTGCGGTAACCTGCTTCATGGACATGGTACGCGAGGTGGCGGCGACGATCCGCGCCAATATGCCTTCAGACGGTGGCGTCTAACGGCATGCGCCGCCGCACCCACGACCAATAGACCAGCGCGACGAACGCGCACCACGGCACACCGGCGATGACCGCGACGTCCCAGAAGTCGCGGTCGAGCGCCATGGTCACGGTGATCGCGGCGAGCAGCGCCAGGCCGATGAACTGCGCTACCGGGAAGAACGGCATCCGCACCGGCAATTCAGTGGCGGCATGGCGACGGCGGAAGACGAGATGGCTCGCCAGGATGCTCGCCCAGGTCAGAATGCCGCCGAACAGCGCGATCCCGAACAGATAGTTGTAGGCCAGCGGCGTCAGCATCGCGAGCGAGGCCGCGAGCACCACGCAACCACCCGACAACAAGGTGGCGACCAGCGGCACACCGCCTTCGTTGAGCCGGCCGAGCGCGCGCGGCGCATAGCCACCGCGTGCCAGCGAGAACAGCATGCGCGAGGCGAGGAACAGGCTGGTATTCATCGCCGATAGCGCGGCCGAGGCGACGACGAAGTTCATCACGCCGGCGGCATAGGGAATGCCGACCGCGCCGAACATGCGCACGAACGGGCTCTGCGTCACCACCTTCGCGCCGGCATCGGTCCAGGGCAGAAAGGCGATGATGATGAACAGCGCCAGGATGTAGAAAATGAACAGCCGCGCCGCCATGGTGCCGAGCGCGGCCGGAATCGCCTCGCGCGGATTCTCCGCTTCTCCGGCGGTCGCGACGACGAACTCCAGGCCGAGGAACGAGAACAGCGCCATCAGCACGCCCATCCACACGCCCCCAAAGCCGTTCGGCATGAAGCCGCCAGGCAGGCCGGTGACATTGTGCAGCCCGGTCGCGGCGCCGGTCAGCCCGAGGATGCGGCTGCCGCCCAACAGGATGAAAAGCAGGATCGCGGTCACCTTGATGACCGTCAGCCAATATTCGACCGACGCGAAATTGCGCACCGGCCGCGAGTTCAGCCAGATCAGGCCGCCAGCGAACACCATGCCGGTCAGCCACACCGGCAGATCGGGAAACCAGAAGCGAAAATAGACCCCGATCGCCACCGCCTCGCTACCGATCAGCAGCACCTGCTGAATCCAGTAGGTGTAGCGGATCAGAAAGCCGGCGAACCGCCCGAGATAGATTTCGGCATAGGTTCCGAACGAGCCGGCCGTCGGGTGGACCACCGCCATCTCCGACAGGCTGAACACCATCACGACCGCAATCAGCGCGGCGATGGCGTAGCTGACCAGCACCGCCGGCCCGGCATAACCGATCGCGATGCCGCTGCCCATGAACAGGCCGGTGCCGATCGCCCCACCCAGCCCGATCATGGTGATCTGGCGCTTGCCGAGCGTACGGTGCAGCCCGCTCTCGCGCGCCACCGCGGCTTCACCAGCGGCAATGTCGTCGGTGGCTTTCGTCACGTCACTGCCTCGCGCTTGGCGTAGCGCGGATCGCGCCACGCACCGCTGTCCATCACATCGGTCAGCACATCGACCGCGTCCCAGACATCGACATGACGGACATAGAGCGGCGCGAAGCCGAAGCGCGCGATGTCGGGCGCCCGGAAATCTCCGACCACGCCGCGCTCGATCATCGCACGCATGATCTCGTACCCATGCCGGTGAGCGAAGGCGACCTGGCTGCCCCGATCTCCTGCATCTCGCGGGCTGATCAGGGTGAAGCCGTGCTTCGCGCAACGCTGCTCGACGAGAGCAATGAACAATTCGGTCAGCGCGACCGACTTGGCGCGCACCTGTGCCATGTCGGCAGCGCACATCAGATCGAGCCCCACGCCGGTCAGCGACAGGCTCACGATCGGCTGGGTTCCGGTAAGGAACTGGCGGATATCGGGGGCGGGCGTGTAGGCCGGATCGAAGGCGAAGGGCGCATTGTGACCCCACCACCCTGTGATCGGCTGCCGCGCGACGGCGAGATGGCGCTTCGCGACGAACAGAAAGGCCGGCGAGCCCGGCCCGCCATTGAGATATTTGTAGGTGCAGCCGACCGCGAAATCGACCCGATGGGCGTTGAGATCGACCGGCATCGCACCGGCGGTGTGGCACAGGTCCCAGATCGCCAGCGCGCCGGCTGCGTGCGCTTTCGCGGTGAGTGCCGCCATGTCGTTGATATGGCCGGTCTTGTAATGGACGTGGGTGATACAGATCGCGGCGGTGTCCTCATCGATCGCGTCGGCGATCGCGTCACGCTCGGCCAGCACTACCTCGAGACCACGCGCCGCGGCGATCCCTTGCGCGACATAATTGTCGGTCGGGAAGTTGCTGCCTTCGAGGATGATCTTGCTCCGCCCGGGCCGCATGTCGGCCGCCGCCCACAGCAGCTTGAACAGGTTGACGCTGGTCGAGTCCGTCACGACAACTTCGCCCGCTGCCGCGCCGATCAGCGGTGCCAGCTTGTTGCCGAGCGTCAACGGCAGATCGAACCAGCCCGCGCTGTTCCAGCTCTTGATCAGGTCGCCGCCCCATTCGCGCTCGACCACCCGCGCGACATGCACCGGTGCTGCATCGGCCATCGCGCCGAGCGAATTGCCGTCGAGATAGACCACACCGTCGGGGATCAGAAACGCGTCGCGAAAATGCGCCAGCGGATCGACCTGGTCGCGGTCAATGCACGTTTGCCGCGAAATCACCGGGTTTTGTCCGGCTTGTTTGTCATGCTGCATTGAAACACACCGTCTTGGTCATGGACATTTCCCGAACGGCAAAACGCACGCCCTCGCGCCCCATATTGCCCCTTTTTGCGCCGCCGAACGGCATCGCGTCGAGCCGGTAGTCGGTCGAATCGTTGATCATCACCCCCGCCGCCGCCAGCCGCCGCACGGCGTGGAGCGCGGTGCGCAGACTTTCGGTGAAGATCGCGGCATGGATCGTCTCGTGCGGCGCATTGGCGCGGTCGATCGCTTCGTCGAGATCGTCGAACGGGAAGAGGCTGACCACCGGCCCGAATGCCTCTTCGCAGACCAGCGTCGCTGCATCGGGTGGGCTCTCGATCACGGTCGGCGCGAACAGCGCTCCATCGTGCGTCCCGCCGGCCAACACACGGCCACCCATCGTACGCGCCTGCTCGACCCGCCGTGCAAGCCGCTGAGCTTCGGCGACGCCGATCATCGGCCCCACCTGCGTGTCGGGCGAAGACGGATCGCCAACGATCAGATCCTTGGTCCGCGCGACCATCCGCTCGGCAAAGGCATCGAAGCAGGTCGCCGCGACATAGATGCGCTGCACCCCGATGCAATTCTGCCCGGCCGCCGAAAAGGCGCCCGAGGCACAAGCCGCCGCCGCCTTGTCGAGATCGGCATCCGCCGCGACGATCACCGGCGAGTTGGCGCCAAGTTCCATCGCCAGCCGCTTCGTGCCGGCCTGCGCAGCAATCCGTTGGCCCGCGCGCCCGCCGCCGGTAAACGATACCATCGCGACACCGGAATGACCGACCAGCGTCGCCCCGAACGCCTCGCCGCGCCCGGTCAGCACATTGAGGGCCTCGGGATGCAACCCGACCTCGATTAGCAGGTGCGCGAGCATCACCGCCACCAGCGGCGCCTGCTCCGCCGGTTTGAGGATCACTGCATTCCCTGCAGCGAAGGCCGGGCCGAGCTTGTGGCAGATCAGGTTGAGCGGGTCGTTGAATGGCGTGATCGCCACCACGACTCCGACCGGCTCATAAAGATAGAAGCCGCTGCGCCCCTCCCCGCCCGCCATGCTGTCGAAGGCGAGCGTTTCCCCCGCGAGCCGCACCGCCTCTTCGGCGGATAACCGCAAGGTGTTGACCGCGCGCCCGACCTCTCGCCAAGCATGGCCGATCGGCTTGCCGGTTTCGCGCATGATCGCCTCGGCGAAGCGCGGCGCATCCCGCGCCAACGCGTCCGCCGCGCGGTGTAACAGGCGCGAGCGTTCGCCGCTGCTCCAGCCGCGCATCACCGCGGCGCCGCGCTGCGCGCTGCCGACCGCCGCCAAGGCGTCGGCTTCATCGGCGGCCGCGACGTTGGCCAGTGTTTCACCGGTGAAAGGATTGGTGACTGTCATCGTCTGCGCAGCCGCACGCCACGTACCACCGATCAGCAGCGTATGTGCCGTTCTTGCGGCCGTTACAGAGGCCGGCATGGCAATGGTCACGGCTTGTCCTTGCGCAGCACGAGCCCGTCATATTCCCGGCTGTCGACCAACGCCTCGACGATGCGCGGCCCATCGGCGGCAAATGCCTCAACCAGCGCTGCGCGCAACGCCTCCGGTGTCGATGCCGTGGTGACCGGCACACCGAACAGCGACGGCCCACCGATCGTCCCTTCCTCACGCACCGGCGTGCCGTAGATCGGATTGTCCTTGCGCTGTTGCTTGATGCGGATCAGCGCGAGATCGTTATCGGTCAGCACCAGGATGACGATCGGCAGTTTTTCGCGCACCGCCGTCGCCAGCTCGCCGACGGTCATCAGGAAGCCGCCGTCGCCGACCACGGCGCATACCGCCTGGTCGGGCCGGCACAACTTTGCGGCGATCGCGGCCGGCAGGCCGAAGCCCATCGCGGACCAGCCATTGGTCATGATCTGCAAACCAGGTGCCGGTGTCTCCCATTTCTGGCCGATGAGGTGGGTATGCGCCCCGACATCGCACGTCATGATGCCGTCCTGTGGCAAGACCTTGCGCAACACATCCAGAACGCTACACGGCCCCATCGCCCCGGCCGACCCCCGCATGCGACGGAACATCGCCGTCTTGCGCGCGGCAACCTCCGCCAACGCCCAGTCCTTGCGTGGCACCCGCAGCGCCTCCAGCGAGGCGAGGCCTGCGGCGATGTCGCCAACGACCTCGGCGACCACCGGGAAACGAGTGCGATCGATATCGACCGGAGCGATATCGACGCTCGCGAGCGACAGGCCGTCGCGCATCCAGGACTCATAGTTGAACTCGACCGGGTCGTAACCGATCGCCACCACCAGATCGGCCTCGACATGGGTCTTGCCGACCTCGTCGCTCAGCGCATGGAACAGGACGCCGGCATAATTGGGGTGACTTTCGGGCAACATGCCCTTGGCCATCGGCGTCAGCACCACGGGCAGGCCGAAGCGCTCGGCGAGCGCCGCGATACGGCCCTCGATGCCGAGCCGCGTCGCGCTGAGGCCGATCGCCAATAGGGGCTTGCGCGCTGCACGAAACGCGGCGACCAGTGCCTCGATTTGCGCCGCATCCGGTGCAGGCGACACGGGTTTGGAAGGCGCGATGTCGCCGTCACCTGCCATCTCCGCGCTCAAGCCGACGGGCAGGCCGATATGCACCGGCCCCGGCCGGCCCTCCAGGGCGACGGTTGCTGCATCGGCCAGAATGGCATCGACATTCGCGGCATCGAGCCTCGTCGTCTTCTTGGTGATCGGCGCGAACAATGCCTGGTGGTCGATGCCCATCTGCACGACGCGGCCGCGCATCGGCGCCGCCATCTCGTCGGTCAGTGCGATCATCGGCGAGCGATCGAGCAAGGCGCTACCGACACCCGTCGCCAGGTTGGTCGCGCCGGGCCCGAACGTGCCGAAGCACACCCCTGGCACGCCAGTGAGCCGGCCGCACACATCGGCCATGAAGCTCGCCCCGCCCTCGTGACTGGTCAGCACGAAGTCAATGCCGTCCGTTTCGCGGAGCGCTTCCATATAATCGACCCAGCCACCGCTCGGCACGCCGAACACATGGCGCACGCCCATGTCGCGCAAGCTACGCACGACTTTCCGCGCGACCGTCTCCTGGCTCATTCCACCTCCGCTACTCTGCCTTGGCGTTCAGGTAGAGGGAGATGGCGGCGGGCAAAAATACCTCTCCGAGGCTGCCTTATGATGATTCGGTTATAACTGAGCCGACGTTACCGCTATGGGTCGCAGCAGTAAGCCGCCGAGCCCCCATTAACGCGCGACGCTTTTCCAACAGAATTCCGCTTCGATAGGCCGCTTCAGTTTTATCTTTGACGGCATGCGCCAAGGCCGCTTCCGCCAGCTCGCCCGGATAGTTATCCGGGCTGCGTAAGTCTCAAAGAGTCAAGATAGTCCGACCACTCCTGCATCATCCGCACGCGCTCATTCCCGCAATGGTAATCGAAACCAACGCTGTGATGGCGCGCGCGATGGCAACCCTAGCTGCTCGTGAAGTGCCGCCCTCTCAACCTTCACGCTGGGACACCCAGGAGGAAGCGCGCTTTGAGAACGCGAGGGAAGCGGATGCTCTCGGGCTTGCCGAGGATCGCGCCGACGAGGATCGGAGAGAGGCGCTAAAGGCCAACGGTGAGCGCTGGAAGCTGCGCCTGCGCCAGCCCGTAGAAACGCTCTCGCCCGACGAGGCCGCCCTCCAAATCACGCGCAAAGACGAGGCATACGACCTCATGGTTGCCAACGAAGCATTGGCTAATCTTCGGGCACGACACGCACGGGAACCCCAGCCCGCTCAACCCCTGTCATTGGCGACCAGTGGGAGCGGTGTTTCGATTAGCGGCTTGTTCGAACGCTATGCAGCGCAGGACGGCATCCGTTCCGCTACGGTTACCCTATCCGAGGGGGACGCGTTGTCGTCCTCGGCGGCTCGCATCTGGAGCCATATTTCGGACCTATCACGCATTATCGACAAGGGCGATACGTCAGTCGGTATCCCGCCCTACAACGGCGGTCAATTTGCCAGCGACGGCGCGTCCCTGCTCGATAAGATTCGCATTCCCGATAGTGTCACCGTCGGCGCGCCGCTGTCGTTCATCGACCATCATCTCCACGCCGGTGATAGTTTGTTCGGACTATGGGTGCGTGACGCAATCGACAAAGCCGGAAAGCTCGGCGGCGAACTCCTTTGGAACGAAGCCCTTCGCAACGCCCAGCGCTCGGCCGAAGCGATGAAGACAATCGAAGCCTTAACTGATGTCGAGATTGCGGAAGCGCATCGATCGGCGGCGATGTATCAGGATGTGGAGCTGATGACTGGCGAACTCGACGGTTTTGTCAGTTTCATGAACGCCCTCGATTGGTTGAACCTCA
Source organism: Sphingomonas sp. AR_OL41 (assembly GCF_029911635.1). Taxonomy (GTDB): domain Bacteria; phylum Pseudomonadota; class Alphaproteobacteria; order Sphingomonadales; family Sphingomonadaceae; genus Sphingomonas. The sequence goes on from NZ_JARYTI010000008.1 coordinate 68,497, forward strand.
ACCCGCCGTGGGACCGGATCAAGCTACAGCAGGTCGAATGGTTCGCCGCGCGGCGACCGGAAATCGCCGCTGAGCCGCGCGCCGCAGATCGTAAGCAACGCGTCGATGAAATGGTCGCGTTGGGTAATTCGCTTGCCGCCGATTTCCTCATTGCTGAGCAACGGGCGAACGACACGCTCCGAATGGCTCGATATAGCAGCGGAAAATCGTCGAAGGCCCCCGAAACGGGGAAAAAAATTCCGGCGCCGTCGGACCACTACCCGTTATTGAGCAGCGGCGATATCAACCTCTAAGTGACGGAGGCCGTGGCCGCCCCGTTTAGCCGATCGCTTGGGGCAGTTCTCTACGGGCTCTTTCAACGCAGGAGATCAGCGAATCTAGGGGCCGCATGGGCGCGACCCGAGCTAGGTCCGTCGTCTACCTATCGGTTTTTCCAGGATAATATTTGACCTGTTCCTCCAAGTTCGGGTCCCACTTTTTACAGGAAAGCCGCATTTGGCGATGCTGAGCGAACCTTCATCGCGTCAGTCATGCCGCGCCATCGACAAACAGGGCGACCAAGCGTCGGTTGATGTAATAATTGTTCCGGCCAATGTGCTAGCGCTCGCAGGACGGCAGGCGTCTCCTCAACCCCCGGCGGCGGAAGCACGGGAATCGTGTAGCTTGCCTTCAGCATTTGGCGGATTCCCATGGAACGTTATGCCGATTATTTTGCATATCGGCGAAGACGTGTAAAGAAAATCGCATTTTCTTATCACGTTTTTCGAACGTGTAAAAATTGGAGCGTAAAGCTCTCAATCGCTGGAAGGCCGCGCCACCAATGAGCACATACGGGTGGTCATGGCCGGCGAAATGAGCCTGAAAACGTTCTATCCCTGTCACCATCCAACGCCTCAAAGGTGCTCAAGCCGTCCGCGCATCGGAGACGAAGTTCTCCTTACGATCCGCCAGCCGGACGGCACTCTGGCGCAGATACCGAGATGGATGATGGAGGAAGAGGCTGCGTCAATGGACCTACGAACGAAGCCGCGCCTCCCACTTGGCTGACTGAAGCGAGCGAGACGCGGACGCCACGGTATCACGCAGCTGATCGAGATAATCACTCCACCATTGATGCATGGCGACCCGTTCTTCCCAGTAGATGCCGCGATTGTGGGTACCCCGAACCGAATCCTTGTCGGCGTGAGCGTGCGAGCGCTCGATCGCGTCCGGGCTCCACTTTCCGCTTTCGTTCAGGAGGGTCGATGCCGTGGTCCGCAGGCCATGGGCGGTGACCTCTCCCACCGCGTAACCCATGCGCCGGAACGCCTGGTTGGTGACCGCGACGACCGTCACCGCCGTGTTTAGCGGACTTGCGTATGTCATGCCGATTATCGTGGGCTTCGTGGCCGATCGCTGGCTGGGGCGAACCCGCACCGTGGCCGCTGGCGCGCTGCTGATGACCATAGGGCACTTGTTCATGAGCTTCTACGCGACATTCCTCGTCGCGCTGGTATTCAGCACGGTCGGCGGGCAGCGGATTCTTCAACAATAAATCTCAAGCGACTTTCATCGACTCAGTTGACTGAGCGGACGCGGTTTTGCTGCTGCCCCAGATCGATTGCACCATCGGGCGTACGGATACTGGCGGTAATTACTTGCCCGTCGCGCAGATACTGCGGCCGTTTCAACTGGCCCTTCATGAACATTGCGAAACGCCGCGCGGGCGAGAGGAAGCCGGCAATTGCCTGCACCGTTGGCGATGGCGGACGCAGCGCGACGCCACCTGGCGTTCCGGTCGCGATGAGATCGCCGGGGGCAAGATCCATGATGCAGGATAGTTCTGCCAGCGTTTCGGCTGGCTTGAAGATCATGTCACCCGCCTGGCTACGCTGCCGTTCCTCGCCTTCGACAGCCAGCACCAATTCCAGCTCGCTCCAACGCGCTAGTTCGGCCGCTGTGGGCAGCACTAGCCACGGGCCGGTCGGGCCGAAAGTGCGATAGCTTTTGGATTTGTTGAATTGCATATGGCTGATCTGCACGTCGCGCGCTGTCACGTCGTTGACGATGACGAGGCCGCCGATCCAGTTCGCAAGCGTGGCCTCCGTGATGATCTCAGGCCCGGTGAAGCCGCGCTTGAGCACCAGACCAAGCTCGATCTCGTAATCCAAAAGGCGCACGTGAGGCGGGCGGATGATATCGGCATCGGCCGGCACGATGCACGAAGCGGCCTTTGTGAAAATCACATTATTGACAATGACTGCCGGATCGCCGCCCACTTCCTTCACATGGCTAGCATAGTTGGTAGCCTGGCAAATGAACTGAGCATCCTGCGTGACGGGGCTCATGATACGGTCCGCTATCACCGCTTCGCCTTCGGTCACGGCGCGGGCCGCATCATCCGGCCCACCCTGTTCGAAGAACGCGCGGGTCGTGGGATAATCGCCGAAAAGGCGGTGTAGACCGTGCGGGCTGTCTACCGCCCAGACGACGCGACCGGCAGCTTCGACGCGAGCGACGTTCAGGGCCATGGTGGATTCCTCATTTCGTCCAGGGGCGGGATGGCGCGCTGATCGCGCTGAGCAGTCGGCGCAGGCGGGCGACGTCAAGCTCCGGGCTCTGGCGGACGTTTCGGATGGCGGTGACGATCAGGGCGGGCGTGATTTTCGGTTTCTCAAAATCTGCCGGGACCGGTGGCCCCCATTGATAAAGGCTGCTGGCGGTCAACTGGCTCCAGCCGGTGGGTACATCTGCAGAGAGCAGGTCCCCATCGGCATAATGTTCCAGCTTATCGCCGACCGGGTCACGCCAATAGTCGAAGATCTGGCTGCCCAGTATATGCCGGCCCAAGCCCCAGGCATGGCGCCAGCCTTTGGCTTGAAGCCATTCCTGGCCCAGTGCCACGTCATCGAGATCGATTACCTCAAAGGCGGCATGGCTAAAGCCGTTTGTAACATTCTGCGCGACGACCACTGTGTGATGATCGGCCGGCTCGGTCCCGCGATCGCAGCGCATGAAGGTGAGCGCTGGATCACCCGCCGAAAGATATTGCACGTCGGATGGGATGAGACCGAACGTCTCAATATACCAGCGTGCGGTGGCGAAGAAATTCACGGCTCCAAGCACACAGTGGCCGGGGCGCAGCACAGTTGCGGGCTGTAGCGGTGCGCGGGCAAAATCATTTATCCGGTCCAGCCGCTGCGATGTGTTGGTCGGGGTGGGAGCACGCACCGGGTCTTCGGCAATGCTTGCCTGGCCTGCCACTGCCCACACCTGAAATCCGGCAGGATCGGTGAGCCGCACGTGGCGGCCGCCGCCGGGCAGATCGAGCGGTTCGATGGTCGATGCGCCGGGCAGGCGCGACAGGGCAGCAAGATCTGCGTCATCCCGCACACGCAGGGCGATGCCAATGAAGCCGGGCTTCTTCGCCCAAACGGTCACATGCGCCGGACCTGGCCCCCGGGCAGAACGCATGACCAGCTGGTCAGGCCGGCGCTCGGCGCGTTTCAGGCCAAAATCCACCAGGAAGCGTTCCATCACGTCAAGATCGGGCCGTGCAAATATGACGAAGGCGAGGTCCTGTGCCTTGGTGACCGGCTGTGTGGTCCGGGCCAGGCGAGAATCGTGCGGTGTCATGGCTTGGGGTCCATTGTTCAGGGAGAGTGCCGTGGCGAGCCAACCCAGTTGTGCTCCCGCGGCATCGGGCGTCAGCACGTCGGCAATGAAGCGATCGGGCCGCACGATAGCGATGCGCCCTTGTCCGATCTGTCTGGACAGCGCCGTGCTATCGGTCTTGATCAATCGCGCGCCCAATGTTGCGAGCAGAGCGCAATCTGCGGAGTGCAGCCCACTGGCTGGATCGGCACCTACGCCCAAGGCCACCCAACCCGGGCCGATCAACTCATCGAGCAACACGCCGTCCACCTGCGGTTGCACCAGCATGTGGCCGGCGGCGTTGGTCTTACCCCTTATGGCACCGCCCGCAAGGCGCGGGCGCGGTAGCAGCCCGCCGCGATTCACATGGTCCCGGTGTCCTGGCACCAGGTGCATCGCGGCGATCGATAGATCACGGACCGTCGCGCGCCAGCGGGTGGTCGGCATAATGGTCGCGCCCAGCTTGATGGCGAAGTCCGTCATTGCCTTGACATGCGGGCGGCGTTCCGTCTCATAGCTATCGAGCAGGAAATCGTCGGCGATCCCCCGGCGTACCATGTCAAGCTTCCATGCAAGATTTTGCGCATCGCGCAGGCCGCCGTTAAGTCCCTGGCCGGCAAAGGGCGGGTTCACATGGGCGGCATCGCCTGCCAACAGCACGCGGCGTTCACGGAAGCGATCGGCATAGCGGGCGTGGAAGGTATAGACGGTGGCGCGTTCGATAACGGAGCGGTCATTGGGGGCGTACCCGGCGATCAGCCGACGTACCGTTGCCTCGCGCTCCAGATCAGCGCTGGTCTCGCCCGGCAGTTGAAGAAACTCCCAGCGACGTCGCCCACGCGAAACGGGAAGCGTAAGCGCCGGACGGGCCGGATCGCAAAAGAACTGCATCTCGCGCACGCCATGGCCTTCGTCGATGCAATCCACGACCAGCCATTTTTCGGCGAAGGTATCGCCGCCAAAACCGATGCCAGCCGCATCGCGCACAAAGCTCTGACCGCCATCACATCCGATAACATATTCGGCCTCGGCCACATGTCGCTGGCCATCATTGCCGGTGAAGGCAACACGTGCGCCATTACCATCCTGGGTGAGGCCGGAGACGGTGGCGCCCATCCGCAACTCGACATGGGAGAAACGCGCAAGGCCGCCGCGCAGCACGGCTTCCATCTCGGGTTGATAGAAGCTGCCCAATTGGCTGTGACCATAAGGCCGTTCCGGCTTGCCCATGCGCATTAGTTCGCGGCCAGCGCCATTCAAATAGACAACCGGTACATCGCGTTCGAGGGCCGGTTCGAGCATGTGCAGTAGGCCGATCTTCTGGAAGAGACGCAGTGATTCGGCGTCATACGCAATGGCCCGCGGGACGGTGTAAGGTTCGGTACGGCGCTCCAGCACCAGCACGCGCGCACCGGAATTCCCCAGCAGGTTGGCCAGCATCAGTCCAACCGGGCCCGCGCCGACGATAATGGCGAAGGGGCGGTCCATACTGTCAGCCATCCAGCTGGCTGAAGCGAACAGCGCTGCCGTCGAGCGGAATGGTAATCAGCATCCCGTCGCGCCCAATGGTGACACCGTGCGGGCGCACCTCGTTCACCCCGCGCAGCCAGGGGGTCTTCAGGAATCCGAACACAAGCGGTGGCGCGATATGAGTATAGACCAGATCGCGAACCCCGGCTTGGTTGGCTAGACGCGCGGCGTCCACCGGGCTGATGTGATACCGGCTGGTGTCTTTGAGCACGCTTGCCAGCGTCGTCTGACCGATGGCAGCGGCTTCACTGGCCATGACGTTCTGCAGATGATGGGCCTGCGCCTCGCTCACCAGCACATCCGCACCCTTGGCCGCACGCGCGAGACCGGCGTTGAACACGGTATCGCCGGTTATCACGACGGAATGGCCCTTGTAATCAAACCGGTAGGCAAAGGCCGGCGAGACCGGACGGTGATCGGCCTCAATCGCGGTGACCACAACGCCGCCTTGATCATAGACCACCTGCGTACGCCCCGACGGCACATCACCAGGCTTCACGAAATCGGCCGGATGGGGGATCATCACAGCAGCTGCCAATGGCAGCATATCGCCGCCATGGCTGTGCAGGGCATGACGATAGTCGCGATCGAAGCTGTAGGCGAGGTTGAAGCCGGCCACCACCCGATCCACGCCGGTTGGACCATAGACGTCGAGCGGGCGGGATCGGCCCTGCGCCCAGAGCTGCATGTTGAGATCGCCGAGTGCGCCGATGTGATCGGAATGGAAATGGGTGAGGAACACCGCCTCCACCCTGGTCGCTGGAATGCGCCAAATAGCAAGATTCTTGGTCGATTCCGGTCCGATATCGACGATGAAAAAGCGGCCGCCAGCCACGACCAGCGCGCAAGCCTTTGCGGACTGACGTACTGGCAGCGGGCTGGAAGTGCCGCAAAGCAGGACGCGCAACGCATCATCGCTCGTTGGCAGCTGGCTTTGGCGAGCGAGCTGGCGGCGCGCACCAGCCGCAAACACCGCGTCCTGCAGCGCCGGAGACAGGGTGAAGGCAAGCCAGGCGACGAACGTCACCACGCCAAGGCAAAGCACCAACCATCCCAGCAACTTTTTCATCACTGCCTCCCCTCGCAGGCCAGTCTGACCATCTGGTCAGTCTATGTGCATATTTGACCGTTTGGTCAATACCGCTTGACTCGGTGTCATGTGCTTGTCAGCCTCCGGCAATGGCAAAAGCAGCGAAGCCGGGCAGTGAGGAAGGTCGTCGGCGCATCTTGGCTGCCGCACGTTCGGCCTTTGCTACCCATGGCTTTGAAGGCGCGAGCCTGCGCGCGATCAGTGTCGAAGCGGGTGTCCTACACACCGCCATGCTCTATCATTTTCCTTCGAAGGACGTGCTGTGGCGGGCAGTGATGGCCGATTTGTTTGATGCGGTAGAGGCGCGCTTCGCCGACGAAGCGGCGCGGCTCGCGGGCGCGCCACCCGACCTGCTGGCGCGGGCACTGGTGCGAAATTTCGTTTCCTTCTGCGCCAGTTGCCCGGAACTGCACCGCATCATGACGATCGAAGGCCGCAGCGACACCGATCGCCTTACCTGGCTCGTGGATCGCTATAGCCGCCGCCTGTTTGATGCAGTCAAGGCCATGGCGCCGGTGGCCAACCCACTGATCGCCGACCCCATCCAGCTCTACTATGCGATCATCGGCCTTTCCGCCTCCGTTTTCACACTGGCGCCGGAGTATCGCCGCTTGTCCGGGCGCGATCCGTTCGCCGAAGCAGAGATTACCGCCACGGCCGACCTTGTCGAGCGGTTGGTATTTGGACCTGCTGGCACCGGTTTGAGTAATGCTGACACAGATCCAACCTAAGGTGCTTATCAACCGGGAGCCGGATTGCCCGCACCGCTGGCCTGAATGTTCTGGATGCCGGTCACCCGCGCCGGTTGACCGAATCACGTTGGCCTGGGACGTTTGGCGCACGCTCCTGGCGGCCTATCTAACCGGCGCTGGCACCATTCGCCGCTTCGCCACGCCGAAATGATCGGCCAAATCCTCTGCGCTGAACCCTGCTGTGAAAGATTCCGCGTCAAGCGGCAGCATTTGCGTACTCCACGAATCGTAAATCGTCTTAAGCGCCGTGAACCTCGCCGGCATTCGCTCCTTCAGATTTGCTCGTTCCAACGGGTCATTGACGACGTCGAACAGAAAGGTTTGATCCAGTATCTTGAGGTATTTGTAGTCGCCAACGCGGCACGCCTGTTGATCGAGATTCAAGTACCGCCAGCATAATGTTCTGGGAACCGGCTTGGCGCCCGCAAGCATCGGGCGGAGGTCCATGCCGTCGCTGGGGTAGGCCGGATCGGGACTACCACCTGCGATTGCCAGCAGGGTGGGCATCCAGTCCATGGAAATCATGACCTGGTCGCTGACTGCCCCCTTGGCAACATGACCAGGCCAACGGATAATCGCCGGAATTCGCAAACCGCCTTCGAGCAGCTCCGTCTTCTTGCCTGTAAATGGCCATGTATCGGAATACCGTTCGCCACCATTATCGCTGGTAAAAATAACAATCGTATTGTCGGCGATACCCTTTTCTTCCAGAGTCTTCAGGACACGACCGATCTGCAAATCCATCCGCGTCACCATCGCCGCGTATGTGGCGAGTGAACCGCCATCAAAGTCTTCCACAGCCAGCGGATCTGCCTTCGCCGCCAGGCGCTTCGACTCCGCCAGATCGTCGGGTCCCTCCCATGGCCAATGAGGAGCGTTGAAATGAAGGCTCATGAAAAAGGGCGCGGCACCCTTGGCAAAGTTGCCAATCATCTTGACCGCTCGATCACCAAGCAAGTCAGTAAGATACCCAGGCTGTTCCACGGGGCGATCATCGTCCCACAGATCCGGTCCGCGCCGCGAGCCATGCCGAAAATAGTCAAGCGCGCCGCCGCGAAAACCCCAGAAGTGATCATAGCCGCTCTTGAGCGGCCCATATTTCGGCAACTGACCCAAATGCCATTTACCAATCAGCGCTGTGGTATAGCCCTGCTTGCGTAGCAGCGAGGGCAAGGTTGGATGTTCTGGTGGCAAGCCGACATCGCGATTGAACAAGGGCTCTTCCAGACCAATCGCCAAACGATTCTGATACCGCCCGGTAATCAACCCTGTCCGCGTTGCCGAACATACAGCCGAATTCGCATATGCCTGCAGGAAGCGCATGCCGTCCTTCGCAAGCCGGTCAATCGCGGGCGTCCGATACTCGCGCCGCCCGTAACAACTGACATCGGCATATCCCAGATCATCGGCTAGGATAAATAGGATGTTAGGCTTCATGCCGGAGGGCCGAGCAGCGACGGGCATGCCCGCCGCCGCCATCGCACCGAAGGCTGCTGACGACTGCAATACTTCGCGTCGGGTGACCGCCATCACATCATACTCCGAGCTGGCATCGAGAATGGACCTTCCGGCACGATCGGATGATCAGAAACGAAAGCCGATCTGCAGATAGGCTTCACGCGGGCGCGCGACCGTACCATAGGCCGAACCGGATGCCGATGAGAGCACCTTCGTTGTGAAGTACGTCGCGTCGAACAGGTTTCGGGCGCCAACCGCGGCGCTCCAGCCGCTTCTCGGAAACGAGTAGCTAATTCGGGCATTTGCGACAGCGAAACCGGGCTGCTCGATAATGGCGTAATTCGCAACGCTGTTGCTGTCAGAGCTTTCGTAATGAACGTCGAATTCGCTGTCCACGCGCCCTCCATTGGCGAGCTCGAACTTCTTCGTCAGCTGTCCGTTGAGCTGCCATGCTGGTCCTGGCAGGCGACTGGCGGTCGTGATGTTGACGACAGCATTTGTGCCCGCGCTTGACTGGGTGCCCGGGGCAACCTCTGTAAGGGTCTTGTTGGTGTAACCTACAGAAACGCTGGCGGCAAAGCCGCTGCCAAGGATGGCACGCGCCTCACCCTCAAAACCGGTAAAATGCGCGTTGGCCAGGTTGAGCGTGAAACCCGGCAGATTCGCAACGGTCGCAGTTACCTGAATGTCGCGGTAGTTGATCCGGAACGCCGCCAGATTCAGAATAAGATGCCGGTTGAACAACGTCGACTTAACGCCAGCCTCATATGAGGTCACATATTCGGGGTTGAACGACGGCAACGGGGTCGGCAACCCGCCAGGAAACCGCGCAGCAAAACCTCCGGCCCGATAGCCTTCGGAATAGGTGCCATAGATCAGCAGATTATCGGTTGCCTGCCATGCGATATTGGCCATCGGCGTCCAGATCTTCGATTGCTGCGTACCGCTGCCGTTCAACGCCGCCCCTACTGCACGAAGCTGCGAAACATTGTAGTCCTTGAAATCATCCGTGTAGCGAAGGCCACCGGTGATCTTCAACCGGTCGGTTACCGCCAGCGTTGCCTGGGCGTACGCCGCTTTCGACGTATTATTGATAAAGCGAGACGTTGTCTGGAAATATGGCAATGTCGGTGCAAGTGCCGGCGCGAGCGCCGCCGGAATGTCGCCTGGCGTCAGCAGGTCGACTGCCTCGTCACCCTTTTCCCTGAAATAATAGAGACCGACAACATAATTAAGCCGTCCGTGGAAGGCATCGCCGACCAATTGAAACTCTTGTGACAATTGGTTCTGCCGATAGGGAACATTATTATTCTGAAAAATAACGTATGGCGTCAGATCGAGGTCACTATAAAATATCGTATCGAATTTCCGATACGACGTGATCGATTTAAATGTTCCGATCGCCGACTGCAAAGCAACAGTTGCTCCGAAACCAGTGACATTCAACACGTTTGTTGGAATAATTTTCTGACCGGACTTATCATACCAGACAGAATTATTGCCTGTTGTTCCAGCAAGCCATGTATTACCGTAGCATGTCAGACTATTGTTACGAAACGTCGCATCACTGGCACAGCGCGGCGCATCAACCGAGATGTAAGGAATCTTGGCCGTTGCCACGGGCCCTGCCCCCGAATTGAAGAACGTCGAATCGCTGCCGGTAGGCGCCGTACTTGTGGTGGAAACACTACCAAGCTGCAGTCCGACAATCGCCGCTGGAGGGTCGCGGCGTTCGGTATGGTCGACCGACAAATCGATCGTCAGATTATGGAAGGGTTGGTACCGAAGCGCGGCACGGCCAGCCCACATGCGCTCGCCGCCGAGCTTGTAGTCCCTGTACTGCAACGCATCGACATACCCATCGCGGTGCCGGTACATGCCAGATACACGCAATGCCAGATTGCTGGCGATCGGGACGTTTAACGAGGCTTGGACGCTATAGAACGCGCGCGATCCGCCCGACAGGTCGACATTGCCGCTGAACTTGTCCGTAGACGGCGCCTTTGAAATGACGCTGACAGCACCGCCGATCGTATTGCGACCAAACAGCGTACCTTGCGGGCCGCGCAGGACCTCGATCCGCTCGACATCGGCGAGATCGAGCACGCTACCCACTGATCGGCCGAGATAAACGCCGTCCAGATATACGCCGACACCGGGGTCGGTGTTGATCGTAAAATCGCTTTGCCCGATGCCGCGGATGTTAATGACCGGGGTAAAGGTTGCGCCCGAGGTCGCACCTCCGGTCTTGAATACCACGTTCGGGGCGATGTCATTGACAGTCGCCAGGTCAACAGAGCCGCGCGCCGCAAGATCCGCGGCGTTCACGGCCGTAATCGCGATCGGCGTTGATTGGAGGTTCTCCGACCGCTTGCGCGCTGTGACGACGATATCGCCAATCCCGTCATTCGTTGAAGCAGGCGTGGCGTCCTGCTTGGCGACGAGGCCTTGCCTGGTGACGTCGCTATCCGGCGTCGATTGCGCTTGGGCACAGAATGGGGAAAAACCCAGCAACATGGCCCCACAGAGTAGCGGCCACTTGTTCAGCGCGCCGGTAACCGGATTGATGCCGATGCGGATATCTGGTGCCTGTTGCATTATCGTCCTCCCCAACACGGCGGCAATTGGGCCGCGCAAGCGCCCTCTCCGGGGCGAGGACAAATTCATGGAGAAGGGTGGGGAAGCGAGCATCACCAATGTTCGATGCGTCCGCCTGGCGGACGCGAGGAGTCATGCATTATTCCGACCGGGTTGATCCTTGAGTCTGCTGCGGCCTCCAGGCAGACTTGGTCGGAGCCCGTGGACATTGCCGAATTGATCGTTCTACGATCTCGCTATGGCGGCATCGAGCCAAGGGCAGTCGATCGTCACCGGCGCACGAACTCCCCGCGCTGCGGCATCCAGCCGCATATTACGCAGTTGCGACCGTTGCGGCTCGGGCAAATAAAGACGTTCATGTCCCCAAAAGCTCGGTCCATCGAATGTCTCGTGTGGCTCCCAGGTGGCAGGATCAATAACGCGTGCACCCCAACCATATTCGACGAAGAAACCAGATGGTGTCTTCGCATAAAATGATGTCATGTAATCGTTGGTGTGTCGACCAAGCGTATAGGCAATCCGGCCATCTTCTAGTTGAGCAACGTCATATCCCTGCCCGACATCATCAAGGCTGAACAGCTCGACCATGAAATGGTGAAACGATGCCCGGCCCGACCCCACCATCGCAAAGCTGTGGTGGCGTCCATTCAGATGGAAGAAATACAGCTTGACCGGAGCCAGACCGAAATCGGTAACGCGAAATCCGAGCAAATCCCGATAAAAGGGAAGCAGTTCGTCCACGTCGACGACGTTCAATACGACATGTCCCATGCCGAACGGGCCGGTCTTGAAGCCGGTAATCGGTCGTCCTGGCTTAAAGGGATCGGAAGCAATTTCCGGACCGTGAAACACCTCGATGCGGTTGCCCGCAGGGTCGGTGAACACAATTAACGCAGCAACCCGGCGCTCCTCTGCAAGAAGTCGCCCCCCCCAGCTTACCCGGACGCCGGCAGAATCAAGGCGCGCCGCAAGCCGGTCGAGATCGACACGCTGATCGACCTCCCACCCCATAAAGCCCAGGCCATCGCCATCATCTGCACTCACCACAAGACGCTGGACGCGGTCGTCCATGCGAAAGCTGCGCAGTTTGGACGTGCGATCAACCGGCTGCATGCCGAGCAAGCCGGTGGCAAATGATCCCCAGTCATCGAGATCGGTCGAGCGGACGCCGACATATCCAAGCGATTTCAATTCCATCGCAGCCTCTCCAAGGATTTGGTCGCGCGAGCCGTAACTCGCATCATCAAACGCCCAATTGGATCGTTCAAATCCTGTCTCAAGTCCCGTCACTGCACCGTCCGCTGCGTGGACGGTGGGCGCACTATTGCGGAATTAAGACCAGCTTTCCGACGTGACCACCTGCTTCCATCCGAGCATGCGCCACAGCAGCGGCGTCGAGCGCAAAGATTTCGGCCACGATCGGAAGAATCGCGCCGGCGGCGAAATCGCCAAGCCACCGATCAGCGAAACGGCGCGTCATCATCGCCTTTTCCTCCGCGCTGCGGGATTTCATGACGCTGCCGATGATCGACAGTCGTCGGAACAGCAATCGATCCAGAAAAAGAGGTGCCTTCCCACGCCCGCCCATCAGCCCCAGTTGAATGAGCCGTCCGCCTTCGCGCAGCGCCATCACATTGCGCTCGAAATTCGGATGCCCCTGGGTGTCGACAATGAGATCAACCCCCTCACCGTCCGTCGCCTCGATGACAGACGGCAGGAAGTCGTCGCGATAGTCGAAGCCGACGTCACCGCCCAATTCGACGACCCGCGGGATCGTACAGTCCCGTGCCGTGAACAGCACACGCCCGCCCAGCGATTTGGTGATCCTGACGCCAGCCAGGCCGACCCCCCCAGCGGCCCCATGGATTAATACCGTCTCACCCGCCCGCAATCGACCCAGATGGACCAGCGCTTCATCCATGGTAATGAATGCTTCGGGAATTGCAGCCGCTTGGGCGAAATCCAGCTGGGATGGAATCCTGACAGCCATTGCGGCCGGAATTCGAGCGATCTCCGCATAGCCCCCGCCGCCCACGATTCCCATTACCCGATCGCCGATCGAAAACCCCGTGACCTGCGTGCCCAAGGCGATGACCTCGCCAGCGACTTCCAGACCCATGATTCCTGAATCGCCAAAATATTCGCGACCGTAAGCGCCGCGCCGCTGATTCAGGTCTGCCCGGTTGACCCCAGCGGCCCTTACTCGAACCAGAAGGTCCGCCGGGCGGATGACAGGATCCGCAACCTCGCTGATCCGAAGTACATCGGGGCCCCCGAACTCATCAAATGTGATTGCGCGCATGATCCCTCTCGCGGGCGGCGCTAACGGACAAAACACAGGCAACAAGCATTGATGACGCCGCGTCCGCTCACCGGACAGCGCAACTCACCGCCTCACGTCACGTCGATGAGCCGCGCTGACAATCGGTCAGCGAATGCCTTCATGGGAAGCTCAAATTCAGCAACCGCGCGATCAAGCGACAAGGCCGATGCGATGAAGATTACCGATGTGCAGCATAGGACCTTGTCATTGATGATCACCGGCACGGCAACACTTCCGGTTTTGGCGACCAATCCACCTAAGCGTGTATCGAACCCGCGTGCGCGTACGCTCTCGAGCTTCTCCTCCATGGCCATCCGCTCCAGTCTTGTTCCCTGACCGCCAATATAGGCAGCCGGCATGTCCAGGATCAGGCGGCGTTCTCCCTCCGGGCAGAATGCGAGATAACAACGGCCAGCCGCTGTTTCGGTGATCGGCAACCGTCGCCCCGACATGCCATAGTCAATCGACATGGTGCTCAACTCGTGTGTCGTCCGGCGAATAACCATCGTCGCTGCTTCACAGGTAAACAGCGAAACCGGCCAGACCAGCTGCTCACCGAGCCGAACGAGCTCTTCCCAGGCAGGACCCAGCCAAGCTTCATCGATAAAGCCATCGCTCAACGTCCGGACCTGTGCCGACAGCGAATAGCCTCCTGTCGCTGACAGCGAGACAAATCCGAGCCCCACCAAAGTGTCGAGGAGGCGATAGGCAGTGGAGCGGGGCACATCGATGCTCCGGGCAAGCTCCGTCACGGATGCCCTAGGATTGCTGTTCATTGCCTGCAGCAATCGCAATCCTCGATCGAGGCTGCGTACGGATTCGGGCGCCTGGCGTGACATGTGGCGACGGTGAGCGTCCCGTCAGGCGGACGCAAGCGCATTTGAGCATTGCTCGCAACGTCAGCACCCCGCAATCCACTTTCCAAGGCAGCGGAGGTTCCTGTGACCATCGGCTTGCAGGCAGGGGAAGGCTGATGCTGAACAGACTGTTGGGTCGGCCGCTGCTGCTGGGCGATAAATGCTCAGGATCCTGGAACATCAAATGATCGAAATGAATTTTGACTGCGACGTACTGATCGTCGGCTTGGGACCGGTTGGTGCCGGACTAGCGGCAATGCTCGGGCAAACCGGTCGCAAGGTTATCGCGGTCGAACCGCAGCTTGACATTTACCCGCTTCCCCGTGCCGCGCATGTAGACCACGAGATTATGCGTGTCTTTCAGTCACTGGGCATCATTGATGATATTTTGCCGCATGTTCGCGTCGCCCCGAATTACGAATTTCGTAACGCGGCGGGGTTGCCGCTTCTGCGCTTCGAACGCGAAGGCATCACAGGCATCTCTGGTTGGCCACTAAGCTATAATCTCTACCAGCCTGGCATTGAGGCAGCGCTTCGCAAGCGCTTGACCGATCTTGCCAGCGTCGAAACTTGGTTCGGCGCAAAGTTCGTCGGCGTGGACATGCAGAGCAACGTCGGTGTTGAGTGCCTTATTGAGCGGGATGGGCGGAGCAAGACGGTACGTAGCCGTTTTGTCGTCGGATGCGATGGCGCCTGGAGCCCTGTGCGCGAAGCGGCGGGTATCGAGCTCGACGATTATGGGTTTGACGAACCTTGGTTGGTGCTTGACGCGAGGGTCGCTGACGAAAGCGGCTTTCCGCCGGTAAACCTTCAGCTTTGCGATCCGGCCCGCCCCAACACCTTCGTTCATATGGGCCCCGGTCGCCTGCGCTGGGAATTCATGCTCAAGCCGGACGAAGATGCTGCGACAATGCTGCAGCCGGCAAATGTAGACCGGCTGCTTGAACCATGGCGGACGCATGGTCGGATCGACGTTGAGCGCACTGCGGTTTATCGCTTCCATGGTCTTGTCGCGCGCGCATGGCGACACGGCCGGCTTCTAATTGCGGGGGATGCAGCGCATCAAATGCCCCCATTCATGGGCCAAGGCCTGTGTTCGGGCCTGCGTGATGCCGCCAATCTCGCCTGGAAGCTCGATCACGCAATCGATACAGACCATCTAGGCCTGCTCGACAGCTATCAGCAGGAACGCGAGCCGCATGTTCGGTTCGTGATTGAACGTGCGATCGAAATGGGGCGCATCGTTTGCACCCTCGATCCTCGACATGCCGCCGCTCGCGATGCGGAATTGCTCAGGAATCTGCGCAGCGGCACATCAATCCAGTTTCCCTCGCTTGTCGGAGTAACAATGCAAGGAAGCCCTGCCGCTGGCACCATCTTCCCGCAGCCTGTCGACGCATTTGAGGGCCGCCTGGACGATATTGTCGGTCCGGGCGCGTTGCTGTTCCACCTTGCTGCACCACCTAAAGTCAGCGTTTCGCATGCCCGGGTCATCGATATCGCCACTGACCTTCCGCTCGAGCTTGGGACCGCGGTCGGTGACTGGCTGCAGAGCTTCGGCGTCACGGCAGTGCTTGTTCGACCCGACCATTATGTTTTCGGAACGGGCGACGCCACCAGCATCTCCCTTGCGTGGTCCGAGCACTTTGCCAATCTGGAGCTCGCGGTGTGATCGATAAGCACGCCAGCGACTTGCGCGAAGCAGTCGAGATGGTTCGCGATGGTGACACCGTCCTGATCGGCGGCTTCGGTGAAGCGGGTAACCCAACCGAGTTGATCCACGCGCTGATCGAGCACGGCGCGCGCGGCCTCACCGTCGTCAACAACAATGCCGGGAACGGCGAAATTGGACTGGCCCGCTTGCTCAAGATGGGCCGGGTCGCGAAGCTCATTTGCTCGTTTCCGCGAGGCTCGCACGGGCACATTTTCGACGCCCTGTATAAGGAAAGGCGGATCGAACTCGAGCTGGTGCCGCAAGGCACGCTTGCCGAACGACTGCGTGCCGGCGGCGCCGGCATCCCGGCGTTCTTCACACCGACTGCCGCGGGTACGGATCTCGCCACCGACAAGGAGGTCCGTGCGTTCGGTGGACGGGACTATGTGCTGGAGCATGCAATTCGCGGCAACGTTGCCTTCATAAAAGCCGAAACCGCCGACCGTTGGGGAAATTTAACCTACCGCAAAGCGGCACGAAATTTCGGACCGGTCATGGCAATGGCGGCGCAGATCACCGTCGCGCAAGTCCGACAAGTCGTGCCGCTGGGCACAATCGACCCGGAATGCATCGTAACGCCGTCGATCTTTGTTTCCCGCATCGTCGAAGTTGCCAACCCGATCAGCGAGCGGGATCATCTTGAAGAGGTCTATGTGGCATGACGGGGTGGACAGTCGATGAAATCGCGGCCCGTGCCGCGCGCGATATTCCGGAAGGTGCGATTGTCAATCTGGGCATCGGCCAGCCAGAGCGCGTCGCCGATCATCTGCCGCCGGAGCTGGAGATCATCCTGCATAGCGAGAACGGCATTCTCGGCATGGGGCCGCAGCCGCCCAAGGCTGACGAAGACATGGAATTGATCAACGCCGGCAAGAAACCGGTAACCCTGCTGGCCGGCGGCGCCTTTTTTCATCACGCCGACAGCTTTGCGATGATCAGAGGCGGGCACGTCGACATCTGTTTGCTCGGCGCATTCGAAGTGGCAGCGAACGGCGACTTGGCCAATTGGTCCACGGGTGCCGACGGCGTCCCGGCTGTGGGCGGGGCAATGGACCTGGCGGCAGGCGCGGGCAGCGTGCGGGTAATAACGTCTCACACGACGCGCAACGGCGCCCCCAAATTGCTGGAAGCGCTGACACTACCGGCTACTGGCCGCCGAATCGTAAAGCGCATCTATACTGATTTAGCCGTGCTTGAACCTCGAGGTGAAGGGTTCGAGCTGATCGAATGCGCACCGGGGATCGACGTGTCTGCAGTCCGCGCCGCAACCGGTGCGACCGTTTTCGAACGCCCGGGCAATTTCAACACCATGCCGACCCCTGAACGCAAGGAACATTGAATGAAACTGGTAAGCTATCTTGTCGGCGGTCAATCTTCCTGGGGAATCTGGTGCGATGACGGAATCATCGATCTGGGCCTGGCGAACAATACGCCCTACCCTACGCTCAAGGCCGCGCTACCCGACCTTCGTAACATTGCAGATTTCGCGGATGGGTCGGCCACCCATGAGCATGCAGCGGTTACGCTACTGCCGCCCATACCCAACCCGGGTCGAATTCTGTGCGTTGGCCTGAATTATAAGTCGCACATCGCCGAGACCGGGCGCGAACCACCGACGCACCCCATGCTGTTCCCTCGCTATGCGGACACTATTGTGGCCTCCGGACAGCCCTTGATCCGGCCAATCGCTTCGCAGAATTTCGATTTCGAAGGCGAACTTGCATTCGTAATCGGACGCGGTGGAAGGCATGTCGCCGCTGCGCAAGCGCTCGATCACGTCGCCGGCTTTGCCTGCTTTAACGATGGATCGATCCGGGATTGGCAACGGCACACGACACAGTTCCTGCCCGGAAAGAACTTCTGGCGGTCTGGATCATTCGGCCCCTGGCTTGTCACACCTGACGAAACTGGACCGATTGGCGAGCTCGAACTGCAGACCAGACTGAACGGGGAAACGATGCAGCGGGCGACGCTCGACGACTTGTTGTTCGGCGTACCAGAACTCATCGCCTACCTCTCCACAATCATGCCACTACAGCCAGGAGACGTCGTCGCGACCGGCACCACAGGCGGTGTCGGCCTATTCAGAACCCCCCCGCTTTGGATGAAGCCGGGCGACATCGTGGAAGTCGAGATCGATCGTCTCGGGACTCTGGTCAACACAATCGAAGACGAAAGTTCCCTTTGAGAACGGCTGCGCTTCACTGAACGAAGGGAACGTTTGCGATGAGCGACGAGCGGCTCGACAGGGGCCGAATGGCTTGGACTGTCGCTATCGGTACAGCAGTCGGCCTGGCAGTTGCGTTTGGGCCAGCGTTCATCGCGACCTTCGGTTTGTACATCAAACCGATATCCGCCGAATTTGGTTGGTCGAGGACAAAGGTTAGCGCTATTTATTCGCTCGTCTCCATAATCGGGGCAGCGGGTACGCCCTTCCTTGGGTTCCTACTTGATCGACGAGGCTCGCGACAAGTAATCATCGTATCAAGCATTGCGCTGCCCTGCGTTTTGATGCTGTTACCGTTCATTCCACGAAACTATACGTTGTTTTTACTGGTTGCCGTGGCGGTGGGCCTGGTTTCTATCATCGCATCGCCAACAGCGTATGTCAGTCTTTTGCCCCAGTGGTTCTCCAAGCGTCTGGGCCTGGCGGTCGCGCTGGCTATGTTTGGGTCAGGCTTTGGGCAATTCGGCCTTGCGCTGATGCATGGAGCGTTGCTTGCTCGTATCCCATGGCGTAGCGCCTGGATGGTTATGGCTGCCTTTGTCGCTGTGGTAGGTGTCGGGGCTGCGCTACTTACGGCCCGTGACCGCCCGAGCTTATGCGCGATCCGGCGAGCCGGTCGATCAGACGATCTGGAGGGGCAATCGCTACTAAGCGCGCTGCGGTCGCCCATATTCTGGACCGCGACGCTCGCTTTCTTTTTCGTACAACTCATCACTGCTGCAATGTTGACCCATCTCGCCCCGTTAATGACTGATCGGGGGCTTGGTATTGGCCAAGCCGCCGGGGTCGTTGCAGTTATCGGGCTCTTTTCGCTGGTCGGCCGAGCGGTGTCGGGAGCGCTCCTCGATCGATCCGGGTTCGGAACGCTCGGTGTGATCCTGTTTCCAATGCAGATGGTCGGCTGTTTGGTTTTTGCCTCCGGCATGGGCGGGATCGCCCCATATGTCGGCGCTAGCTGCATAGGCCTGGCATATGGTGTCGAGGCAGACATGTTGCCGTGGATGCTTCGGCATGCTTTCGGGCTGCGGTGTTTTGGACGGCTTTACGGTATTGCTTTTGGGATCGTCCAATTGGGCTCGGTTATGGGCCCGATGGTGATGAGCGTATCGTTCGACGAGTTGGGAAGCTACAAAATTGGTCTAGCTTGCCTGGCAGTGATTTCATTGGTCGCAACGCTTCTGATCGCAGTGGCCGCGCAGTTTTCGAAGCGTTCAATACCCATGGCAGCCCCTGCAGTCGTCTGAATATGATTGGGTGACGCACCCTCAGGTTTCGTCCGGCGGCTGCCGCCCGCGATCAGCGACGCGGCGTTGGAGCTGCGCCTGCACCACCCAATCCAATTTCCGGCGGTCAAGGTGAGTGTAGCGTCTTCCCAAGCGAGCCAACGCTGGCAGTCGTGCGGAGTTGATCCAGATAATCGCTCCACCATTGATGCATGGCGACCCGCTCCTCCCAGTAGAACCCGCGATTGTAAGTCCCCCGAACCGAATCCTTGTCGGCGTGAGCCAACGAGCGCTCGATCGCATCAGGGCTCCATTTGCCGCTTTCGTTGAGCAGGGTCGATGCCGTGGTCCGCAGGCCGTGAGCAGTGACCTCTCCCACCGCGTAACCCATGCGCCGGAACGCCTGATTGACCGTATTTTCGCTGAGCGGCCTGCGTGACGTGTGAAATGCCGGAAACACAAATCCATCCGGCCCCGTCAGCGCGTGCAGCTCGACAAGGTGGGACAATACCTGCCGGGATAAAGGAACGGCGTGAGGCCGCCGCATCTTCATCCGCTCGGCAGGTATTTTCCACACTCCTTTTTCCAGATCGAACTCGGGCCATAGCGCCTGTCGAAGCTCGCCGGGGCGGGCCATGACATGGGGCATGACCTGCATGGCGATGCGCGTGATCAGATGGCCCGAATATGCGTCGATCGATCGCAACAACTCCCCGAACGACTCCGGGTCAAGGATCGCGCTGTGGTGCTGGACCTTCGGCGTGATCAAAGCTCCGCGCAGGACTGAGGTCGGATCGGTTTCGGCCCGTCCGGTCGCCACGCCATAACGAAACACCCGGCCGGCGAATGACCGGCAACGTCGCGCAGTTTCGTGTTTGCCCTTGGCCTCGATGCGCTTGAGCGCCGCCAGGACATCGATGGGCTTCAGGTCGGCGAGCACCCGCGTGGCGAGCGGCGCCAATTGCTCAAGCAGCCAGTTCGCTTTTGTTGTCGTGGTATCCGCACGACCCTCGGCGACCATCTTGTCGATATATTCCTTGGCGACGTCCCCGAAGGTGTTCGCCGCATTGTAGATAGCGACGAGCTTTTCGCGCTTGCGCTCGGCAAGGGGATCAACGCCGTCGCGAAGCTTCGCTCTCGCTTCATCCCGCTTTCGACGAGCTTCCGCCAGGCTGACTTCCGGGTAACGACCCAGCGCGAGGCGCTTGTCCTTGCCCAGATGAGTGTATTTCACCCGCCAGAGTTTCGAGCCGCTGGGGTGCACCTCGATGTACAACCCGCGCTCATCGGTGCGCTTGTAAACCCGATCTTGCGCCTTGAGGGCGCGAATCTCTAAATCTTTCAGAGGCATGACCATCAATCCCGAATCGAACGGTCTTGATCGAAAGCTACCCCCTATTTCCTCGAAATGGCCCACCGGGCCACCGTCTGAAACGGGCCACCGCTGGCCCGGGCCATGGCCCACTTTTGGACGGGATCGACTGAAATCTGATCGGACACCCTCGGACAAAACCAGGGAGAAAATGGCAGATTTCTGCCGTTTTGTCGATGGTTCTGGGGCGTCAAGAGACGGGTAAATGGTGCCCAGAAGAGGATTGGCACCGATGCAGGAATTACCGAGGGGATACCGTACCTTACAACACCGCGACCGCTTCGTTTTGTCCCGGGTCTTTGTACCGCCTGTGACGTAGCCGGGTCAAGACGGCCACCATACATCTTTCGGGATGATTTTCGCTCCGCCCACCGAAGGAGAACTGTCTGGCGCTGGGGACAGAAGCGGGCATGTTGGCGCTCGGCAACGCGAAGAGGGCTGGAAGATGTCGGCGGACATTGGGACTGCGATCGTCATGGTGGGGTTTGGGATCGCCTACACCTGGATGTGGAAGGGCGCACGAACGTCCAGGACCCCCGCGCCCGAAGCGGCGAGGACGGGCGCTAGGGCGGACCAGGCGGTCCCAATGCCCTGCCCGTCCACAGAGGCCCGTCGCGTGAACGAGGTGGACCTGAAGGCCGAAGCGATCCGCGCGTGCCGTGCAGCGGCCGAGGACTATGTCGATGAACACCCCGGCCCAGTCGGGCGGTTGCTCGTCAAGGTGAGGGCCTGGGAGAACGCCACCGGACCCGACGACCGCCAAGGATGGTCGGTGTACCGGCACCTGGGTCTCCTGCGCCAGATCGTCGGTGAACCCCTGCTGCGGGACCCAGAGGCCGCCGTGCTCCGAGCGGTTACCTCTGTGGCGGAGCCGGTGGACTGAGCAGATGCGGGCCTTCACCCTTCAGCCGTCGAAGAACCCCTCGTCCAACTCCTTGATCTCCACCACGCCCCGGACGAGAACGCCGACCTTGTAGCGAACCATGAGGTCGGACAGCCTGTCTCCGTCTATGAGGACGACCTGGACCGTTGAGCCCTGCGCGGCTTGGCGGGCGTCTGAGGTGAATTGCGAGGCAGTGACGAACACGCCCTTGTTGGCACGGTGGATGTTGAGGGCGCCGATGAAGTTGCGGATGTCCGGCGAGCTCACGTTGTTGCCCTCCTTGTATCGCTTGGCCTGTATGTACACGCGCTCCAGACCCAACGGGTCCTGATGGATCACGCCATCCATGCCACCGTCACCGGAACCTCCCAGCGCTGACGCCATCTCGTCGAGGCCTTGGCCATACCCCATCGCTAGAAGGAGCCGAAGGATCAGGCCCTCGAACTCGGCGGGGGTCATCTGCCGAACGCGATCGAGGATTTCGGAACGGAGGGCCGCTTCGATCTCGCCCATGGCCGCATCTATGCGCTCACGCGGGGTACTTTCGTCGGAGCGCGTAAGGGCGGGGACGGTGGGTTCCAGCGTGTTCCCGGAAAGGTCGTTGGCTGGGATGCGCGGGGCCGGGGTCTTTCCTCTCGAACCCACCACCCAGGACACGAACTCTGGGTATCGGCCCAGCATTTCGACATCGATCCGCTCGGGGGCTTCGGCGAGCAACGCACGTCCGCGCTCCGTTATCTGCACCAGGCCGCGCTTCGGGGACGCAAGCAGACCGGCCTTGCCCATATACGTCCGTGCCCACTGGAGCCGGTTCGCCAGAAGGATTTCCTGGCCGCTAGGTATGCGGGCGGCCCGCTCGTCCTCGGTCAGCTCGAACGCGTCCGCGATCGGTTCCAGGAAATGCCGCACGGTGGCGGGTCCCTCATGGAACGCGAGGCACTGTAGGAGCGGCAGCATCAAGGTCTGATAGTCGGGCACTGCCACAAGCGTCTCCTCGCCGTCTTTCGTCGCTCCTTGCCACGTCTACGCCCTCGGGCAAACGGCCCCCCCGCGCATAGGGTCGGAGCGAGGGACGTCTACGTCGGAGGGCGGCGCGATCAAGCTCGTTTCGGCCTGGCCCTAAGGTGCCCGTGGAAGGCCATGGAGTCCTGTCCGTGCCTTCCGGCCGCCACGTACCGGCCATAGGTTCGCGGGGCTGTACGGGGCCTCCATGGACTCTGTAGGAAGTGTGCAGCGCCGAGGCGCCCATGATCCGCGTCGGGTGTCCGATCGGCCTGCAAGGTCCGGCAGCTATGCGCCCCGATTTCGGTCCGGCCGCTTTCAGGCTTCTCGGTCATCGTGCGGGTAGCTGTACGGCTCGACCTGGTGGAAAGCTGACGTGGAGCAGTTGGAGCAACGGAGGAGGTTTTACAGCCTGCAGCGATCACTGTTTGGACGGAATACCGTCAACCGGACAAACGGGACGAGTATCTTCAGGCGAATTGCTGCCCCACGCAGCCATGCGCCCACCGTCTTCCCTTCTGTCATTAGGATATGAGATAGCCAATGACCGGCGTGGATATGTCCCGCTGCATAGGCGCGTCGAAAGTATGATAGCGCCGTATCAACATTCTTTACGACCAAATCACCTGAATAATACGCTTGGCCCAATACAAACATCGCCGGTGCATAGCCCAAATTTGACAAGCTCTCATAAAGCTCGATCGCCGACTTATCATGATTATTGATCTGCAAGTGCTTAGCCAAGCGATAGCGCCCATCGATTGAGCCAGCATCCGACGAGCGCCTGAGCCAGTTCTCCCCGGCCTCTTCGTTTTTCCGAATGCCGTATTGGCCGCTAAGGAAAATGTGTCCAAGGCGCATCATGGCGAGAGCCGAGCCATCATCCGCCAGTTTCTCAAGGCTGCTCAGGCCGGAATGCCATCCTGTCTTCAGCAACTGCAAGCTGTCCCAAAGGGCTGGCGCCATCGGGTCGTCTGCCCACTCTCGCGAGAGACTTTCGCCCAATTGCGATTGCGCATTTTGGACTTTGGAAGCGATCACCATGCCGTCTTCATCCCAACAAAAATGAAGAGCCACAAGTGGGCGGCTGCTGCCCGGCAGCTTTTCGGCTCATTTGGGGCCGCAACAGGCACGATCATTGCCATGCCTTCTGCTTCGCCCGGATGCTCGCACGGCGCCGATGGGACCGATGGGCCGGCATGGGACCCGGACGGCGACATGGGACCCGCTCGTCGGCACCAAAATAATCGGGCGGTGTTCTTGGCGTTCTCAGGGCGACCGATGTATTGATCAGGGTCGGACTGGCGCCATGGCCGATCGAACGAAGCCGCCAATTTCGAACCGAATTGCGTCGAGGTGCTCGGGTCCCTCGGGGATGGCCGGGAGGGACCCAAGGGGACCCATTGGCCAGGATTGGCGGATTTCGGTGGGGTCCGGGTGTGAATCGGCCTGCAATATTGACCCCGTTCGGGGCTGATCGGCTTCCAAAATTGACCCCCTGAACGGATGCGGTTCACGCCTCGTCGCTTTGCGGCGGGGGCGGGTGGGAGATGCTGGTCGTGGAGACAGTGGCGCGCATCCGGCGCGAGTTTTTCGTCAAGGGCAAGTCGATCAAGGAGATCGTGCGCGACCTCGGCGTGTCGCGGAACACGGTCAGGAAGGTGCTGCGCTCGGGGGAGACGGCGTTCGCGTACGAGCGCAGCGTGCAACCGTTGCCGAAGCTGGGGCCGTGGACGGCCGATCTGGATCGGCTGCTCGAGACGAACGATCGCAAGGCGCGGCGCGAGCGGCTGACGATGATCCGCGTGTTCGAGGAGTTGCAGGGGCTGGGCTATCGTGGCGGTTATGACGCGGTCCGGCGCTATGCGGCGGCGTGGCACCGCGAGCGCTCGGTCGCGACGGCGGCAGCGTATGTGCCGCTGAGCTTTGCGCCGGGCGAGGCATACCAGTTCGACTGGAGCCACGAGATCGTCGTCATCGCGGGGGTCACGACGACGGTGAAGGTGGCGCATATGCGGCTTTGCCACAGCCGGATGTTTTACGTGCGGGCCTATCCGCGCGAGAGCCAGGAGATGGTGTTTGACGCGCATGACCGCGCGTTCGCGTTCTTCGGTGGCGCTTGCCAGCGCGGCATTTACGACAACATGAAGACGGCGGTCGATGCGATCTTCGTCGGTCGCGAGCGTCAGTATAATCGCCGCTTCCAGCAGATGTGCGGGCATTATCTGGTCGAGCCTGTGGCGTGCACGCCGGCGTCGGGCTGGGAGAAGGGGCAGGTCGAGAATCAGGTCGGGCTGGTGCGCGAACGCTTCTTCACGCCGCGGTTGCGGTTCAAGAGCTACGCCGAGATGAACGCCTGGCTGGAGGATCGCTGCGTCGCGCGAGCGAAGCAGGCGGCCCATCCCGAGTTGAAGGATCGCACCGTATGGGAGGTGTTCGAGGCGGCCGACCGCCCCGCGCTGATCGCCTATCGCGGGCCGTTCGACGGCTTCCATGCGCTCCCGGCGTCGGTATCGAAGACGTTGCTGGTGCGGTTCGATTACAACAAATACTCGGTGCATGCAGCGGCCGGCGGCCGGCCAGTCGAGATCCACGCCTATGCCGATCGCATCGTCATCCGCCAGGATGGCGAGAGCGTCGGCGAACATATCCGCCGGTTCGGGCGTGAGCAGACGATCTATGATCCCTGGCATTACGTGCCAGTACTGACGAGGAAGCCCGGCGCGTTGCGCAATGGCGCGCCGTTCAAGGACTGGCCGCTTCCGCCCGCGATCGAACGGGTACGGCGACGCCTCGGCGGTCACGCCGATGGTGATCGCCAGATGGTCGGGATCCTGAGCGCGGTGACGACCGATGGACTTGATGCGGTCGAGGCCGCCTGCGCCGAGGCACTGGCGGGCGGTACGGTCAGCCGCGACGTCGTGCTCAACATCCTGACCCGTCAGCGCGAGCCATCGGCACCGCTGACCATCGCCACGCCCGAGGCGCTGCGGCTTCTCCATGAGCCGGTCGCCGACTGCGCCCGATACGACAGCCTGAGGAGTTTTTATGGAACGCCACGAGATCCTGGAGATGATGGGAACGCTGAAGCTTGCCGGCATGCGGCACGCCTATGACGAGGTGATCACCGACGCGGTGAAGCGGCAGCATGCCCCCGGCCGCGTGGTTGGTGATCTGCTGAAAGCCGAGATCGACGAAAAGCAGGCGCGCTCGATCAAATACCAGATGACGATCGCCAAGCTGCCGCTGGCCAAAGACATTACCGGCTTCGATTTTACCGCGACGCCGATCAACGAAGGGCTGGTCCGCGACCTTGCCACCGGAGCGTTCCTGGCCAGTCAGCGCAACGCCGTGCTGGTTGGCGGCACCGGCACCGGCAAGACACACCTTGCCATCGCGATCGGGCGAGCCTGCGTGCGCACCGGCGCCAGGGTCAGATATTACAATACGATCGACCTGGTGAACCGGCTCGAGGCCGAAAGCCGCGCAGGTCGTGCCGGGCGGATCGCCGAGCATCTGTCGCGGCTCGATCTCGTGATCCTCGACGAGCTCGGCTATCTGCCGTTCGCGCTGTCGGGCGGCCAGCTGCTGTTCCACCTGGTCAGCCGCCTCTACGAGCAGACCTCGATCGCGGTCACCACCAACCTCGCGTTCGGCGAATGGCCCAGCGTGTTCGGCGATGCGAAAATGACCACCGCGCTGCTCGATCGGCTGACCCACCACTGCGACATCGTCGAGACCGGCAACGAGAGCTGGCGGTTCAAAAGCCGCGAGGCTGCCTGACGGCGAAAAGATGCAATCGGCATGGGTGTGCGCCGGCTCCGGGCTACGCCCTCCGCCGCCGCACACCCATGCCGACGTTCCTTACGCCCATCGGTAAGATCGAAGCAGCGGGGTCAATGTTGGACGCCGATCGGGGGTCAAGATCCCACGCCGGTTGACACACGGCGAACGGTAATCAGCACGAAGAGGCCCAATACCGGATCGACGTGGTGAGGGTCGGGACCGCGCGGGACCTTATTGGTTCGTTCCGGGTCGTGCTGGAGAAACCCCAGGATTTCTGCGGGTCCAGCTGCCGAGGCGTGTCAAGTTTGACATGCAGGGAACTGTGCCCGGCGCAACGGGCTTCAGCCCTCCTCCGGTGGGCCATCGTCGGGCAGGAAGGACACGTTGTGCGGGGAGTTGAACAGCCGCCGCGCATCGTCGTTTTGCCAATACCAATTCGAGTAGTCCAGCTTCTCCGCCCGCTCGAAGTCCCCTGCGAAGCTCACGCCGAACCCGTAGGCCCCGAAGTGGTTATCCTCCGCCAACGTGAAGCCCGATGGCGTGAACTCGATCGTCACGCGATGGGGCTCCGCATCCTGCCGCGACGCCTCAAAGGTATGTTCTAGTTTACCGTCGCGCAGTTCCGCGACGAAGCTAAGGTCGCCAATTCGAGGTCCCGTTCGTTGATGACCTCCTAGAAGAGCGAAGCCGGATACGAAGTACCGAATGTCCCCGGTGATTGTATCCGGGACGGTGGTAAGGTCTATCTCGGCTGACCACGAAATGTCACTATCCTCGCGCACGTAATGGCCCGCGTATGGATCGCGATTTTCTAAGGTCATCATGCCTATACCGACCTGTTCGTCCAAAAATCGCTGAACGATGTTCCGTAGCTCGCTACGATACTGTTTCACTTCACCGACAGTGAACCCTTTGCTCTGCGACCGCCGACTGTCGTACTGGTCGTGGTGGTCGAGACACAGGTAGGCCAGATTGTCCAACGCGGGGTTGTCATTGCTCCGATCCAGGTGGGCGATCTGGCCCTGTTTCTCTCCAGTGTCCTTGTTGAGACCATAGCAAATGCAGCAACGGCGGCGACAAGCGATGATGACGCTATCTACGACACTTGGCGGGATTGAGGACCGTGGCATGCCCCCCTCATGCCGCACATTGCGGGGCCCTTTCAAGCAACGCAGGACCTTTCGGATGGTCGCATCATACGGCCGGCGCGGCTCGCGGCCTTTTGTGCCCCGTCGAGGCCTTTGGGGTCGCCCAAGGACGCACGCCCAGCCCCGCGAACCACGGATACTCCAGCTTGTCGATCGCGTCCCCCAGCGGGTTTAGATCACCGTATCCCTCATTTGCGTTGGCGTCGGGGAGCGCGTGACCCTGGATGTACGCCATGGACTCCCGAGGGATGCCGCTGCGCCTCGCCGCCGTACTCCAGGTATGGCGCGTCTCGCGGGCCGGTTGCCTCCCCTCGCCTTCGAGGTGGACGCCCTGGGCCTCCAGGTAGCCGCGCCACCAATCCCCGAACCCGGCGAACAGTAGGCCCCGCTTGCCCTTGGTTCGAAGACGCGGGAAGAGCGCCGCCTCGCCTGCCTTCTGAAGCGAGCGGGCGTAGGCTAGGAGCCCAAGGTCTATCAGCGGCTGCGGGACGGGGAACGTGCGGCGGCCCGATTGTCGCTTAGTCGTCTTCAGGGACTGGCGCCCCTTGTGGGGGTGGATACCCTGGTCGGTGATGCGAAGGAGCCAGCGGCCGGTCCTTTCGTCCCGCAGGATGTCATCAACCAGGAGCTGTGCAATCTCCTCGGGGCGGGCGCCGGTGAAGAGGAGGAGGAGCGGGAGCCAGTAGGACGCCTCGCCCTTGCCTCCAAGGGGCCGAGCGCCCTGCGTGAAGACGGGAAGGCTATAGATGGCCCGCGCCTCCTCTTCGCTGAACCCAAGCGGCTCCTTACGGGCCGTGGAGCGCTCTAGGTCGTGCTCCTCGAACGGATTGGCCAAAGCGGCCTCAATTCGCCCTGCCCGCCGGGCCTGGGGCCACCGTGCGCTCAACATGCTCAAATGCTGCGCCACCGTTTTAGGGGACAGTCTGGGGACCTCGGCACGATCGCGGTATTTCTCCACCAAGGCCGGCAGGGGGACCGAGCGGTCCGCTAGAGGGAGCTTAGCGGGTCGCTGCGTCAGGAGGTCCAGCCAGTCCGACACCATGGCCCGCGTAATCTCTTCGGGCCTGGGGGTGCCGTGGGTCTCCCTGAAGAGGCGGAGGGCAGTACGAACACCCTCTCTGGTGGTTTCGCTCATCGGCTTGCGGGTGGCGTCGAACAGGCCCTCCACGATCGCTTGGAACGTCAGGCTATCGGTGGAGGCTGGTGCGGTGGTCGTTGCGGATTTGGGCGGCGCGGTAGGCTCGGCAGGGATGGGCACTACCTGTCCCCTTAGGCGAGACCGAGAGGCCTTGCGTAGGTCCAGGACGGCAGCATGCAGCGCCCATAGCAGCCGCTCCCGCCCGTCAGTATCTGTCGGATCGGCGCGGAGGCCATCGTCGGCAAGAAGTTGGGTTGCCTGCTTCCCCCACCATCCCTCCAGCGCCTCCATGTCACCTTCAGCGCGGGCGCGAAGGAAGTCTTCAGTCAGCTCCTCCCAGCCACCCAAGGCGCGATCGGCCCAGTCGCCACCACGGGTCCGCAGTGCTTCTTCTTCCTGGAGATGCCAGCGGCGGGTGAAGATGCCCACAAGGTACGCGATGCGGTCATCGGTCAGGACATCGAAGGAACCCGCGTCGGTCTTCGCCTGGAGGAGCCGTGCTGCGCAGGCGCGTTCCACGTCGCGATCGTATTGGAGCTTGGCGGCCTCGTAGGCCTGCCAGGCGGCCATCGTCATCCTTCGACGTGCCCCGAGAGGGATTTTTAGCTCGCGCTGCCCCGGCTTGTCGAGGAAGGGCCGTAGAGACTCGGGGTAGGCGCGTCGAAAAAGTAGGCGGCCGGTCGGCTCTTCACGCACCCAGTCCAGCGTCTTTCCCATGACCCGTTTGTCCCCGCTCTTTGTACCAAGTCGGGCGCTGTAAGCCTCTGCGGCCTCGGGATTTTCCATGATCTCAACCCCTTAAAGGGGTGCTGGTGCCCAGAAGAGGACTCGAACCTCCACGACCTTGCGATCGCCAGCACCTGAAGCTGGTGCGTCTACCAATTCCGCCATCTGGGCACGGGGTAGGGGGCGCGCCTTAGGGGACGGTCATGCGGCTTGTCAACTCGGGCGCGGCGCGGCAAGGCGGCGGCGCGGCAACGGACTGAAGGCAAAATGAAGAACAAGCTCGTAACGCTGATCGGTGGTGGCGGTTTTCTCGGCCGCTATGTGGCGCAGGATCTGCTCGCCGCGGGCGCGCGCGTGCGCATCGCGCAGCGCGATCCGCGCGCCGCGCTGTTCCTCAAACCGCAGGGCGGGCTGGGACAGACGCAATTCGTCGCGGTCGATGTGCGCAAGCCCGAATCGATCGCGCGCGCCGTCGCCGGCGCCGATGCGGTGGTCAATCTGGTCGGCATCCTGAAAGGCGATTTCAGCGCGATCCAGGCCGAGGGCGCGAAGACCGTCGCCGAAGTCGCCGCAAGCGCCGGGGTCGGCGCGCTGGTCCATGTCTCGGCGATCGGCTCGGACGCCGAATCGGCCTCGGGCTATGGTCGCAGCAAGGCGGCGGGCGAGGCGGCGGTGCGCGCGGCCTTCTCTGGCGCGACGATCATGCGGCCGTCGATCATCTTCGGGCGCGAGGATGGCTTCATCAACCGCTTCGCCGGGATGATCGCAGGCCCGATGCCCTTGCTGCCCGTGCTGCGCGCCGGTGCGAAGTTCCAGCCGGTGTTCGTCGGCGACGTCGCCGCCGCGATCGTCGCCGCGCTGGCGCATCCCGACACTGCTGCCGGCAAGACCTTCGAGCTCGGTGGCCCCGATATCGTCACCATGGGCGGGCTGATCCGCTGGATCGCCACCACCATCGGCCGCGATCCGACGATCGTCGAGCTGCCCGATGCGGTCGGCGGGATGATCGCGCTCGGCGGCTTCCTGCCCGGCGCGCCGATCACGCGCGACCAGTGGCGCATGCTGCAGGTCGACAATGTCGTCGCCCCCGGCGCCGCCACCCTCGCCGACCTCGGCGTGGCGCCGACCCCGCTCGACAGCGTCGCGCCGGGCTGGCTGGTGCAATATCGCCGCCACGGCCGCTTTACGACCACCGCAACCGCCTGAACGGCGGGCACCAACCAGTCTGCGGGGCCGGGAGCCGCGTAACAGGGGAACGACGTGCACGATCTGCTGACCATCATCCTGCTCGGCATCGTCGAGGGGATCACCGAGTTCCTGCCGGTCTCCTCGACCGGCCACCTGATCCTTGCCGGCGCACTGCTCCATTATGACGCGGCGCGCTGGGACGTGTTCAACATCGTCATCCAGCTTGGCGCGGTGCTGGCGGTTGTCGTGCTCTACTGGCGGACCTTCTGGACCGTCCTGCGCGGTGTGCTCCAGGGCGAGGCCGGGCCGGTACGCTTCGTGCGTAACATCATCATCGCCTTCATCCCGGCGGCGGTGGTCGGCGCGCTGTTCCACAAGAAGATCGAGGCGCTGCTGCTCCAGCCGATCGTCGTCGCGGTCGCGCTGATCGTCGGCGGTGTGGCTATCCTGGTGATTGAGCGCCTCGCCAAGCCCGGCACCACGCGCGGCGTCGCCGAGGTCAGCGCGCCGACATCGGCCGGCATCGGCATGCTGCAATGCCTGGCGATGATCCCGGGCGTCAGCCGCTCGGGCGCAACGATCCTCGGCGCGCTGAGCCTCGGGGTCGAGCGGCGTACCGCAGCCGAGTTCAGCTTCTTCCTCGCCATCCCGACCATGCTCGGCGCGAGCACGCTCGAACTGGTGACCAAGCGCCACGAACTCGCCAGCGGCGCGAGCATCGGGCTCGGCGGGATCGCGATCGGCTTCGTCGTCGCGTTCATCGTCGCGCTGCTGGTGGTGCGCTGGTTCGTCGGCATCGTGGGGCGGCGCGGCTTCGCGCCCTTCGCCTGGTACCGCATCGTCGTCGGCGGTGCGGCGCTGATCTGGCTGCTGACCAAATAAGTCCGATACGGCCATATAAACTTCGCCTTCTTCCTAATTGCGATGACATGCCCCGATTGAGCGCCAATATAAGACAGCACACCTTACCTATATGTCGGTTTTTGCGTGACTCCGCGGGCAATCGCGGCTAGCGGGCGGGGACGGCAATATGGGGCGAATCGAGCATGGCGGGCGGTCGGACACTGCAATTCGTCGATCGGGCGCAGGCCTTTCCGGCCAAGCGACCGGCGACCGCGCGCGCCGAGGATTTCCGCGAGATCGCCGATCGCTACGCGCTGCCAGCGGCCGAGGACCAGGCCGGGCGTTGCTCGCAATGCGGCGTGCCTTATTGCTCGGTGCATTGCCCGCTGCACAATCACATCCCCGACTGGCTGCGGCTGACCGCCGAAGGCCGGCTGCGCGAGGCCTATGAGCTGAGCAACGCGACCTCGACCATGCCCGAGATCTGCGGCCGCATCTGCCCGCAGGACCGGCTGTGCGAGGGCAATTGCGTGATCGAATTCTCCGGCCACGGCGCGGTGACGATCGGCTCGGTGGAGAAGTTCATCACCGACACCGCCTGGGAACAGGGCTGGGTCGAGCCGATCGTGCCCGGGCCCGATCGCGGCATGTCGGTCGGCATCATCGGCGCCGGACCCGCGGGCCTCGCCGCCGCCGAATATCTGCGCGGCTATGGCTATGCGGTGCATGTCTATGATCGCTACGACCGCGCCGGCGGGCTGCTGACCTATGGCATTCCCGGCTTCAAGCTCGAAAAGCCGGTGGTGATGCGCCGCGTCGAGCGGCTCGCCGCGGCCGGCATCGTCTTCCATTACGATTTCGCGGTCGGCCGCGACGCCAGCCTCGACGAACTGCGCGAGCGTCATGACGCGGTGCTGATCGCGACCGGCGTGTACAAGGCGCGCGGCATCAAGGCGCCCGGCGTCGGCAGCGACGGCGTGGTCGAGGCGCTCGACTTCCTGATCGCCTCCAACCGCAAGGGCTTTGGCGACGCGGTACCGGCATTCGACGATGGCAGCCTCGATGCCGCCGGCAAGCATGTCGTGGTGATCGGCGGCGGCGACACCGCGATGGATTGCGTGCGCACCGCGGTGCGCCAGGGCGCCGCCTCGGTAAAGTGCCTGTACCGCCGCGACCGCACCAACATGCCGGGCTCGCAGCGCGAGGTGACCAATGCCGAGGAAGAGGGCGTCGAGTTCGTCTGGCTCTCCGCCCCGCAGGCGTTCGAGGCGGCGGAGAAGGTCAGCGCGGTGCGCGCCACGCGCATGCGGCTCGGCGCGCCCGACGCGAGCGGCCGGCGCGCGCCCGAGGAGGAGCCCGACAGCGGCTTCCGGCTCGACGCCGATCTGGTGATCAAGGCGCTGGGCTATGACGCCGAGGAACTGCCCAGGCTGTTCGCCGCGCCCGAGCTCGGCGTGACGCGCTGGGGCACGGTGCTGGTCGACAACAAGACGCTGATGACCAGCCTCGACGGCGTGTTCGCCGCCGGCGACATCGTGCGCGGCGCGAGCCTCGTGGTGTGGGCGATCCGTGACGGCCAGGATGTCGCGAAGAACATGCATCGGTGGCTCAAGGCAAACGCAAAGGGCGAGAGGAAAGCGGCATGACCATGTTGCGCGTGACGATGATGGCTGGGCTCATCGCTGCGGGCTGCCCGGCGCCGGCGATCGCTGCGCCCACCGCCGAGACTGTGGCGGCACCGACCGCACCGCCGGCACTGGACCCGGCGCGTGTCGCGGCTGGGCGAGAGCTGATCGCGGTGGTGCTGCCGCCCGAGAAACGCAACCAGATGATGGAATCCGTCCTTAATGCGATGCTACGCAATATGGTTGCGGGTGCCGAACAAGGAACCGGCCTGGCCCAGCAACTGGCCGCTGATGATGCAAAGCGCGCGGTCTTCGAGCGCTTTGTCGAGCGCCAGCGGTTGCTCGCGCTGGCCGACATTAAACAGGCGCTGCCGGGTCTGATCGAAGCCTTTGCGCATGCCTATGCCCGTATCTTCACGGTCGACGAGATGAGCCAGATCAAGGCCTTTGCCGCAACCCCCGCCGGTGCAAAATTCCTCCAGCGTGGCCCCGACCTGATGGCTGACCCCGATGTCGGCGCGTGGCAGCGCGTGCTCACCGCCAAGGGCGCGGCACGCCAGGAAGCCGAGATCGCGCGATTGCGCACCGAGATCGCCGGCGCAGGAAAGGCGACCACCTCGTGACCGACATGATCGACCAACGCGAACGCCTCGCCCGTGAGGGCATGTACCGGCCCGAATATGAGGGCGACGCGTGCGGCGTCGGGCTCGTCGCGGCGACCGACGGCACGCCGTCGCGGCGCGTCGTACAGGCCGCGATCGATGCGCTGAAGGCGGTGTGGCATCGCGGCGCGGTGGATGCCGACGGCAAGACCGGCGACGGTGCCGGGCTGCATATCGACCTGCCGCACAAGTTCTTCGACGATGCCGTCGCCGCCTCGGGCCACCGCCCGATGCCCAACCGGCTGGCGGTGGGCATGATCTTCCTGCCGCGCACCGATCTCGGCGCGCAGGAGGCGTGCCGCACGATCGTCGAAAGCGCGATCATCGAGGAAGGCTATTCCATTTATGGCTGGCGCCAGGTGCCGGTGAACGTCTCGGTGATCGGGCAGAAAGCGCAGGCGACGCGCCCCGAGATCGAGCAGATCATGATCGCGGGGCCACTGCCCGGCGAGATCGGCGCGGCCGAATTCGAGAAGAATCTCTATCTCGTCCGCCGCCGGATCGAGAAGCGCGTCATCGCGGCGCAGATCCAGGGTTTCTACATCTGCTCGCTGAGCTGCCGCTCGATCATCTACAAGGGGCTGTTCCTCGCCGAGAGCCTGTCGGTGTTCTACCCCGACCTGACCGACCAGCGTTTCGAGAGCCGCGTCGCGATCTTCCACCAGCGTTATTCGACCAACACCTTTCCGCAATGGTGGCTGGCGCAGCCGTTCCGCTGTCTCGCGCACAATGGCGAGATCAACACGGTGCGCGGCAACAAGAACTGGATGCTGAGTCACGAGATCCGCATGGCCAGCCTCGCCTTTGGCGAGCACAGCGAGGACATCAAGCCGGTGATCCCGGCCGGCGCGAGCGACACCGCCGCGCTCGACGCGGTGTTCGAGGCGATCTGCCGCTCGGGCCGCGATGCGCCGACCGCCAAGCTGATGCTCGTGCCCGAGGCGATGGCACCGAACAGCGACATGCCCGCCGAGCATCTCGCCATGTACCAGTATCTGGCGAGCGTGATGGAGCCGTGGGACGGCCCCGCCGCGCTGGCGATGACCGACGGTCGCTGGGCGGTCGCCGGCATGGATCGCAACGCGCTGCGTCCGCTGCGCTATACGCTGACCGCCGAAGGGCTGCTGATCGTCGGCTCGGAGAGCGGCATGGTCGTGGTGCCCGAATCGAGCATCGTCGCCAAGGGCCGGCTCGGGCCGGGCCAGATGATCGCGGTCGACCTCGACGAGGGCGTCCTGCTGCTCGATCGCGCGGTCAAGGACCGCATCGCCGGCGAGGCCGATTATGCCGCGATGATCGGCAATTTCCTCAAGATCGACGACCTGCCCGCGCCCGCACAGACCGTCACGCGGTTCGACCGCGCCGAGCTCACGCGCCGCCAGGTTGCTGCCGGCCAGACGCTCGAGGACATGGAGCTGATCCTCGCGCCCATGGTCGAA
Organism: Sphingomonas sp. AR_OL41; assembly: GCF_029911635.1. Classification (GTDB taxonomy): domain Bacteria; phylum Pseudomonadota; class Alphaproteobacteria; order Sphingomonadales; family Sphingomonadaceae; genus Sphingomonas. The sequence continues at coordinate 103,714 of NZ_JARYTI010000008.1, forward strand.
AGTGCCAAGGAAGCGATCGGATCGATGGGCGACGATACGCCGCTTGCCGTGATCTCCGACAAGCCACGGCTGATTAGCCAGTTTTTCCGGCAGAATTTCAGCCAGGTGACCAACCCGCCGATCGACAGCTTGCGCGAACGGCATGTCATGTCGCTCAAGACGCGATTCGGCAATCTCGCCAACATCCTCGACACCGAGGACCGGCGCGACGGCGTGCTGGTGCTCGATTCGCCGGTGCTGACCAGCGCCGACTGGGCGCGGCTCAAGACGCATTTCGGCCCGCAGGCGGCCGAGATCGACTGCACCTTCGCCGCGGGCGGCGGCCCCGACACGCTGAAGGCGGCGATCGCGCGGATCCGCGCCGAGGCCGAGCAGGCAGTGCGCGAGGGGCGCAGCGAGCTGTTCCTCAGCGACATGGCGATCAGCGCGGAACGCGTCGCGATCGCCGGCGTGCTGGCGGCGGCGGCGGTGCACACGCACCTTGTGCGCAAGGGGCTGCGCTCGTTCGCGAGCATCAACATCCAGACCGCCGAATGCCTCGACACGCATTATTATGCCGTGCTGATCGGCGTCGGCGCGACGACCGTGAACGCCTATCTCGCCGAAGCCTCGATCGCCGACCGCCATGCACGCGGGCTGTTCGAGGACCTGTCGATCGAGCAGTGCCTGGCACGGCATCGCACCGCGATCGAGGAGGGTCTGCTCAAGATCATCTCCAAGATGGGGATCGCGGTGATCTCGAGCTATCGCGGCGGCTATAATTTCGAGGCGGTCGGGCTGTCGCGCGCGCTGGTCAACGACTTCTTTCCCGGCATGCCGGCGAAGATCTCGGGCGAGGGTTATGCCTCGCTCCACCTCAATGCGCAGTTGCGCCACGATGCGGCGTTCGACACCAATGTCGCGACGTTGCCGATCGGCGGCTTCTACCGCCAGCGCGCGACCGGCGAGGCGCATGCCTATACCGCGCAGCTGATGCACCTGTTGCAGACCTCGGTCGCGACCGACAGCTATTCGAGCTATCTGCAATTCTCGCGCGGCGTCGACGCGCTGCCGCCAATCTATCTGCGCGACCTGCTGCAGTTCAACTTTCCCGACGAGGGCGTACCGGTCGACCAGGTCGAGGCGATCACCGAAATCCGCAAGCGCTTCGTCACGCCGGGCATGTCGCTCGGCGCGCTCAGCCCCGAGGCGCACGAGACGCTGGCGATCGCGATGAACCGCATCGGCGCCAAGGCGGTGTCGGGCGAGGGCGGCGAGGACAAGGCGCGCTATGTCCCCTACCCCAATGGCGACAATGCCAATTCGGGGGTCAAGCAGATCGCCTCGGGCCGTTTCGGCGTGACGGCCGAATATCTCGGCGCATGCGACGAGATCGAGATCAAGGTCGCACAGGGCGCCAAGCCCGGCGAGGGCGGGCAGCTGCCCGGCTTCAAGGTCACCGAGTTCATCGCCAAGCTCCGCCATGCCACACCCGGCGTGACGCTGATCAGCCCGCCGCCGCATCACGACATCTATTCGATCGAGGATCTGGCGCAGCTGATCTACGACCTGAAGCAGATCAACCCGCGCGCGCGGGTCTGCGTCAAGCTGGTCAGCTCGGCCGGGATCGGCACCGTCGCGGCGGGCGTCGCCAAGGCGCATGCCGACGTCATCCTCGTCTCCGGCCATGTCGGCGGCACCGGCGCGAGCCCGCAAACCAGCATCAAATATGCCGGCACGCCGTGGGAAATGGGGCTGAGCGAGGTCAACCAGACGCTGACGCTCAACGGCCTGCGCGGGCGTATCAAGCTGCGCACCGATGGGGGCTTGCGCACCGGACGCGACATCGTCATCGCCGCGATCCTCGGCGCCGAGGAATTCGGCATCGGCACGCTGAGCCTGGTCGCGATGGGCTGCATCATGGTGCGCCAGTGCCACAGCAACACCTGCCCGGTCGGCGTCTGCACGCAGGACGAGCGGCTGCGCGAGAAATTCACCGGCAACCCGGAAAAGGTCATCAACCTGATGACCTTCATCGCCGAGGAAGTGCGCGACATCCTTGCCCGGCTCGGCGTCAGGAGCCTCGACGAGATCATCGGGCGCACCGAATTGCTGCGCCAGACCAGCCGCGGCGCGGAGCATCTCGACGATCTCGACCTCAACCCGATCCTCGCCAAGGTCGATGCGCCCGACAGCGAGCGGCGCTTCAGCCTCGACACGTGGCGCAACGAGGTGCCCGACAGCCTCGATGCGCAGATCATCAAGGATGCCGGCGCGGTGTTCTCGCGCGGCGAGAAGATGCAGCTGACCTATACGGTGCGCAACACGCACCGCGCGGTCGGCACGCGGCTGTCGAGCGAGATCACGCGCAAGTTCGGCATGTCGACGCTGGCCGACGGCCATGTCACGGTGCGGCTGCGCGGCTCGGCCGGGCAGAGCCTCGGCGCGTTCCTGTGCAAGGGCGTGACGCTCGAGGTGTTCGGCGATGCCAACGACTATGTCGGCAAGGGCCTGTCGGGCGGCATCATCGCGGTACGCCCGGCGGTCAGTTCGCCGCTGGCGAGCCAGGACAATACGATCATCGGCAACACCGTGCTGTACGGCGCGACCTCGGGCAGCCTCTATGCCGCCGGCCAGGCGGGCGAGCGCTTCGCGGTGCGCAATTCGGGCGCGACGGTGGTGGTCGAGGGCTGCGGCGCCAATGGCTGCGAGTATATGACCAACGGCATCGCTGTGGTGCTCGGCGCGGTGGGGGCCAATTTCGGCGCTGGCATGACCGGCGGCATGGCGTTCGTCTACGACGCCGATGGCAGCTTCGAACGCCGCGCCAACCCCGAGAGCATCACCTGGCACCGGCTCGCCTCGATGCACTGGGAATCGGTGCTGCTCGGCCTCGTCCGCGCGCATCACGCCGCGACCGACAGCAAATGGTCGGCGGCGCTGCTCGACGACTGGGGTCGCGCGATCGACCGCTTCTGGCAGGTCGTGCCGCGCGAAATGCTCAGCCGGCTGTCGCACCCGCTCGACGATTCGGCGCACCTCGTCGCGGCCGAATGAGTAGCCCGAATTCCCTGCCGGGCGATGTCCGGCAGGGAATTTGGCAGGGAATGCGAACATTTTTCGTGCGACGATTTTCGCGACCGGCGTCGAACGGGCAGAGGGGTGGATCATGCACATGATCCGACCCAAGCGCGTTTCGACTGAGAATTGAATCAGGCTGTGCTGCAAGACTCTCTGCGCCTCCGCGCCTCTGCGCGAACCCAATCTATTTGTGCGCGCGGAGGCGCGGAGGCGCAAAGTCAGCTTCGCGTCCCGGCTTCGCTTGCTGGTAAGTGATTCACGCGAAGGCGCGAAGGCGCAAAGAGGTTCGGCAGGCTCGAAAATGCCGTTCGATTCTGCTATGGGGAGTCGCGTCACCGTGTTTGCTTGAGGTGTTCGATGCGTAGCTTTCTCGTCGTGCCGCTGTTGTTGCTGGCGACCCCTGCCCTCGCCCATGAGCGCCGCCCTGCCCCGCCGACCGACCAGCGCCTGGCTGCAGTCGGCGATGCGTTATCCACCCCTGCCGTGCAGGACAGCGCCGCGGCGTTCGTCGGCGCGTTGGCCGATGCGTTGCTCGACACCCATGTCGGCCCGATCGCGCGTTACACCGACCCACGCGATGGCGTGCGGCCGAACGACACGCTGCGCGACGTCATCACGCGCGACGACCCCCAGTTCGAACGCCGGCTGCACGACGGCACACGCGGCGCGGTCGCCGCGACCGGACAGGCGGCGCGCGATGCCGCGACGATGACGGCGGAGATCAACGCAACCGCCGCGCGGCTGCGCCGGGTGCTAGGCGCGGCAAGCGCGGCGCTGGACGACAGCCATCGCGAAAACTGAGCACCCCGCGAAGGCGCGACTGGCGGGGTTACCGCTCGGCTGGTGGCTGCGCGCGGCGGGGGGCCCATTGGTTATCGTCGCGTTGCTGCTGGGCATCGGGTGGCTGCGCTACACGATGTCGGCTCCGAGCGCACAGGTGCCGACCAGCGTTCGCGGCACGATCACCAGCTTTCGCCTTGGCGCTTATGATCGCGGAGTTGAGCCGCCCATGCAGGTGGCGATTGCGCTGCAGGACGGCACGGAGACCGTGATTACCATCGCCAGCGACGACGCATCAGCGTGTCGCATCGGGGATTCGATCGCGCTCGACCGCTATGTCGATCACTGGGGACATCCCTTCTTCCGTGCGGCCTTTCACCCCTGCGACTTGTTACCTGCCCGGCGCGCATTGCCGAGAAAATAGGTCGCGGTTGCGCGTGTCGGTGGTGGGGCGGCGAGCATCATCGCGAGAATGCCGAACGCGATGTGCAGCACCGGGTTGATCACGAAGCGCGGACGTATGACGGCGGGGCGCTGCGCCACCTCGGCGAGTAGCGCGCGCGCCTCGTCCGCTGCGGCCGGATGGACGCGAACGATGATCCCGCCGAGCGCGAGGAGCATCGGCCAGGCGGCGCGCGCATGGTCGAAACCGACGGCATAGGCCGGGATGTCATATTGGGTGAACATCGCCAGCATCACGACCGTTTCCGGCTGGCTGTAGACGATCGCCACAGTTTCGAACGCATCCTCGACCATCAAGCCTTCCCCCGCCGCGCGCGCCACTCTAACAACGGCTTATGTGGCAGCTACATCAATTTCCGCTTTGCCCCTTTTCGCGCAAGGTGCGAATCCTGCTGGGCGAGAAGGGCGTCGGCTATGAGCTGGTGCGCGAATCGCCATGGGACCGGCGCGATGAATTTCTCGACATGAATCCGGCCGGCCAGACGCCGGTGATGACCGACCCCGAGCGCGGCATCCTGCTGATCGATTCGATGGCGATCTGCGAATATTTCGAAGAGACGGTCGAAAAGACGGCGATGATCAACGGCACTGCGGTGAACCGCGCCGAGATCCGGCGGCTGGTCGCGTGGTTCGACACGCAATACTACGCCGATGTCACCGCGCCGCTGCTCCACGAGCGGATGGAGAAGCGGCTGGTGCAGCGCGCCACGCCCGATTCGCGCGTGCTGCGCGAAGCGATGAAGGCGGCGGTGCGGCATCTCGACTATACCGATTACCTGCTCGACCATCGCAACTGGCTGGGCGGTGCGACGATGAGCCTCGCCGATCTGGCGGCGGCAGCGCAGATTTCGATCACCGACTATCTCGGCGGGATCGACTGGAAGAATCACGAGCAGACCGCGCGCTGGTATCGCGGCTTCAAGAGCCGGCCGAGCTTCCGCCCGCTGCTCGCCGAGCGGATGGAGACGATCAACCCGCCATCGCATTATGACGATCTGGATTTCTGATGCACGTCACGCATGACCCTGGCGCCGCTGCCGCGCCGAAGATCGGCTTCGACGACTTTCTCGCGGTCGACATCCGGGTCGGCACGATCCTCAAGGCCGAGCCCTTTCCCGAGGCACGCAAGCCCGCCTATCGGCTGGCGATCGATTTCGGGCCGGCGCTCGGCGTGCTGCGCTCCTCGGCGCAGATCACTGAGCACTATAAGCTGGACGACCTGGTCGGCATGCAGGTCGCGGCGGTGGTCAATTTCCCGCCGCGCCAGATCGGCCCGATGATGTCCGAGGTGCTGACGCTGGGCTTTCCCGATGCCGAGGGCAAGGTCGTGCTGGTGACGCCGAACGTGCGGGTGCCGAATGGCGGGCGGTTGTTCTGAGGCGCTAGACTAATTCCTCCCCAAGCTCGCTTGGGGAGGGGGACCGCGAAGCGGTGGAGGGGCTGGTCGGACGATAGCCGAGCACAAAGTCCACCGGTGCGTTCGCCGCCAGGTCAGGCAAACGCGCGCTGATCGAGCGACGCCAGATCACCCCCGACCAGCCCCTCCACCAGCTTCGCTGGTCCCCCTCCCCGTGCCGGGGAGGTATGAAGAAGGGTCACCCCTCGAGGCTTTTCGAAGCCTGTTCGAACATGTCCTTCGACAGGCCGGGTACCGCGACGATGCGTTCCAGCTCCGCCCGCATCAGCGCGGCGCGGGTGGCGTCGAAGCGGCGCCAGCGGCCGAGCGGCGGGAGGAGCTTGGCGGCGGTTTGCGGGTTGAGCTTGTCGAGCGCGATCAGCTGGTCGGCGAGGAAGCGATAGCCCGCGCCGCCGGCGACATGGAAGGCGCGCTGGTTGACGCTGAACGCGCCGACCAGCGAGCGCGCGCGATTGGGATTGGCGAGCGTGAAGTCGCGGTGCCGCGCCAGCTCGGCAACGATCGCCGGCGTATCGGCGCGTGACGCCAGCGCCTGCGTCGAGAACCATTTGTCGAGCACCAGCGCATTGTCGGAATAGCGGTTGTAGAAGATGTCGAGCGCGGCGATCCGCTCGGGCGCGTCGCTGTTGACCAAAGTGGTCAGCGCGCCCTGGCGATCGGTCATGTTGTCGGCCGACTCGAACTGGGCGAAGGCGAGGCCGGCGACATCGGGCGCGCCGCTGGCCGCGATATAACCGAGCGCGACGCTCTTGAGGCGGCGCAGGCCCTTGTCCTCGGGATTGTAGCGATAGGCGCCGACACCCTTTGCCGCGCCGTAAGCGCCGCGCCAGCGCTCCTCGAGCGCACGCCCGAGATCGCCGCGCAACGCCTCGCGTGCGCGGTAGATCGCCTCGGGATCGACCAAGGCCATCTGGTCGCCGATGAAGCTTTCCGACGGCAACAGCACCGCTTCGGCGACGAAGGCGCGGTCGAGCGCGGTGTCGTCGAGCGTGTTGCCGACCGCGGCGATGACCGCGGCGTGATCGGCCATACGGCCCTGCGCACCCGCGACGAGCGTGTCGAGCATCAGCTGCTGCATCGCCTCGTAGCGCGCGAACGGATCGTCATCATGCGCCGAGAGGAAGGCGAGATCGGCGGCGCTGCGGTCGGTCTCGACCACCACGGGCGCGGAGAAGCCGCGATTGATCGACAGCACCGGGCGTTCGGGGATGTTGTCGAAGGCGATTTCGGCGGTCGGCTGATCGAAGACGAGCAACTGCTCGGATATGAGCGGCAGGCTGGTCAGCGTGCCGAACAGACGCAGTTTGAGCGGCAACACCATCGGCGGCTTGTCGCTTTGCCCCGGGGTCGGCGGGACACGCTGGGCGAGGCGCAGCGTGGCACGCGCGGCCTCTGCATCATAGGCCAGCGCCGCGGTGACGCGCGGCGTGCCGGCCTCGCTGTACCAGCGGCGGAACTGGGTCAGGTCGATGCCGCCAGCATCCTCCATGCAGGCGACGAAATCCTCGCACGTCGCAGCCGTGCCGTCGAAGCGATCGAAATAGAGGTCGGTGCCGGTGCGGAAGCGCTCGGCCCCGAGCATCGTCGCCAGCATGCGGATGACCTCGGCGCCCTTGTTGTAGATCGTGGCGGTATAGAAATTGGCGATTTCGAGATAGGATTCCGGGCGCACCGGATGTGCCAGCGGGCCGGCATCCTCGGGGAATTGCGACGCGCGCAGGCCCCGCACATCCTCGATGCGCTTGACCGCCGCCGAGCCCTGATCGGCCGAGAAACTCTGGTCGCGATAGACGGTGAAGCCTTCCTTGAGGCTCAGCTGGAACCAGTCGCGGCAGGTGACGCGGTTGCCCGACCAGTTGTGGAAATATTCGTGCGCGACCACCGCGGCGATCGCGTCATAATCATAATCGGTCGCGGTGTCGGGATCGGCCAGCACGTAGCGCGAATTGAAGATGTTGAGGCCCTTGTTCTCCATCGCGCCAAAGTTGAAATCGTCGATCGCGACGATGTTGAACACGTCGAGATCATATTCGCGGCCATAGACGCGCTCGTCCCATGCCATCGCCATCTGCAGTGCGGCGAGCGCATGGCCGGTGCGCGACAGGTCGGCCGGGCGCACCCAGATGCCGAGTGTCACTTCGCGGCCCGAGGCGGTGACGAAGCTGCCGCGATTGGCGACGAGATCGCCGGCGACCAGCGCGAAGAGATAGCTCGGCTTGGGGAAGGGATCGTGCCAGGTCGCCCAGTGGCGGCCATCGTCGAGATCGCCCGAAGCGGTCGGATCGCCATTGGCGAGCAGCACCGGGAAGCGCGCCTTGTCGGCGGTCATCTTCACCGTGTAGCGGCTGAGCACGTCGGGCCGGTCGGGGAAGAAGGTGATGCGGCGGAACCCTTCGGCCTCGCACTGGGTGCAGAGATTGCCGCCCGAGGCGTAGAGCCCCATCAGCTGGGTATTGCGATCGGGCGCGATCTCGACCTCGGTCTCGACGACATGCGCATCGCCGCTGATCGGGATGACCAGCGCCTCGTCCTCGACATGCCAGTCATTGACCGCGACGCCATCGACCATGACCGAGAGCGGCGTCTGGCCGCCGCCGTCGAGCCGCAGCGGCGCGTCATGCGTGCCGTTGCGCAGGATGTGGAGCGTCGCGCGGACCCGCGTCGCGGCGGGATCGAGATCGAAATCGAGCGCGATCTCGGGCACCAGCCAGGCCGGGGGGCGATAATCCTCGCGCCGGGTGACGAGCGGGACGGCGGCGGCGTTCTGTACATCGAGCATAGGCTCGGGATGTAGGCGGTGGCGTGGCGCCGTGCCACCCCAAACGCGCCCTTGCTTGCACATGGCCGCCGCTGTGATAGCGCGGTGACACACGAAGCGGAGCGGATATGATGCGGCGGATGATGGCGGGGCTGGCGTTGCTGGCGGCGAGCGCGGCACCGGCGCAGGACGCGCCGACGCGCGACCTGGCGACGATCAACGCGCCGCTGCCCGACGACCAGGCGGCGCTGAAGGCGCATGTGCTGTTCCTTGCCGACGACGTAATGAAAGGCCGCGAGGCATCGAGCCCGGAATTCATGATCGCGGCGCATTATGTCGCGGCGCAATTCTATGCCGCCGGGTTGCGGCCGGCGGGCGACAAGGGCGGCTATCTCCAGGACGTGCCGCTGGTCGCGGTGCGCCCGGCGGATCATGGCGATGTGGTGGTGACGCGCAAGGGCGCCGCGCCGCAGCCGCTGGCGTTCGGCGAGGATTATGTCCCCGGCGCGGTGGCCGGGCGCGCGGCGACGACGATCGACGCACCGGTGGTGTTCGTCGGCCAGGGCATCGTCGCGCCGACCTACCGCCGCAACGACTATGCCGGGGTCGATGTGCGCGGCAAGATCGTCGCCATCCTCGGCGGCGCACCGAGCCGTTTCCAGAGCGAGGAGCGCGCGCATTTCTCGAGCCCGTCGACCAAGGCGACGACCGCGGCGGAGCATGGCGCGATCGGCGTGATCCAGATCCTGCCGCGCGCGCTGGGGCGCGCGGCGACGGGCTGGGACCGCGCCCGCACCGTCTGGGCGAAACCCGACGGCACCGGCTTCGAACCCGGCGCGCCGACGCTTGCCACGCTGAGCGCGAGCGGCGCGGCCAAATTGTTCGCCGGCGCCAGGTCACCCTGGGCGGCGATCGCGACGGCGGCCAACAAGGACGGCGCGACCTTCCGCGCGATGCCGCTGCCGGGCACGCTGACGGTATCGCTGCACAGCGCCTTCGAACCGTCGCGCAGCGCCAATGTCGCCGGGCTGCTGCCGGGCAGCGACCCGAAACTGCGCGATGAGGTGGTGGTGCTTTCGGCGCATCTCGACCATCTCGGCGTCGGGCGCGCCGACAAGAATGGCGACACGATCTACAATGGCGCGGAGGACAATGCGGTGGGCATCGCGGCGCTGATCGAGGAGGCCAAGCGCTTCAAGGCGAGCGGCAAGGGACCGCGGCGCAGCATCCTGTTCCTCGCGGTGACCGCGGAGGAAAAGGGGCTGGTCGGATCAGACTATTTCGCGCGCCACCCGACGCTGCCGCTCGACCATATCGTCGCCGATGTGAATCTCGACATGCCGATCCTGAGCTACGCCTTTCAGGACATGACGGTGTTCGGCGCCGACCGCTCGACGCTCGGCCCGATCGTCGGCAAGGCGGTGGCGGCGCTGGGCGTGACGATGTCGCCCGACCCCGATCCGAGCCAGGGCATCTTCGTGCGATCGGACCATTATCGTTTCGTCCAGCAGGGCATCCCCTCGGTGTTCCTGTGGCCGGGCCAGGCCGGCGACGGCAAGGCGGCCTGGGCGGACTTCTTCGCCAAGCGCTATCACCAGCCGTCGGACGAGATCGGCCAGACGCTCGACTGGGCACAGGGCGTGCGCTTCGTGTCGGTCAATTACGCCATCGCGCGCGAAATCGCCGATGGCGACGCCCGGCCGCGCTGGAACAGGGGCGATTTCTTCGGGCTGCTCTATCACGGTTATGGCGCGCAATAGCGCCGACAGGGGGGACATGAGATGAGGAACCGACCGGTCGCCGTCGCTGTTGCGCTCGCCGCCTTGCTGGCCCCGGCTGCCGCCGTCGCCGCCAACCATCCGACGTTCGATGTCGAGACCGCGACCCGCGCCTATCTCGCGCTGCTGCAGGGGCCGGCACGAGCCAAGTCCGATGCCTATTTCGAGGGCGGTTACTGGTTGCCGCTGTGGGGCACGCTGGTCGCAGTGGTCATCTACCTGCTGATGTTGCGCAGCGGCCTGTCGGCGCGTTTCCGTGACGTAGCCGAGCGGCTGGCACCGTGGCGCTGGCTGGTGCCGGCGCTCTATGCCGTGCCGTTCGTCATCACATCGACGCTGCTGACCTTGCCGTGGACGATCTGGTCGGATTTCGTACGCGAGCGGCATTATGGCCTGATGAGCCAGAGTTTTTCCGCCTGGCTGGGCGAGCAGGCGATCGGGCTGGGCGTCGCGATCATCGTCAATGCGCTGTTGCTGGTCGCGCTGTTCGCGGTGATCCGACGCTTCCGCCGCACCTGGTGGCTGTGGGGCGCGGCGACGACGAGCGCGTTTCTCGTCTTCGGCCTGTTGCTTGGCCCGGTGTTCATCGCGCCGCTGTTCAACACCTATACCGAGCTGCCGGCCGGGCCGATCCGCGACCGCATCGTCGCGATGGCCACCGCCAGCCATATCCCGGCCGAGCATATCTATCTGTTCGACGCCTCGAAGCAGACCAAGCGCATCTCGGCCAATGTCTCCGGGATCGGGCCGACGATCCGCATCTCGCTCAACGACAATCTGCTCAACCGCACCGGCCCGGACGAGATCGCTGCGGTGATGGGGCATGAGATGGGCCATTATGTCATCGGCCATATCGAGCGCGCGTTGCTGATCATCACGCTGGCGCTGTTTGCCGGCTTCTGGATCCTGCAGCGGATCATCCCCGGCATCCTGGCGCGATATGGTGCGCGCTGGGGCGTGCGCGACGTCGCCGACCCGGCGGTGCTGCCGCTGCTGGCGTTGCTCGGCGCGGTGACCGGGCTGATCCTGACGCCGGCGCTCAACACCCTGACGCGCGTGCAGGAAAGCCAGGCCGATGCCTTTGGCCTGAGCGTGGCGCATGAGCCCGACGGTTTCGCCAAGGTGGCGATGCGTTTGTCGGAATATCGCAAGATCGAACCCGGCCCGATCGAGGAGATGCTGTTCTTCGACCATCCATCGGGCGCGACGCGCGTGCGCATGGCGATGCAATGGAAGAAGGACCATGTGCCCGGCGCGACGATGGTAACGCCTGCGCTCAAGCTCGACGGCCAATGACGCGGCGGCTGCTGATCCTCGGGCGCGGTTATACTGCCGGGCGGTTCGGCGCGGCGATGGGGGCGCGCGGCTGGGACGTGACCGGGGTGACGCGTGACGGGCGCGACGGCACGCTGGCGTTCGGTGATCACGCGGCGGTGGGCGCGGCGATCGGCGCGGCGGACGCGGTGCTGTCGTCGATCCCGCCCGAGGGTGACGAAGACCCGGCGCTAGCCGCCTATGGTAATGCGCTGGCGGCGGCGCGCGGCTGGCTGGGCTATCTTTCCTCGACCGGTGTCTATGGCGATGCCGGCGGGGCGTGGGTCGACGAGACCGCGCCGACCGGCACCGGGCGGCGCAATGCGCGCACGGCGGCGGACGCGGCGTGGCTGGCGCTCGGCGCGCGGGTGTTTCGTCTGCCGGGGATTTACGGCCCCGGTCGTTCACCCTTGGAACGCGTGGCAAGCGGCGCAGCGCACCGCGTCGAGGTGCCGGGCCAGGTGTTCAGCCGGGTGCATGTCGACGATATCGTCAGCGGGGTGATCGCCGCGCTCGACGCGCCGGCCGGGGCATACAACCTCGCTGACGACCTGCCCTGCGCGCAGAATGACGTGATCGAATTCGCGGCGCGGCTGCTCGGGCGGGCGCCGCCGGCCTATGTCGCGCTCGACAGCCTGTCACCGATGGCGCGCGCTTTCTATGCCGAGAACCGGCGCGTGGCGAACGGCAAGGCGAAGCGCGTGCTCGGCTGGGCGCCGCGTTACCCGACTTACCGCGCCGGCCTGCGTGCCCTCAAGGCGATGACCAGGCCTGCGCCCGCCAGCGCCGCGCCCGCGACGGCGAGCCCGGTCCAGCGATAGCCCTCGAACAGCGTCGAGAGCAGCATGGCGATGACCGGGACGATCACCCCCGAATAGGCCGCCTTGGCCGGGCCAATCGCGCGCACCACGCCGAAATAGAGCGGGAAGGTGAGCGTCGAGCCGATCAAGCCGAGATAGACGATGCCGCCGATATAGGCCGGGCGCCATTCGATCACCGGCGGGCCGCTGAGCACCAGCGCGATCGCGCCATCCAGCGCCGCGCCGAGCAGCATCGCCACCGCGAGCGTCGGGACCATCGGATAACGCCTCGCCGTGTCGGTCGCCTGCAGCACGTTGGAGGTCGAGGCAGAAAGAATGGCGAGCGCGGTCAGGCCGATGCCGAGCACCGCCTCGCCCGGCCCGCGCGGGTTGAGCCGAACCTCGTGCAGGAACAGCAGCGCGATGCCAGCCATCGCCACCGCCGAGCCGAGCAGCAGCTGCGCGCCCATGCGCTGGCCGAGAAAGACCCGGGCAAGGACCGCATTGGGCACCAGCATCAACGCGAACACCACCGCGACGATGCCCGAGGTGATATGCTCCTCGGCACGGTAGACGAAGTTGAAATTGAGGCAAAATTGCGAGAGCGCGATGAGCCCGGCGAAGCGCCAGCCGCGCGCATCGAGCGCGAATGACTCGCGCCGCACCAGCGCGAGCAGCACCATGCCGGTGCCGCCGACGAGGAAGCGATAACAGACCGACCAGCTGGGTGGGACGCTCGACACCTGGTCGCGGATCACCAGCCAGGTCGAACCCCACACCAGGGTCACGATCGCGAACGGCAGCAGCACCGCGAAGCGCGTCGATGAAGGGGCGGTCGTTGCGGTCACGACCAAGCCTTTAGCCGCGCACGCGCCGCTGTCGATGCGCTTCTCTTGATGGGATGATAAGCTGGCCTGATCGATCCGGCTCAGGCGCCGAGCGCGGCGATCGCCTCGGCGAGCGGGCGGATCGCCTCGGCCTGCTGATCCCACGATATCACCAGCCGCACCTCGCCCGGTGCCCAGTCGTAAAAATCGAAGCCGAGGGCGCGCAGGCGTGCCGCCTCGTCAGGGCTGGCGCGCAGGAACACCTCATTGGCCTCGACCGGATGGACCAGCCGTGCGCCCGCCGCATCGGCGAGCAGCGTCGCCCCGGCGTTTGACGCATGGGCATTGTCGCGCCAGCGATCCTCATCGAGCAGCGCGAGCAGCTGCGCGGCGAGATAACGCCCCTTGGAAAAGAGCAGCCCCGCGCGCTTGCGGCGATAGAGCGTGGCGGCGGCGAGTTCGGGCTTGAAGAACACCAGGCATTCGGCGTTCATCCCGCCATTCTTGACGAAACCGAAGCTCAGCGCATCGACGCCGGCGCGCCACGTCATCTCGGCCGGGGTGCAGCCGCAATGCACCATCGCGTTGGCGAAGCGCGCGCCATCCATGTGCAGCCCGAGCCCGCGTGCCTTCGCCAGCGCGCCGATCGCGGCGACTTCGTCGGGCGTGTAGACGCGGCCATATTCGGTCGCGTTGGTGATCGAGATGGCGTGCGGCTGGACCTGGTGGACGTCGTTGCGCGTCGCGTCGAGCAGGGCCGAAATCGTCTCGACCGTCAGCTTGGCACCCTCGCCTTCCGCCAGCAGCAGCTTGGCGCCATGGGTATAGAATTCCGGCGCGCCGCATTCGTCATTCTGGATATGCGCGTCGCGGTGGCACACGACCGCGCCGTGCGGCGGGCACAGCGCGGCGAGCGCGAGGCAATTGGCGGCGGTGCCCGAGGGCACCCACAGCGCCTTTACCGGGGTTTCGAACAGGTCGGAGAAGCGCCCGTTTAGCTGCCTGCTCCACGCGTCGCCGTCATAGGCGGTGTCGAGCGTGTCGGCAGCAGCCATCGCGGCGAACACGGCGGGATGGACCGGGGCGGCGTTGTCGGAGAAGAAGCGCATGACGGTGCCTTGCTGTGCGGCGCGCGCGGCGTCAACGGGGGGCAGTTTCCTGCGGCGTCAGGCCGCGCCGGTGACCACGAACCCGAGGAACAGCGCCGAGGCCGCGATCATCACCGCCGTCGCCGTCCAGCCGAAGGCAATTTGCCAGCGCGACACCTTCAACCGCCCCATCGCGCGTGGATTGCGCACGATCAGCATCATCACGACCATCACCGGCCCGGCAAGAATGCCGTTGACCACCGCCGCCCAGTAGAGCGCGCGTGCCGGGTCGATCCCGACGCCGTTGAGCGACGCGCCGGCCAGCGTCGTTACCGCGATCGTCGCGTAGAACAGCCGGGCCGAAAGCGGCTTGGCGTCAAGGCTTCCGGCGAGGCCCGCCATCTCGGTCACGGCATAGGCGGCCGAGCCGGCCAGCACCGGCACCGCGAGCAAGCCGGTGCCGATGATCCCGACGGCGAACATCGCAAAGGCGAATTGTCCGGCGATCGGGCGCAGTGCCTCGGCGGCCTGCGACGAGGTGGTGATGTCGCGCACGCCGCTGGCGTGGAGTGTGGCGGCAGTCGCGAAGACGATCGCCAGCGAGATGATCGTGCTGAACGCCATGCCGGTGAGCGTATCGAGCCGGATGCGCTTGAGCTCAGGCCCGGCCGCAGCGGCCGTCAGGCACAGCGGCTTGGCGTGGTGGCGATGCTGCTCCTCGATCTCCTGCGCGGCCTGCCAGAAGAACAGATACGGACTGATCGTCGTGCCGAGGATGGCGACGAAGGCGGTCGCATAAGCGGTGTTGAATTGTACTTCCGGCACGACCAGCGACCGCAGCGCATGCCCCCATGGGACATGCGCGACCGCCACCACGGCGACATAGGTGAACAGCGACAATGTCGTCCATTTCAGGATCGACGCGTAACGCGGGTAGCTCAGCCCGACCTCGAGCACGATGCACAGCATGCCGAACAACAAGGTATAAAGGGCGCCATTGCCGCCAACGAGCAGCTTCAGCGCCGCGCCCATCGCGCTGAGATCGGCACCGAGATTGACGATGTTGGCGATCAGCAGCAGCGAGACCATGCACCAGAGAATCGGCCGGGGATAATGGCGGCGCAGGTTGCGCGCGATGCCCGCGCCGGTGACGCGCCCGATCTCGGCGGCGATCTGCTGGATCGCGACCATCAGCGGGAAGCTGAGCAGGAAGGTCCAGGCGAGCCCATAGCCGAACTCGGCACCGACCTGGCTGTGCGTGCCGATCCCGCTGGGGTCGTCATCCGCCGCGCCGGTGATCAGGCCGGGCCCGAGCGACTTCAGGAACGCGCGAAATCCGACGGCTGGCGGTGCTTCGGGTGGGGCGGGGTCGGTCATGCAGGACCGTCGCACGCGGCGCCGTGGGTGGCAACGCAACGATCGACCGTTTCAGGGTCGCGTCGACAGCAGGTGCGATCTGTCAAAGAACCGGTGGCCTCGCCCGCATCAATGGACCGGGCGGCAATCGCGAAAGTCCGCTTGCCGGCGCATCGGCCCGACGAGCACGCCACGACGATCGATGCAGCCCCAGCGCCCACCGACATAGCTGCCATATTCGCCCGTCATCTTCACCCGGCAACCGATGCAGACCGTCGCGACGCCGCGCGCGAACGGATAGGCGCCATCATAGCGACGCGCGATGGCGAGTCCGAGGCGTTGGTCGATATAGCCGATCTTGCCGCTTCGTTGCGACCGGGCGAGTCCGTCGGAAAAGCCCTCCGCGGCATTGTCCATCGTCATCACCGGGGCGGTCCGGCCGTCGCGTCGCACATGATACCAGCCATCGACATAGATATTGGCCAGGCCATGCCGATCGAAGCCGAGCCGGCGGCGGTGAAACGGGCGCACGCTCATCCGACCGGCGCGGTCGAGCCGCGCGCAGTGTGCGAAGGTGCCGATATCGTCGTTGAAGGCATAGGTGCAGGAACGCAGCGACGCCTTGTGTCCCGCAGCGGCCGGGGAAACGACGGCAATCGAGGCGGCAACCGATGCGATCACGCCGACGGCGCCCGCGTTGTTCACTTCTCGTCGCCGCGCCCCGGTGGCGGCGTGGCACGCTCCTCGCGGCGGTCGCGCGGCGGTGGCGGGTCGTTGCGCGGAGCGCGGTTGATCTGGATGCTGCCGTCGCGGCCGATATGCAGGTCGAGGCCGAGACCCGAGATATTGCCCTCGATCGGCAGCACGTCGTTGCCCGGGGCATCCGCGCTGTCAACCGCATCCGGATCCACCGCGTCGGTCACCGGTTGCGGCGCCTGTTTCGGCCCGACGCCGAGCCCGCTCTGCATGAAATCGCGCCACACCCGCGCCGGGATGCCGCCGCCTGACAGCCCGCGATTGGGGGTGTTGTCGTCATTGCCGACCCACACGCCGCACACCAGACCATTGGCGAAACCGATGAACAACGCGTCGCGGCTGTCCTGCGTCGTGCCGGTCTTGCCGAAGGTCGGAACCGACAGCGCCGCCTGGCGCCCGGTGCCGGTCTCGGCCGAGGCCGAGAGCAAATCGAGCATCTGCTCGCGTATGCGGCCGGTCAGCGGATGCTGGCTGTTGGCGATCTCGTCATACCAGCTGCGGCCCGGCATATCCTCCAGCCCGCGCACATGGACGGGGT
This sequence comes from Sphingomonas sp. AR_OL41, assembly GCF_029911635.1. Lineage (GTDB taxonomy): Bacteria > Pseudomonadota > Alphaproteobacteria > Sphingomonadales > Sphingomonadaceae > Sphingomonas. The sequence goes on from NZ_JARYTI010000008.1 coordinate 120,648, forward strand.
AACTTTCGCCGGCGACCGCGGCATAGGCGGCCGTCAGTTCGAGCAGCGAGACGGTCGAGGTGCCGAGCGCGATCGTCGTCTCGCTCGGGATTGGGGTCGAGATGCCGAGATCGCGCGCCGCCTTGATTACCGCCGCGACGCCGACCTTCTGCGTGATCCGCGCCGCCGCGACATTGGACGAGCGCGCGAATGCCTGGCGCAGCGTGATCGGGCCGAGATAGCGCCCATCGGCGTTCTTCGGGCTCCAGTCGCCGATCGTCACCGGTTCGTCGTCGATCATCGAATCCGGCGTCATGCCCGAACGCAGGGCGGCGAGGTAGACGAACAGCTTGAACGCCGAGCCGGGTTGGCGCCGCGCCTGCGTCGCGCGGTTGAACGGGCTGTCGGCATAGCTCTTGCCGCCGACCATCGCGACGACGCGACCGTCGGGGCGCATCGCGACCAGCGCGATCTGCGCCTGGCGCACCCCGGCGCGCGCCACCGCGCGTTCGGCGGCGCGTTGCAGTCTTTTGTCGAGCGTCGTCTTGACCGTCGTCTCGGTGGCGATCTCGCCGGCATGGTCGCGCGCGGCGGGCAGCACCCAGTCGGCAAAATAGGTGCCGTCGGGCAGGCGCTGGCGCTCGGGCGGTACCGACAGCCGCGCCGGGCCGACATCCGCCGCGTCGTCCGCGCTGAGGAAGTGCGCGGCGACCATCGCCGCGACGACGAGCTTCTGCCGTGCGCGCGCGCCCTCGATATTGCCGGTCGGGGCGAGCCGCGACGGCGCCTTGACCAGCCCGGCAAGCATCGCCGCCTGGCCGATCGACAGGTCTTCGGGCTTGCGGTTGAAATAGTGCCGCGCCGCCGCGCTGAGCCCGTAAACGTTATCGCCGAAATAGACGTTCGACAGGTAGCGCGACAGGATCTCGTCCTTCGACAGCCACGCCTCGAGCCAGAAGGAGATCAGCAGCTCGCGGAACTTGCGGCCGGCGGTGCGATCCGAATCGAGAAAGGCGTTCTTGGCGAGCTGTTGTGTGATCGTGCTGCCGCCCTCGTGCAGCCCGCCGCGCGACAAATTGTGCATGAAGGCGCGCGCGACGCCGCGCGGATCGACCCCCCAATGCGAACGGAAGCGGCGGTCCTCGATTGCAAGAAAGGCGTTGGTGATGTGCTTGGGCAATTTCGCTGCATCGACCGGCTTGCCGATGATCGCGCCGTGCCGCGCGATCGGCGTATCGTCGTCGGCCAGCAGCGTGATGCTCGGCGGGGTCGGCGGCTGAAGCGATTTGGACAAAGGCGCGGTGATCGCCAGCCAGGCGACCGCGACGACGAACAGCATGACCATCACCGCCAGCCCGCGCATCACCCAGCGCAGCCGACGGCGCGGGCGCTGCACCACCGGCAGGTTGCTGGTATAAGCGTGGTTGGGGAAATCTTCGGGTTCGTCGCGGTCGTCGGGCGGATCGCGCCGATAGTCCGACGCGTAGCGCGACGGCGGCGGCATGCCGCCGGTCAGCTCGAGCGGATCACGACCTTGCGCCGGGCCATCGGGATCGAAGGGATAGGAACGCATCGCCTGTCTCTCACTCGGCCTGTATGTGTATTACATGAATACGACAGCTTGTGCAAGTCGGCGTGGACGCGAGGGCTGCGTTGCGGCACATCATGGCCGCTATACCAGCGGAGGGGCGGGCTTGCGAGTAACGATCAAGGACGTGTCGCGAAGCGCCGGGGTTTCGATCAAGACGGTGTCGCGCGTCCTCAACAACGAGAAATATGTCGGGGCCGAGACGCGGACGCGCGTCGAGGCGGCGGTCGCCGCGCTCAATTTCCGCCCCAGCGCGGCGGCGCGCTCGCTCGCCGGCAAGCGCAGCTGGCAGATCGCGCTGATCTGCGACAATCCCAGCCCCTATTATGTCTATGAGATGCAGTCGGGCATCCGCGATCGCTGCGCGCAGGACGGCGTGCGCATGATCGCCCAGCCCTATGACCGCGATTCGGCGACGCTGCTCGACGATGTCGAGAGCCTGGTCGATGCGACGCACGTCGACGGGCTGATCCTGACCCCGCCGGTGACCGATTATCCGCAGGTATTGGATCTGTTGCAGCGCCGCGGCGTGCGTTTCGTGCGCATCTCGCCGGGAACGCAGCCCGACCTCGCCCCATCGAGCTTTCTCGACAATGAGGCGGCGGCGACGGCGATGACGCGGCATCTGATCGGGCTGGGGCACCGGCGCATCGGCTTCGTCGCCGGGCACAAGAGCTATGCGACCAGCGCGCAACGCCTCGCGGGCTATATGCGCGCGCTGCAGGAGGCCGGGATCGAACTCGACCTCGGCCTGGTCAAGCAGGGCGGTTACGACTTCGCCTCGGGGTCGGTCGCCGGAGAGGAACTGCTCGGGCTCGACCGCCCGCCAAGCGCAATCTTCGCGTCGAACGACGACATGGCGGCGGGCGTGCTCGCGGTGGCGCATCGCCGCGCGATCGCGGTGCCCGACACGCTGTCGGTCGCCGGCTTCGGCGACGATGCGCTGGCCGGCTATGTCTGGCCGCCGCTGACCACGATCCGCCAGCCGACGCGGCGCATGGGCTATGAGGCGGCCGACATGCTGCTGTCCGACGAGACGCCGGTGGTCGAGCGCCGCGAGGTGCCGTTCGAGCTGATCGTGCGCGGCTCGACCGGGCCGCTTTATCCGATCAGGACGTAGCTCCCCGGTTTTCGGAAAGAAGATTTGTTCGCGCGGAGGCGCGAAGGCGCGGAGGGGTTGCGTGCCGGGTTAGGTCGCGCGTCAGCAAATCGACTCACGCGCGCCGCGTCGGTTGCGGTTTTTGCTGACGCGGAACATTCGCCACAGAGGCGAGCTCTCCGCGCCTCCGCGCGAACAAAAAAGGCGCGACCTCGCCCTGCGCGGTGCTGTGGCGAAAGGAACTAGCCGATCAGAAAATAGGCCGCCGCCACCGCCAGCACGAAGGCGACGAGCGTGGCGGCGAGGATGACGAACAGCGGGCGCGGGCCGGCCTCGAGCAGTTGCGACAGCGGCGATCGGATCGCCGTCGCGGTGACCGCGGCGGCGAGCAGGCCGGCGGCGGTCTTCTCCGCCGCGGTCGCGACGAACGGCGGGATGATCCCGGTCGAGTTGATCCCGGCGAGCACGAAGAAACCGACCACGAACCACGGCAGCCCGACCTTCTTCGCGCCGCTGGCGTCCTTGCCGAGGAACATCGCGACGATCGCCAGCACCGGTGCGAGCAGCGCGACGCGCGTCAGCTTGACGATCGCGGCGATCTGCCCGGCGCCTTCGGAATAGGAATAACCCGCGCCAAGCGCCTGGGCGACGTCGTGGATCGCCGCACCGAGCATGAAGCCGGCCTTGAGGTCGCTCATGTGCAGCGCATGCGCGGCAAGCGGGTAGACCATCATCGCCGTCGCGCTCATCGCCGAGATGCCGACCAGCACCAAGGTGAGCTGCGCCTGGCTGGTGCGCTTCTCGCCCAGCGTCGTCGCCAGCGCCATCGCCGCGCTGGCGCCGCAGATCGCCACCGCGCCGCCGGCGAGCGTGCCGAACGCGGCATCGAAGCCGAGCCGCCGCGCGACGAGGATTCCCGCGCCCATCGTCAGCGCGACGATCGCCAGCACGCACAGCAACGCGACCGGACCAAGCGCGACGATCTGGCCGAGCGTGATGCGCACCCCAACCAGCACGATGCCCCAGCGCAATAGCGAGCGCGAGGCGAAGGCGAGACCGGGGGTGAGCCGCACATCGGCCGACAGGAAATTGAGCGCGAGGCCGATCAGCAGCGCCATCAGCGTCAGCGGCACGCCATAATGATCCGACAGGAATCCGGCGGCGAGCGTACCCGCCGCAACGATCGTCAGCCCCGGCCAATAACCGCGCCACGTCGCCTGCGGCGACGGCTCGATATCGCCGTAGAGATCCGCCGCCATCGGCAGCGGCCGCTTGGTGGAAAGTGCCATGTCGCCCTCATGCCCGTTTGGGCTGAGCTTGTCGAAGCCCCGCCCTTGCGGGACGCGGCGACGAGGATGGAAGGACAGCCCTTCGACAAGCTCGGGGCGAACGGATAGCTTTTCATTAGCGTAGCGACCGGCAATATGACAACGCTATCGGAAAATAAGCGGGAGTGGAGAGATGGCCGATAATCAGGCGGGCGCCGGGGAGCGCGCAGGCGGCGGCGCGGCGCGCTGGATCATCGTGGCGATGATCTTCGTCGCGATCATGCTCAACTATGTCGATCGCCAGATTCTCGCGCTGCTCAAGCCGACGCTCGAGCTGCAATTCAAATGGTCCGACGCCGATTATGCCAATATGGGCACGGCCTTCCAGGTCGCGACCGCCTTCGCCTTCCTCGGCACCGGCTGGTTCCTCGACCGGGTCGGGTTGCGGCTTGGCTTCGCGCTTGGCGTCGCGATCTGGAGCCTGGCCGGCATGGGCCATGCCTTTGCCACTAGCGTGACCGGCTTCTTCAGCGCGCGCATCCTGCTCGGCATGGCCGAATCGGTCGGCACGCCCGCCGCGGTGAAATCGGCGGCGACCTATTTCAACCATCGCGACCGCCAGCTCGCGCTCGGCATCGGCAATACCGCGCCCAATATCGGCGCGATCGTCACGCCCTTGTTCATTCCCGCGCTGGCGGTGGCCTATGGCTGGCAGGCGGCGTTCCTGCTCGCCGGCGGGCTCGGGCTGTTATGGGTGGTGGTCTGGTTCGCGATCCGCGTGAAGCCGGTCGCGCTCGACGCACTGTCGCCGGCGCCGGTGCCGTGGCTGAGCGTGCTGCGCAGTCGCAACACCATGGCGATCGCCATCGCCAAGGTGCTGTCGGACCAGGTGTGGTTTTTCATGCTGTTGTGGCTGCCCGACCTGTTCCACCGGCTGTTCGGGATGAGGCAGGGCACGCTCGGCCTGCCGATCGCGCTCGTCTATGTCATGGCGGCGTGCGGCGCGCTGACCGGCGGGTACATCCCGTCGCGGCTGATGAAGGCGGGCTGGAGCGTCAACCGCGCGCGCAAGACGACGATGCTGCTCTACGCGCTGCTCGTGCTGCCGGTGGCGACGGTGCAGTCGCTGCAGAGCCCGTGGATCGCGGCGCTGGTGCTCGGCCTCGGGCTGTTCGCGCACCAGGGTTTCTCGACCAACGTGTTCGGCGTGACGACCGACATCACCCCGGCGCGCTCGGTCGGCTCGACGATCGGCATCGCGGCATTCTGCGGCAATCTCTGTTCGGTCGGGATGATCCAGTTCGCCGGCTGGTCGCTGTCGCACGGCTTCGGTTATGCGCCGATGCTGGCGATCTGCGCGGTGTCGTATCTGCTGGCGCTGCTCGCGATCCAGCTGATCATCCCGGTGATCGTGCCGGTCGATGAGAGCGAGCGCGGCGATGGGCTGGCGATGGGGCATTGAGTCAGCGCTGGCGCTGAGCGCCGGGCGCGGTTAATCTCGCCCCATGAGGAAACGCCTTCTCCTGATGATGGCGGTCACCGCCAGCCTGCTCACGCCCTCCCTCGCATGGGCGGAGCACCACAGATACTCGGTGATATTCGAGGTCACCGTGGATGCCGAGCGCCATGTCGCAGTGGCGGTTTCAAAAGTCATCGATCCCGCTACCGGCAGCACGGACGCGGTCGCCGTGAAGGTGCCCGACAGCTATGTCGAGGCGGCACGGCGAAAAATCGCGGCGCGCGCCGATTTGAAGGCCAACGCGCATTTCTTCACTTACTCTTGGTTCGATCCTGACCTTCCCGACGAGATGAACCTCCCGGGATGAAACGAAAAGGCCCGGCCGGATCACGCCGGCCGGGCCTCACGGGGTCCCAAGGGGGCTGGGATCAGAAGGTCACGCGTCCCGTCACGCCGAAGTAACGATCGGCGTCGCGCGGGATCTGGTAGCGATAGGCGCCGCCCGGGCCGCCATTGGTGATCAGCGCGGCGAAGCTCTGGTCGAACAGGTTGCGGACCTGGAAGGTCAGCTTGAGCTTGTCGTCGGGCGTCGCGACCCCGGCCGACAGGTTGACCAGGCCATAAGCGTGGATCGTGCCGAACTGGCGCTGCACCGCATCGGCCGAGAACAGCGACAGTTCCGAGCTCTGGTACGAACCCTGTGCGCCCATGAAGACATCGACCGCGCCACCGGTGCGGATGCGATAGTCGATGCTGATATTGCCCTTCCATTTCGGCGCGAAGCCGAGCGGCGTGCCCGCCGGCACGACCGCCGCGCCGAGCGGCGCGAGGAAAGCGTCGACATGCGCATCGGTATAGGCAAAGCCACCGGTGATGTTCAGGTCGCGCACCGGACGATAGCTGGCATCGAGCTCGAAGCCGCGGGTCGAGATGTTACCGGCGTTGGTGAAGCGCGTGACGACCACGCCCGCCACCAGATCCGGGTTATTGGCCTGGAAATTGTGATATTTGGCGTAATAGGCCGCAAGGTTGAGCGTCAGCTTGCCGCCCATCAGCGTGTTCTTGAGACCCAGTTCGAACGCGTCAGAGGTTTCCGGCGCGATGACGTTGGTGCCGGTCGCGGTCAGGTTGTAGAACACATTGTACGCCGGGCCTTTATAGCCGCGCGCATAGGTGCCGTAGAAGGTCGAGTCATGCGACAGGTCGAATTGGAAGCCGGCCTTGCCCGACAGATTGGTATGGCTGGTGCCGGTGCGGAACGGCACGCCATTCGATAGCGCCACCGCCTGTGTCGCCGCCGTGGTCGGTGAGGTGCCCAGCCCAACCAGCCGGACATATTCATTATACACGCCCTGATCGAAATTGGGCTGGATGCCCGGGCCGGTCAGCGGCGAGACGCGCGAGTGGAAGACGTCGAGATGGTCGCTGGTAAAGCGCAGCCCGCCGATCAGCCGGAAGTTCGACGCGACGTTGAGGGTGCCCTGGCCGAAGAACGCCAGATTGTCGAACACCGAACCGAAATCGGCCGTGCCATTGGGGAAGGTCGACGGGTTGGCGAGCGCGCTGGTGCACGGCGTCAGCGTCGTCGGCGCGGCACCGACAGCGGTGCAGACCTGATCGAAGCGCGAGAAGATCCGCTCGCTCGTCGCGCGCGAATAATAACCGCCGATCACATAGTCGAAGAACTGGTGACCGGGCGAGGTCAGGCGGATTTCCTGGGTGAAGGTGTGCCCGGTCTGCGGTCCGAAATCGTGCAACTGGTTAAAGCCGATATAGGCCTGGTCGAGCCAGTCGCCGTCGCGGATCTCGGTGTTCTTCCAGTTGCGATAGGCGGTGATCGAGGTCACCGTATGCTGACCGAGTGTGATGTCACCCTGCAACGAGAAGCCGTAGCCGGTCTCCTTGGTCGCAGTGACGAGATTCTGCGCGATGGTGCGCGACTTGTCGCCGAGCGGGGTCGGCAACGCAGCGCTCGACAGGCTCGTGGTGACGACGCCGGCGCCGGTCAGCGGCGGCGTGCCGATCACCTCGGCGCAGCAATCGTCATTATTGTGGTGATAATCGGCGATGAAGCTCAGTCGGACATTGGGGCCGGCATCGGCGACGACCTGCAGGCGGCCACCATAATGTTCGAAACCGTTGACGTGCGTCTTGGCGGTGGTGTTGTAGATGTTGCCGTCATAATTGTCGTAAAAGCCGGTCAGGCGCGTGCGCACGCTGTCGCTGAGCGGGGCGTTGATCACCGCGCGACCGCGATATTCGGCGCGGCTGTAATAGCCTGCCTCGACATAGCCGCCGAAATTGTGCGTCGGCTGCTTCGAGATGATGTTGACCACGCCGGCCGAGGCGTTCTTGCCGAACAGCGTGCCCTGCGGCCCGCGCAGCACCTCCATCTGGTCGACATCGACGAGGTCGCTGAACGCCTCGCCGGCGCGGCTATAGACCACGCCATCGACCACGGTCGACACCGACGGCTCGCCGGCGATCGAGAAGGTCGAGGTGCCGACGCCGCGCAGGAAGATCGTCTGGTTGAGCGTGGTGCCGGTCTTGAGCACGTTGAGCGTCGGCACGAGATATTGCGCGCCCTCGATGCTCACCTTGCCCTGCGAGGCGAGCGCGTCGCCCGAAATGACCGAGACCGCGACGGGCACGTCCTGGAGCCGCTCGGCGCGCTTCTGCGCGACGACGATGATGTCGCCCGGGGCGGTGTTTTCCGGATCGGTCGCCGCCGCCGGAGCGGGCGTGGCGGCGGGCGCGGTTTGCGCGAAGGCCGGTGATGCGAACGCCAGCAGCGCCGCGCCGGAGAGATAGAAAGCCTTGGTCATGATACCCTCCCTTAATTCCCAGTAGATCACTAGAGATTATTATTATTGGCCCAAATGCGACAGCGCTGTCGGGCTTTGCCGGTCTAAAGCCGGGCTTTCAACGCGGGCGCCTAGACGCCCATTTCCGACCCAAATTCGCTCATGTTGACGACGCGCTTCTCGCGCGCGCTCAGTTCGGCCGCCGCGCCGATCGCGACCGCCATCATCCCGTCGCGCGCGGTGACCTCGACCGGACCCACGCCACGCACCGCCGCGTTGAATTTCTGATGCTCATAAAAGGTCGAGCCGTGGTGGCTGCCGGCATTGAGCGCGGCCTCGTCGGTATGGACGATACGGCGCGAGGCGGCCTTGGGGTTACGGAAACCGACGCGCGGCGACAGGATGATTGCGCCTTCGGGAATCAGCACCTCGAGCCGCGCCTTGTCGCCGACCGCGGCGATCTCTTCCTGGTTCTCGGCGCCGTCGGCGAACATCGACAGGTCGAGCATCGCGCGCACGCCATTGGCGAAGTCGACCGTGGTGTAGCTGTTGTCGATGATGTCGGGGCGTTCGCCGCCATAATTCTCGTCGAGATGGTTCACGTCCATCGCACCCGAGCAATAGACGCGCACCGCCTCGGCCCCGACGATCAGCCGCATCAGATCGAAGAAATGGCAACATTTCTCGACCATCGTGCCGCCGGTGTTGCGGTTGAAGCGGTTCCAGTCGCCGACCTTGGGCAGGAAGGGAAAGCGGTGCTCACGGATCGACAGCATACGCAGCGTACCGATGTCGCCGGCATGGATCTGCGCGATGAATTCGGCGGCCGGCGGCATGTAGCGATATTCCATCGCCGTCCAGAAGACCTTGTCGGTCTTCTCGGCCTGTTCGACGATCCAGCGCGAATCGGCGATCGTCGTCGCCAGCGGCTTTTCGCACAGGATATGCAGGCCGGCGTCGAACAGCGGCGCCAGCACCGCGCGGTGGGTGAAATTGGGCGAGGCGACGATCACCGCGTCGCACAGCCCGCTCTTCGCCAGCGCCTCGACGCTGTCGAACGCGGTCGCCGCATCGGCCCGCTCGCCGAGCGCACCCTTGGCCCAGCCGAGCGAGGTCTGCACCGGATCGGCGAGCGCCGTCACCACCGCGCCCGGCGTGATCGCCAGGTTGTTCAAATGTTCGACACCCATCATGCCGGTGCCGACCAGGCCGTAACGCACTTGCTCTCCCAACCGTCTTGCCTTTATGTATGACAGCGATGTCCTATTTCCCACTTACACCCGATTCCCGCCCGCTCGGCAAGAGCGGATTGCTGGTCAGCCCCATTGCCTGGGGAATGTGGCGTTTCGGCCACGCCTCGGTCGCCGAGGGTCAAAAGCTGATCGAGGCGGCGATAGCCGCCGGCGTGACGCTTTATGATACCGCTGACATATACGGCTTCAATGGCAGCGGCGGCTTCGGCGATGCCGAGACCGCACTCGGCGCGGTGTTCAAGGCGGCGCCGCAGCTGCGGGCACAAATGGTGCTGGCGACCAAGGGCGGCATCACCCCGCCGGCGCCCTATGATTCGAGCCACGACTATCTGATGCAGGCGCTCGACGATTCGCTGCGCCGACTCGGCGTCGAGCAGGTCGAGCTCTACCAGATCCACCGACCCGACATCCTCGCCCACCCGCAGGAAGTGGCGCGGACACTCGAATCGATGGTCGCGTCGGGCAAGGTCCGCGCGATCGGCGTCTCCAACTATACCGTAGCGCAGACCCGCGCGATCGAAGCGCTGCTGACGATCCCGCTGGCGAGCCACCAGCCGGAATTCTCGCCGCTGCATCTCGAGCCGATCGAGAACGGGTTGTTCGACCTGACGATGGAACGCGACATCGCCATACTCGCCTGGTCGCCGCTCGGCGGCGGCCGGCTCGGCGATCCGCAGGACGAGCGCAGCCGCCGCGTCGCCGCCGCGCTCGATCTCGTCGCGGACGCGGCGGGCGTGTCGCGTGCCGCCGCAGCCTATGCGTGGGTGATGGCGCATCCGGCCGGCGCGATCCCGATCGTCGGCACACAGAACGCCGCGCGAATCGGCGAGATCGCGGATGTCTACAAGGTGCGCTGGACGCGCCAATCCTGGTATGACGTGCTGGTTGCGGCACGCGGAGAGAAATTGCCGTGAGCCATAACCCCTGCGAAATCGCCTGGTTCTCGGCGCTGTGCGACGACGATTACGAGTTTCTCGGCGTGCCCGATGCCGGGCTCAAGTCGAGCTGGGAACATTGCCGCGACATCGTGGTGCAGGCCGAAAGCGGCGGGTTCGACAATATCCTGCTGCCCTCGGGCTATGAGCTGGGCATCGACACCACCGCCTTCGCCGCCGCGATCGCCACCGCGACGCGGCGCATCGACCTGCTGATGGCGGTGCGCATCGGCGAGACCTGGCCGGTGCAGCTCGCCCGCCAGATCGCCACGATCGACCGGATGACCGCCGCCAATGGCAGCGGCCGCGGGCGGCTGAAGGTCAATATCATCTCGTCCGACATGCCGGGCGAAAAGCTCGCCTCGCCGGCGCGCTATGCCCGCACGGTCGAGGCGATGCACATCCTGAAGACGCTGCTCAATGGCGAGCATCTCGACCATCAGGGCGAGTTCTGGCAGCTGAACATCGCCCCGCCGCGCGTGACGACGGTGTCGGGCAAGGCGCCGCCGCTCTATTTCGGCGGCCTCTCCGAAGATGCGCGCGAGGCGGCGGCCAAGGGCTGCGACGTGTTCCTGATGTGGCCCGACCGTCAGGAGGTGATCGCCGCGATCATCGCCGACATGAAGGCGCGCGCGGCGCGCCACGGTCGCACACTGCGCTTCGGCTACCGCGCGCACATGATCGTGCGCGAGACCGAGGCCGAGGCGCGGCTCTATGCCGACCGGCTGCTGTCGAAGCTCGATGCCGATCAGGGCGCGGCGATCCGCGCCAAGTCGCTCGATTCGACCTCGACCGGCGTCGCCGCGCAGGCCGCGTTACGTGAGGGCGCGTCGGACGATGGCTATGCCGAGGCCAATCTATGGACCGGCGTCGGCCGCGCGCGCTCTGGCTGCGGCGCGGCGATCGTCGGCGACCCCGACCAAGTGCTCGCCAAGCTCGACGCCTATCGCGCCATGGGCATCGAGGCGTTCATCCTGTCGGGCTATCCCCATGCTGCCGAGGCCGACCTGTTCGCGCGCCATGTGCTGCCGAAGATCGACCACGCGCCGCTGTAACATATGTTGTTATTCAATTACTTAACTAACTTCTTCCGTCATACTGAACTTGTTTCAGCGTTCGAGCTTTGGCTGGCCCCCGGCCAGCCAAGATTGTGTTCGGGGAACACAATCTCGCTCGGACGCATGCGCGGTCACCAGAACAACGAGCGACGCTCCTGTGATCCCTGACCGCGCCTGGACCCTGAAACGAGTTCAGGGTGACGTCGGGTGGTAAGATGGGCGGTTCTTTTCTAAGACCCGGGAGGGTAGGACGAGCCTCCCGCAAACCGCGGCGAACGGAAAGCAGGTACATGGCCGACAGCGACGACTCTCAGCCCCTGGTCGTGGGGATCGGCGGCACGATCGGCGGGATTTCGTCGACCGAGCGCGCGCTCCGCATCGCGCTCGACGCCGCCGGCCGCGAGGGCTTTCGCACGAGGCTGTTCGGCGGCGAGGACATGGCGCGCCTGCCGCTCTACGACCCCAAGGCCGTCAGCCGCACCGCGCACGAGCAGGATTTCGTCGATACCGTGCGCGGCGCATCGGCGCTGATCATCGCGTCGCCGGGTTATCATGGCAGCATTTCTGGGGTGGTGAAGAACGCGCTCGACCTGCTCGAAGAGACCGCACGCGACCCTGCCCGCCCCTATCTCGCCGACATGCCGGTCGGGCTGATCGCCACCGCCTATGGCTGGCAGGCGACCGGCTCGACGATCGCCGCGCTGCGCTCGATCGTCCATGCGCTACGCGGCTGGCCGACGCCGTTCGCCGCCGCGATCAACTCGGCGGCGACCAAGTTCGACGACGTCGGTGGCGCGAGCGACCCGGCGGTGGTCGAGCAATTGTGCATGGTCGGGCGGCAGGTCGCGCGCTTTGCGCCGCTCGCCGAATCGATGGCCCGCAGCCCGCAGGAAGCCGATGGTTGACCTAGACCGCCGCCACGCCCTTGGGCTACTCGGTGCCGGACTGGCGAGCGCGCCGCTCTGGGCGCAATCGCTCGCCGCACCGTCGGTCGACCTGCATCTGCCCGGCGGCAACGGCACCCGGCCGACCACCGATGCCTTTCCTGGCAAGAAGGACATGATCCTGCAGCGCAGCCGCGCCCCGCTGCTCGAAACGCCGATGGCGGCGTTCGATGGCGAGGTCTTCACCCCCAACGACCGCTTCTTCGTCCGCTGGCATTATTCTGACATTCCCTTGTCGGTCGATGTCCACCGCTTCCGCCTCGCGGTGGTCGGTGCGGTCAAGCGCGAGTTGTCGCTGTCGCTCGGCGAGTTGCTGGCGATGCCGCGCGTCGAACTGGCCGCGGTCAACCAGTGCTCGGGCAATTCGCGCGGGCTGTTCGCCCCGCGCGTGCCCGGCGCGCAATGGGGCAATGGCGCGATGGGCAACGCCAAATGGGTCGGCGTGCGGCTGAAGGATGTGCTCGACCGCGCCGGCGTCGCGCCGGGCGCGGTGCAGGTGCGCGCCTCGGGGCTCGACCAGCCGCCGGGCGATGCCCCGGCCTTCGCCAAGTCGCTCGACATTGCGCACGCCATGGACGGTGAGGTGATGATCGCCTTCCAGATGAACGGCACGCAGCTCCCGCTGCTCAACGGCTTCCCGTTGCGGCTGATCGTGCCGGGCTGGTATTCGACCTATTGGGTCAAGGCGCTCGACAGGCTCGAACTGCTCGACAAGCCCGATAGCGGCTACTGGATGGACAAGGCCTATCGCATCCCGACCGCGCCGCGCGCCAATGTCGCGCCGGGGGCGAAGGATTTCCCGACCACGCCGATCAATCGGATGGTGCCGCGCGCCTTCTTCACCAGCATCGCCGATGGCGCGACGCTGCCGGCGGGCGCACCGATCGCGCTGCGCGGCATCGCGCTGGGCGGCGATCATGGCGTCAAGGCGGTAGAACTGTCATCGGACGGCGGGCGCAGCTGGCATGCCGCCACGCTCGGCAATGACGAGGGTCGCTACAGCTTCCGGCTGTGGCGCAAGACCATCGCCGCCCCGGCGCGCGGCCATTACACGCTGGCGGTGCGCTGCACCAACGGCGCGGGCGAGACGCAGGTCTTCGACCCGATCTGGAACCCGAGCGGCTTCATGCGCAGTCCGATCGAGCGCGTCGCGGTGAGCGTGGCATGATGCGGCGGCTTGCGCTCCTTGCCATCGGTATCGTCGCCCTCCTGTTCGGCGGCTATTGGCTGATGCATCGTCCCCCGGCGATCACCGAAACGGCCACCAGCGTCACGGCGGCCGGTGTCACGCTGACGTCGCAGACGCTCGCTTTGCCCGACGAGAAGATCGCCTTCGCTTCCGGCACGGAAGGTGAGTTGCTGACGGTCAATTGCACCGCCTGCCATTCGCCCGAAATGATCCTCAACCAGCCGCGCCTCGCCGCCGACAAATGGCAGGCGACGATCGACAAGATGCGCAAGGCCTATCACGCGACGATCGACCCGGCCAACGACGCCAAGCTGGTCGCCGCGCTCACCACGCTGCCGGCGCAACGCGCCCCCGCGAAATGAGCGACGGGATCCGCTGGCTCAAGGGCTACGCCCCCGGCGAGGCGCCGATCCATGTCGTCAACCGCATCGATGCTGGCGTGCCGGCGAGCATCGTCTGGACCCGCCTGATCCACGCCGCCGGCTGGCCGGCCATCTATGCCAATGCGCAGGACGTGAAGATCGAGGGCGGCGGCGCCGAACTGTTCGACGGCGCGCGTTTCACGTGGAAAACCTTCGGCGTGGCGCTCAAATCGCGCGTGCTCGAGTTCGAACCCGAGCGCCGCATCGCCTGGCTCGCCACCGGCATCGGCGTGAAGGCCTATCACGCCTGGCTGATCACCCCGACGCCGACCGGCTGCACGATCCTGACCGAGGAAACGCAATACGGCCTCGTCGCCCGCGCCGGCCGGCTGCTGTTTCCGACGCGGATGGAAGAGTGGCACCAGAAATGGCTCGAGGCGCTGGCGGCCTGAGCTGCGAGAAGAAAAAGAGTTGTTCGCGCGGAGGCGCGGAGGCGCGGGGGGGTTGCGCCTCTGGCAGCGACATCGCGCAGCAAGCAACGTGACCAACGCTGCTACCTTGCAAGAGATTTGCGACGGCGCGTGACGCGCGCGCCAAACGCTACATCTCCGCGCCTCCGCGCCTCCGCGCGAACAAATTTCAAGCGTTGCCGAGGACGACCGGCGCATGCTCGCTCGCCCGCCAGCAGCGAACGCGTTCAACGCGTTGGCACAGGCTCCGCACCCGAATAATCGTAGAAGCCGCGGCCGGTCTTGCGGCCGTACCAGCCGGCTTCGACATATTTCACCAGCACGGGCGCGGGCCGGAACTTGGGGTCGCCGGTACCCTCGAACAGCACGCGGGTGATTTCGAGGCAGGTGTCGAGGCCGATGAAATCAGCCAGCGTCAGCGGGCCCATCGGGTGGTTGAGGCCGAGCTGGCAGGCGAGGTCGATGTCACGGATCGTCGCGACGCCCTCGCCGAGCGCGAAGCAGGCCTCGTTGATCATCGGCATCAGCACGCGGTTGACGATGAAGCCCGGCGCATCATTGGCACGCACCACCTTCTTGCCGAGCGCGACGGCATAATCCTCGACGATCTTGACCGTCGCGTCGCTGGTGGCGAGCCCGCGGATCAGTTCGATCAGGCCCATCACCGGCACCGGATTGAAGAAGTGCACGCCGGTGAAGCGCGCGGCATCGGGCGCGGCCTGGGCGAGACGCGTGATCGGGATCGACGAAGTGTTCGAGGCGAGCACCGCATCGGCGCCGAGCACCTTGCCGACATTGGCGAAGATCGCGCGCTTGATCTCCTCGCGCTCGGTCGCCGCCTCGATGACGAGGAAGCACGGCGCCATCGTCTCGACGCCGGCGACCGGCTCGATCAGCGCGAGCGTGGTGTCGCGCGCATGGGCGGTGATCTTTTCCTTGGTGACGAGCCGGTCGAGCGCCTTGGCGATCCCCGCCTTGCCGGCCTCGGCACGCGCGAGGTCGACATCGGACAGCAGCACCTTGTACCCTGCCTGCGCCGAAACCTGCGCGATACCCGCGCCCATCTGTCCCGCGCCGATGACGCCGATCTGTTGCATGTTCCGGTCCCGATGATTGGTGATGGCCGCTCTTGCCGCCGCGATGACACGACCGCAACCGGCTTCGGTTATCGCCGGGCCTCGAGCTGGGTGAAGCTGACGGTACCGATCGGATAATCGGCCCAGTCGCGATAGTCGAAGTGCCACCATTCGCTGTCGTTGACGGTGAAGCCCTCGCCTTCCATCGCGGCGCGCAACAGCTCCCGGTGCGCGCGTTCCGCGTCGGTGCCGCCGGCGAAATCGGGCGCGGCGCGCGCCGACATCTCGTCATAGCGGCTGGGCATTGCGACGATGGCCCCCGTGCGCAGGTCGTACAGGCCGAGATCGACGGCACAGCCGCGATTGTGCCGCGACCCCTTGGCCGGATCCGCGACGAAGGCGTGCTTGTCGGGCGGGACGACGTCCCAGAACAGCTTGGTGGCGAACCATGGCCGGTAGCCGTCGTAGATGACCAGGCCGAAACCGCGCCGCGCGAGGCTGGCCGCCACGCGCGCCAGCGCCTGCGCGGCAGGGCGCTGAAGATAGGCGCCGGGGCGCTCGTAGATCGGCTGGCCGGTGAAGTTGTTGGCGGTGGCGTAACGGGTGTCGACCCTGACATGCGGCACCACACCAGCCAGCGCGACCAGATCGCTGGCGCGGCGTATCGCGGGCTCGGCATGCGGGCGCGCGGCGAGCGCTGCGGCGCGCAATGCCGCCCCGTCATGGCGGACGACGGCGCGTATCGCCGCCTCGGTTTCCGCGCCGAAATCGTGACGGGGGAGCGCACGACCATCGACGACAATGCCGTCGGGGGCGATGACGACGATGCTGGTGCCGGCGCGGTAACGATGCGGCCCCACCACCATCAGGCGAACCGGCGGGGCGCCCGCGCGGGCGAGATAGAGCGCGCCACCGCGCTCGAGGATCATCGCCTCACCCTCCGCGTCGCCATAGCTTCCGACGAGCGTCAGGTCCGGCGTGTGGCGGGGCAACGCCACGACCGGGGCCCCGGCCAGTGACATAAGGATCGTCGCGATCAGGGCTCTCATCGTCCCCTACATGCGGCGTCGTAGCAGGCCGGGCAACCCCGTCAGATATCAGGGCGCCGGGCGCGGTGCCTGCGCTTCGGCAAGGATCAGCGCGAACTGATCCGCGGCGTCGGTCCATTCGGCTATCGGCGTCCAGCCGCCGGCGCGGAGCAGCAGGCGGGCGTCGCGTGGGCCGTATTTGTGGCTGTTCTCGGTATGGATCGTCTCGCCCGCGGCGATCGCGAAGGGGCGGCCCTCGACCGTGAACGACACATCCTCGCAGGCTTCGAGGTGCATCTCTATGCGGCTGCGTTCGTCGTTCCAGCGCGCGACGTGGCGGAACTTGTCGAGCGGGATCGTGCCGTCGAGTTCGCGGTTGATGCGTTCGAGCAGGTTCAGGTTGAACGCCGCCGTCACACCCTGCGCATCGTCATAGGCGCGCACCAGTGTCTGTTCGTCCTTCACCCGGTCCATGCCGATCAGCAGCATCGCGCCCTCGCCGAGCGACTCGCGCATCGCGCGCAGCAGATCGGTCGAGGCGAGCGGGGTCATGTTGCCGATCGTCGAGCCGGGGAAGAAGCCGAGCTTGGGCAAGGAGGCGACCTGCGGCGGCAGCGCGATGCGGTGCATGAAGTCGCCTTCGAGCGGCAGCACCGACAGGCCGGGAAAGGCCGCCGCGATGCCGGCCGATGACGCGCGCAGGAAGTCGCCCGAAATGTCGATCGGCACGTAGGCCGAAGGGTTCACCGCGCCGAGCACGATCGGCGTCTTGGTCGACGAGCCCGAGCCGAACTCGACCACCGCGCGGCCCGGGCCGGCAAGCGCCGCGACCTCGGCGACGCGATCGCGCAGGATGCCCATCTCGGTGCGGGTCGGATAATATTCGGGCAGGTCAGTGATCGCCTCGAACAGTTCCGAACCGCGCCGGTCGTAGAACCACCGCGCCGGGATCGCGCGCGGGCGCGTGGCCAGGCCGTTCAGCACATCGGCGCGGAACGCCGGATCGGCGAGCGTGACGTCGCCGTCCTCGATCTCCCGTTTCAGCATCATAAATCCTTGGCGAGGCGCAGGCCGGTGAATTGCCAGCGCTGATGGGGGTAGAAGAAGTTGCGGTAGCTCGCACGGCTATGGCCGCGCGGCGTGGCGCAGGAGCTGCCGCGCAGCACGCACTGCCCGCTCATGAACTTGCCATTATATTCGCCGACTGCGCCTTCCGCCGCGCGGAAGCCGGGATAGGGGCGATAGGCGCTGCCGGTCCATTCCCACACATCGCCGTAAAAGCCATGGCCTTCGGTCGCAGGGCGCGGCTCGACCGGGCCGGCGGCGTCGAGCTGGTTGCCGCCGGCGGGATCGAACGGTGCGGCGGCGACTTCCCATTCGGCCTCGGTCGGCAGCCGCGCACCGGCCCAGGCGGCATAGGCGTCGGCCTCGTAGAAGCTGACATGCGTCACCGGCGCGGCGGGATCGATCGCGCGGCGCCCGTCGAGGCCGAAGCGCGTCCAGCCGCCCTCTCGCTGTTCCCAATAGAGCGGCGCGGCGATCGCATTGCCCTTTACCCATGCCCAGCCATCCGACAGCCAGTGGCGCGGATCGGCATAACCGCCATCGGCGATGAAGGCGGCCCATTCGCCATTGGTGACGGTACGGTCCGCCAAGGCATGCGGCGCGAGGAGCGTCTGGTGGCGCGGCGTCTCGCAATCGAAGGCGAAGCCGGCACCGTCATGTCCGATCTCGACCACGCCGCCGGGATGCTCAAGCCAGCCGAGCCGGCCGGGCATCCCCACCGGCACCTTGGCGCCGCCCGTCCACACCGCCGGCTCGACCGGATTCTGCGCCATCAGGTGGAGCAGGTCGGTGAGGAGCAATTCCTGATGCTGTTGCTCGTGATGGCACCCCAGCGTCACGAGCTCGCGGATCGCCGTGGGCAAGTCGCAGAGCGCGGCGATCAGCGCGGCATCGACATGGCGGCGATAGGCCAGCACCTCGGCGAGCGAGGGCCGGGTGATCATGCCGCGCCGGTCGCGCGCGTGGCGGCTGCCCTCCGCCTCGTAATAGCTGTTGAACAGGAAGGGGAAGCGGTCGTCGAACAGCGCATAGCCGGGCACGCCGTCGCGCAGCACGAAGGTCTCGAAGAACCAGCTGGTGTGCGCGAGGTGCCATTTGGCCGGCGAGGCATCGGGCATCGACTGGACGCTGGCATCGGCGTCGCTGAGCGGTGCGACGAGCGCCTCGCTCAGCCCGCGCACCCGCGCGTAGAGCGTCGCAAGATCGGCGTCAGCGCGCCGTGGAGAAAGCGATGTTCGCATTATGTTCGCCTTTTCCCAGAACCGATCGCGATTTGCAACCGGGTGATGGTCAGCGTGTAGCGCCCGGTCGCCACAGAACGTCGCCAGCATCGTTCTGGTTCAATATTCGCGCGGCGACGAACAGATAATCCGACAGACGGTTGAGATACGCGACGCAATCGGCACTGATCGGCACCTCGCCCGCTGCGCGGATCGCGCTGCGCTCGGCGCGGCGGACGGTGGCGCGGCCGACGTGCATCGCCGCCGCGGCGCGGCTGCCGCCGGGGAGGATGAAGCTGGTCAGCGGCGTCAGCTGTTCGTTGAACGAATCGATTTCCTGTTCGAGCCGCGCTACCTGGCCGGGCAGGATGCGCAGCGCCTCGCCCGGCGTCGCCTCGGGCGTGGCGAGATCCGCGCCGAGATCGAACAGGTCGTTCTGGATGCGCTCGAGCAGGGTGATCAGCCAGAAGGCGGAACTGGTCGCGCCGAGCGCGGCGCCGCGGATCTCGGCGATCGCCACGCCGATCGCGCTGTTGGCCTCGTCGACATCGCCGATCGCACCGATCAGCGCGGTGCTCTTGAGCACGCGCGAGCCATCTACCAGCCCCGTCGTGCCATTGTCGCCGGTGCGGGTGTAGATCTTGTTGAGCTTGACCAGGACAGCCTCAGTGCTTGCCGGCGAGGAAGAACAGGATGACGACCAGCACGATGGTGATCGCCTGGAACAGGATGCGGCCCTGCATCATCTTGTTCGACTTGAGCGCCGAGGCGCTCGGCCCCTTGCCCGGTTCGCCATGCACCTCGGCGGTCGAGTTGGCGAGGAACGCCACGATGCCGCGCACGAGGAAGGAGACCGTGGCGATCATCGCCGCGATGATGAGGATGATGACGAGAATGCTCATCGCGACAATCTAGGCCTCCACCAGCGAAAAGCCAATGGGCGGACGGCCGCTGCGCAGCATGCCCGTAAGGGCTGTGCCGTCCTGATCGGCGGCGCGCAGATCGGCCAAAGTCGGCGCGCGATCGCGCTTGGCGAGGCGGCGCCCATCGAGACCGCCGATCAGCGCGTGATGGCGATAGACCGGGGTCGGCAGGCCGAGCAGCGCCTGGAGCAGGCGGTGGACGTGGGTCGCGGCGAACAGGTCGCGGCCGCGCACGACGTGGCTGATACCCTGCGCCGCGTCGTCGACGGTGACGGCGAGGTGATAGCTGGCCGGCGCATCCTTGCGCGCGAGGATCACGTCGCCGTGGATCGCCGGCGTTGCGGCGATCGTCCCGGCCAGCTCGTCCTGCCACGCCAGCGGGCCGGCAAGGGCGACTGCCGCCGCCATGTCGAGCCGCCAGGCATGCTGCTCGCCCGCGAGGCGCCACGCCCGTTGTTCGTCGGGCAGATGGCGGCAGGTGCCGGGATAGATTGGCCCGGCATCGCCATGCGGCGCCGACAGGCTCGCGGCGATTTCGGCGCGGGTGCAGAAGCAGGGATAGAGCAGGCCGAGCGCCCTCAACTGGTCGAGCGCGGCCTCGTAGAAGGGGAGACGCTGCGACTGCCGCAGCACCGGCCCATCCCAGTCCAGCCCCAGCCAGCGCAAATCCTGCTCGATCGCCGCGACGAAGCTTTCGCGGCTGCGCGTCCCGTCGATATCCTCGATCCGCAGCAGGAAGCGCCCAGCCGCCCCGCGCGCGCGATCATACGCCTGGATCGCCGACCAGGCGTGGCCGAGATGCAACAGGCCCGTCGGGCTTGGCGCAAATCTGCTGACAATTTCGCTCAAACCGGCCCTTGACCGCGAGTCGCGCGCTGTGCTGTCATCATGGCGTCATCCTGATCGGGTTGTAGCCGTTCAGAACGCAAAGGGGGAGCCTCGTGTATCATCCCGATCTGATCCGCCATCCCGACGGTTGCCCGGCGCTGGTGCTCAACGCCGACTACACCCCGCTGAGTTATTATCCGCTGTCGGTCTGGCCGTGGCAGACCGCCGTCAAGGCGGTCTTTTTGGATCGGGTGGACATCGTCGCGCATTATGAGCGCGAGGTGCGCAGCCCGACGCACAGCCTCAAGCTGCCCTCGGTCATCGCGCTGAAATCCTATGTCCGGCCGAGCGCCTTTCCGGCCTTCACGCGCTTCAACCTGTTCCTGCGCGACAAGTTCGCCTGCCAATATTGCGGTTGCGGTCGCGACCTGACCTTCGACCATGTCGTGCCGCGCGCGCAAGGCGGGCGGACGACCTGGGAGAATGTCGTCACCGCCTGTGCGCCGTGCAATTTGAAGAAGGGCGGGCGAACGCCGAAACAGGCCGGTATGCCGCTGCACATCGCCGCGATCCGCCCGACCAACTGGCACCTCCAGGAACATGGCCGGCGCTTTCCGCCCAATTTTCTTCACGATACGTGGCATGACTGGCTCTATTGGGATGTCGAGCTGGAGGCCTGAGGCACGACGCAGTCGCCTTCGATCGGGAGCCCCCTTCGCCCGTGGTGAGGGCGCCGTCAGGTGCGTGCCGCGCGTGACGAAGGTCCGGTAGAGCGGCTGGCCTGCCAGATGCTTCGGTAGCGAATGTCAAAATCGGCCGGCGCATCGCACCTGCTCCACCTGTTCCGCCTGCAACATTCTTTCTCCACCGGCGTGCGATGGAGAATGAGCGCGCCTGTTTCGTGGTGTGGCAACGACTTGGCGGAAGAAATGTTGGTTTGCGATATCCAACTTAACAGGTGCGGAGCAGGAGGCTGACCGCCTGCCAGCAAGCCCTGCTCCGGGGCGTAGCAGGGCGTGGCCACGCGGCAGGCGCATGGCCGCGTGAGCGTTACCTTGTAATCGACGATGAGAAAAAGCGGTGCGGTGCGCGAGGGCACAGCATCGCATGATCCGGGAAGGGTTGAATCATCGCCGTGTCAGATGTGTACGGGCGCGCAGCATCCCACGGGCGAGGTAAGAAAAGGGGTTATCGAACGTGGCACCTAATTCCGCAGGAGGGGTAAATCTATCCGTGCTCCGGGGGTTCGGAAGGTTGTTGCGCCTGTCGCTGGGATCGACATAGCGCAATTCTCAAACTTCGAGTGTTGACCAAGTGGCATTTACAGCGATCTTATTAGATATTTTGACGGTCGTTACAAATCCACCTAAATTAAATCTGGCTAATAGCCCATCTTCTTTTACTAATATTTCTTCCAGTCCCTCTGAACATATGCGTGATAATTCCATATCGTCGACTGATATTACAGTTTGAAAGGACCTTTGAGTCCAAGACCACGAAATAGTTAGAGAAATATCACCCTGCGATCTTCGAATGACCCAAAAAAGATCGTCCTTCACAAATTCTATCAGTGAAAAACCCATCTCGGTGAGTCTTTCGAGTTCTGCTTCTTCCATATGTCACCTGGATGGTCTCGTGGCGGACGGTGCCGGCGTTGTCAGAGGTAGCCATGCGGCGCAGTCTGCCGGTAATCAGCAACGGCGACCCGCCGGCGCGCAGATCGCTGGTGACGGTATCGAACAGTTTGCTGCCGTGGCGCAACTGTCGCGCGTGGGTCCGGCTTTCGGAGCGGCGACGGACGGCGCCGAAACAGGCCTTCGAAGAGTTATTGCAGTTTACTGTGCCAATTGCAGAGCCCCCCTAAGTAATTCGCTCCCGATCCACCTTGTCGCACGCGCGAGCGGCCGGTTCGCATGCACTGATAATTTCGTCAGATGCCCGAGTCGCACACGTTCGCCGTTGACCGACTTCTTGCCGCAGTGCAGCATCACCCCCATGGCCACTCTCCCCTCGATCGCCAATAACGCCGATGTGCGCTTTCTCGGGCGCCTGCTCGGCGACGTGATCCGCACCTATGGCGGCGAGGTGCTGTTCAAGCGCACCGAATATATCCGCGCCACCTCGGTCGACCGGCATCGCGGCATTGCCGATGAGGGCGCGGTCGATCTCGGGATCGATCGGCTGAGCCTCGACGAGACGCTCGATTTCGTGCGTGGCTTCATGCTGTTCTCGATGCTCGCCAACCTGGCCGAGGACCGGCAGGGGATCGCCGCCGAACAGGGCGCGACGGTCGAGGCGGCGCTGGTCAGGCTGGCGGGCGAAGGCATCGACCATGACAAGGTGATCGCGCTGCTCGACCGCGCGCTGATCGTGCCGGTGCTGACCGCGCACCCGACTGAGGTGCGGCGCAAGTCGATGATCGACCATCGCAACCGCATCGCCGAGCTGATGGCGATGAAGGATGCCGGGCGCAGCGAGACGCCCGATGGCGACCTGGTCGAGGAGGCGATCCTGCGGCAGATCGCGCTGCTGTGGCAGACGCGCGTGCTGCGCCGCGAGCGGCTCTACGTCACCGACGAGGTCGAGACCGCGCTGAGTTATCTGCGCGACGTGTTCGTGCCGGCGCTGCCTGCGCTCTACCAGCGCTGGGACCGCGCGCTGGGGGCGCGCGTGCCGGCCTTTCTGCGGCCGGGCAGCTGGATCGGCGGTGATCGCGACGGCAATCCCTTCGTCACCGCCGATTCGCTCGCCACCGCGCTGGCAAAGGCGAGCGAGGCGGTGCTCGTCGCTTATCTCGACGGTGTCCACGCGCTCGGCGCCGAGCTGTCGATCTCGACCGAGCATGTCACGGTCGATGCCGAGGTGACGCAGCTCGCCGAAGTGAGCGGCGACACCGCGACGAGCCGCGCCGACGAACCCTATCGCCGCGCGCTGTCGGGCATTTATGCCCGGCTCGCCGCGACGCATCTCGCGCTGACCGGCAAGCCCGCGCCGCGCCCGGGCAAGCTCGAGGGCGCGCCCTATGCCGAACCGCAGGCATTTCGCGCGGACCTGAAGGATGTCGCCAAGGGCCTGCGCGATGGTGCGCTCGGCACGGGCGGGGCGCTGGGGCGGCTGATCCGATCGGTCGAGATTTTCGGCTTCCATCTCGCCACGCTCGACCTGCGACAGAACAGCGCGGTGCATGAGCGCGTTGTCGCGGAATTGCTCAAGGTCGCCGGGGTCGAGGCGGATTACGCCATGCTGTCCGAATCGCAGCGCGTCACGCTGCTGCGCCACGAATTGTCGAGCGCGCGGCCGCTGGCCAGCCCGTTCGCGACCTATTCCGACGAGACCGCCTCGGAACTCGCCATCGCGCATGCCGCTGCCGCGGCGCACCGCCGTTACGGGCCGGGGTGCATCACCAACTATATCGTGTCGATGGCGCAGTCGGTGTCCGACCTGCTCGAGGTGCATGTGCTGCTCAAGGAAGCGGGGCTCTACCGGCCCGGCGACGAGCCGCATGCCGCGATCATGGCGGTGCCGCTGTTCGAGACGATCGGCGATCTCGAAGCGGCGCCGGGCATCATGGCCGAATGGTTCGCGCTGCCCGAGGTCCGCGCGCTGAGCGCGCAGCGCGGTTATCAGGAAGTGATGATCGGTTATTCCGACAGCAACAAGGACGGGGGTTACCTGACCTCGACCTGGAGCCTGTCGCGTGCCTCGACGGCGTTGAAGCCGGTGTTCGAGGCCGCCGGCGTGGCGATGCAGCTGTTCCATGGGCGCGGCGGCGCGGTCGGGCGCGGCGGTGGATCGGCCTTTGCCGCGATCCGTGCGCAGCCGCCGGGGACGGTGCAGGGCCGCATCCGCATCACCGAACAGGGCGAGGTGATCGCCGGCAAATATGGCACGCGCGAGAGCGCGGCGGTCAATCTCGAGGCGATGGCCTCGGCGACCTTGCTCGCCAGCCTGGAGCCCGATGCCTTGTCGGCAAGCGACACGCGGCGTTTCGGCGCGGCGATGGATGCGTTGTCGGCGACGGCGTTCGAGCAATATCGCGCGCTGGTCTATGGCACCGAGGGTTTCCGCACCTTTTTCCGCCAGATGACGCCGATCGCCGAGATTGCCGGGCTGAAGATAGGCTCGCGCCCGGCGAGCCGCACCAAATCCGACCGGATCGAGGATCTGCGCGCCATCCCCTGGGTGTTCAGCTGGGCGCAGGCACGGGTGATGCTGCCGGGCTGGTACGGCGTCGGGCAGGCGATCGCCGCGTTCGAGGACAAGGCGCTGCTCGCCGACATGGCGCAGGGCTGGCCCTTCTTCGCCGCCTCGCTCGCCAATATGGAGCAGGTGATCGCCAAGTCGGACATGGGCATCGCCGCGCGGTACGCCGAACTGGTCGAGGACAAGGGCCTGCGCGACGCGATCTTCCCGCGCATCCGCGACGGCTGGCACGAGGCGCAGGACGGGTTGCTGGCGGTGACGGGGCAGGCGCATCTGCTGGAGAATCATCCGGCGCTCGATGCGTCGATCCGGCTGCGGCTGCCCTATATCGAGCCGCTGAACCTGTTGCAGATCGAACTGATGAAGCGCCACCGCGCCGGCGAGGACGATGCGCGGGTCGGCGAGGGAATCTTGTTGTCGATCAACGCGATCGCGACGGCGCTAAGGAACTCGGGGTGACCTTCTTGCTCCTCCCCGGCACGGGGAGGGGGACCGCGCGCTTCTTCAGCGCGTGGTGGAGGGGCTGGTCGAACGGAAGCGTGCGTCGCTGGGCGCGGGAGCGTTCGCCGGCAAACGCGATGATCGCTGTGCAGGCTTGGTCAACGCCGACCAGCCCCTCCACCATTTGCTGAAGAAGCAAATGGTCCCCCTCCCCGTTCCGGGGAGGTATTTGTTAGCCCCTGGACGGCGCCGCGATCTCGTCGCGGACGTGTTGCAACCGCCGCGTGGTGCGGTCGAGGAATGCCCAGATGGCGACGGCATCGCGATTGCGACGGCGTTGCGGAATTCGGGATGAAAAATACCTCCCCGTGCCGGGGAGGTATTTGTTAGTCTCTGAACGGCGCCGCAATCTCGTCGCGGACGCGGTGCAGACGGCCGGTGGCGCGGTCGAGCATGGCCCAGGTCGTCACCGCCTCGACCTTGACCTTGCCGTCGGCGCCGGTGAAGCGGACGTGGCGATCGAAACGCGCGCCCTTGGGCGGATCGGGTACCCAGGTTTCGCCGGTCACCGTCTCGCCGGCGACGACATTGCCGCGATAGTCGATCTCATGCCGCGTCACGACCCAGACATAGGCGGCCTGATGCTCGGGGGGCGCGACCGCTGCCCAGTGCGCGACGGCGATGTCCTGGATCCACCGCACCCACACCGCATTGTTGACATGGCCGAGCTCGTCGATGTCGGCATCGCTTGCGGTGATGGAGACGGTGAAGCGCGTCATCCCGCGACGCCGAGTTGCCACAGCACGAAAGCATGCTCCTCGGCCGCCTCGCGCAGGCTTTCGAAGCGGCCCGACTTGCCGCCATGGCCGGCGCCCATATTGGTCTTCAAGAGCAGCAGATTGTCGTCGGTCTTGGTGGCGCGCAGCTTCGCCGCCCATTTGGCCGGCTCCCAATAGGTCACGCGCGGATCGTTGAGGCCGCCCGAGATGAACAGCGGCGGATAGGCCTGGGGCTTCACATTGTCGTAGGGCGAATAAGAGCGGATCAGTTCGAACGCGGCCTTGTCCTCGATCGGGTTGCCCCATTCGGGCCATTCGCCCGGCGTCAGCGGCAGATCGGCATCGAGCATGGTGTTGAGCACGTCGACGAACGGCACGTCGGCGATGACCGCGCCCCATAGTTCTGGGTCGCTGTTGACCACCGCGCCCATCAGCTCGCCGCCGGCGGAGCGGCCGGCGATCGCGATCCGGCCGGGCGAGGTCCAGTTGTCGGCGATCAGGCCCTTCGCGACGTCGACGAAATCGTTGAAGCTGTTGGTGCGCTTTTCGAGCTTGCCGTCGAGATACCATTGCTGGCCGAGATCGTCGCCGCCGCGGATATGCGCGATGGCATAGGCGAAGCCGCGATCGAGCAGCGACAGCCGCCCGGTCGAGAAGCCCGGCGGGATGGCATAGCCATAGGCGCCGTAAGCGTAGAGGAAGAGCGGCGCCGATCCGTCGCGCGGGAAATCCTTGGGGTAGACGATCGACACCGGCACCTCGGTACCGTCGCGCGCGGTGATCTTGAGGCGTTCGGTGCGGTATTTGCCGGCGTCGTAACCCGAGGGGATTTCCTGGACCTTCAGGACCTTCAGCTCGCCGGTCGCGACGGTGTAGTCATATTCGGTGCCGGGCGTGACCATCGATTCATAACCGACGCGCAGCACCTGCATGTCATATTCGGGGTTGTTGCCGAGCCCGGCATCGTAGCTCGCCTCGGGAAAGACGATGCGCTGCGGCGCGAGATGCTGATCGTAGCGGTGGATCTCGATCTGATCGAGCCCGTCCTCGCGGCCATCGACGATGAAGAAGTCTTTGAAGCACTCGACGCCGGTCATGTAGAAATGGCGCGACGGGGCGATCAGCTCGGTCCATTCGCCCGGCGCCGAGATCGGCGCGGTGCACAGCCGGAAGTTCGGATCGGTATCGTTGGTGTGGATGAACAATGTCCCGTCATGATCGTCGACATCATATTCGCGGCCGACCTGGCGCGGCGCGACGAGCAGCGGCGCGGCGAGCGGATCGCTTGCCGGGAGCAGCCAGACCTCGCTGGTGACATGATCCCCCGTGGCGATGACGATCCATTGCCGCGAGCTGGTTTCCGAGACGCCGACGCGGAACCCCTCATCGGCCTCCTTGAACAGCTCGACATCGTCGGCGACCGGCGTGCCGAGCCGGTGGAAGCGGACATTGTCGGTGCGCCATTGCTCATTGGCGAGGCCGTAGAGAAAGCCCGAATCGTCGGCCGCCCAGACGATCTCGGACAGCATGCCGGGAATGACATCGGGGAGATGCTCGCCGGTGACGAGATTCTTGACGCGGACCTCGAAGCGTTCCGAGCCATTATCGTCGATGGCATAGGCCATCAGCGTGCCGTCGTTGCTGACCGATAGCGCGCCGAGGCGGAAATATTCCTTGCCCGCGGCCAGTGCCGGTTCGTCGAGGATCAGCTGGTCTTCGCCGCCAGCGACGGGCTTGCGCCACCATTTGCGATATTCGCCGCCGGTCTCGAACGCGGTCCAGTACAGCCAGTCGCCATCCTTTTGCGGGACCGAGGAATCGTCTTCCTTGATGCGGCCCTTCATCTCTTCGTAGAGCCGGTCGACCAGCGGCTTGTGCGGCGCCATGACCGCCTCGAAATATTCGTTCTCGGCCGCGAGATAAGCGAGCACGTCCTTGTCGGTGACCTCGGGGTAACCGGCGTCCTTCAGCCAGGCCCAGGGATCGTCGATGGTGATGCCGTGGGTGGTGAAGCTGTGCGGCCGCAGCTCGGCGACGGGGGGCGTGAGGTTTTCGGTCATGCCCCGAGCCCTATCGCGCGCGGGGCGGCGGCGTCGAGAGCAAGTTGCGCGCGGGCCTGTCATCGTGCGGTAACGCGCATCGTAGAGAGTGTGCCGGTGGTCGCCTGTGCTCTGCGCCCGAACCAGTATCCGGACGGGGAGGAACGACATGCGTGTTGGAACTTGTCTTGTGGCGCTGGCCGCGCTGGCGCTTGCTTCGTGCAATCAGGCGGCGGACCCGATCAAGATCATCGGCTCGTCGACGGTCTTCCCCTTCACCACGGCAGTGTCCGCTGCGTTCGTCGAGGGCAAGAAGGGCGCCAGGCCGATCGTCGAGTCGACCGGCACGGTGGCGGGCTTCGAAACCTTTTGCAGCGTGCAGGGCGGCGCCGACATTGCCGACGCCTCGCGCCGGATGACGCTGGCCGAGTTCCGCAAGTGCCAGGCCAACCATGTCGGCGACCTGCTGGAGATCCCGATCGGACTCGACGGTATCGCGATGGTCGACTCCAGTGCCGGCCCCAAGCTGACGCTGAGCCGCAAGGACCTTTATCTCGCGCTCGCCGCCAACCCGCTGGGCAAGCCGAACGCCGCGAAGACGTGGAAGGACGTCAACCCGCAACTGCCGCCGATCCCGATCCAGGTGATCGGTCCGCCGGCGAACAGCGGCACGCGCGACGTGTTCGAACAGCTGATCCTGCAGCCGGGCTGCGTCGAGGCGATGCCCGAGGCCAGGGCGCTGCTCAGCGCGAGCGACCCGTCCAAGCTGCACAATGCCTGTCGTGCGATCCGCAAGGATGGCCCGTTCAGCGAACGCGGCGAGGATTATGCCGTGATCATCCAGAAGCTGGAGCAGGACCCCAACGCGCTCGGCGTGTTCGGCTATTCCTATCTCGAACAGAATGCCGGCAAGCTGCACGGCGTGCCGATCGAGGGCATCGCGCCCGACCAGTCGAGCATCAGCAGCGGGAAATATCCCGGCGTGCGGACGCTGTATCTTTACGTCAAGGCGACGCACCTGAAGATGCGGCCGGCATTGCAGGATTTCCTCAATCTCTACGCGACGATGTGGGGACCGGGTGGCGCGCTGACCCAGCGTGGCCTGATCGCGATGTCTGACAGCGCGCGGAAGCGGGCGGCCGACACGATCAAGAACGCGACACCGCTCGATGAGGCGACGTTGGTCTGAGTCTTGCCTCGGTGCAGACGCACGCCGTCAGGCCTGGGTGAGCCGGTCCTGCCAGGAGCGATAATAAGCGCGGAGCTTATCCGCGTCGGTGCCCAGCGCGTCGAGGCCTTCGAGAAAGGCATCATGGGCGCGGCGTAGCGCCTCGGGGTGCCGCGAGCGGGCAAGCGTCGCATTGTAGGTCAGCGCGAGATTATAGTCGGTCGTCGCTAGATCCCAGTTGGTGCAGATCAGCGACCGGCTAGCCGACAGGCTGCCCGAGCAGGAGAAGGTCTGGACGCGCGACGCGGCACGCGGATCGGGCAGCGTCGGGTCAGCCGCGACGGTGACGGGCGCATCTTTGTGCGCCGCACCACCGCTGAAGAGGCCCCCGCCCCAGTCGCGCACCTTTCCGCTGATATCGAGTGTGGAGCCACGCGGGCCGTCGGTCGTTGCGTCGGCGTGCTCATCACCGGCAGACCGCGCTTTCGCGCCCGGCGAAAATAACCACGCGGCACCGATGATGAGGAAGGCACCGACCAGGCCAAGGCCGCCGATACCGACCAGGAGGCCGCGCACGGCGCCACCGCGGCTCGCCTTGAGCGGGCAACGCTCCGACGAACAGCGCACCAGGGAAGGCTTGCTGATGTCGCGCTTGCAATAATCGCATTCGGACCGTGCCATGTTGTGGCTTGTGCCAAAACTAGGTTAAAAATCCATGTCGCTGGCGGAACGGGTGGCGGCGCCGGCACCGTGCGCGCGCCACGGACGATCAGTGGAAGCTGACATGCGCCGATAGCGCGACGCCGGCGATGTTCAGCGAAATGGCAGCGCCGTGCTCGGCTGGCGGCCCCTGCCGTGCGGGCGCCAACGCCATACCGAGACCGAGGACGGCGCCGACAATCGCCAGCGCGACGGCGGCGGCAGGACTGGTGCTGCGCACGACCGGCGCGCCTGATGGACGACCCCCGGGGCTCACGATCGCACCATCGGTGCGAACGCGCGCTGTGTATCGGGGAGCGATGCCCCGGTGCCGAACAGGACCATCATGAAACCGCCCAGCACCTGCTCCACCGGTACCAGTCCGGCAAGACCTGCCACCATCGACAGCGCGCCCGCGCCGGTCATGGCGACTCTGCCGAGGCGAAAGCTGCGGTGACGCCATGGCGCGGTGCCAAAAGCGGCGCCGAGCAGCATGCCGGCGAGGCCGATGGCCGCGAGCAGCCCGATGGTGATCGTGACCAACAATGTTCCCAACATCGTGATTCTCCCAAGGCGAGGCGCGATGCCTCCCTGACAAATAGTCATGTATCCCTTACCTTCATCGGTGTCAAGCAAGGCTGACTTTTGGCGACAAATATTTTGTTCGAAATGACAAGTCCGCCGCCGCGCGCCGCGCCGGACGGCTGCCAGAACCTCCGCCCGCCCCCTTGCCGCAGCGCATTTCCGGTCGCACATGCGGGGCAACGATGGCACGTCGTCCATGCCGCCCGAGGAGCCGACCCAATGTCCACCCACGCCGCCCGCCTCGCCGCCCTGCGCGACCAGCTCAAGCACGACCGGCTCGACGGCTTCGTCGTGCCGCTGACCGACGAGCATATGTCGGAATATGTCGGTGCCTATGCCCAGCGCCTGGCGTGGCTGACCGGCTTCCAGGGCTCGGCCGGCTCGGCGGTGGTGCTGCCGCAGGAAGCCGCGATCTTCACCGACGGGCGCTATACGCTGCAGGTGCGCGAGCAGGTCGATGGCGAGCATTGGGCCTATGTCGATGTGCCGGCGACGAGCGTGGCGTCGTGGCTCGGTGACCATGCGCCGCAGGGCGGGCGGATCGGCTACGACCCGTGGCTGCACACCCGCGCCTGGGTCGAGGAAGCGACCAAGGCGCTGGCCGAGCGCGGCGCCACGCTGGTCGCGGTCGACACCAACCCGGTCGATGCGGTGTGGCCCGACCGCCCTGCCCCGTCCGATGCGCGGCTGGCGGTGCAAGACGACGAGCGCGCCGGGCAGAGCTCGGCGGAGAAGCGCGCGGCGATCGCCGACTGGCTGGCGACCCGCAAGGCCGATGCGGTGGTGCTGTCGGCGCTCGATTCGATCGCCTGGACGCTCAACGTGCGCGGCGCCGACGTGGCGCACACGCCGGTCGCGTTGGCCTATGTCGTGGTCGATGCCGATGGCACCGCCGAACTGTTCGTCGCGCCGGAAAAGATGAGCGACGCGGTGGCGCAGCATCTCGGCAATGCCGTGAAGGTGCGCGACCGGGCCGAATTCGCCGGGGCGCTGGGCCATTATGCCGGCAAGCGCGTCGCGGTCGACCCCGAGCGCGCGGTGGCGGCGATCTTCGGCGCGCTCGAGGCGGGCGGCGCGACGGTACTCGCGCTGCGCGACCCGACCGTGCTGGCCAAGGCGATGAAGAACCCGGCCGAGATCGCCGGCCACAAGGCGGCAAGCGCGCGCGACGGCGCGGCGTTGGTCCGATTCCTCAAATGGGTCGAGGCCGAGGCGCCGAAGGGCGGACTGACCGAATTGTCGTGCGTCGCCAGGCTGCAGGAATTCCGCGACGCGACGGGTGTGCTCAAGGACACCTCGTTCGACACCATCTCGGCGACCGGGGCGCATGGCGCCAGCCCGCATTATCATTCGACCGCCGAGTCGAACGCGCTGCTGCTGCCGGGTCAGCTCTATCTGGTCGATTCGGGCGGACAATATGCCGACGGCACGACCGATGTGACGCGCGTGCTGCCGGTCGGCGAACCGAGCGAGGAGATGCGCGACCGCTTCACCCGCGTGCTCAAGGGCCATATCGGCCTTGCGACCGCCGTCTTCCCCGAGGGCACAAACGGCGGGCAGCTCGATTCGTTCGCGCGGCGGCCGTTATGGGAGGCGGGGCTCGATTTCGCGCACGGCACCGGCCACGGCGTCGGCGCATACCTGTCGGTGCATGAGGGGCCGCAGCGCATCGCCAAGCCCAATTACCCCGGCGGTGGCCCGTCCGAACCGCTGCGCGCGGGGATGATCATCTCCAACGAGCCGGGTTATTACAAGGCCGGCCAATATGGCATCCGGATCGAGAATCTGATTCTCGTCGTCGCGCGCGACATCCCCGGCGGCGACCAGCCGATGCTGGCGTTCGAGACGCTGACCTTCGCGCCGATCGAGCGTTCGCTGATCGTGCCGGGTCTGCTGACCCAGGCCGAGCGGCGCTGGCTCGACGCCTATCACGCGCAGGTGCTCGATGTGCTGGGGCCGCAGCTCGACGCTAGCGAGCGCGCCTGGCTGCTGGAAAAGTGTGCGCCGATCGGCGGTTAGGGCTTTTCGTCCAGCGGTGGCGGCGGCGCATCGTCGCGCAAGCCCCGCGCCTGCGCCTTGCGACGGCGGAGATTTTCGCGCAGCGCCGCGGCGAGCCGGGCGGCCTTGTCGTCCTTGCTGTCCACGTCGGCACTCTATTACCCGGCGCCGTGCCTTGACAATCCCGGCGCCCTCGTCTCTTAGGCGCGCTCTTCCTGCGGGCGCCCGGTGCGCCGGCGCGGAGCATGCTGCCGTAGCTCAGTGGTAGAGCGCATCCTTGGTAAGGCTGAGGTCGTGAGTTCAATCCTCACCGGCAGCACCA
>NZ_JARYTI010000090.1 GCF_029911635.1 Sphingomonas sp. AR_OL41
CGCACGCGGTCGAGCTCGGCCAGCGTCGCGATCATCGCCGCACCGCCCGGCCGCGGCGCGCGCGCAGTACCGGTGCCGGCTCCGTCACCCATTCGCGGCACACCAGCAGCAATGCGGCCATCACCACCGGCCCGACGAACAGCCCGACCAGCCCCAGCGCTGCCAGCCCGCCAAAGGCGCCGATCATCGCCAGCAGGAAGGGCAGCTCGACCGCGCTGCCGATCATCATCGGCTGCACGACATTGTCGCCGATCGTCATCACCACCACGGCAAAGGCGAACAGCAACGCGCCCGCCAGCACGCTGCCGCTGCCGATCAGGATCAGGCTGGCCAGCCCGAAGGCGGCCCATGCCCCGAACGGTACCAGCGCGAGCACGATCGTGAAGGTCGCGAACAACAGCGGTTGCGGCACCCCGGCAACGGCATAACCCAGCCCGATCAGCGCGCCCTCGCCGACCGACACCAGCAGCGTGCCGTTGACCGTCGCGCGCACCGCGCCGGTCATCCGCAGCATGAAATCCTCGCCGAAATCGCCGAACATCCGCAGCGTCATAGCCTTGACCTGCGCGACGATCCATTCGCCGCGCGCCAGCAACGTCGCCAGCACGACCAGCGTGATCAGGAACAGCGCGGATTCGCGCGCGACCTCGCCGCCCACCGTCCGCGTCCAGCCGAGGAGCGACGAGGCGCTCAGGCTGCCGATCAGCATATTGGCCGCCTGCGGCGACGCGACATGCGCCTGCCACCAGGCGCTCGCCCGCGCGCCGACCAGCGGCAACCCGGCGAGCCACGGCGGCGCGGCGATGCCGAACTGCTGCGCATGCTTCAGCCAGTCGAGCGCGCCCTGGCTTTCCTCGGCCAGCGTCACCGCGGCGAGCGACAGCGGCAGGATCACCAGCAACGCCGTCGCGATGGTAAAGCCGACCGCGACCAGCCCGGGCCGGTCGGGCAGGCGCCGCAACGCGCGGCGATAAAGCGGCCATTCGGCGATCGCCAGCACCGTCGCCCAGGCGATCGGCGTCAGGAACGGCAGCGCGATCCACAGCGCCAGCAGCATGTTCGTCACGGTCAGCCACAGCTGCCGCGTCCGCACGCCGTCTGCCGGCGCGGCACGGGCGGCGCGCGGCGCGTTGTTCGTCTCGTTCGTCATTTCGTCCCCTTGCCACGGCCGGCCATCGGCGCGGCCATCAGCCCCACGCCGCACCAACGGCGCTGCCGCGGCTCGGTTCCGTTTGCGTGTTGTGAGGGGGAGGAGGAGCGTCTCCCGTTGAGAGGGACGCCGGACGGGCAGACCCTGTCTGCTAGCTGTCTATCGACGATGCGGTCGTCGCCTCCGACGTGATGCTCCCCCGATGTTGGCTTGCGGCTTGTCCGCTTTAGTCTCAAGGTCGCGAAAGCCGGAATTCACGGGGAAGGCCGTTTCGATGGACGGGGTAACTGATGGATAAATCGGCATGAGTGTAGACTTTTACGTCGTCTTGCCCGCTGCACATTGGCCAACGGTGGCGGCCGTCCAGAAATGCGTGGCCGATCGCGCGTATCCAGTTCAGATCAAGCGGTTCCCCGCGTTGGATGAGAGGCACCTCGTCACCGACGGAGCCCTCGTGGCGATCGACGGGAGAGATGCCTATCTCGAAGGTGAAGTGGCGACAGCCGCCATGATGCCGGATGAGGTCAAGGGTATGAATGACCGGCTTCGCGCCTCTGCTTCCCATGAAAATATCAAGGAAGGTGATGCGATCATGTCGATTCGTGTCCGCTCTCCGAGCGAAGTGCGGGCTGCGAGCTACGTGACCTCGGCATTGATCGTGTGTTTCGACGGATTTGGTTTTGAGCCGCAGGGTAATACAAGTGGACGCGCTGATTTCGCCCGTACGCTTCTTGTGAGCGCAGCGGCGCTCACGGGAGCTTGAATCCCGGTTACAGTGAATCCCGGGGACAGTGCACTGAATCCCCTAAGAGGGGCGGCTATCCGAGCTTCTGGCGGATGGATGCAAGGGGCCTCGCTGGGGCTGATGTCCCGGAATTCAGATAACAGTGCACTTAACTGCTCCGCTCGTCCCCGGCAGGGGAAGTTCTATGCGCTGTCGCTGGATTTAACCGCAATTCCGACGCGGCAATTCCGCCGCTACGGAAGACCCAGAGCAGCGACGGCATCGGCGACGCGCCATTGATGCCACTTTCCGTCGTCGATCAGGTGTAAGGTGCTATCGCGACCGGTTAAGAGTGACGGCGTTTCCCACACCGGCGCCCAATCATTCAGAGGTGGTGGTGCGGGGCGCAGCGGCATGCGCCATGTCGCCAAAGGCACCGCCGGTTGACCGCTTCCCGGCTCATCGAGATGGACCAGGGCCAACCGTGCGGCGTCATCACGGTAGCCCCCCGCCACCAGCGCATAAGTGGCATCGACGGCGATCGCTTTTGGCCCCGCGAGCTCGTTCCGCCACCACCGCGCCGGTTCGCCGGGAACGAAGCGAACCAGCGGGAAGTCGGTATAGGGCGACGTCCATACGCCCGAGCCGGCCGGCGTGAGAACATAGCAATCGGCGATCATACCCGCCTCCTCGGGCCATGACGGCACCTCAACCACGCTGCCGTCCGGCGCGAAGCAGGCGACACCATTGCTGGACGGCGGCCACTCCATACCCGGCACGCTCCATCCACCGCCGAACATGCCTTCATCGAACCAGCCGACCCAGATCCGATCTGCGCTGTCGATCGCGATATGCTCGATCCCATCGCCCAACATGAACCGGCCCAATAGCGCTCCGTCGGAGGAGATGACCCGGGCATTCGGCTTCCGCCGGGTGCGAGAGCCGACCATCAGCCAGCGGCCATCGCTGAAACGATCAACCCGCGGATGCGGTGTCTCGAGCGGAAAGATCGGGCCGTCTTGCCAACCGTCTGCCCCCCAGGTCAGCAATTGTGCGCGACCGCTTTTGGTCAACCGGTCGATGCGACTAGGCGGGGCGATCTGCCCATTGCTTGCGTAAATGCGCATCCATTCTTTCGCGAGGTCAACGTCGGTCACGACAACGGCGAGCGTCCCATCGGCGAGGATGGCGTGGTGAAGCGCCTGCCACCCCGTCTGGATCGGCGAAAGAAACGAGGTGGTATGTGGCGACATGGGCCGACGATGTCCGCGTTGCTCATCTTCTGCAATCGGGATCGCGCAGGTCGAGCGTGAAGGGGCGAATGGATTTCCCAGACCGCCGTCTCGTCATCGTATAACGCCGACGCTTGCCTATATGGGAAGCACGCGGGTAAGCCCGCGCGGTTCCACCTGCCACAGAAAGTACCCGTTCCATCATGTCCGCCTTGTTCCGCATCACGCTGCCCGACGGTTCCGTCCGCGAGGTAGCCCCGGGGACTACCCCGGCGGACATTGCCGCGGCGATCGGTCCGGGCCTCGCCAAGGCGGCGATCGCCGCGCGTGTCGATGGCGATCTGCGCGACATCAACCGCCCGTTCGAGGGCAATGCCGATCTCGCTTTGGTCACCTCGCGTGACGAGACCGACGCGCTCGAACTCGCCCGCCACGATTTCGCGCATGTCCTCGCCGAGGCGGTGCAGAACCTCTTCCCCGGCACGCAGATCACCTTCGGCCCCTCGACCGACGACGGTTTCTATTACGATTTCGCGCCCAAGGACCGGCCCTTCACCGAGGAGGATTTGCCGGCGATCGAGGCCGAGATGCGCGCTATCATCGCCCGCGACGAGCCGCTCGTCCGCGAAGTGTGGTCGCGCGAGAACCTGATTACCGCGTGGCGCAAGCAGGGCGAGACCTTCAAGGCCGAATGGGCCGCCGAACTGCCCGAGGGCGAGGAACTGACGGTGTACCGCGCCGGCCATTGGTTCGACATGTGCCGCGGTCCGCACCTCGCCTCGACCGGCAAGCTCGACCCGCAAGCCTTCAGGCTGACGCGCGTCTCCGGCGCCTATTGGCGCGGCGACCAGAACAACGCGATGCTCAGCCGCATCTACGGCACCGGCTGGCTCAACAAGAAGCAACTCGACGCGCATCTCTTCCGCATGGAAGAGGCAGGCAAGCGCGACCATCGCAAGATCGGCCAGGAGATGGACCTGTTCCACCTCCAGTCCGAGGCGCAAGGGTCGGTCTTCTGGCACCCCAAGGGTTATCTCGTGTGGCGCGCGCTCGAGGCTTATATGCGCCGCAAGCTCGACGGCGCCGGCTATGCCGAGGTCAAGACGCCGCAGCTGATGGACGCGCGCCAGTGGGAGCAGTCGGGCCATTGGGGCAAATATCGCGAAAACATGTTCGTCGTCCCCGACGAGATCCCCTCGATCGACGATGAGGCGCCGATCCTGTCGGGCAAGAGCGACCTGATGGCGCTCAAGCCGATGAACTGCCCGGCGCATATCCTGATCTTCAAACAGGGTATCAAGAGCTACCGCGACCTGCCGATCCGCATGGCCGAGTTCGGCTGTTGCCACCGCAACGAGCCGCACGGCGCGCTGCACGGCATCATGCGCGTCCGCCAGTTCACCCAGGACGACGCGCATATCTTCGTGCGCGAGGATCAGCTGATCGAGGAGGTGCGCTCCTTCTGCGACCTGCTCGACGGCATCTACCGTGACCTCGGATTCGAGAAATACGCCATCAAGCTCGCGTTGCGCCCGGACAATCGCTTCGGCTCGGACGCGATGTGGGACACCGCCGAGCAGAATCTGCGCGACGCGGTCAAGGTCGCGGGCCGCGCCACGCCCGAATTCGGCTGGGAGGAACTGCCGGGCGAGGGCGCCTTCTACGCCCCCAAGCTCGAATTCCACCTCACCGACGCGATCGGGCGGACGTGGCAGTGCGGCACGATCCAGGCCGACACGGTTTTGCCCGAGCGGCTCGACGCGTCCTATGTCGGCGAGGACGGCCAGCGCCACCGCCCGGTGATGCTCCACCGCGCGATCCTCGGCACCTTCGAACGCTTCATCGGCATCCTGATCGAACACCATGCCGGGCGCTTCCCGCTGTGGCTGGCGCCGGTCCAGGCGGTCGTCGCGACGATCGTGTCGGATGCCGACGACTATGCGAACGAGGTCGCCGAGAAACTGAAGGCGGCCGGCATCCGCGTCGACACCGACCTGCGCAACGAGAAGATCAACTACAAGGTGCGCGAGCACAGCCTCGCCAAGGTCCCCAACCTGCTGGTCGTCGGCAAGCGCGAAGCCGATGAAGGTACCGTCGCGCTGCGCCAGCTCGGCTCGGACCGCCAGCAGATCCTGTCGCTCGACGACGTCATCGCGCAACTGAAGACCGCGGCGTTGGCGCCAGATCTCGCCTGAACTCCCTCTCCCCTTGTGGGAGAGGGAAGGGG
Source organism: Sphingomonas sp. AR_OL41 (assembly GCF_029911635.1). Taxonomy (GTDB): domain Bacteria; phylum Pseudomonadota; class Alphaproteobacteria; order Sphingomonadales; family Sphingomonadaceae; genus Sphingomonas. The sequence goes on from NZ_JARYTI010000090.1 coordinate 5,334, forward strand.
CCCATCGCGAAGCGATGGGAAGGGTGAGGGGGACTGACGCGGATGTTTCGTTCCGGACTCCCCCTCATCCGCCCCTTCGGGGCACCTTCTCCCACAGGGGGAGAAGGGAATTTGCGCCCGCCCGTCCTAAGGCGTGAAAGCCATGCCCCGGCGGACGATGGGGGTGGTCAAACGACCACCTTTCGTTTCGCCGCAAAAATCCCTATATCGCCCCGACAACAGACTCAGGAGCTTCACCTATCCGTCCTCCCATGACCCGCCAGGCGCCGCCGATGAACGGCCCTCGCTTCAACGAATTCATCGTTTCGCCCAAGGTTCGCGTGATCGATCATGAGGGTGAGAATCTCGGGGTGATGTACACCCGCGAGGCCATGGAGCAGGCCAAGGCGCTCGGGCTCGACCTCGTCGAAGTGTCGCCCAACGCCGATCCGCCCGTCGCCAAGTTCCTCGACGTGGGCAAGTTCAAATACGAGGCGCAGAAAAAGGCCAACCTCGCGCGCAAGTCGCAGAAGACGCAGGAGATCAAGGAGATAAAGATGCGTCCGAACATCGACGACCACGATTACGACACCAAGATGAAGAAGATCATCGAGTTCATCGGTGAAGGCGACAAGGTCAAGGTCACGCTGCGCTTCCGCGGTCGCGAGCTGAGCCACGGCCAGCTCGGCATGATCCTGCTGCAGCGCGTCCAGGCCGACACCGCCGAAACCGCCAAGGTCGAGGCCTATCCGCGCATGGAAGGCCGGCAGATGCTCATGGTGCTGTCGCCGAAGTAACGCTGGCGGGGCAGGGCGGTGTAGCCACCGCCCGCCTCTTTTGCGATTTCGTTCGCAAATACTGACCCACCCGTCATCCCGGACGTGTTCCGGGATCGATGGCGCCGCGTGCGCCCGTCTTTGGGTGGATGCCGGAACAAGTCCGGAATGACGGATGGGGTAACGCCACCCGACTCCCTTCGCGCGTGACGCCTTAACGATCGTGACGCCGGCCACGGCAGGGGCGGGCGTCGGTCGGCGATGTCACCGGCGGCCGGCATCGCGGCTACCCCTGCCTGCCGCAGCACCCACTTTCACTGCCACGCAGCGGTCCGCCACGCGCCCCGCAAGGCCGAGTCTTGCAATAATCGTATGGCAGGCGTACTGTTATGTCACAATGCGACTTGTGCGGTCGCAACGCTCGGGAGGGGGATGACGGGAATGGCAGGGCGCGCCCGCTTCGGGGACGATGCTTTTGGCGTGATCGCCCATCAGGTCGGCTACCAGCTGCGCCGGCTCGATCTGCTCGCCATGGGCCTGTTATGGGATTTTCTGACCCCGCTGGGGGTAACGCCCGGCCGGGCGACGGCACTTGTCTTCATCGGCGAGCATGAGGGCTGCGACCAGGTCGCGCTCGCGCGCGCGCTTGGCATCAACCGCGCCAGCGCGATGGCCGCCGTCAACGAACTGGTCGCGCTGGGCGCGGTCGAGCGGCAACCGGGCCGCGACCGTCGGAGCAATGCGCTGCATCTCACACCCGCCGGCGTCGCGCTGCGCGCCGATGTCGAGGCGGCGATCCTCCATCACGACGCAACCGTTTTCGGAGGCCTTACGCCGGAAGAGCGCGAGGCCTTCCAGCACACGATTCACAAATTGCGGGCGCTCAATGCCCAGGGCGCGTCCGTCGAACCGCGAAACAAGCGGGCATTGTTGAGGAGGATCAAATGAGGGAAATCATGTCGACACCATCTATCGCCCGGCTGCTCGCCGGAGCCGCGCTGATCGCCATTCTGCCGGTCGCCGCCCAGTCCCAGACGACACCCACCGCCCCGGAAACGACGGGGACCAGCGCCGCCACGCCCGACGCCACCACCACCGAGGGCGATATCCTGGTCACCGCGCGGCGCCAGTCCGAGCGGTTGCAGGACGTGCCGATCGCCGTCACCGCCTTCAGCGGCGAGGCGCTGGCCAGCCGCAGCGTCGACACGCTCGACCAAATACACCCCCAACATCCGCTTCGATGGCGCCGCGGCGCTGTCCGGCGGCAACTACAACGCCACCGTGTTCATCCGCGGCGTCGGCCAGAACGACTTCGCGATCTTCTCCGATCCCGGCGTCGGTTTCTATGTCGACGACGTCTATTATGCCCGCTCGATCGGCAGCGTGCTCGACGCGGTTGATCTCGACAGCGTGCAGGTGCTGCGTGGCCCGCAGGGCACGCTGTTCGGCAAGAACACCGTTGGCGGCGCCGTGCTGATCACCACCGGCCAGCCTGACACGACGCGCTTTTCGGGCAAGATCGAAGGGACCTATGGCAGCTTCAATCGCATCGATGTGAAGGGTTACGTCAACATTCCGATCGTTTCCGACCGGGTCGCGCTGCGCCTGTCGGCCGCGACGGTTCACCGTGACGGTTATGTGAAGCGCCTGCTCGATGGCGGCACCGAGGGTAACCGCAACGCCGATTCACTGCGCGCCAAGCTGCGCATCAAGGCGACCGACGACCTGACGATCGACATCTCTGGCGACTATACCAGGGCACGCGAGAATTCGGCGCCGTCCAAGCTGATCGCGGTCGCCAACGCGCCGGGGATCACCGGCACGCCGTTCCTGACCAACTATAATGCCTATATCGCGCCGGGTCTCGGCATCACCGCGCCCAATGGGCAGAAAACGCTCAACGCGTCCTTCATCACCGATGATCCTTTCACCACCTATGCCACCGGCCGCAACCGCAACGATCTCGATCTGTGGGGCGTCCAGGGCGTGGTCCGTTACAGCCTCGGCAATGCCGAATTGAAGTCGATCACCGCCTATCGCGACATGACGGCGGGGTTCAACCGCGACGGCGACAACACACCCTTCACCTTCCGCGAAACCGTCAACGACGACAAGCAGTGGCAGTTCAGCCAGGAACTGCAGCTGACCGGCAAGGCGGTCGACGACCGGCTGAGCTATGTCCTGGGCGCTTATTACTTCAAGGAAAAGGCATCCGACATCGCCCGCGCCGATCTCGCGCTCGGCCTCCAGCCACCTGCCGCGCTGACCCCGCCCTACACGCCGGCAGTGTTCATCCAGAACTATACCGACAATTACAGCTATGCGTTCTTCGGCCAGGCCAGTTTCGAGATCGTGCCCCGGCTGAACATCGAGGTCGGCGGTCGCTGGAACAAGGATCACAAGATCTTCACCTCGATCAACACCCGCCAGCGCGACAATGTCCAGTTCATCAACGTCACGCGCGCGGCCAGCTGGTCGGCCTTCACCCCGCATGTCGGCGTGAACTTCAAGCCCAACCGCGACATCCTGCTCTACGCCAGCTTTTCCAAGGGCTTCAAACAGGGTGGCTTCAACGGCCGCCCGCTCGCCAGCGCCGATGAGGTCACCGCCTATGAACCCGAGACGCTCGACAGCTATGAGATCGGGATCAAGGCCGACCTGCTCGATCATACGCTGACCGCCAACCTTGCCGGCTTCCATTCGATCTATAAGAACATCCAGCTGACGGTGAACCAGACGCCGCTCAACTTCGTCGCCAATGCCGCGGCGGGGAAGATCGACGGTTTCGAACTGGAACTGATCGCCCGGCCGGCGCGGTGGTTCAAGGCCAATGCCTCGCTCGGTTATCTCGACGCGCGCTACACCTCGGTCGGTCAGGGCCTCGGCCCGACGCAGATCCTGCCGATCACGCTCGCCAGCAAGTTCGTCAAGACGCCCAAATTCACCGCCACGGCGGGCGTCGAGATCAGCCATGACTTCAACGGCAATGGCAACCTGTCGCTGCGCGGCGACATCACGATGTACTCACGGATTTACCAGGACGTGGCCAATACCCCGCTCATTACCGAGCCGGGTTATGTGCTGGCCAATGCGCGGCTGACCTATGCGTTGCCGGGCGATGCGATCCAGCTCTCCGCCTTCGTCACCAACCTGACCAACGCGCTGTATCTGGCATCGGGCAACGCCAGCAGTTCGTTCGGCCTGGCCGAAGTGAGTTATGGCCGGCCGCGCGAATGGGGCATTTCGGCCAGCTATCGCTTCTGATGCGGGCCGTCGCCCGGCCGCGCGGCGGTCGGGCGACGGGCCTGTCTTTTGGTGCGATACCGCCGGGCAGGTGCGCGGTGCCCCGCACTGCACACCTGTCCGGGGGGCCGCTCCCGGCGAGTGACACCACCATCCGGGACACGACCAACGGCAGGTTGAACGCTTCGATCACGCTGAGGCGTGCCAACGCACCCGCCATCAGTTCAGAACTTCCCGCTGACCTCGATCCCGTAAACCCGCGGCTCACCGACGATGTAGGACGGCACGCCAAAGCCGCCGCCGGTGTTGCCCGCATCGATCAGATAACGCCGGTTGAGCAGGTTGCGCGCGAAGCCGCCGATCGTATAACGCCCACCCGCTAGTTCGACCCCTGCGCGCGCATTTACCAGCACATAACCGCCCTGGCTGATCGCCTCCTGATTGGGCAGCTCGAAATACACCTTGCTCTGGTACGTCGCCGACGGCGTCGCGTAGAAGGTCATCCCTGCCACCGGCACGCGCAGCATCGCGCCGCCCGAGGCGCTGTATTTCGGTTGCAGGCGGAACTGCGCGCCCGAATAGACGCCGTAGCTGGCATTGTTGGCGATCTTGCCGTCGACATAGGCAAAGTTGCCAAACAGCTGGAGCAGCGGGTTGACGCGCAGATTGGCCTCGACCTCGACGCCGGGGTTGTGCGCCTTGCCGGCGCTCTGCGTGGTGGTCACGCCATTGTTCGTCACCGAGACCTGGAAGCCGTTATAGGCCTGGTAGAACATGCCGATCGATCCGCTGAGCGGGCCGACCTTGCCCTTGATGCCGGCTTCGTAATTCCACACCACTTCCTCGGGCACGACCTGCAGCGCGGGCACCACGACCCCGCTCGCCGTCGTCGCCGACAGCTGCACCACCGGCGAGCGGCGGCCTTTGCTGATCGTGGCATAGACGTTCACCTGGTCGGTCAGGCGATACAGCACGTTGAAGCGCGGCAGCACCCCGGTGAAGCTCTTCTGCGCGGTGAAGATCACGCCGTTGGTGTTGGCGGTGCCGAGCAGGCTGCTCTTCACCCCCAGCGCGGCGAGGATCGTCGAATTGGGCTGGACCGAGCTATAGCCCGACTTGCGCTGCTCGATCAGCAACCGCGCGCCGGCGGTGATTTCGAGCCGCGGCGTCGGGATCCAGGTGCCGTCGGCGAACACCGAATAGGTGTCGTTGGTGCCGTAATTGGTGAACACCGACTGATAAGGCATCTGCGTCGCCGCACCGCCCGTCAGCACTGCGGTCGCCTTGGCGCCGGTGACCGTGCCATTCGGCGCAACGCACCCCGTCACGCCATTCGCGGCGAGCAGCGCGCGGACTCCGGCGAAGGCGGAACTGACCGAGCAGGCGAGATAGGTGCCTTCTTCGGTCGAGAAGGGCACGCGCTGCAGATTGTTCTCGAAGAACGCGTTCCAGCCGAACGAGGCGCGGTAATGTTCGCCGGTGAAGTTGAAGCGGCTTTCATGGCTCCACTGGTCGCCGCGCGCGTCCTCGGCGAATTCGAGATACCAGGCCGGGCTGCCATCGGCGTCGAACACCTCGTTGCTGTTGAACTTGCGATAGCCGTTGACGGTGGTGAAGGTGACGCCGGGCGCAAGCTGCGCGGTCAGCGTGAAATTGGCGTCGTACACGTCGCGCTTCAGCCCGAGCTTGGCCGCGCCGAGCACCTGCGCGCTGTACGGCGAGCCCGACAGTTCGGCATAGCTATAGTCGCCGAAATTGCCGCTGGTCGGCGCCAGCGCGCGCGAGCGGAACGCCGTGCCCGGGTTGCGCTGCCCGTCATAGGTCAGCACCAGGCTGGCGGTGATCGCATTGCTCGGCGACCAGCGCAGCGAGCCGCGTACGCCGCGCTGGTCCTGCCCGTTGAGATCGTCCTGCTTGATCTTGCCCTGGTTCTGGTTGGGCACATTGGGGTCGCCGGCAATGTTGCGGACGAACCCGTCATGATATTTGTAGGCAAAGGCGAGGCGCCCCGAGAGCGTATCGTTGCCGGCATTGATGAAGCCCGACACCTGCGCGCGGTGATAATTGCCATAGGAGGCGGTGAGCCCGGCCGAGGTGCCGGCGCGCGGCGGCGCCGAGATGATGTTGACCGCGCCGACCGCCGAGGCCGTGCCGAACAAGGTCGCCTGCGGACCCTTCACCACTTCGATCCGCTCGAGATCGTACAGGTCCTGATAGGCACCGCGCGTGCGCGAGATGTCGACGCCGTTATAATAGAGCGAGACGCGCGCGCCCTGCTGCGACGAGCCGCTGTCCGAGGTGATGCCGCGGATCACGAAACCGGGGTTGTTGTCGCTTTGCTCCTGGATGCGCAGGCCGGGCACGAACAGCGCCACCTCGGCGAGCGAATTGACGCCGAGTTCCTGCATCCGCGCACCGGTCAGCGCCGAGACCGTGATCGGCACATCCTGCAGCTTCTGCTCGCGCTTCTGCGCCGTCACGATGATGTCGCCGCCCTGCGCCTCGGGCGCATCCGGCGCGATTGACGATGGGGAGGCCGCCGACTGGGCAAGCGCCGCCGACGAGGAACAGCCGAGAAGAACGCCTGCAAACGCAAGCGAGAAGGTACCACGCATCACAACGACCCTTTGTTTTTATGGATTGTTGCGGTGCGGTATCGTCCCTCGGCGACGGATTCGCGGCATTTCGATGAAAGTTATGTGACGAAACGAATGTTGTTCGGGAGGGATGTGCCTTGGCGACCGACATGCTGTCGATGCATCCCGATTTCAGGGCTTCCAATGTAGGATTTCGCGCGCCATAGCTGGTGTGCGTTTTTTCTCACCGTCGCTATTCTCCCTCTCCCTTTGGGAGAGGGAAGGGGCCCGCGCCGCAGGCGTGGGAAGGGTGAGGGCAGAGACGAAATGCCATGCTGGCGGCTGCCCTCATCCGGCGCTTCGCGCCACCTTCTCCCAAAGGGAGGAAGGTTTTGCTCCCGCTCCCTGATGATGCGTAAATGCGCCGGTGTCAGGGAAAGGGATATGGATTCTGCCCCAGCCCGCGCCCAGGAAGCAAATCACCTATACCGGCGGCTGCCACAGTTCGATCGGGTTGCCCTCCGGATCATGGATCCGCGCGAAGCGCCCTGCCTGCGGGTCGTCCCATTCGGGGCGCGTCTCGACCTCGATCCCGGCGGCTCTCAGGCTTGCCAGCAGGGCGTCGATCTCCGTGACGCGCAGGTTGAGCATGAAGGCATGCTCCGCCTTCCAGTAATCGGTCGTCGCCTTGAACGGCGCGAACACCACCGGGCCGCCCAGCGTCATCCACGACCATTCGTCCGGCGCGCCGGCACCTTCCGCGGCACAGCCCCCGCCGACGCCGAGATGCTCGCGATACCAAGCCGACAGCGCCTCGGGGTCGTGTGCGCGAAAGAACAGTCCGCCAATTCCGCTTACCGGCATCGTCTCACTCCCGTTCAGGCCGCCTTGTCGATCGTCTCGCCGGCCGCCGCCGCCAGCAGGCGGCGTTCGATGCCCTTGAGTCGGGTGCCGTCGGAGATCTTATCGCCGGTCAGATCAGTTAGATAGAAGGTATCGACGGCGCGTTCGCCATAGGTCGCGACATGCGCCGAATGGATCGTGACGCGCGACTGGAATAGCGTGTGGGCGAGCCGGTTGAGCAGCGCCGGCCGGTCGCGCGCATTGACCTCGATCACCGTGAAGCGGTTCGAGGCGCGATTGTCGATCAGCACGTTTGGCTCGATCGTGAAGGCCTCGGCGCGCGCGCGCGGCAGCGGCTTGGCCTTCAGCCGGTCGGCGAGCTTGCCGCGATTGGCCAGCGCATCCTCGATCGCCTGTTTGAGCCGCGTCAGCTGGCCGGCATCGTCGAACGGGCGGCCGAGCGGATCCTGGACGAGGAAATTGTCGAGCGCCATGCCGTCGCGCGTGGTATGGATATGCGCGTCGATGATGTTGCCGCCGGCGATGTTGATCGCGCCGGCGATGCGGTAGAACAGCCCGGGATGGTCGGCGGCGTAGATCGTCACCAGCGTCGCGCCGCGCTCGGGGTAGACGATCGCGTCGATCGATAGCGGCGTGTCGCCGGCGCCATCGATCAGCCGGGCATTGTGCGCGAGCACGTCGTCGGGCTCGGCGATCCAATATGGCTCGGGCAGGCGCTTGACGAAGCGGGCGAAGCGGTCGCCGTCCCAGCCTAGCGTGGCCTGCAGCGTTTCGTGCTTCAGCGCGATGCGGTCGGCGCGGCCCTTCTGCTTGTGGCCGAGCCGCAGCACTTCCTCGGCGGATTCATAAAGGTCGGAAAGCAGCTGGCGCTTCCAGCCGTTCCACACGCCCGGTCCGACCGCGCGGATGTCGACCACCGTCAGCACCAGCAGCATGCGCAGCCGTTCCGGGCTCTGCACAGCCTCGCAGAAATCGAGGATCGTCTTGAAGTCCGACAGGTCGCGCTTGAACGCGGTTGCCGACATCAGCAGGTGGAAGCGCACCAGCCAGGCGACCGCCTCGGTCTCGGCCGGGGTCAGCCCGAAGCGCGGGCCGAGCTTGAGCGCGACCTCGGCACCGAGCACCGAATGGTCGCCGCCACGCCCCTTGGCGATGTCGTGCAGCAGCACCGCGACATACAGGGCGCGGCGCGACACGATCTGCTTCATGATCGCGCTCGACAGCGGATGGTCGGTGTCGAGTTCGCCCTTCTCGATCCGGCTGAGCAGCCCGATCGCGCGGATGCTGTGCTCGTCGACGGTATAGTGATGGTACATGTCGAACTGCATCTGTGCGACGACGCGGCCGAAATCGGGCACGAAGCGGCCGAACACCCCCGTCTCGTTCATCCAGCGCAGCACGGTGTCGGGCTGGCGCGGCGAGGTCAGCACCTCCATGAACAGCGCATTGGCCTCGGGGTCGCGGCGATAATCGTCGACCAGCTTGGCGTCGCGCGCGGCGGCGCGCAGCGCGAGCGGGTGGATCTCGATCTCGTTCTTGTCGGCCAGCGCGAACATCTCGATCAGCCGCACTGGATGCTTCGCGAGAAACTCGTCGTCGGGCAGCGCGAGGCGGCCGCGATCGAGCACGAAGCCGTTGAGCCGGCGCGGGCTGCGGCGGAAGGTCGGCAGGTTGAAGCGGCGGCCGCGCGCGGCGAACTTCTCGTCGAGATGCGCGAGGAAGACGCCGCTGAGATTGCCGACGGTCTTGGCCTGGAGGAAGTAGAATTGCATGAAGCGCTCGACGCGCGATTTGCCGGGGCGATCGGCGAAGCGCATGCGGTCGGCCAGCTCGCGCTGCAGGTCGAAGGTCAGCCGGTCCTCGCCGCGTCCGGCGAGCATGTGCAGATGGCAGCGTACCGCCCACAGGAAGTTCTCGGCGCGGTGGAACTGGCGATACTCGATCGGGGTGAGCAGGCCGACATCGACCAGCTCTGCGGGATCGGAGACGTTATAGGCGTCCTTGCCGATCCAGAACAGCGTATGGAGATCGCGCAGCCCGCCCTTGCCCTCCTTGACGTTGGGTTCGACGACATAGCGGCTGTCGCCCATCTTGCGGTGCCGCGCCTCGCGCTCGGCGAGCTTGTCGGCGATGAAGGCGCGGGTGGTGCCGGCCTGCACGTCCTTGCGAAAGCGCGCGGCGGCCTCGTCATAAAGCGACTGGTCGCCCCACACATAACGCGCCTCAAGCAGCGCGGTGCGGATCGTGATGTCGCTCTTGGCCTGGCGCACCATCTCGTCGAGCGAGCGGCTGGAGTGGCCGATCTTCAGGCCCAGGTCCCACAGCGCGTAGAGCATCGACTCGATCACCTGCTCGGCCCAGCCGGTCTGCTTCCACGGCGTGAGGAAGGCGATGTCGACGTCGGAATAGGGCGCCATCTCGCCGCGGCCATAACCGCCGACCGCGATCAGCGTCAGCCGCTCGGCGGTGGTGCGGTTGCTGTTGCGGTGGAGCCGCTGCGTGGTGAAGTCGAACAGCAGGCGCAGGATCTGGTCGATCAGAAAGGCTTGGCCGGCGGCGGCCTCGATCCCGCGCGACGGGTGCTCGACCAGCCGGCGCGCGATCTCGGCGCGGCCGGCGTCGAGCGCGGCCTTGAGCTGGACCGT
>NZ_JARYTI010000091.1 GCF_029911635.1 Sphingomonas sp. AR_OL41
CGACGAGGCCGGCATGATCGGCTCGCGCCAGATGGAACGCGTGGTCTCCGAAGCCGAGGCGCGCGGTGCGAAGGTCGTGCTGGTCGGCGATGCTTCTCAGCTGCAGGCGATCGAAGCCGGCGCGGCGCTGGTCGCCGCTCACCGCGCTGTCGGGCGATGACGGGCTGTTCATAGATATCACAGGTACGGCACATCTTTTCGGCGGCGAGGCACGGATGGCGCGACGGATCGTGCGGCTGCTGGCGCGGATCGGTTTCACCGCGCGCATCGCCATTGCCGACAGCGCCGGCGCGGCCTGGGCGCTGGCGCGGTTCGGCCGTGCCGAAGACGGGGTCGCGATCTGCCCGACGGGCACGCAGGAAGCGGCGCTGGCGGCATTGCCGATCGCCGCATTGCGCGCGGAACCCGCTGCGATCGAACTGCTGCGACGGCTGGGAATCGAGCGCATCGGGCAACTCGTCGCGATGCCCCGCGCGCCGCTCGCGCGCCGCTTTGGCGCGGCGCTGGTGACGCGGCTCGACCAGGCGCTGGCCGTGCGCGACGAGCCGCTCGCCCCCGTCATCCCGGTCGAGGCGATCGCCGTCGTGCAACGCTTCGCCGAGCCGATCGCGACTGCCGAGGCGATCGAGCATTGGCTCGCAATGTTGATCCCGCGCCTCGTCACTGCTCTGGCCGAGGCGGGACGCGGCGCGCGCGTCGTCGAGTTGGTCGCCGACCGCATCGACGGCGTGCCGCAGCGCCTGCGCATCGGCCTCGCCCGGCCGAGCCGCGACGGCGCGCACCTGTTGCGGCTGATCGTGCGGCGGATCGAGGAGATCGCCCCGGGTTTCGGCATCGACGCGCTGGCGCTGCATGTCCGGCGTGCCGATCCGCTCGGCGCGCAACCCTTTGCCGAACGGCTCGAAGAGCGCACGACCGACCTCGCACCGCTGGTCGATGCGCTGGCCAACCGTATCGGCGACCATCGTCTGTGGCGCAGCCGCCCGGTCGAGAGCGACGTGCCCGAACGCGCGGTCGCCACCGTAGCGCCGCTCGATCCGCCCGCGCAGGACATGACCAAACGCAAGGTCGACGATGTCCGCCAGCTTGATCGCTCACCCGAGCTGCACCCCTGGCATCATCGCTGGCCTCGCCCGGTGCGGCTGCTGCGCCGCCCCGAACAGCTCGACCATGTCATCGCCGAACTGCCCGACCAGCCGCCGCGCCGCTTCAGCTGGCGCGGCGAGATGCACCGCGTCGTACGCGCCGACGGCCCCGAGCGCGTGCAGGGCGAATGGTGGCGCCGCGCCGCAGAACGGCACGGCGTGCGCGACTATTTCCAGGTCGAGGACGAGGCCGGCCAGCGTTTCTGGCTGTTCCGCCGCGGCGACGGCGAACGCGGCGAGACCGGCGACCTCGCCTGGTTCATGCACGGAGCGTTCGGGTGAGGCTGCTCGCCGCCAGATTATTTGCGCGCGTTGATCACCGTGACATGCCCCTTTTTGGCATAATCGAGAATCGCGCGATCAGCCGTTGCGACGGGACACGCAAGATGTCGTGCCGTCGCAACGATGAGATGATCGGCAGGATCGCCATGGATACCGCCGGACAATTCCCCTGCCGCCACCGCTATCGATGGTTCGAGCGGGAAGAGCGTGATCCCCGGGATCGACAACGCCTCGGCAATCCATCTCGCTGTCGGCATACCCAAGTCCAGACGGCCCTTGTCGGCCAACATCGAGACTTCCCAAGGCGTAATGGCACAGACCAGCAATTGCTGGTCGGCAACCGCCTCGTCCAGTGCCGCGAAAGCCTTTGGTCCCAGCCTGGCATCCCCCTGGACCAGCCAGACCAGCACATGGGTATCCAGCAGAATCAAGGAGCGGGTTCCCAAGGCCCATCCCGCTCCGCATCCCATGGTCCGTCATATGCCGGACTGAAGGGATCGTCGAAGCGATATGCCGGATTGGCCATGGCACCGAAGATCGATTTCAGGCTCGGCTTTTCGGCTTTGACCACCGACAATGTCGCCACCGGCTTGCCGCGCTTTGTAATCGTCACCGATTCACCATCGCGCTGCATCTCGTCGATCAGCTTGAGGCATTTCGCCTTGAACTCGGCTGCACCGACCATCTTGGTCACGACACGATCTCCTGAGATGTACATCTCATATAGTCATTTCGCGAGCTGTCGCCAATGACCTATCACGAGCTCCAGGTCACCACGCATTTCAGCTTCCTGCGCGGCGCCTCCTCGGCCGACCAGCTGTTCGCGACCGCTGCCGCGCTGCGCCTGCCGACGCTGGGCATTACCGATCGCAATTCGGTCGGCGGCGTGGTGCGTGCGCTCGTCGCTGCGGAGAAGTTCAGCGATCTTGGGTTCCCGATCCGCATGATCGCGGGGTGCCGGCTCGACCTGGTCGACGGCACGTCCCTGCTCGTCTGGCCCGAGGACCGCGCGGCATGGAGCCGGCTCACCCGCCTGCTGACGCTCGGCAAATCGCGCGCGGCTGCGCAAAAGGGCGAGAAGGGCCAGTGCTTCCTGCATTGGGAAGATGTCGCACAGCATGCCGAGGGTCTGGTCGGCGCGCTGGTCCCTGCCCTCGCCGATCATGGCGACGCGGTGGCGATGCGCTGGATGGCGGATGTCTTCGACGAGCGCGGCCATGTCTGCCTTACGCAGCATCGCCGCCCGGGCGACGCGCTGCGGCTGTACGATCTAGAAACCATGGGCCAGCGCTTCGGGCTGACGCCGCTCGCCACCGGCGACGTGCTCTACGACGTGCCCGAACGGCGCATGTTGCAGGATGTCATGACCGCGATCCGCCACCGCTGCACGATCGACGCGCTCGGCTTTCGCCGCGAACGCAGCGCCGATCGTCACCTCAAGGGCCCGGCGGAGATGGCGCGGCGTTTCGCGCGCCACCCCGCCGCGCTGCACGCCACGGCCGCGATCGCGGAACGCTGCAGCTTCAGCCTGCGCGCGCTGAAGGAGCAATATCGCTATCCCGACGAGGTGGTGATCAGTGGTCGCTCGCCGCAGGACGCACTCGAGAAAATGACCCGCGCGGCGCTGGCGGAGCTGTTTCCGGCCGGGCCGCCCGACACATATGCCGCCCTGCTCGAGCATGAACTGACGCTGGTCCGCAAGATGGGCTATGCGCCCTATTTCCTGACCGTGAACTCGATCGTGCGCTTCGCCCGCAGCCAGGGCATTTTGTGCCAGGGGCGCGGTTCGGCGGCGAATTCGATCATCTGCTTCGTGCTCGGCGTGACCTCGATCGATCCGGTCAGGCACACCCTGCTGTTCGAGCGCTTCATCTCAGAGGACCGCCACGAACCGCCCGATATCGACGTCGATTTCGAGCATGAGCGGCGCGAGGAAGTTATCCAGTGGATCTACGAAACCTATGGCCAGCGCCATGCCGCGCTGACCGCGGTGGTCAGCCGCTTCCGCACGCGCGGCGCGCTGCGCGAGGTCGGCAAGGTGATGGGCCTTTCGGAAGACATGACCGCCGCGCTGGCCGGACAGGTATGGGGCATCTCCAACGAGGGCGTGCGCGACGCGCATGTTGACCAGCTGAACCTCGACCGCAACGACCCGCGCCTCGCGCTGACGCTCGAACTGGTACGCGAGCTGGTCGATACGCCGCGCCATCTGTCGCAGCATCCCGGCGGCTTCGTGCTGTCGCACGACCGGCTCGACGAACTCGTGCCGATCGAACCCGCGGCGATGGTCGATCGGCGCGTGGTCGAATGGGAGAAGCTCGATGTCGAGGAACTCGGCCTGATGAAGGTCGACATTCTCGGGCTCGGCATGCTCGGCTGCATGCGCCGTGCCTTCCAGCTGCTCGAAACGCGCAAGGGCGTGAGCCTTACCATGGCCTCGCCCGAGATGCAGGACGACGACCCCGCCACCTATGCCATGATCCAGCAGGCCGACACGCTCGGCGTCTTCCAGATCGAGAGCCGCGCGCAGATGTCGATGCTGCCGCGGATGAAGCCGCGCGAATTCTACGATCTGGTGATCGAGGTGGCGATCGTCCGGCCGGGGCCGATCCAGGGCGACATGGTCCACCCCTATCTCAAGCGCCGCGAGGGCAAGGAGCCGGTCAGCTATCCCAATGCCGCGCTGGAGGCGGTGCTCAAAAAGACGCTCGGCGTGCCGCTGTTCCAGGAACAGGCGATGCAGGTCGCGATGGTCGGCGCCGGGTTCAGCGCCAACGAGGCCGATCGGCTGCGCCGCGCCATGGCGACCTTCAAGATGACCGGCGGCGTCGGCGAATTTCGCGACCGGCTGATCGGCGGCATGCTCGGCAACGGCATCACGCAGGATTTCGCCGAGCGCATGGTCAAGCAGATCGAGGGCTTCGGCAGCTATGGCTTTCCCGAAAGCCACGCCGCCAGCTTCGCCAAGATCGCCTATGCCTCGTGCTGGATGAAGTGCCACCATCCCGACCTTTATTGCGCGGCGCTGCTCAACGCCCAGCCGATGGGTTTCTACGCGCCGGCACAGATCGTCCGCGATGCGCGCGAGCATGGCGTTGAGATCCACGCGGTTTGCATCAACCGCAGCGACTGGGACACCGCCGTGCTGCCCGAGGCCTCGCCCTCGGCGCGCCCGCGCCCGGCGTCGTTTCGCGGCGACGACGCCGACTGGGCGGCGATGCTGCCGCTCAGGCTGGGCATGCGGATCGTCCAGGGGCTGGGCGAAAAGGAAGCGCAGGCGCTGCTCGACGCGCGGCGCAGCGGCGCGTTCAACTCAATCGAGGATGCGTGGCGGCGCTCGGGGGTAAGGCCGGTGACGCTCGAACGGCTGGCGCGCGCCGATGCCTTTCGCTGCCTCGGGCTCGATCGGCGCCAGGCGCTATGGGCGATCAAGGGGCTCGGCCAGGCGCCGCTGTCGCTGTTCGCGGCGTCCGACCAGCGCTTCGGTGCGATCGTCCCCGAAGCGCGCGAGGCGCCGGTGGCGCTGGTCCAGCTCACCGCCGGGCGCGAGGTGGTCGAGGATTACCGCGCGACGCAATTGTCGCTGCGCCAGCATCCGCTCGCCTTTCTACGCAGCGAACTGCAGCGCCGCGGCATGCGGCCGTGCGGTGACCTGAAGACGATGAAGGACGGCGCGCGCGTCGAGGTGGCGGGGATCATCCTCGTGCGGCAGCGGCCGGGCAGCGCCAAGGGCGTGCTGTTCATGACGCTGGAAGACGAGACCGGCATCGCCAACGGCATATTGTGGCCCGACCGGTTCGAGGCGCAGCGCCGCACGGTGATGTCGGCGGCGATGGTCAGCCTGACCGGGCGCGTGCAGCGCGAGGGGCTGGTAATCCATGTCGTGACCGAGCGCGTCACCGACCTCACCCCGCTGCTGCGCCAGGTCGGCGAGATCGACCTGCCGCGCATGGTGTCGCGCGGCGACGGCGCGACGCATGGCGGCTCACCCGATCGCGGCGACCCCGGTTGGCAACCCAAGCTGCGGTCGGACTATCACTATCGCGACAAGGCCGACCGGGAGGACGACATCCCGATCAAAAGCCACGATTTTCACTAACCCAACTCCTCCCCGGCACGGGGAGGGGGACCGTGCGAAGCATGGTGGAGGGGCTGGTCGGGCAAGCTCAAGCCTTGATCAAGAGACGATGCGTTTGCCTCACCTGGTGGCAAACGCACCAGTGGGCTTTGTGGCTATCTATCGCCCGACCAGCCCCTCCACCGCGCCGCTGCGCGTCGCGGTCCCCCTCCCCGGCACGGGGAGGTATTCTATTCCACCGTCTGCTCGATCACCCCGAAGATCGGATGGTGCTTGTCGTCCTCGGCCCAGATGCGGACGGTGTCGCCCTTTTTGAGGAACGGCGTGACCGGCGCGCCGCCGGTGATCGTCTCGACCATGCGCAGTTCGGCGATGCACGAATAACCCACGCCGCCCGCCGCGACCGGCTTGCCCGGCCCGCCATCGGCATCGCGATTCGACACCGTGCCCGAGCCGATGATCGTACCGGCGCCCAGCGCGCGGGTCTTGGCGGCGTGCGCGACGAGCGTGCCGAAATCGAAGGTCATGTCGATGCTCGCATCGGCGCGCCCAAAGGCCTGGCCGTTGAGATCGACCTTCAGCGTGCGGTGCAGCTTGCCGTCCTGCCACCACTCGCCAAGCGCCTCGGGCGTGACGAACACCGGCGAGAAGGCGCTGGCCGGCTTGGACTGGAAGAAACCGAAGCCCTTGGCGAGTTCGCCGGGGATGAGGTTACGCAACGAGACGTCGTTGGTGAGCCCGACGAGCCGGATCGCCGCCAGCGCGTCCGCGCGACTCGCCCCGAGCGGCACGTCGCCGGTAACGACCACGACCTCGGCCTCGAGATCGCAGCCCCATGACTCGTCGGCGAGCGGGATCGAGTCGCGCGGCCCGAGAAAACCGTCCGAGCCGCCCTGATACATCAGCGGATCGTGCCAGAAACTCTCCGGCATCTCGGCGCCGCGTGCCTGCCGCACCAGCGCGACATGGTTCACATAGGCCGAGCCATCGGCCCATTGATACGCCCGCGGCAGCGGCGATGCCGCGCCATGTTCGTGAAAGCGATCGCGCGGAATCATCTCATGCTCGAGGTCGGTCGCCAGATTCTGCAGGTCGGGCAGCAACCGGTCCCAGTCGTCGAGCGCGGCTTGCAGCGTCGGGGCGATATGCCCGGCATCGGCGCACCAGGCGAGATCGTTCGACACGATAACGAGCTTGCCGTCACGGCCATGCTTGAGGCTGGCGAGTTTCATGCGCGCATTCTCTCCTGTGTTTCGCCCACCCATAGCCACCATCGTCACGACAAGTCGAGCCGCGCGCCGCTTGACGTTCGCGTCAATCGCCCGCAGAGCTGGACAAAAGGTTGCAGGAGAGAACTGAAATGTCGCTCGACACCGTGCAGGGCCGTTTTGCCTATAACGAAGACCATGAAGCGTTCCGCGAGACGGTGCGCAGCTTCCTGCAAAAGGAAGGCGTGCCCAACGTCAACGAATGGGAAGCCAACCGACTCGTCCCCAAGGAATTCTGGCGCAAGGCCGGCGAGATCGGCATGTTGTGCCCGACCGTCCCCGAGGAATATGGCGGCCTCGGCCTCGACTTCGGTTACAATTCGATCGTCAACGAGGAGATGGCGTATAACGGCGTGCCCGCCGGCTTCA
This sequence comes from Sphingomonas sp. AR_OL41, assembly GCF_029911635.1. Lineage (GTDB taxonomy): Bacteria > Pseudomonadota > Alphaproteobacteria > Sphingomonadales > Sphingomonadaceae > Sphingomonas. The sequence goes on from NZ_JARYTI010000091.1 coordinate 7,143, forward strand.
CGCTGCATTCCGACATCGTGTGCGACTATATCGTCGCTTATGGCTCGGAAGAGCAGAAGAAGCAGTGGCTGCCGCGCTTCGTGTCGGGCGAGACGATCACCGCGATCGCGATGACCGAGCCTGGTACCGGATCCGACCTGCAGGCGATCCGCACCAGCGCGAAAAAGGACGGCAACCATTATGTCGTCAACGGCTCCAAGACCTATATCACCAACGGCCAGAACGCCGACCTGATCCTGGTCGTGGCCAAGACCGACCCCGACGCCAAGCCGGCGTATAAGGGCATGTCGATCATCCTGATCGAGAGCGACCGCGAGGGCTTCAAGCGCGGCCGCAAGCTCGACAAGATCGGCCAGGACGCTGCCGACACCTCGGAGCTGTTCTTCGAGGACGTGCGCGTGCCGATGACCAATTGCCTCGGCGAGGAAGGCAAGGGCTTCATCTATCTGATGAGCCAGCTGCCGCAGGAGCGCCTGTCGATCGCGGTCGGCACGCAATCGAGCGCGCAAAAGGCGTTCGACGAGACCGTCGCCTTCACCAAGGAACGCAAGGCGTTCGCCGGCATGGTATTCGATTTCCAGAACACGCGCTTCGTCCTTGCCGATCTCAAGTCCAAGCTGCAGGTCGGCTGGGCGCATCTCGACTGGGCGATCCAGCGCCACCTCAAGGGCGAACTGACCCCGACCGAGGGCGCGGCGGCCAAATTGTGGCACACCGAGCTGCAATGGGAGGTGATGGACAAGTGCCTCCAGCTGCATGGCGGCGCCGGCTATATGAACGAATATCCCATCGCCCGCATGTGGCGCGCGGCGCGCGTCAGCCGAATCTATGGCGGCACCAACGAGATCATGAAGGAACTGATCGGGCGCAGCCTCTGAGCAAAAACACTGGATTCTCAGTCGCGATCGGGGGGCGCCGCCGGCCATGGCGGCGCCACTCGTCCCGAATCCGGGCGCCGATGCGCTGAATACCTTGCGTCATTTGCTCCATATTGGCATCATGACACTCCGATGACATTACCACCGCCCGACGGGTCCCGAGACAGGCGGATAGAAGATCCCACCAATCTCTGGTTGATCCACCCAGCGGCCCGCCGCCTGCTGCCGATCGCGCTCGCCTTGCGCGTATCGGCCAATGCCGTGTCGCTGGCCGGCCTGGCGCTCGGTATCGGCGCTGCGATCGCTTATTGGAACTGGGCCAGCCCGCTGGCGGCGTTCGTCGGCCTGCTGCTGTCGATCGCCTGGCTTATCGCCGACGGCCTCGACGGTATGGTCGCGCGCGCGACCGGCACCGCCAGCCCGTTCGGCCGGCTGCTCGACGGCATCTGCGACCATGGTGTCTTCGTACTGATCTATGTGCTCATCGCGACTCACATCGGCACCGGCGAAGGCTGGGCCCTGGCACTGACCGCCGGCGCCGCGCATGTTGTGCAGTCCAGCACCTACGAGGCCGAGCGCGCGCGCTTCCATCGCCGCGTGCGCGGCGACGCGGGCACAGCGCGTCCGCAACGCGCCGGCGGCGTGGTCGAATGGCTGTACGACAACATCTCGCGCGGCGTGGATCGGCTCGCCGAACCGTTTGACCGGCTGCTCGGCAACAGCGACGATCCGAAGCGTCTTGGCGCCACTTATGGCGAACGCGCGGCACCGGCGATGAAGCTGATGGCGCTCGAAAGTGCCAATATGCGCGTCTACGCCATCTTTCTGGCGTGTTTGCTGGGCAATCCGCGCTACTTCTGGTGGTTCGAGATCGTGCCGCTGACCATCATCCTGGTCATCGGCCTCATCTGGCATCGCCGCGTCGAAGGGGCGTTCACCCGCCCCGGCCGAACATCGGCGCTTCCTACCTGATTCCCCGGCTGAGCCGGACACTCCCCAACATTCATTGAAGTCGAAAGGGTCGTTACACCATGAAGTCCATCAACATCGCGATCATCGGGATCGGCAATTGCGCGAGCTCGCTGGTCCAGGGCCTCGCCCATTACCGGGAAGGCTCGAACGATCATATCGGGCTGATGCACTGGGAAATGGGCGGCTATAAGCCCAGCGATATCCGCATCGTCGCGGCGTGGGACATCGACGCGCGCAAGGTCGGCACCGACGTTGCCGAGGCGATCTTCGCCAAGCCGAACTGCACCGCGATCTTCTGTGCCGACGTGCCGGCGAGCGGCGTCGAAGTGGCAATGGGCAACATCCTCGACGGTGTTGCCGAGCATATGCAGGACTATGCCGAGGACCGCACCTTCGTCGTCGCCGACCTGCCACAGCCGAGCAAGGAAGAAGTCGTTGCCGCGCTGCGCGAAAGCGGCGCCGACGTGCTGATGAACTATCTGCCGGTCGGCAGCCAGAAGGCGACCGAATTCTACGCCGAATGCGCGATCGAGGCGGGCGTCGCCTTCGTCAACAACATCCCGGTGTTCATCGCCAGCGACGAGACCTGGGCCAAGAAGTTCACCGATGCCGGCGTGCCGATCGTCGGCGACGACATCAAGGCGCAGCTCGGCGCGACGATCGTCCACCGCGTGCTGACCGACCTGTTCGCCAAGCGCGGCGTCAAGCTCGACCGGACCTATCAGCTCAACACCGGCGGCAATACCGACTTCCTCAACATGTCGAACCGCAAGCGGCTCGCCTCGAAGAAGGTGTCGAAGACCGAGGCGGTGCAGTCGGTTGCGGCCGAGCGCATGGAAGACGAGAATATCCATATCGGCCCGTCGGACTATGTCGCGTGGCAGAATGACAACAAGGTCTGCTTCCTGCGCATGGAAGGCCAGATGTTCGGCGGTGTGCCGATGAACCTCGAACTGCGCCTGTCGGTCGAGGACAGCCCGAATTCGGCCGGCGTCGCGATCGACATGATCCGTTGCGCCAAGATCGCCCGTGACCGCGGCCTTGGCGGCCCGATCCACCCGGCATCGGCCTATTTCTGCAAGCACCCGCCGATCCAGATGACCGACGACCTCGCACAACAGGCGGTCGAGCAGTTCATCGCGGCGTGAACCCCGTCGATACGGCGGTATTATTGGCAGCCGGCGCAGGCACACGTCTGCGCGCGGCGGCCGAATCCAAGCCGCTCTGCGTGGTGGCCGGCAAGACCCTGCTCGACCACGCGCTGGAACGACTGGCGGCAGCCGGGATCGCGCGGGCGATTGTCGTCACCGGCTACCGCGCCGAGGCGATCGAGGCGCATATTGCGGCGCGTGACTGGCCGCTGGCGGTGACGACTGTGCGGTCGCGCGACTGGCAATTGCCCAACGGCGTGTCGGCGCTGGCGGCAGTCGATCAACTGGCCGGCCGCCCCACGCTGCTGGCGATGTGCGATCACCTCGTCGAGCCGGCGCTTTATGCGCGGATGGCGGCGGCCGGCGCGGGCCCGGGCCTGCGGCTGGGCATCGACCGGCGACTCGGCCATCCCTGGGTCGATCCCGAAGACGTCACCTTCGTCGCCACGGAGGGCGCGCGGATCGTCGCGATCGGCAAGGGCATGGCGCCGCACGATTGCTACGACACCGGCGTGTTCGCGGTCGGACAGCCATTCTTCGACGCGGTCGCCGGGCTGGAAGCACCCTCGATCACCGAGGCCGTGCGCGCACTCGCCGCGCGGGGCGCAGCCGAAGTGGTAGAATGCAGCGATCTCGACTGGATCGACGTCGACGATCCCAAGGCGCTGGCCGCGGCGGAGACGTGGGCGGCATCGCCCCGCGACCCCTGACAATATTCACTGTCGAGACCGAGCCGGGCGGTTGACATCAGCAACACACTGCCGGACATCCCGCATCACGGGACGCGACAATAACGGGGCTGAATCATGCGCGTGACAAAGGGTTTCCTGCTGGCGCTGGCCGGCGCCACGATGCTCGCGGGTTGCGCGGGCGACGGCGCGAAGCCGCAAAGCGCGAGCAGCACGCCGGCCAAGCAACCCGCGCCCGGCATGGGCAAGGGCTATAGCCACGACCCCTATCCCTCGACCTATCACGCCTATCCCGGCGTGCCGACGCTCGTCACCAACGTCACGATTTTCGACGGCGAAGGCGGACGGATCGAGCGCGGATCAGCGCTGTTCGCCGATGGCAAGGTCGTCGCGATCGGCCCGTCGCTGACTGCGCCCGCCGGGGCCACGGTGATCGACGGTACCGGCAAGGTGCTGACCCCCGGCATCATCGATATCCACAGCCATCTCGGCGACTATCCCTCGCCCGGCGTGCCCGCCAACAGTGACGGCAACGAGGCGACCGGGCCGGTCACCGCCGATGTCTGGGCCGAACACAGCGTCTGGCCGCAGGACCCCGGCTTCAGCCGCGCGCTCGTCAATGGCGGCGTCACAACGCTCGAGATCCTGCCCGGCTCGGCCAATCTGATGGGCGGCCGATCGGTGGTGGTGAAGAATGTCTATGCCCGAACCGAGCAGGGCATGAAATTCCCCGGTGCGCCCTATGGCCTCAAGATGGCGTGCGGCGAGAACCCCAAGCGCGTCTATGGCAGCAAGGGCCGCGAGCCCTCGACCCGCATGGGCAATATCGCGGTCGATCGCGCCACCTGGGCGCGCGCGGTCGAGTATAAGCGCAAATGGGACAAATATGAAAAGGACGGCGGCGAGCCGCCGTCGCGCGACATCGCGATGGACACGCTGCGCGGCGTGCTGGCCGGCGAGATCCTCGTCCAGAACCATTGCTACCGGGCCGACGAAATGGCCATCGTGCTCGATATGGCCAAGGAATTCGGCTATCATGTCAGCGCGTTCCACCATGCGGTCGAGGCTTACAAGATCGGCGACCTGCTCAAGGCCAATGGCACCTGCGCGGCGGTGTGGGCCGACTGGTGGGGCTTCAAAATGGAATCCTACGACGCGATCAGCGAGAATCTCGCGCTGCTGCAGAATGCCGGCGCCTGCGCGATGATCCATAGCGACGACGAGAACGGCATCCAGCGCCTCAACCAGGAAGTCGCCAAGGCGCTCGCCGCCGGGCGCCGGGCGGGCATCCAGATTTCCGACGCCACCGCCTGGGAATGGCTGACGATCAACCCGGCGCGCGCGCTCGGCATCGCCGACAGGACCGGCAGCCTCAAGCCCGGCAAGATGGCCGACCTCGTGCTGTGGAACGGCAACCCGTTCAGCGTCTATGCCCGGCCCGAAAAGGTGTGGATCGACGGCGCGCTGCTCTACGACGCCAACGACCCGACACGACGACCGGTATCGGATTTCGAACTCGGCCAGCCCGGCGCGGGAGACGTCAAGTGAAGCGCCTGCTCCCGCTCCTCGCCACCGCTGCGGCGATCGTCGCCGCCCCCGCCACCGCCCAGTCGGTCGCGATCGTCAACGCCAAACTGGTCATCGGCGATGGCTCCGCGCCGATCGACGGCGGCACCGTGCTGATCCGTGACGGCCGCGTCGTCGCCGCCGGTGCCCATGTCGCGCTGCCGCAAGGGGTGCAGACGGTCGATGCCGGCGGGCACTTCGTCACGCCGGGGATCGTCGCCGGTTTCACCCGGCTCGGCATCGTCGAGGTCGACGGCGTCGATGCGACCAATGACAGCGGCGCATCGGGCAGCCCGTTCCACGCCGCGATCGACGTCGCGCCGGCGGTCAACCCGCGCACCAGCGCGGTACCGCTCAACCGCGCCGAGGGCATCACCCGCGCGATCGTCGCGCCGGACAATCGCGGCTCGATCTTCGCCGGTCAGGGCGCGGTGATCGATCTCGGCGCCGATGTCGACGCGATCACGCGACCGCGCGCCTTCCAGTTCATGGAATATGGCGAGAGCGGCGCGGGTGCCGCGGGCGGCAGCCGCCCGGCGGCGATCGCGGCGTTCCGCAACGCACTGGCGCAAGCCAAGCTCTATGCGCGCAATCCCGGTGACTATGCCGACCAGGGCAAGGACGCGCTGCTGACGCGCGCCGATGCCGAGGCCTTGCAGCCAGTGATCGCGGGCAAGGTGCCGCTGCTGGTGCATGTCGAGCGTGCCTCCGACATCCTGGTGCTGCTCGACCTCAAGCGTGAGATGCCCGCGCTCAGGCTGGTGCTGGTCGGCGTCAGCGAGGGCTGGATGGTCGCGTCGCAACTCGCCGCCGCGCATATCCCGGTGATCGCCTCGGCGCTCAACGATCTGCCGGCGAGCTTCGAGCAGCTCGCCGCGACCCAGTCCAATGTCGGCCGCATGAAGATGGCGGGCGTCCTCGTCGGGCTCGGCATGATCGGCGACAATGACGCGCGCCAGGCACGGCTCGAGAAGCAATATGCCGGCAACCTCGTCGCGCTGACGCGGATCCCGGGCGCGACCGGGCTCGACTGGAACGCGTCCTTCGCGGCGATCAGCTCGGCGCCGGCCGAAGCGATCGGCATGGGCGGCGAGATCGGCTCACTGCGCCCCGGGCGGCGCGGCGATGTGGTGATCTGGTCGAACGACCCACTCGAACTCGACGCCGCAGCAGAGGCGGTGTGGATCGACGGCGTCAAGCAACCACTCGACACGCGCCAGCGCATGCTGCGCGACCGGTACATGCAGCCACAGGAAGGTGCGTTGCCCAAGGCGTATCAGCGCTAGCTTCTCCGCGCTCCTGCGCACGCAGGAGCCCAGGGTTTCGGGCGCCACCGCTTGTGACTCTGGGCTCCTGCGTGCGCAGGAGCACTGGGAAACCCGCAAAAGCTTGACTTATTGCATCGCAGCAAGCATATGCCGCCCATCGAGGCGTCATGCAGCGTGATCGTGTCCGTCAGGGCACAGGCTCCGTCTCGGTTGTTTACCAGGCTTCCCAAGTCACGCGGGGTGTCATTTACCCCCGCCACATCTGCGTCCTCGCGACGTGGGTGCATGGCCAATATCGGACTCTACTTTCATGTCTTTCAAGAATCTCGGCCTTGCCGATCCGCTCGTCCGCGCGCTCGAAGCAAAGGGCTACGTCACCCCCACCCCGATCCAGCGCGACGCCATTCCGACCGTGCTGACCGGCCGCGATCTGCTCGGCATCGCACAGACCGGCACCGGCAAGACCGCCGCCTTCGTGCTGCCGTCGATCCAGCGTCTCGTCGAAGACGCCAAGCGCGTCCTGCCGACGCATTGCCGCATGCTCGTCCTCGCCCCGACGCGTGAACTCGCCGGCCAGATCGCCGAGAGCGCACGTGGTTACGGCCAGTTCTCCAAGATGTCGGTCGCCACCGTGTTCGGCGGCACCAGCATCAACAAGAACCGCACCGACATGGCGCGCGGCGTCGACATCCTCGTCGCCACGCCGGGCCGCCTGCTCGACCTGATCGAGCAGCGTTTCGTCAGCCTCGCCACGCTGGAAATCCTCGTCCTCGACGAGGCCGACCAGATGCTCGATCTCGGCTTCATCCATGCGCTGCGCAAGATCGTCCGCATGCTGCCCAAGCAGCGCCAGACCTTGTTCTTCTCGGCGACGATGCCCAACGCGATCCGCGAGCTGGCCGACCAGTTCCTCAAGGACCCCGTCACCGTGTCGGTCAAGCCGGCGGCGACCACCGCCGAGCGCGTCGACCAGGCGGTGACCTTCGTCAACCAGTCGGAGAAGCAGGCACTGCTGACGATCGCGCTCAACGATCTCGAGGTCGAGCGCGCGCTGGTCTTCACGCGCACCAAGCATGGCGCCGACCGCGTCGTGAAGCTGCTCGCCGGCAACGGCATCGCCGCCGCCGCGATCCACGGCAACAAGAGCCAGCCGCAGCGTGAGCGCGCGCTGGCCGAGTTCAAGTCGGGCAAGGTCAAGGTCATGGTCGCGACCGACATCGCCGCGCGCGGCATCGACGTGTCGGGCGTCAGCCATGTGTTCAACTTCGAGCTGCCCAACGTGCCCGAGCAATATGTCCACCGCATCGGTCGCACCGCGCGCGCCGGCGCATCGGGCGCGGCGATCAGCTTCTGCGCCGAGGACGAGCGTCCGTACCTGCGCGACATCGAGAAGGTGACGCGCCAGAAGATCACCGTGCTGCCGTTGCCGGCCGATTTCCAGCAGCGCGCCAATGCGCTGAAGGCGATCCGCGTGACGACGATCGGCGCCGACCCGGCACCGCGCGAAGAGCGTTCGCGCGCCGAGCGCGGCCCGGCGCGTCCGCGCGCCACGCATGCCGCC
>NZ_JARYTI010000092.1 GCF_029911635.1 Sphingomonas sp. AR_OL41
CGCCACGCATGCCGCCCGGCCGACCAGCCCCTATGCCCCGCGCGGCCGCGGCCCGCGTCGCGGCGGACGTGGTGGCGGCGGTGGTGGCACCGGCGGCGGTCGCTCGCAGGCCAACGCGTAACTTCTACTAACTCCTCCCCGGCACGGGGAGGGGGACCATGCGCTTCTGCAGCGCGTGGTGGAGGGGGAGCGCCTCAGGCGCTGCGCGTGAGGCCAGCCCCCTCCACCAGCTTCGCTGGTCCCCCTCCCCGTGCCGGGGAGGATATTATTCGTGCATCGTCAACCACTCCCCCTCGGGCGCGCGATCGCTCCTGAGGCGGTTGGCTGGTTCCTCCGGATCCTCGTACCCGATCGCCATGCCGCAGAAGAGCATCCGCTCGGGCGGCGTGGCGAGCGCGTGCGTCACGGTCTCGGGATACATCGCCCAGCATTCCTGCGCGCAGGTGGCGAGCCCGGCCTCGACCGCGAGCAGCATCACCGTCTGCAGATACATGCCGAGGTCGCTCCATTGCGGCGGCCCCATGCGGCGATCGACCGTGCAGAACAACGCCGCCGGCGCATCGAAGAAGCGGAAGTTGCGTGCGAACCACATGCGCCGCGCCGCCTTGTCTTCGCGCGGGATGCCGATCTCGCGGTACATCGCCTCGCCGACCGCGAAACGCCGGTCGCGATAGGGCGCGACGAGTTCGGGCGGATAGATCGCATAGGCCGGTGTCTCGACCTCGCCGCGCAACAGTTTTTCCGCCACCGTCGCCTTCAGCGTGGCCAGCGACTCGCCGGTCACGATATCGATGTTCCAGGGCTGGAGATTGCCGCCCGACGCGGCCCGCGCAGCCTTGGTAGCGATCCCGCGCAGCACCACCGGGTCGACCGGGCGATCGAGAAAACCGCGCACCGATCGCCTTGCCGCTACGGCATCCGAGACATTCATACGCGCTCCTCAACCCGTTGCAAAAGTCACCCTTGCCGAGCTTTACGCTTTGGGCAAGAGAGGTTGCAAAGACGAACCTAATGGAGAGCGAACATGGCTGAAGCCTATATCGTCGAAGCAGTACGGACCGCTGGCGGCAAGCGCGGCGGGCGTCTCGCCGGCTGGCACCCGGCCGACATGGCGGGCGCGACGCTCGATGCGGTGCTGTTCCGTTCGGGGATCGACCCGAGCGCGATCGAAGACGTCATCATGGGCTGCGTCAGCCAGGCGGGCGAGCAGGGTTTCCAGATCGGCCGCGGTGCGGTGCTCGCCTCGAAATTGCCCGAGAGTGTTCCCGCCGTCTCGATCGATCGCCAGTGCGGCAGCTCGCAACAGGCGATCCAGTTCGCCGCGCAGGCGGTGATGTCGGGCACGCAGGACGTGGTGATTGCCGCCGGCGTGGAAAGCATGACGCGCGTGCCGATGGGCTCGACCGGCATGCTGTTCCATCAGGCCGGGCTCGGCAAGTCCAAGTCGCCGCGCCAGGAAGAGCGCTATCCCGGCATCCAGTTCAGCCAGTTCATGGGCGCGCAGATGATGGCGGACAAATATGGCTTCACGCGCGACGATCTCGACAATTTCGCGCTCGAAAGCCACCGCCGCGCCGCCGCTGCGACCGAGCGCGGTGACTTCAAGGACGAGATTGTCGGCCTGACGATCGAGACGCCCGAGGGCGAGGTGCTCCACACCGTCGACGAGGGCATCCGTTTCGGCGCGACCTTCGAGGGTATCCATTCGGTCAAGCTGTTGCAGGAAGGCGGTGTCATTTCCGCCGCCAATGCCAGCCAGATCTGCGACGGGGCGAGCGCGGTGCTGGTGGTCAGCGAAAAGGCGCTCAAGGAGCATGGCCTGACCCCGCTGGCGCGGATTCACAACCTCACCGTGACCGGCGGCGACCCGGTGGTGATGCTCGAAGAACCGTTGTTCGCGACCGACAAGGCGTTGAAGCGCGCCGGCCTCAGCATCGCCGATATCGACCTCTACGAGGTCAACGAGGCGTTCGCGCCGGTCCCGCTCGCCTGGCTCAAGCATGTCGGCGGCGATCACGCCAAACTCAACGTCAATGGCGGCGCGATCGCGCTCGGCCACCCGCTCGGCGCCTCGGGCACCAAGCTGATGGCGACGCTGGTCCATGCGCTGCACAAGCGCGGCGGCCGCTACGGCCTGCAGACGATGTGCGAGGGCGGCGGGCTCGCCAACGTCACGATCGTCGAACGGCTTTAAGCCCTGGCTATACCAATCGTCACCCTGAACTCGTTTCAGGGTCCATGCGCTGCCATCGGCGACACGAGCGACGCTCCTGGATCAACCGACCGCGCATGGATGCTGAAACACGTTCAGCATGACGAAAAATTGAAGGAGAGACACGCATGAAACTCGACAACAACATCGCCGCCGTCGTCACCGGCGGCGCATCGGGCCTCGGCGAGGCCACCGCGCGCGCGCTGGCCGCCAAGGGCGTCAAGGTCGCGATCTTCGACCTGCAGGCCGAGAAGGGCGAAGCCGTCGCGGCCGATATCGGCGGCATCTTCTGCGAAGTGAACGTGACCAGTGACGAGAGCGTCGATGCCGGCTTCGCCAAGGCGCGTGCCGCCAACGGCCAGGAAAGCGTCCTCGTCTGCTGCGCCGGCACCGGCAATGCGATGAAGACCGCGAGCCGCTCCAAGGAAGACGGCAGCATCAAGCATTTCAGCCTCGAGGCGTTCAACTGGCTGATCCAGATCAACCTCGTCGGCACCTTCCGCTGCGTCGCCAAGTCGGCCGCCGGCATGCTGACGCTGGAGCCGCGCGAGGACGGCGCACGCGGCGCGATCGTGATGACCGCAAGCGTCGCAGCCGAGGACGGCCAGATGGGCCAGGCGGCCTATTCGGCGTCCAAGGGCGGCGTCGTCGGCATGACCCTGCCGATCGCGCGCGACCTGATGAGCGAGGGCATCCGCATCAACACCATCCTGCCCGGCATCTTCAACACCCCGCTGATGCTCGGCGCGCCGCAGGCGGTGAAGGACGCGCTCGCCGCGTCGGTGCCGTTCCCCAAGCGCCTCGGCTATCCGGCGGAATATGCCGGCCTCGCGCTGACGATGATCGAGAACGACTATTTCAACGGCGAGGACGTGCGCCTCGACGGCGCAATCCGCATGGCGCCACGGTGACGCGCAGCGCGGGCGTACGCACCCTGCGTACGACCTCGCGCCAGCGCGGCCGGCGAAGCCAGCGGCTTCGTCCGACGACCCGGCATTCACTGCCGGGTCGCGCCCACCGTATCGACCAATCCTACCCCACTCCAAGGACTCCCCCATGACCTTCACCCTGTTCGGCTTCGTCGATCTCTACCGCCGCCAGCTCGACGCCGCCGCGCACCTGCTGACCAAGGCAACCGAATTCGCCGCCGCCAACGGCATCGGCGAGCAGGACATGCTCGGCTGGCGGCTGGCAGAGGACATGCACCCGCTCGCCTTTCAGCTGATGGTGGTGGTCAATTTCTCGCGGTCCTGGACCGCGCGTGTCGCCGACGTGCCGCTGCCCGAGCCGATCACCGTCGAGTGCGATGTCGCCGGCTTTCACGCCGCGATTGCCGATGCCAAGGCGTTCCTCGCCACGCTGACCGAGGCGCAGTTCGCCGGCCGCGACGATGCTCCGCTGACCGTCCAGCTGACCGACACGATGGAACCGACCATGCCGGCCGGACAATGGCTGTCGGGGTTCGCCACCACCAACATCTATTTCCACCTGTCGATGGCCTATGCCATCCTGCGCATGAAGGGCGTGCCGCTCGGCAAGCTCGACCTGTTCGCCGGCGGCTTGTGATGGCTCTGGCGGCGCCGGCATGACCCGCCCCGCCCCCTGGCGCCTCGATGCGACGGCCTATCCGGTCGTCGCCGAGTTCGGCACGCGCTACCAGGATCTCGACCCCAACGGCCACCTCAACAACGTTGCCTTCGCCGCGCTGTTCGAAAATGCCCGCGTGCAGATCAACCGCGCGACGCGGCTCCCGGACGAGCGGCCTTCGAACGAGCGCACGATGGTGGCGAGCGTCGCCATTGCCTATCTGCGCGAGGGCAGTTTTCCCGAACCCGTGACGGTCTGTTCGGGCATCGGCCGCATCGGCACTTCGAGCTGGACGATCGAACAGGCGATGTTCCAGGCGGGCCAGTGCATCGCGACCTGCGACACCGTGGTGGTGTGCCGCACCGACAATGAGGCTAGGCCGCTGCGCGCCGAAGTGCGCGCCGGGCTCGAGAGCCGGATGACGCGGGGCAACTGAGGCTCTGGATCAAGATCGGCGATCACGACTGAGTTAGAACCGCCTGCGTGAAATCTGACCGCAAAACGCGGCGGCCGCACAATCTTTCTGCCTTCCCCGGCGAAGTGTACAGACCGGGGAGATGGTGGACGGGTGTTCGGAGACATGGTGGACACATCGGCATGGAGGATTAGCCATGCCGTTCAAGGAGTGTTCGCTGATGTCGGAACGGGAGGAGTTTTGTCGCTTGGCGGCGATGCCTGATGCGAACAAGCGGGAGCTTTGTCGGCGTTTCGGGATCAGCCCGCAAACGGGATATAAGTGGATAGGTCGCTTTCGCTCTGACGGCGATGGCGTGCTGGCCGATCGGTCGCGACGTCCGCTGATCAGCCCGGCCCGGACCGCCGAGCCGGTGGAGGCGGACGTGCTGGAGGTGCGGCGCGAGTATCCGGCCTGGGGTGGCCGCAAGATCCGGCGCGTCTTGCAGATGCTGGGCGTGTCGGATGTTCCTTCTGCCTCGACGATCACCGCGATCCTGCGGCGCCACGGCTTGCTGGACGGCCCGCGCGCCGGGGAGGCGCGGGACCACATCCGCTTCGAGCACGCCCGGCCGAACGATCTGTGGCAGATGGATTTCAAGGGTCATTTCGCGCTTGGCGAGGGACGCTGCCATGCGCTGACCATCCTCGACGACCATTCGCGTTATGCGCTGGAACTGGGCGCGTGCGGCAACGAGCGCACCGAGACGGTACGTGAGCGGCTGGAAGGCGTGTTCCGGCGCTACGGATTGCCGTGGCGCATGCTGGCGGACAACGGCTCGCCCTGGGGATCGAGCGGCGGCGAGAAGCATACCCGGCTGACCGTGTGGCTGCTCGATCTCGATGTGCCGCTCAGCCATGGCCGACCCTACCACCCGCAGACCCAGGGCAAGGAGGAGCGCTTCCATCGCAGCCTGAAGGCCGAGGTGCTGGACAGGGACAGCTTCGCTGACCTCGCCACCGCCCAGACAGCCTTCGATCGCTGGCGCAAGGTCTACAACGACATCCGCCCGCACGAGGGGATCGGTCTCGATACGCCGTCCAGCCGCTACGCGATGAGCCAGCGCGCCATGCCCGAGACCATCGCGCCACCCGATTACGAACCCCAGGCCCATGTCCGTAAGGTTCTTCACAACGCTTGGCTCAGCTTCAAAGGACGCAAGATCAACTGCTCGAAAGCCTTTGTCGGTCGCCAGCTCGCCCTGCGCGCCACCAACGACGATGGCGTGTTCGATCTCTGCTATCGCCGACATGTTTTGTCGCAGGTCGACCTGCGACAAAACATCGTCAAATCCGTCCACCATGTCCCCGAACAGGTGTCCACCTTGTATCCGGTCTAAACACGAAGGCCGGGGCCCAGTTGGGATAGCGGATATGACGCGCGGCAACGCCCGTCGCAGCGTCCCCCAACTGGGCCCCGGCCTTCGCCGGGGAAGTGAATAATCAGCGTGCCCGCACCTAATCCACGAACACCGCCGCTCGTTTCCCCATATTGGCGGCGACCGCCTCCATCATGTTGGGCTTGCCGATCACCTTGACCTGCTCGTCGGTCTCGGCCTCGAGCATCGCGCGCGGCTCGGCGTCGTGCGCCATGTTGCACAGCCGCTTGGCGCCGCGGATCGCGTGCGGGCTGCGCCCGGCGATCGCCCGCGCCAGTTCCATCGCCGCGGCATGGGGGTCGTCGGCGAGGCGCGTGACGAAGCCGTGTGCCAGCGCCTCGGCCGCGTCGAATTCGCGCGCGGTATAGACCAGCTCGCGCAGCACATCGTCGCGCACCAGCGTGCGCCACAAGGGGAAGCCGGCCATGTCGGGCACCAGCCCCCAATAGGTCTCGCGGATCGCGAAGCGCGTCGATGGCGCGGCAATGCGGATATCGGCGCCCGACATGATCTGGAAACCGCCGCCGAACGCGACGCCGTGCACCGCGGCGATCACCGGCATCGGCAGGTTGCGCCACCCCCAGCTGACATGCTGCGGCACGATCGATCCCTGATCGTTGCGTTCGCGGCCAAGGCCCGAGCCGCCGCCCGCCATGCTCGCCATGTCGAGCCCGGCGCAAAAGGCGCGGCCCTCGCCCGACAGTACCACGCAGCGCACATCGCTACGCTCGGCCAGCGAATCGATCGCCGCGCCGATCGCGGTGAACATCGCCGGATCGAGCGCGTTCATCTTGTCGGCGCGCGACAAGCGGACATCGGCGATCTGGTCGGCGACGGTGATGGTGACGCGGTCGTTCATTTTCGCTCTCTTCTTCCCGTCACCCCAGCGAAAGCTGGGGTCTCCTGCAGCATTCCCCATCACGAGATCCCGGCTTTCGCCGGGGTGACGTGCGGGGTCAGACGATCCGGCTCCCGGTCTCGCCCCAATAACGATCGCGCAACAGCCGCTTGTACAGCTTGCCCGTAGCGTGGCGCGGCAGTTCCTCGACGAAATCGACCTGGCGCGGCGTCTTGACCCCCGACAATTCGGCGCGGCACCAGCGGATCAGTTCCTCGGCCAGCGCCGGGCCCGCTTCGGCCATGTCGACCGGCTGGATCACCGCGATCACGCGCTCGCCCATTTCGGGGTCTGGCCCGCCGATCACCGCCGCGTCGGCGACGCGCGGATGGGTGATCAGCCGATTCTCGATCTCCTGCGGGTAGATGTTGACCCCGCCCGAGATGATCATGAAGCTCTTGCGATCGGTGAGATAGAGAAAGCCCCCGGCATCCATCCGCCCGATATCGCCGAGCGTCGACCAGCCTTTGGCGTTGCGCGCCTCGGCGGTCTTTTCCGGGTCGTTGTGATATTCGAACGCGCTGCCGCCCTCGAAATAGATCAGCCCTTCTTCGTCGGGGCCGAGCTCCTCGCCCGCCTCGTTGCAGACATGCAGCACGCCGTACGCCGCCTTGCCGACCGAGCCGGGGTGCGTCAGCCACTGCGCCGAGTCGATCGCGGTCAGGCCATTGCCCTCCGACCCGGCATAATATTCGTACAGCACCGGCCCCCACCAATCGATCATCGCATGCTTGACCGGGATCGGGCACGGCGCCGCGGCGTGGATCGCGACCTTCAGGCTCGACAGGTCGTAACGCGTGCGCACTTCCTCGGGCAGCTTGAGCATGCGCACGAAATGCGTCGGTACCCATTGGCTGGCATTGACGTGATAGCGTTCGATCGCCGCCAGCGCGGCTTCGGGATCGAAGTGCCGCATCATCACCACCGTCCCGCCGAGTCGCATCACCGTCATCGACCAGCGCAGCGGCGCGGCGTGATAGAGCGGCGCCGGGCTGAGATAGATCGTGTCCGGACCCAGACCGTAAAGCCCGCGCGCCAGCATCGTCAGCACCGCCGGCGCGGCGATGTCGGGGTCTTCGGGCAGCGCGACGCGCACGCCCTTGGGGCGGCCCGTCGTGCCCGACGAATAGAGCATATCGACCCCGGCGCGCTGGTCGGCGATCGGCGTCGCCGGCATCACCGCGACCGCCTCCTCCCAGGAGCGCCACCCGGCAATCTCCCCGCCCAGCGCGAACGCCTTGACCTCGCCCAGCGCCATGCCCGCGGCCGTACCGGCGAGCGACGCCGAGGCGATCACCAGCGTCGCACCGCTGTCGCGGATGATATAATCCGCCTCGGGCGCGGTCAGCTTCGACGAGATGCAGACATAGAACAGCCCGGCACGCTGTGCGCCCCAGACCACGTCATAATATTCCGGCACATTGTCGAGCAGCAGCGCGATCGTCCCGCCGGCCGCCAGGCCCTCGGCGCGAAACAGCTGCGCCGCGCGGTTGGAGCGCGCGTCGAGTTCGGCATAGCTGATCCGTTCGCCCGTCTCGGCGACGATCAACGCCGCCTTGTCAGGGTGGCTCTGGGCGTGATGGCTGGGATGCACGCGATTCCTCTCCGGTTTCTCTTTGCAACCGATGCTAGCGAGCCAAAGCAGGGGCGGCAACGCCCACGCTTGCGCGACACGATCGAATCGTTAGGCACGGGCGAAATGACCGATGATCCCACCCGCTTCGACCCCGAACGCTTCCGCCGCTTCGGCATGGGCGGCCATGGCAACGCCATCGGCATCGAATATCATGCGCATGGGCCGGACTGGGTCGAACTCGCGCTGCCCTTCCGCCCCGAGCTGATCGGCGACCCGGACAGCGGCGTGCTCGCCTCCGGCCCGATCCTCACGCTGATGGACATGGCGACGAGCCTGTCGGTGTGGACCCGGCTCGGCACCTTTTGCGCGCATGCTACGCTCGATCTGCGGATCGACTATCTGCGCCCGGCGACCCCCGGCAAGACCGTGATCGCACGCGGCGAATGCTATCGTATCACCCGCTCGATCGCCTTCGTCCGCGGCCAGGCGCATGACGGCGACCCCGACGACCCGCTGGCGCATGCCGCCGGCACCTTCATGGCGCCCGAGGGGTATCGCTGATGCTGCTCCCTCCATATGCCCAACTGCTCGGCCTGTCGGTCGTGCCCGGTGACGATCCGACACTGCTGGTAATGCCGTTCGGCGAGTCGATCGTCGGTCGCCCCGGCTTTCTCCATGGCGGGGCGATCGGCGGCCTGCTCGAAATGGCGGCGATCGTCGCGCTGTGGAAGGCGCTCGACGACGAGGATGGCAACGAGCCGCGCGCGCGGATCAAGCCGATCAACGTGACGATCGACTATATGCGCGGCGGGCGCGACAAGCCGACCTATGGCCGCGCCACCGTCACACGGCTCGGCAAACGCGTCGCCAATGTCGAGGCGCTGGCCTGGCAGGACGACCCGGCCAAACCGATATCGGCGGCACGGATGAACTATCTGGTGGTGCGCTGATGAGCGATCCGGCGGAACAGGCGGCCGGCTATCACGCCGAGGCCGATCGCCTGCGCAAGGCCGGCGATCTCGACGGCGCGCTGGTGCGTCAGCGCCGCGCGGTCGCGCTGTGGCGCGACGTCGGTGACAGCGCGCGGCTGGCGCATGCCGTGCGCCACATCGCCGACCTGCTCGTCGAAGCCGGTCGTGCCGCCGAGGCCAGCGAACCGATCGCCGAAATGATCGCGCTCTATGCGCGACTCGCCGACGCGCCGCCGCTCGATATCGCCAATGCGCTGCGCAGCGCGGCGGTGCAGGCCGAGGCGATCGGCGATAGCGACACCGCCGAGGCCTTCTGGCTCAAGGCACGCCAACGCTACGCCGCGCTCGACGACATGTTCGAGAAGCTCACCGGCCAACCCGGCAACCCCGGCGTCGCCGAGGCCGACGCACGGATCAGGGCGTTGCGGGGGTAAGGGCGCTTCAGCTCCTCCCCGGCACGGGGAGGGGGACCGCGCGCTTCTTCAGCGCGTGGTGGAGGGGCTGGTCGAGAGGAAGCGTGCTTCGCATGGCACGGCAGCGTTCGCCGGCAAACGCCCTGATCGCTTTGGAGGCTTGGTCGCTCCCGACCAGCCCCTCCACCGCCTTCGGCGGTCCCCCTCCCCGTTCCGGGGAGGAACTTTTTACTCCATCACTTCGGCGACAGCCGAAACAGCCTCCCGCCGCTCCCGCGCTCGCCATCTTCCAGCAGCCAAACCGCGCCATCGAGCGCCTGCGCCAGATCCCGCACCCGCATGCCAACGGCATAGGTCGCTGCCGGCGTCGCCTTGTCGCCGTCGAGCGTGATCCGAACGATCGCCTTGCCCGACAGCGCCGCGATCAGCAGCGAGCCGCGCCAATCCGGGAACATTTTCCCCGAATAGAGCATCATGCCCCCCGGCGAGATCACCGGGTTCCACCACAGTTTCGGCGCCTCGAGATCGGGCCGGCTCGGATGGTCGGGGATCGGCACGCCGCTGTAATTGTCGCCGTTCGACACGATCGGCCAGCCATAGTTCCGGCCCGGCAGGACCAGGTTGAGCTCGTCGCCGCCGCGCGGCCCCATTTCCTCTTCCCACAGCCGCCCGTCGGGCGTGAACACCATGCCATAGGGGTTGCGATGCCCCGTGCTCCATGTCGCCGCCTTGACCCCGCCCGCCGCCGCCATGGGATTGCCGGGCGCGGGGTTGCCGTCGAGGGTGAGGTGGAGGATCTTGCCCAGCGCCTGATCGAGGTCCTGCGCCGGCGCGAAACGCTGGCGCTCGCCCGAAGACAGGAACAGCGACTTGCCATCGGGCGCGAACAGGATGTTGGCGCCGAACTGGCCGCCGATCCCGTCCGAGCCGGCGCGCCAGATCACGGCCAGCCCATCGAGCTTGCCGGCCGGATCGAGCCGCGCCCGCGCCAGCGCAAGGCTGCTGCCGTCGGGGCGCGGCTCGGCATAGCTGAGATAGATCAGGCGACTCGATGCGAAATCTGGCGTCACCGCGACGTCTAGCAGGCCCCCCTGCCCTTTCGACTCGACCGCCGGCACGCCGGCGATGTCGCGAACGGTGCCGTCGGTGGCGCGCCATTTGAGATGGCCGGGCTTCTCGGTCACCAGCAGCCCGCCATCGGGCAGGAACGCCATCGCGAAGGGCTGCTCGAACGTGCCGATCGGCGCCATCGCGAAGGGTGGCGCGCTGTCGGGGAGATTGGCGCGGCCGGTCGTCGCGGGCATGTTGACCACACCATAATCGGGCGCGTTGCGCGGCAGCGTCTTCAGCGGCGCCGGGCTCGTCGCGCTTTGACCGCTCTGTTGCGGCGCCGCGGAGCAGGCGCTGCCGGCAAACAGCAAGGCGGCAGTCAGCGGGGCGAAACGCATGGCATTCTCCATCATCGGGGTGCACGCGGTGAACGCCCGGCACACCAGCATGGTTGCCCGCTTGCCACGCCGACGCAACCGGCTTATATCGCGCTCACTCTCTACATCGCCAGATGAAGAGGCTGGAGCCACCCGGTTCCGGCGCCGAACCCTCATGGCTGGAACATCGATGGCGGATATCGCCGCACTGACCGCGCTGATCGCACCCGAAGCCGAGGCTTTGGGGTTCGATCTCGTGCGCGTGAAGATGTTCGGCGGCGCCGGCGACCAGACGCTGCAGATCATGGCCGAACGGCCCGAGACGCGGCAACTGACGATCGACGACTGCGCCGAGCTGTCGCGCCGCATCTCCGACAAGTTCGACGAGGTCGACCCGATCGAGCATGAATATCGCCTCGAGGTCAGCTCGCCCGGCATCGACCGGCCGCTCACCCGGCTGGGCGATTTCGCCGACTGGGTCGGGCACGAGGCGCGCATCAACTTGGCCGCGCCGATCGATGGCCGCAAGCAGCTGACCGGCGACCTCGCCGGGCTCGATGGTGATCGCATCATGATCGACGTGCGCAAGCATGAACGCATGACGATCGGCTTCGACCAGGTTGCCGAGGCCAAGCTGCTGATCACCAACAAGCTGCTCGCCGCGACCGCGCCGCTCTCGCCGGACGGCGCCGACGAGCTTTCCTATGCAGACCTGCCCGCCGAGGGCACCGACGAATTCGAGACCGAGGAAGACAACTGATGGCCACTGCCGTTACCGCCAACCGCGCCGAGCTGATCGCGATCGCCAACGCCGTCGCGACCGAGAAGATGATCGACAAGGGCATCGTCATCGAGGCGATGGAGGACGCCATCCAGCGCGCCGCCCGCGCGCGCTACGGCGCCGAGAACGACATCCGCGCCAAGCTCGACCCGACGACCGGCGATCTTCGCCTGTGGCGCGTCGTCGAGGTGGTCGAGGCGGTCGACGACTATTTCAAGCAGGTTAATCTGAAGGAAGCGCAGAAGCTCCAGAAGGGCGCGGTCGTCGGCGATTACATCGTCGATCCGCTGCCCCCGATCGAGTTCGGCCGCATCGCCGCCCAGGCCGCCAAGCAGGTGATCTTCCAGAAGGTCCGCGATGCCGAGCGCGAGCGCCAGTATGAAGAATTCAAGGACCGCATGGGCGAGATCATCACCGGCGTCGTCAAGCGCGTCGAGTTCGGCCATGTCGTCGTCGACCTTGGCCGCGCCGAGGGCGTCATCCGCCGCGACGCGCAGATCCCGCGCGAAGTGGTGCGCGTCAACGACCGCATCCGCTCGCTGATCCTCAACGTCCGCCGCGAGAATCGCGGGCCGCAGATCTTCCTCAGCCGGGCGCATCCCGATTTCATGAAGAAGCTGTTCGCGCAGGAAGTGCCCGAGATCTACGACGGCATTATCGAGATCAAGGCCGCCGCCCGCGACCCGGGCTCGCGCGCCAAGATCGGCGTGATCAGCCATGATTCGAGCATCGACCCGGTCGGCGCCTGCGTCGGCATGAAGGGCAGCCGCGTCCAGGCGGTCGTCCAGGAAATGCAGGGCGAGAAGATCGACATCATTCCCTGGTCGCCCGACACCGCAACCTTCGTCGTCAACGCACTGCAGCCGGCCTCGGTCAGCCGCGTCGTGATCGACGAGGAAGAGGATCGCATCGAGGTGGTGGTGCCCGACGACCAGCTGTCGCTGGCGATCGGCCGTCGCGGCCAGAATGTCCGCCTCGCCTCGCAGCTGACCGGCAAGGCGATCGACATCCTCACCGAGGCCGATGCCTCGGAGAAGCGCCAGAAGGAATTCGTCGAGCGCTCCGAGCTGTTCCAGAACGAGCTCGACGTCGACGAGACGCTCGCCCAGCTGCTCGTCGCCGAAGGCTTTGGCAGCCTCGAAGAGGTCGCCTATGTCGAGGTTGACGAGATCGCTGGCATCGAAGGCTTTGACGAGGATCTCGCCGCCGAGTTGCAGAACCGCGCGGCCGAGGCGCTCGAGCGCAAGGAGCAGGCCAATCGCGAGGAGCGCCGCGCACTCGGCGTCGAGGACGATCTCGCGACCATGCCCTACCTGACCGAGGCGATGCTGGTCACGCTCGGCAAGGCCGGGATCAAGACGCTCGACGACCTCGCCGATCTGGCGACCGACGAGCTGATCGAGAAAAAGCGCCAGGAACCGCGCCGCCGCGCCGAGGATGCCCCCAAGCGTCCCGAGCACAAGGGCGGGGTACTCGGCGAATATGGCCTGAGCGAAGTCCAGGGCAACGAGATCATCATGGCCGCGCGCGCCCACTGGTTCACCGACGAAGCGACCACCGGGGAGGACGCGCATGCGGAATCCTCACAATGACCCGCTGAGTTTTGCGCCTCTGAACGTCTCAGTCACCCCGGACCTGCTCCGGGGATGGCGGAGCCGCGCGCGCGGCACCCGTCGCACCGCGCCGATTCAATCGCGTGCCATCCCGTGCTTTGCCGTCAGGATGCAGCGCATCGGATCCGCCCCTGTTGGACGCGACAATATGTCGCATTTCCCTGCCAAGTTCCCTGCCACGGGGACGCCGGCAGGGAAAATCGCGCGCAGATTGTTGGCGAATCGCGACGTTCGTCCGGGAGCATCCCATGGCTGAGCCCGAACGCACCTGCATCCTGACGCGCGACGCCGCGCCGCGCGACGCGCTGATCCGTCTCGCTTTGGCGCCCGACGGCACCGTCCATCCCGATGTCCGCGCCAAGGCGCCGGGCCGCGGGGCATGGATCGGCGTCAACCGTGCCGCGCTCGAAACCGCAATCGCCAAGGGCAAGCTCAAGGGCGCGCTCGGCCGTGCCTTCAAGGGTGAGGCGACGACCATTCCGACCGACCTGCCGACCTCGATCGCCGGCGCGCTCGAACGCGCGATGCTTGATCGGCTTGGGCTCGAGGCACGCTCGGGCATTGTGTTGACCGGCTCGGACCGCATCTCGGATGCGGCCCGCTCCGGCAAGCTGCATCTGCTGCTCCACGCCGCCGATGCCGGCATCGACGGCAACCGCAAACTCGACCAGGCATGGCGTGTCGGCAGCGACCGCGAAGGCGAGGATTTGCGGGGCTTGGTAATCCCGTTGCCCCGCACCATATTGTCCTTGGCGTTAGGCCGCGAAAATGTGGTACATGTAGGCCTGACGGACCCCCACGCCGCTGCCCGGGTGCGCGAAGCGCTAACCCGGTGGCTGCACTTTATCGGCCCCGACCCGGACCCCGAGCCTTGCGAAACCGCCTCGCAGGGCGCATCGGCGTCCCGCACCAGCGGGACGGAACGGGCCGGCAAGACTTTGATCGACGAGGAACACGAGTGAGCGATACCGACAACGAAAAGCCGAAACTGGGCATGCGCGCGCCGCTGGGGCTGAAGCGCACCGTCGAGACCGGCAAGGTCAAGCAGAGCTTCAGCCATGGGCGGTCGAACACCGTCGTGGTCGAGGTGAAGCGTCGCCGCATCCTCGGCCCCGGTGGCGCCGTCACCGAGGCGCCCGTCCCCGTCGAGGCCACACCTGCGCCCGCCCCGGCGCCGCAGGCACGCGCGCCCGAGCAGCCGCGCGCACCGGCACAGTCGCCCGGCAATTCGCTGCTGTCGCGCCAGGAGCTGCAGGCCAAGCTGCTGCGCGAGGCCGATGAGGCGCGCATGAACGCGCTCGAGGAATCGCGTCGCCGCGAGGAGCGCGAGCGTATCGAGGCCGCCGAGGAAGAGCGTCGCCGCGCCGAGGAGCGCGCCCAGGCCGCCGAAGCACCGCCCGCACCCGAAGCACCCGCCGCGCCGGCACCGGCCGCGCCCACAACATTATGACGACTTTCTGACGCGGCCGCTGCCGCTCGATTTCGTCGAGGTCATTTCCGAGAATTTCATGGTCGATGGTGGCCGCCCGCTGGTGATGCTCGAACGCATCCGCGAGCGC
>NZ_JARYTI010000093.1 GCF_029911635.1 Sphingomonas sp. AR_OL41
CGGCTCCGGGCTACGCCCTCCGCCGCCGCACACCCATGCCGACGTTCCTTACGCCCATCGGTAAGATCGAAGCAGCGGGGTCAATGTTGGACGCCGATCGGGGGTCAAGATCCCACGCCGGTTGACAAACGAGGCGTTCCTCGCGGGTGGCATGTTCACCAGCCACATCCACCAGAAGCGCAAGCCGCGGCGACCGCTGCCCGACCGGATCGCCAGAGCCAATACCAGGCGCTCAAAGATCCGTGCTCAGGTCGAGCACGTGTTCGCCGGGCAGAAGCACCGCATGGGACTCGTCGTGCGCACCATCGGCATTGCCCGCGCCACCATCAAGATCGGCATGGCCAATCTGGTCTACAATCTCCAGCGCCTTGTCTGGCTTGAGGGGCGAACTGCGCCTGCTTGATGCCAAAACCGGCCCCAAGTGGCGCCGGCGACAGGGAAATCACCGAACAATACGCGGCAACATCAGTCCTGCCACGCCTTCGCGGTCCGCACCGACGCCACTACGTCGAAATCCAGCGGTTCTTCGAGGTGTCCAGTTGCCGAAATGGCTCGATCACTACAATCGCGTGCATCCGCACCGCGCTCTCGGCTACAGATCGCCACGCGAGTTTATCGAACGCTCAACCCAAGAGGAACTGTCCGGCCTTTAGGGGGCAACAACACCAGATACACATCCCACGCTGACGGCGTGATCGCGTTCTCCCACATCAGTATCGAAAACCTCATCGCCATCCATCGCGGCTAATAGCGTCGGTCGCCGTCGCGGCCTTCACCGGATTGTCAACATTTACCTGCGATCACGGTGAAGCGTCTCACAATATCTGAGAGCTACTATAATTCAAATTTTGCGCTTGACCATCTAGCGCCCGGCAGGCGGGAGCGTCGCGACTACTGCGGGCGCGATCGCGGCGCTCCACCGTGCGGTGCCGGCAGCGTTCGCGTGGACGCCGTCACGGAAGTCGGCGTCTGTGTAGGGATGATGTAACAGCGTCAACTTATGCGCCGTTGCAAATGCGCCAAGCCACGCGTAGTAGGCGCCGATGAATTTCTGACGCTGCCGCACGAAGGTTTGCTCGGGAACCGAGATCACGGCGACATCCGATCCTCCCGCACGGATTTCATTGACCAGCGCGGCGAAATCGCGCCCCTGCTCTTCGAACGCGGGAGCCGGAGCGGCCCCGATCAGAGCGTCGTTGAAGCGCAGTTCATTCGCTTCGCGGTGGGCTTGGCTGTCCTCGACGTGTCCGGCACCTTGGCGGAATTTGCCGAGCCGCAGGCGCGCCGCGCCAAAGAAATCCGAAACACCGGTGACTACGTAATGGGCGAGGATAACAGGACGCGCGGCGATGATCGTCCAACGCATATCCTTCCACGGTACGGTCGGACGCAGAGCGCCCGGCTTGCCGGTGAACAACCCGTGACGTTGTTGCTCCAGTTCGAGCATCGTGTAAGGTGTCGGAAATCGGTTCGAATTCTTCGCCATCGACGGATACGAAACCCCTAGTACGAAGCGGCTTCGGGCGAAGGTCTCCGAATCCATACAGGCACGGATCATATCTACGGTCTGGCGCATCTGGGTGATGTTGGCGAAATCTAGTCCAATGCGGCTCACCGCCCAACCTTTGACGTAGGGTCCGATGACCGCCGGGTCGTAAGCATAGGCGGTCGATCCGCCGACGAAGATAAGGTTCCGCTGATGCTTTGCCTGCTCACAGAACGCGGGTAGGCGATAGACGAACTCGCGCGCGTCGGACTTGTAGATGTCGTTCAACGAACGCACGGTGTCGATGGTATCGACGCGACCGCCAACCCACACCGACGCGATCAGCCATAGCACGAAGTAGAAGCCGATGATCCCGCCCACGGCACGGATGAGGAGGCGAAGTGTTTGCGGCATCAGTAGGTTTGGTACACGAACGTCTGCACCTGCCCGTAATTCAATAGCGCTGCGAGCAGGATCGCGTTGGCTACTACCGGCAGCAACGCGGCGTGGACGCGCTCCGCGCCCACCCCGTCGATCAATCGCTGGGTGACCGGCACGATCACGGACTCAGCCAGGCGAAAAGCGCAGATATAAATCATCGCCCCTGCCCACAACGCGATGAACACGACGGGTCCCGCAGGATGTGCGAAATGGTGGAGGAAAGAGAAGTAGCTGTGTTCTGGCATCCAAAAGGGAATAAATGCGAAAGAGAAGAAAGCAAAAGTAAGCCCAAAGCACACGCATTGATAGGCGAAATGGCCGTTAATTTTCTTTAGCGGCTGCTTGCCGATCAGGTGCGACATCATCTTGGGATAGCTCTCGTTCACAACCGCGCCGATTCCTAGAATTAGCCCGCACACGGGAAACGACCAGGTCGTACCGTGCCACGCGCCGACTAGCAGAAATGTAAGGAACAGGCTGATGTGCGAGTGCCATGCCCGCCATCCCGGTATTCGATGATACAACATCTTGAACATTGGGCTGAAGACATAGGTACGAAACCAAAACGACAACGTCATGTGCCAGCGGTTCCAGAACTGCAAAAAGCTGTTGGCGCGAAAAGGACGATTGAAATTCTCGGGTAGTTCCACGCCCGCGATCCGGCCCAAGCCAATCACGATATCCATGTAGCCGCTAAAGTTAAAATAGAGATAGACGAACCACGCCGCGCCCGCAAACAGTGTACCGCCATCGATCTGCAGCAGCGTCGAAGTATCCGACTTCCCGGCGGCGGACACCGCAGCCCCCTTGTCGAGTAACAATTGGTGCAGCGCGAAGATTGGCGGCGAAAGCGCCGCGACCTTGAGCAAACCCCAAGCGACCCGAAGCAGGTCGTGCATCCGCACAGTTTCGACTGCGCGCCAGTCTTCCATATCCTGATGACGAGTGATCGGTCCCGACAAAAGGGTCAAGAACGAAAGGTTGAAATTGAGGAACTCAATCGAGTTGATCCGTGGAGCGGCTTTCTCCGCGGCGTCGATGACCAAGTGTATGAGTCTGAAGACGATGTACGAGACGCCGGCGACCGCGCCCATACTGGTCAGGGAATCGAGCCGCGGCACGAATGGATATTGCTTGATCACGACGAACAGGATGACGATCAATGCCAGGCTGGGTCCGATCGCTCGCGGGCCGTAAACCTCACCGAGGCGCACCAGCGTCAGGCCCAAAGCTGCAATGCCGAGCAAAATTGCCAACGCGAACGGGCCGAAAAACAGCCACACGAAGCCCAAATTGATAAGGTTCGCCGCAACTAGGAACGCGGCACGCGTCGGCATTTGCCGCAGCACGAGCGCTGCGATTAGTCCGAAGCCGACAAAAAGGGGGATTGTGAACGTCATGGATCAGGCGGATTCGGAATGAGCAGCGATGATCTGGATGTGCGTGGCTCTGGGTTTGAAGGTGGTCAAGTCAAGCGACCAGAGGGTCGCGCCGTCTGCTTTTTCGTCCACGGGGGCAAAACCCAGTTTGGGATAGTGCTCACGCACCATTTCATTGCGTGCCGAGGGGACAAAGCGCCCAAGAAGCTGCGTCGCGCCAAATGCGCGAGCTTCTGCGACTATCTGGTTGAGCACAGCCTGCTCGAGGCCGCGCCCGAGCACCCGGCAGCTCATCAGCCAGGTGTCGATATCCACGATATCGCCCGTGCGGCGGCCGATGATCACGCTGACGATACCGTTGTCGCCGAACATGTCCCTCAACCGAATTTGCAGCGTTAGCGCATCGCCAGCGTTTTCGAGCGCCTCGATCTGCGCCTCGGTGTAGCGACGCGTGGTGAGATTGAATTGATTGGATTTATTGATTAGCTGCGCCACTCGCGCGCGAGCTATGGCTTCGAATGGCCGCATAGTTGCAACCATGGCCAGCGACTGGAGATAGGCACCCATGTCGCGCGTCGCGCTTTTTACGCTGTCGCGCTTCTGGTTGGCTTCATATTGCGCCGCGCGCTGGCAATCCTCGTCCAAGAACGCGATTGCCTCGAAATATCCCGCCGCCAACATTGTGCGGGAATATAGAGAGGGGTCCTCGGGCAGTTCGGGCACAGCGACCTGCGGCAGTTCTTGCCGAACTTGCGCTCGCTCGGCGGGGTTGTCGTCGAGAAACACGAGGCTGTCGATGCCGATCGAAAGCTGGTCCGCAATCACCTCGAGATTCGTCGCCTTGTCAGTCCAGTTGGCGACAAATGCGGCGATATGCTCCTCGCGCAGTAGCATTTCGGGATGCTGGCGAAAGGCGGAACGGGCGACCGCGTTGTCGTTCTTGGAACACACAGCGAGGATGATGCCGCGGTCGCGCAGCTTCAATGCAGTGCGTTGTACCTCGAGAAACGCTTCGCCCAGCGCGCTGCCTTGCCCGAGTACGATTCCGGCCAGCCCGTCGTCGCCGATCACGCCCCCCCACAACGTGTTGTCAAGATCGAGGACTAGACATTTACGGCTCTTGCCTCGCATGCTCGCAAGTATGCGCGCGAGGTGCTCGGCATAAATCGGGACCATTTCGAGAGCGAAGGGCAGCTTGGCGACGTTCCACTGCACCGGGTCGTGCCATCGCGCGGTCCCCACGCAATTCGCGAGCGCCTCGACGTCGAATAAGAGGTCGCCGGAGCTGCCGCGCACGAACTCGCGGATTGCAGCGTTGGAAGCACTCACGGCTGAACGCTTTGTGCCGCCAAGCAATGCATCGAAGCTGCCGAAAAAGGATTCGGGCGGTGTCGGGATTGTAGCGAAAATCACAGGTGCTCCCGAATGCGCCGCGATACCCTCGCGCGCCATGGCGAAAAGTGCTGCGGCGTCGGTGGAGACATCGTCGTTGAACCCGCGTTCGGGTAGAACGTGATGATCGACTGCGACCAGCACAGCATCGCAGCGCGTAACGTTGATCGGTGAGGCCGGGTCTGTTGCTTCCGCAAGGACCTGATCGTACGCGCCGACTTCAATCGTCAGGTCGAGTCCGTGGCGCAGGCCAGTCGCGCGGAGGGCCGAGACGAGCAAATCGACCGTCGCGTTCGACAGCAGGCCCAGGCGAAACGGCACTAGTGTGGCGCGTGCCTCGGCGGGGAAACGGTCCAGTGCGTTCGCCAGAGAGCGGAGTTGATTCGTGTTGAGCGCACAGCCGGCGAGCCCGGTCAATGCGGCCACGTCGACGGCTGCGGCACAACGACCTCGAAGGTCGGCGGGAGCCGCCGGCAGCCACTCGAGAAGGTGAGTCATGGGGTCGTCCGCCTCGACATCGTTCAGGAAATCGCCGCAAGGTGAGGGAGTGGAGGCAGCTGGAGGTTGGTTCGGCAAAATTCGTCAAAATAGGCGGCAGGAATATAGCCGCAATAAGGATTGTTGTTTACATAGTGACGGACAGAGGCGGGATTGAGTTCTGAGATTACTCTGGCAGGCACGCCGGCCAGCACCACGAAACCTTGCGGAAAAGATTTGGTCACGACCGCATTGGCGGCCACGATAGTGTAATCGCCTAGCACCACGCCGGGCAGGATCAGTGATCCCATGCCAAGCAAGCAATATTTGCCTATAACAATCGGGGGAGCTGGCAGTTGTTCGCTCAGGTCGTAGGGGTCGTGATTCGCGCTCTGAATTCCGACATTCATTGAAATTTGCGTATAATCGCCAATGAAAATACCGTTGATACCGTGGATATAGCAACCGGCGCTCCAGCCTGGCGACGTCTCCTTGCCAATACGGATCCGCTTTGCGTAGCTGACCGTGCTCGACGTGTGCATTGGCCAGTAGGCGCCACCGTTAATACCCAGAACGCGCTGCGCGAACCATCGGCCTAATGTGATCGGCACTTGCGACTTGGCAGTGTCTCGGAAAAAGGCGCATCGCGGATGCAGGCTCAGCAAGCCGACGATCAGCGAACCGATCCGCGACAACAGTGCCGCGATTAAGGAGCCTCGCATCTCCATCATGCGTGATCCTGGCCTCTGGACGGTCAATGTGGTCGACCGGCAAGTTGTGCACATCGCACAATATAGGTCAGGTACATCACCGATTCCGCCATCGCATAGCCTACGATAACGTAAATCACGGGCCATCCGAGTGCCAGCGGAATTGCGGCGATCACCAACGTCAAAACGCCGAATCCTGCCTGAAGCCAGAAGTCCTCGGCCTGACGGCCAACGATCAACATAACGCTTGAGACCGGCGAACAGATCAGTTGTAGCAGCAGCATCGGCGCGAGGATACGGGCGACCTGGCCAGCGATAGTCCAATTCGGCCCAAGGAAGGTCGCGAACAGCCAAGGTGCGATCGCCATAAGCAGCAATGTAGGGGGCAGACCGAGGACAAGTAACCCCAATGAAACTTTACGATAAAGTCCCATGCAGTTGCCTTCGCGCGCCAAATCTACGGACGCGCGCTGGCGAAAGACTTGCCCAATTGAGCTGCCGATTAAACCGAGCGGAAGTAGCAGCAATTGCCGACCGCGGGTGAAGCCTCCGATTAGCGTCAGGCTGTTCGCATAGCCCAGCAGGTAGGTGGGCACCTGCATCGAAAACTGGCTGAAGAACTGCGACGGCGTCGTCCACATCGCGAAATGACGATGGCGGCGAGCGAGCGCCCATAACTGCCGCGAAGACGGGTGCGGTGGGCGGGGTATCGAAAGCCAGACACGGCCGTAGACGAGCAGAAAATAGAACTGCCCGGCGAAATATGCGATCATCAGGCCGCTGGCGCCCCAGTGCGCCGAGCCTAACGCTATCGAAAGTCCGACGGTCAGCGCCGAGGAAAGGGTCTGGCTTGCGGCCAACGTCTTGTACAGGCTCAAACGGTTGGCAAGCGCAGACCAGGCGGCCGCCGTCCCCGCTGCCATCACCGTGGCGGGTAAGACAAGAAACCAAACCGCAGCGCTCTCCGCATGGCCAGCGCGAGACCAGAAGAACAGGCCGATCCCGATCGCACCTGCGACTACGGAGGTGCAAGCGCTCGCGTAAATGCTGAGCCAGACGAGCGCGTGCGCGCGCCGATCCGACGCCTCGACTATAATTGCCATCGAATATTGCCAATTGGCCACCGAGCTCAACACACTAGCGATCGCCATGTAACCGGCGAGGACCCCGTAGTCAGCGGGCAGATAGAGACGGCCGAGGATCGGCGCGGCTAGTATTGACACCGCCGCTGCAACAAACTGTCCGCCCGAAAGCATGCCGGCATGTTTGGCGAAATTGGTACGGAGCGGCGCCGTCGCGCGCCGCCATTTGGTGCCTGCCGCCGCCATTGTTATTGCGCTGCGCCCGCTCACCGAAATCAAGCCGAGATATGGCGCGTGCGTCGACGCCTGTGCGCCCGGATTGGTCCTTCACTTAGGCGTAAATTGATATCGGCGGCCTGCGGCAAGGCCAGAATTCCGCAGCAGAAAGCGAACACCACCATGATCGTCGCCGTCCGCAGCGGATAATCCACCATGCTATGGATCATGATTAGAGCCGTCGAGATTGAAGCAGCGCGTGAAAGCGCTGAACGGGGCATTTTTCTCGACCATGCCTCGCGGAAGCGGAATACCCACCAAGCAAGGAAGGCGACAAGCAAAGTCGATCCGGCTAGGCCGGTTTCGAACACCAGCTCCGCATAGTCATTGTGAGCATGATTGACGAACACGTCAGTCACGATCGATGGCGTTTCATAGCTGGGGTAAATGGTTTGAAACGATCCCGGACCTGACCCAAGCGGTAAGAAATCTGCTGCGCCCCTCAACGTGTTTTCGGCAAATGCGACTCGATTGAGGCCGGGTACGGAGCGCTTTGTTTGAGCAAAATCCTCGACTTTGGGACTCGTCAACGCGAGAACGCCTGCGACTAAAGCCACTGCAACTCCACCAAGCGCTACTAAAAGCGGTTTTGCGCTGGCCTCTCCGTTGCGCACAATTAGCGCGCTGGCGAGCAGTACCGGTAATAATAATAATAGGCCGAAGACCGAACCATTCAAAACGATAGCAAGAATTAATGTGCTCCCAGCGAGTCCAAATACGCTGTAAATCCCACCTCTGACCGATTTGTCGCGCGATTCAACACGTAGCCAGGCAAACAGGCCTGCGGCCAAAATCAGCGCCACGAGCATTAACGTAACGTTGTGATTACTATTGGCAAAAAAGCCGCCCTCGGGCGAAGAGCCTTCGCCATAAAAGCGAGGATTCTTCCGACCTCCCGTCATAAGCTCAAGAAGTGCATAAATAGCTGATAAGAGACCGACCGAGACTATCGCAATAGCGGTCGCGATGATAAACCGATGACCCCCACGTATGATCGTGAAAAATGTTGCGAAGAAGGGCAAAGTGGCGAGCGCCGAGGAGAGTGTCGCGGCTGGTGTCATCGATATTGGCAACCAGGGCGGTGAAATATTAAGGAGCGCATAAGTCTTTGTTGCGCCACCGCGGCCCGGCAATATTCCCCAAATTGAAGGGGGCAGGGGAGCCAAATAGACGATCAGCAAAATTGCCAACGCGGTAGCTAGGCGCCGCGCCCAGCGCTCTTTTGAAATCATGCGCACGTTGTGAGGGCGCGCGAATGCGATAGCCAGCGCGCCGATAGAGACTATTTCGATAATCAGCCAAGGAATTGTTGAAAGCCGGGTGGCTCCGCCCAACAGCATGCATGCCACGACAAATAGCGCCATCAACCCGAGCTGTGAGTTCCGATTCAAGCAAATATCTCCTGAACCGTACTTATAATTTCAGGGTACATGATCAATGTGAACCGCCTCAAAATTTGCTTTAAACCCATTGGAGAAGTCAGTCGATGGCGAGCCGCTAAGCGCTAAGATTTGCGCCGCGCAGCCGTCAGGCACGACGAAGGCGGTAGCGAAGGTGGCACTGCGCACAGGTAATTTGTTGAGGTCGAGATCGATTATTACTTTGTTGGCAGGCAAGCAGATGACTTGCCAGGTCAGTATGCCGTCAACATTCTCACGCGTCGCGTTTGC
Organism: Sphingomonas sp. AR_OL41; assembly: GCF_029911635.1. GTDB lineage: Bacteria > Pseudomonadota > Alphaproteobacteria > Sphingomonadales > Sphingomonadaceae > Sphingomonas. The sequence goes on from NZ_JARYTI010000093.1 coordinate 8,914, forward strand.
GGTTGTTGCGAGTCGGTATCTTCCCGCTGGAAGTAAAAGCGACTCTTGTGCCAAGCGCATCGGCGCTCGCCCAAAATAATCTACTGATAGTGAGCCGTCCTCAATAGTGACTGCAGCCCCTGCGCCGCCGAGAAGTTGCCAATTAAACGGGCGACCTCCTGGTAAGCCGTCGAATCCGCTGTCGTAAACTGGGCTTACCTTCTTTATAGCATCCGATGGCAGGAAATTGAGCCAAGCGAGGTAGGCTCGATCGTAATCACCTTTCGTAAAAAGGTTGTAAGCGAGTTGGTCCTGTTCGCTGAGCGTAACGTCGTCTCGGCGACTGCTGTCGTTCAGCAGCTGGAAGGTCAACCGAGGGTCAACTCCGCGTAGGCGTAGCTGGGCAAAGAAAGACCCCTGCCATAACGGCTTGTTCGTAAGTCCCGCTGCGAGCGCGGGTCGTGCGGCAGGGTCGGTAACTATCTGTGCGAAGATCTGGGTTATCAACGGTGTGAGCGACGGTCTAATATAGGTAAGCCGGTCACCCTGCGACACGACTTCAGAGTAGCGGTGATCACGCATCGCATGGTCCATGAAATACAATCGTGCCGTTGCTGAGCGCGGATCGCGCCGGAGTGCCTCGCCCACAAGTACACGAGCGCGCACGCCGTCGTTCTTACTCGCGGCAAACAGGCCCGCGGAAAGCAGCGCGTCGCTCCCCATCGGAGCAGCCCTTGCCACCGAATGGGCGATTTCGAGATCTGCGTCGCTAGTCCGGCCCGACAGCAGACGGCTTTCCGCGTTCTTCAGGGCGATTGGGTTCGTAGAGCAATCGGTCAACTGTGAAATGCAAGAATCGCCTTGCAGTGCGAGTGAATAAGCGGCGGAGTTAATCGCCGCCAGAGTGAGCACTGCTACGCCCGCCGCAACGGAAGCTAAGCGCGCATACCGGCCAATGATCGATTGTGACCCGCTTGCGAAGACCATATCAGCCAGTGATCTCGATCAGCCGATCGACCTCACTCTTGCCGCCTTGGCCGTAACTGTAATTGTAGCCGTAACCGTAGCCGTAGCCGTAGCCATAGCCCGACTGGCGAGGATTGAATTTGGTTAACACTGCGCCAACGACCACCGCGCCGGTGGAATGCAAGCGCTGGATTATACTCAAGGCGGCGGGTCTGCGGTTCGTCGCAGCTTCGAGCACCAGGATCGTACCGTCGCAAATCGATCCGAGAAGCGGAGCGTCGGAAAGGCCGAGCACCGGCGGCCCGTCAACCACGACCAGCGCATATTTGCTTTCGGCGCGCGCTAGTATCTCTCGCATCCGCCGGCTCGAGAGCAATTCTGCCGGATTGGGTGGAATTGGACCACTTGGTAGCAGTGACAGGTTGTCGAAGTGTGACGACATAATATGCAGGTCGATAGAGTCATTGCTCGCCAGCAAGTTAGAAAGTCCCATTACGTTGTCGTCATCCACGCGGAAGGCGGGTTTGCGCATATCCGCGTCGATAAGTAATACGCTGTGGCCAAGGCGAGCGTAATGCTGCGCAACCGCAAAACAGGTAGTGGACTTGCCTTCGCTCGGCTTGCACGAAGTAATTAGCAGGGATTTCGGCATTCCGCCCGCGCGAGCAAATCGTAAGGCGGTAACCACGGAGAAATAGGCTTCTGAGATTGCGGATTGCGGGGTCCGCAACATTTCGATCAGACGCTCCCCCTTTGGCACGACCGGTACCACTCCCAGTATTGAGAGGCCGAGTTTGCTCGTTACCTCTTCCGGCGTCTTGATCGTGTCGTCGATGAATTCGATCAGGAACGCTACGGCGCAGCCTGCCGCGAGGCCGGCAAAAAGCGCGATCAAAAGGTTGAATCTCAGGCTCGGGCGGAACGGCTGGTTCGGGCGCTCGGCAGGATCAACGATCGACGCAAGGTTGGAGCCGACACTACCACCCACGCCGATCTCCTTATAGCGCTGAAGAAGAGCGTCATAAAGACTGCGATTAGTATCCACATTGCGCTGCAGAATATTGTATTGAATACTGCGTTCACGGAAGTCCAATACGCTTGACTTCAGCTCGTTCACGCGTTGTTGCAGCCTTGATTGTTCAGCAGCAGCCGCCTCGAATTCGGCGCGAAGAGCCCCTTTCACGGAACTGCGTTGCCGGCTAATCTGGGCATTTAGGGTTTCTATACGTCCCCGTAATTGGATCATCGTCGGGTATTCGGCTCCAAAGGTTCCCAGCTTGTCACTATAGTCTGCCTGAAGTTGGTTGCGTTGTGCGATCAGCGTCTGCAGCGCTCCGTTATTCAGAATTTCGGTTGAATCTCCCGTCCGCTCGGCGCCCCGAAAGCGCTCTTCCGCTTGGATACGCTTCTGCTGTGCCTCAGATAACGAGCTATTCAAGGCGATAAGAGAAGCTGTATCCAAAGGCGTGTTCTGCGCTCCGTCCTTTTCGCCGCCACTGACGGTTATGATCTGGCGCGCTTGCGCGTAATTGACTAGGGCGCGTTCCGAAGTTTCGAGCGCTGTCCTCACTTGCGCAATCCGAGTTTCGAGAAAGCCGCGTGCATAAGCGGTGGCGTCGTAGCGGCGTTCGAGATCGGCCGATATGAAGTTCTTGGTGAGGCTGTTGACGACCGCGGCTGCACGGGAGGGGTCGGTGTCAAAATAGCTAACGCCGACAACTCGGCTGGTAGCAAGTTGGTTGATTTCGACACTGCTTGCCAGCCTGCTGGTTGCGGCGCGAACACGTGACGCGTGACTTCCAGTTTGCAGAGTATAGTTGGAATCATAAGCTAAATGCAGATCGTTTACTACACGTTCGGCCAAGGTTCTGCTGTGCAGCAGCTGAAATTGCGTAGGAAGAAACTCAGGGTCTGGCCCATCCTCTTTCTCCACGCTGCTATTTTTTACGATATCCTGATTTTGCTTCAAAATCTGCACAGTCGCTGTTGCGCGATAGATGGGGGTAGTCAGCGCCGTCGTAACAATAGCGATAACTGCGCTAGCTGTCAGAAATCCCAAGATCAGCCACCGCCAACGAAAAATTATGCGCCAAAGTTCGCGAGGATTAAACGAGTAACTGTTCCTCTCGATTTCTTCTCGCTCGCGATAAATGGCAGCATCGCCACCGGCGGGGGGAACCGCGAGAGCTCCCGTACGCGCCGAATCGGTGATTGAGCCCGAATCGGGTCGATTAGTCTGCGAATAATCAGACATTCAGAACTTTCTCGATGCGGCTGGTTGACGCGCGCGTCAAAATGGGCGGAACAGAGTTAAAAGCGGAAAAGAGTTCACGAAGTCGCGGAATGCCTGACGCGACTTAGAGCCATCCACTACGATGACATCGTTGCCAAAGATTGCCGGGTCCGGCGCCTTGCCGTGGCGAATCTCGTCTAGGTCAAATGCCGCCGCCTGACGGAGGCCGCCGATGGTTCGGAAGACCACCACTCGGCGCGGATTGGCATCCGGTGACGTGCCTTTAGCCAAGGAAATCGCCTGTAGAAGACTGATCTGCCCCGGCACAGCGAAAACGCCAGCCTGTGAAACAGATCCGTCGACAGTGATCCGCTGGCTCAGCGCTGCCTTGACTGTAACGAATATTTTCGGGGCATGCAAATAACCGCCACTTAATTTTGCATTCAACATCTCGCGAATTTCGTCAGTCGTATGTCCCTGCGCTGCAATTTTTCCGATAAGGGGCATTTCAAAGTTGCCCAACTCATCGATCGTGAATTCGCCCGATAATTCAGTTACATTGAAGACTGAAACCGCGAGATTATCACCCACGCCGACGCGATAGGCCCGATCAACCGACGCCACAACGGGGATGTCAGGTGAGCCGAAATTCTGGACATTATAGGCCACTGGCCCCCCGCGCGTGGCGCATCCAGCCAACAAAAACAAAATTAACGCAACCGTCCCCTTGCGCCCAGCCGCGGTATGGACACCGCGCGGAAATCCGTTGGCAATCATAAACAGGACGAGCCCTCTTCGTGGCATACGCGCCAATTGCGCTGCGATGCAGCCTCGAAAATTCCTATCAGCTTTGCTCTTGAGGTCAAGCACCTAAGGGTGGCAAGCGCCGTGCGCGCCGCGGGCAACTGCGCTTTAAGCGTCTCAAGCAATTGACTATTCCGCGCGCTTGAGATGGCACTCTGTCCTCTCAACGACGACGAAGTTAGGCGGCCGGCCGCTTTTCGCGCCCGAATCGATTGTAACACTATGTTTGTGAGGCGCGGGGTCCCATACGAGATTGGGGCCGTGCGCTATGGCCGCGCCGTTCGAACCTGTGTGATTAGCTCCGCATTATGGTGGTACATTCGACCACCACGCATGGTGGAAGGAGCTCTCGGCCAAGTTGTACACGCCAGCGCCGCCTCGACTAAGGCGGCCCGTCTAGCGATGCAGCGGATTGAAGAGAGCGTAAGGACGGTCGCCCGTGGCGCCGGGTTCTCTTGGCGCCGGCGGCGCAATCCGGGCGGAGGAGCGCACATGCTCGATCAACAGGTCCGCGTGGCGGCGTAGGCTGGAGGTCGAGCCGTCGATCTGGATGACTGAAGCGTGATTTCTTGGCCAAATCGAGGCCGATCGTGACAACTGACATCGCTTCCTCCACTTTGATGACACCATCGGATTGTAAAGTTCTCCAATGGGGGTGGTCCATGCCATCAAATGGGCCGTCCAGCGCGCCCCCTATTTCACGCTGGAAAGTGTCGCCCAGTTGCGGGATAAGCTGACCCTCGCGCTGCCACCAATGGTCGCATTGTCAATCCGGCCAAAGCCGGAAGATCGTCGCGCCCGCGCCGGCGAGTTGGACACCTCGAAAAACTCTGGCCTTTGAGGGGCAGATTTGATTCACTTCGTCGACGATGTGGCGGAGGTGATGATGGCGGGTCAGCCGGGTTTCTTCGATCTTTCGGACCGTTACGAGTCGCTGAGCGCAGCGGGTGATCCGCTTGAACGGCTGTCTGCGGTAGTCGACTTCGAGATTTTCCGCGGGCCGTTGGTCGCCGCAATGCTGCGCAGTGCTCGCGGCAAGGGCGGCCGACCGCCGTTTGACCCGGTGCTGATGTTCAAGATCCTGGTGCTGCAGGCGCTCTACTCGCTGTCGGACGAAGCGACCGAGTTCCAGATCAAGGATCGCCTGTCGTTCCAGCGGTTCCTGGGGCTCG
>NZ_JARYTI010000094.1 GCF_029911635.1 Sphingomonas sp. AR_OL41
GCCGGCACGCCGACCGCAGCGAGCACGCGCTGCGGCACCAGCATGTTGGCGCCGGCGAGCAGCAGCGCGCCGAGCGGCAGCACGACGAACACCGCGCGCTCGACGCGTGGCGCGACGCGACCGAACAGCCAGACGACCAGCACGGCGACCGGCGCGAGCACGAGGAAGGTCAACGACGTGCCGAGCGAGCGATCGCCCGGCGCGAGCGCAAAGAGCAGCAGCGGCACGAGAAAGGCGAGGAAGACGCGGCCGAGCAGCCGGGCATAACCCAGCAACGCATCGCGCGCGCCATCGACGCCGCGCACCGCGCCGACGCCGCCGCCGACCAGCAGCAGCCCGACAATGTGCACCGGGTTGAGAAAGGCCCAGAGCGCGCCTGCACCGAACAGCGCGATCAGCAGATAGTTGAGCTGCGGCAGCCCAAGACTGCGGCACAGCGCGCCGGCGACGAGGATCGCGACCATCGCCGCGACGACGAGGACGAGGCGGCGGTGCACGCCCTCGACAGTGGCGCCGGCGTGGCGGAGCCCGTCGGCGAGGTTGCCGCGTGTGACACCCCACAAGGCGGCAGAGCGCTGCCCAATCGCGGCGAGCGCGCCGCCGGGCTGGCGCGGCGCGAGCGCGCCGCTGGTAGCGGGCGGCGGTGTCGTCGCGGGCAGGTCAGCCATGGTTCCCCCGGTCCCCGGCCCCACTGGTGGAAGGGCCGGACCGGCCCTTGATAGCGTGGGGCGCGGGGGCGGGCTAGGATGGACGCGACGGCTTCACCGCGAGACAAACCGTCGATAGGGACGATAGCCGAGGCGCCGTTACCCCGCGCAGCACGAGCCGAAACTGTCCGACGGATCCGGCCTGTTCCACCTGCTCCGCCTGCTCGATTTTTTGTTCGGTGGGAAATGTCGGATCGTTTTGCGGATTTTTATAGCACTATCAACGGTTTGATGGCTAGCACCAGGCCCATCACAGCAGGGGCGGAGCAGGTGATTAGCAGGGCAGTAGCGGGGGCGCGAACAGGCGTTAGCAGGACCTGCAAACGGTCACCCAAATCCAACATCGACGATGAGAAATATCGCGCCACGACGGCGCGGGCGCGATCGTGGCGGGGTCGCGGATAAGCGCGATGCGACGACAGTTGAATCGGCGCGACGAGCGCGTGGCAGGGACTGGCCCGCGAGCAGAACGGCCGGTAGACTGTCCAAGCACCCGGGGAGCAAGGCGATGACCGTGGCGATGGTGGCGATCCTCTTGGCGCAGGCGCAACCGATGGTGCCGGCAACGCCGCTGACGCAGGCGCAAGCCGCCACGGTGCCGCAATGCGAGCTGCATGTGTGGGGCGCGGGACGGCCGCATTTCGTGCCGCGCGGCAACATGCTGGTGAAGATCGACCCCGCGCAGCTCGACCGCGCCAATCCGCTGTCGAACGTCAATGTGTTCGGCACGGCGAAGCGTGCGGTCGCGCTGCCCGACGACGAACTGAAACGCCTGCTGCCGGCGGGGGCGGCGGTGACGATCGTGCGGCATGAGGAGATGCTCGACATCGACCGCACGCCGCTCGACAAGCTGAGCGGGCCGATCGCCCAGTCCGCGCCGGGTTGCTATGCCGACCTGATTGTCGCCAATCTTTACGGGCTCTTCCCCGACCCCAAGGCGGTGTATCAGCCGGGGCTGCTCAACCAGATCATCGCCGGGCTGATCGTCGGCAAGGATCGGCTGGTGATCGACTTCCGGCTGCGCGACTTCACCGACGCGACGGCCGGCGGCCGGACCTACAAGCGCAAGAACGATTCTCCGCTGCCGCATCTGGCCTTCATGACGCCCGAGATGAAGGCGGCGGTCGAGGCGTCGGCGGTGGTGAATCTGCGGAGCTTCGTCGATTATGTGACGCAGCAGCGCGGGCGGTGATGCGTGCGGCGGGCATGAACGAAGATGCGCAATGCGAAGCGTGTCGAAACGCGGCCATCTCCGTCATCGTCGATGACGACGATCCTGCCGACCCTTACCGGGTGTGCGAAGCCTGCGCGGCGCGGCTGCGGCACCGCGCATTGCGACCATTGGAATGGTTCAACCTAGCCGCCGTGCATGGCTGGACCCGCTACCTGCTGCACGATGATTTTTACGATCAGGATGGCGAAGCAACGCAGCCCGACACGGACGGTTATTCCACTGATCGCCTGCTTGCGCCGACGATCTCGGAAGCGCGGGCGTCGCTGCCGCGGATGGTCGATTTCTGCGTGACGCGGTGGTGGCTGGACGCGCCTGAATTCGTGGCGTTGCGGACCTTCGCGCCGACCGATCCGCTGGGCGAGGTCGCCCGGCGCGCCGCGCGTGGCGGCGATCGGTTGCTGGGCGCGCTGCTGACCATAGCGGCGAACGCGCTCGGGCCCGTCGCGGCAGAGTGGGTACGCGCGCAACGCGACCGCGCGCTCGGTGGCGGCCTGCTGTTCGACTGGTGCGAAGCCGCGGCGCGGTGTCTCCCCGCACCCGAGGGCCTCGACCTCGCGATCGAGGCGCTGGGCCGGCTCGATACCCGCGCCTTGGCCCAGGCGAAAGGAGGCTTGCTGTGGTTTCGCTCCGCATGCGTGCTCGACTGGATCGAGACCCACGCGCCGGGCAGCAATGTCACGGAAGACTGGGGACGGCTGGCCGCGTTGTCCGATCTCGACCTGGCGCGCATCAGGGCATGGATCGCCGCAGGCCGGCCGCTCAGCCTCGTCGCGCTCGATGCACTGGCGGCGTTCGTACCCCGCGCCGGCCAGGCGCCCGTTTTCCGGCGGCTCGATCCGGCGCTGCGCGGGGTAGAGGATCGCGGCGACATCGAGGATTTGCTCCACCTTGCGCGGGCGAACGATCCGTCACCGCGCGTGATGCGAATAGCGGATTATGTGTCGGGGCACCTCGGGCAGGTACGCATCGAATCCGGCTTGTGAGATTGGCGCTTTGGGTATGCGGGCGGCGTGATGCTACCACTTTCCCCCGGCCCGCTCGATCGCGACGAGGAGCGCACGCTTGCTCGCCGTGCGGCGAGTCCCGGCGTTGCGTGGCAGATCCAGCACGCCCGTTTCGCGACGGCGCCGTTCGATATCGGCCGCAAAACCTGCAAAGGGGATGGCGCGATCCGGTTCTGAGGATTGCGATGCCATATGCTCCTGCGCTCTCGTGCCTGATGCGTCGCTCCATAGAGTCCAGTTCTACATCGCGATGAAGGGCGCATTAGCGTCGGGATTGGTCGAGCATCGCGTTATCTATCGCGGCTCAATTGGCGAGATGCGCCAGCCACCCATGCGGTGACAGATCGGGCTGATCGTCGCGGAAGCGCTCGTTGAAGCCCGCCTGCCACGGGAAGAGGCCGGCCAGGTCGGGCCAGACGAGCTGCAGGCACGGATAGTCCCGGTTGCCGTAGAACCAGTTGGCCGACAGCGGATAGTCGGCATAGGCGGCGGGCGCGATCGGGAAGAAGATGCAGTCATAGCCGACCATCACATCCGACACCGCGACGCCGACCGGCGGGATGAAGCCCTCCCCGGCCATTTCGTGGATGCGGGCGAGCACGCTGTGCCCGACATCCAGGGGCAGGCCGACGATCAGGATTTCCGGTACCAACCCGGTCCGCCAGAAACCGATCGAGTAGCAGAAGCCGGGCGCGGCCTCATCATCATCGTCGGCCGTGGCGAAGACCGAGGTGCCTTGCCAGCCATGTTCGCGGACATTGGCGATGACTTTCTTCTCATAGTCGTTGAAGCCGTCATCGGGGCGATCGAGGGCGCAGGGGACGTCGGTCATCGGCGAAGAATGGCGCGTTGGTCTGGTCGGCGCAATCCGGGTTTGCTGCTTGTGGGCCGGTCGACGTTCAGGGGGTGCCGCGCGCGGCAGCAACGCGGCTCGCGTGATCGCGCTACTGCCGGGCGGCGCCGGTCAGGTCGATCATCACGTCGCGGTCATAGCGAAACACGCCGGGCATCGCGGTGAGGCGGTCGATCAGATTCGCGCCGCCGTTCGGTATCTTGCCGAAGGAGTGATATGCCGCCGGTACGACCGGGAAGGTGCCGATGCGCGGATCGATCGCGGCGCCCGGGCGCGCCGGCTCGATCGCCATGGTCGTCACGCCTTCGGGCAGGTCGAACAGAGTGCGCGGCGGCGCGGTGCCGTCCGCCTTGGCGCGCCGCTTCGCCTCCCAGAAGGTATAAACCACCCGCCCGAGATCGGTGATCTGCCCGGCGCCGACGTGGAAGCGCACCGTGCCGAGGCACAGGCAGGTAACGAGCGTGCCCTCGACATAATAGTCGCCGGGCGGCACGGCTTCGAGATAGACGCTCTGCGTGGCCGATTTGGCGAAGCGGTCGCTCGAGAAGACGCCCATCGCCGCGAAGTGGACCGGCAAGGGAAACTGGAGCGTCGCTTCGCTCGGCTCGACCGGCCGGGGCGCGGCGCTGCCGGGCTTTCGCTCGTTCCATGCCGCCAGTTGCCCGGCGTAGTCGCGCTTCGCCTGCTCCAGCGCGGCGGCGCGACCCTGCCGGTAGGCGGCCATCTCCGCGGCGGTGGGAATCGACACGATGTTGAGCCCCTGCCCCTGCGGATCGCCGGCGTACATCACATAGGCCCGGGCCGGATCGAGGGTAATCTGTGGCTTGTCCTTGACCGGGTCGGCGGCGGCGGGCGCCATGGCGAGCGGCGGCTGGGCGGCGAGCAGCAACAGCGCGCCGAGCAACAGGCGCGGCGTCACAAGCCGAGATCCTGCTGCACGATGCCGGGCGTGGTGGCGACCCTGGCCTGTTGGGCGAGCATGCGCTGGCGATCGACCTCCTTCACCGACGACAGGCCTTCCTCGAAATTGAACGCCTGCCATAGGCTCTTGGGCAGACCGAAGCGCTGATAGCCCTTATAGTGCATGCAGCGCCGCATATTGGCGCGCCGCTCGTTGCGTTTGTCGGCCGCGACCATCGCGACACCGATGCCGCCCATGATCGCGCCACCGACGAGCCCCCCGACATTGCTCGCATAGCTGTTGGGCAGCAGCACGCCGGAATCGTCGCGACGCATCGGCAAGCTGCGGGCGAGGCCGTCGCATTCGCGCAGATCGGCCAGCGCTGTGGCGAAGCTGACATCGGCGCGGTGAAAATAATAATATTTGCCATAGTCCGCCTCGATCGCCGCCGAGGGCGTGAAGCTCAGCTCGGGCATCCCCACCGTCGCGACGTCGGGTATGTCGGTAAACAAATGGGCGGGAATGGCATCGGGCGCATCGGGAATCGATGGCGCCGTCTGGGCCATTGCCGTGCCGCCGGCGCCGGCGCCGGCCAGCAACGCCATCATGACGACGATACGGAATCCTGTCCGCACGATTGCCCGCTCCCCCCGCTTGGTGTGGGGATAGGCTGTGGGGCTGGTGGTGGCAATATGGGTGCCGAACCGCGTCACCTTGGGCAGGCGTTGGCGGCGGGATCGGGCGACGACAATCGCGACACGGAGGCAAAAGTGCGCAGGGTGATCCCCGTCGTCTGGCAACGCTTGAGCTGAAAGCGCACCTTGCGCGCGCGGAAGTCGAGCGAGACGCGGCGGAAATTCTCCATCATGTCGGTGCCGAGAAACAGCGCCGGATGATCGTTGAGCCCGAACGCGGCAAAGGGCGGCACATCGGCAAAGGCGATGACCACGTCGCGCAGCAGGATCGGCCCGATGCGAAGCTCGTCGAGACGGACCAGCTGCAGCTTCAGCATATCGCCGGTGACGCCCATCGCCTCGACCGTCTCCAATGTCACGCCGCGCTTGCCGAACAGTTTGTGGCGCAGGGCGAGATTGCCGACGGTGATTTCGGAACCGGTGTCGATGACGGCCTCGACGGCACGGCCATTGGCGCTGGCCTGGGTGAGGATGAGCTGGCCACGCCGCCGTCGTGCGACGACGACGATGTCGCCATAGGAGCGCGGCGCGGGCCGGCGGGCGTCCTCGATCGTGATGAGGCGCTTGTCGAAATCCATCATCAGCCGTTGTTCGACCAGCGCGTCGATGCCGATCATGCCCTGTCCGCCGAGATAATCTTCGCGCAGCACGGGCAGTTGCAGGTCGCTGATCGTGCTGTCACCGACCTGCAGCTCGGCGACGGCGACGCGATCGACCAGGGCCGTCGCCGTCATGCCGTGCACCCTGGCGGGGTCGGTCGCCGCCAGCCGCAGCCCGCGTGCGACATTGGCGCCGACGACCGAGGTGTCGGCGCCGCTGTCGACCACGAAACGATAGGGGCCGTGCCCCTCGATCCTGACCGCCACCGTCATGCGGCTCTCGACCTTGCGCGCGGCGATGTCCGCCCCGCCGACCGTCAGGCCATTGTCGATCACGGCTGGGGGCAAGGGCGGCAGGGTGGGCGTGGGGTTAGCGGGCGGGCTTGTTGTGGGCGGTGTGCTTTGCGCGAGGGCGGGCGGCGGGGTGGCGAGCCCGGCACAGGAGAGTGCCAGGGGGATAAACAGTCCGGTGCGCGCTCTGAAAGAGGCCGTCATGGCCCTAATGTACGCCGATGTGGGGCGGGATGCTATCGGGATTGCTGGGTCGGGATCGTGGCGTGCGGCCGAGAGGAATGCGGCTAAGGCCTCAGCGTTGCCGCATAGGCCGCGACGTCGATGATCTCGCGTTGCTTCAGCTTTGCCGCCACGACGCGCATCGGTGCGGCGCCCGCATCGTTCCTGGCGCCGGAGGCGAAGGCGGCGAGTTGCCGCACGAGCATGGTCGGCGAGCGGCCCGCCAGCGGCGGTGCAATGCCGCCCTGCAGGCGGCTGCCGTGACACAGGGTGCAGGATTGCGCGCCCGCGCCGCCGTTCAGGGCAATCACGCAACCCCGTCTCCTCACGGCGCGGTGCCGATGCCCGCCAGCGTCGGTAATAGCCCGCCCGGCTCACCTCGCCGAGCCGGCACCAGCGTTCGATCGTCGATCCACCTTCGCCTTGCAGCACGTACGCCGTCATCGCTTCGATGACCGCGTAGACGCCGTCCCGCCAGGCGCGTCGCTCTGCTGCTGCGCTTCCTCGACGTACCGCAAGGCTCTTTGAAAAAAATCGAGATCGAGCTCCTGCTGCCCGATCTTGCGTTCCAGTTCCGCGATCCGCGCCCGCGCCCGCTTCAACTCATCCGGCGGCGCGCGTGGCGGCGCCGATCCCGCCTGCGGCAGCACCGCGCTCTCGCCGCGTACCGCCGCGGCCTCCGCCTTCGTCATCCGACCACGACTACGCAGCGCCATCGCGCCACCAATCCGATACCGATCACGCCATTGATACAGGCACTTGCGCGCGATCCCCAACTCGCGCGACAGCGCGCTTACCGGCTCGCCTGACGCCATCCGCTCGATCACCGCGAGCTTATACTCCCGGCTGAAGCGCCGCTGGTCGACTCCGTTCGCCATAACGTCCTCCTTACTGGAGAACTGTCACCCTTTTCTCTGTCTCATTTCAGGGGTGCACTACAGGTGCCATTACCCCATTTTATTCAATGTGTTGAACCGCTCCATGCGTTTGTTTGCGGGTAAAGTAGCAGTTCGGCGCTTCGCGTTGATGATATCTAGAACCTCGGCCATCACCTGATCATGCGGCACGGCAGGCAGCTTCGACGCCAAGGCCCTTTCGACCTTACTGCGGACCATGCGTCGTGGGCCTCGGCCTCGGCGGTCGTGGCGAATTCGAACTCGATGGGGGTTTGCTTTGGCATGTGTCTAGCAGCGCTGTCTCGTTTTGAGGGAAAGTTACGCTCCACTACTCGCCTCTCCCCGACCAGCATCGGGTAAACGGCGCCCCACGCCGTTTAGGTCATGCCGGGGGCATGACCGCCCCGATGCTCCCCGGAGGGGAGAGGGAGAATTGTTATGTCGCGCCTGCCAGTGTGCGGGTGACGATGGCGGGGTCGCGTGCGAGCAGTGCCAGCAGGATGCGGGCCGGGCCTTCGGGTTTGCGGCGGCCCTGTTCCCAGTTGCGCAGCGTGGCGGTGGAGACGCCGATCTGGCGGGAGAATTCGGCCTGACTGAGGCCTGTGCGGCTGCGCACGGCGCGGACGTCCTCGACAGGGAAGTGATGGATGCGCAGGCCAGGGACGTGTTCGCCGCGTGCCCAGGCGATGGCTTGTTCCATGCTGGTCACCAGATCGTCGAAATCTTCCTTCTTCACCGCCTGCCTCCAAGTTGCTCCATAAGGATGGCGCTCAGACCGATCAGTCGCTTGCGCTCTTCGCTCGTCACATCCTCACCTTCGTTCTTTGCAAAGGCGAGCAGCAAGACGGCGGGATAATCGACCGAGTGAAACCAGTAGATAACCCTACCACCACCGCGCTTGCCTCGACCCTGCAGCGGTATGCGCAGTTTGCGCAAGCCGCCCGTTCCCTTAACGATCACCCCGGCATCCGGCGCGGCGGCGACGGTTGTGACTACCTCTTCGCGCTCGGCCTCGGTCATCAGGCGCGCGGCGCGCGGCGCGCGCGAGATAGAGCGGGGTTTCAACGACGGAGATGAGGTTCGTCACCGCGTGTACGCCATTGGCGTAGTTGGGTCAAGTTTTGGCTTGGCCTTGTGCATTGCCCCCTCCTGGCGTTGCGTGCTGGACTGCCCCTCTCCCCTACCCTCTCCCCGCAAGTGGGGAGAGGGAGTTTTGGGTTCACTCCGCCGCCACGCTTTCCTTCCGCGGCACCAGCAGCGGCTTGAGATACTGCCCCGTGAAGCTCGCCTTGACCTTCACCACCTGCTCCGGCGTGCCTTCCGCAACGATCTCGCCGCCCTTCACCCCGCCCTCGGGCCCAAGGTCGAGCACCCAATCCGCCGTTTTGATGACATCCAGGTTATGCTCGATCACCACCACGGTATTGCCCTGCTCGACCAGCGCATGGAGCACTTCGAGCAGTTTGCGCACATCGTCGAAGTGCAGGCCGGTGGTCGGCTCGTCGAGGATGTAGAGCGTGTTGCCGGTCGCGCGGCGTGACAGTTCCTTGGCCAGCTTGACGCGTTGCGCCTCGCCGCCCGACAGCGTCGTCGCCTGCTGGCCGACCTTGACGTAACCCAGCCCGACCTCGACCAGCATCGCCATCTTGTCGCGGATGCCGGGCACCGCCTTGAAGAATTCGGCGGCGTCCTCGACCGTCATGTCGAGCACATCGGCGATGCTCTTGCCCTTGAACTTCACCTCGAGCGTCTCGCGATTGTAGCGCGCGCCGTGGCACACGTCGCAGGTGACATAGACGTCGGGCAGGAAGTGCATCTCGATCTTGAGCAGGCCGTCGCCCTGGCACGCCTCGCAGCGGCCGCCCTTGACGTTGAAGCTGAAGCGGCCGGGCTTGTAGCCGCGCGCCAGGCTCTCAGGTAACCCTGCGAACCAGTCGCGGATCTGGGTGAAGGAGCCGGTATAGGTCGCCGGGTTGGAGCGCGGGGTGCGGCCGATCGGCGACTGGTCGATGTCGATGACCTTGTCGAGATATTGCAGGCCGCTGACCTTGTCGTGCTTGCCGGCGATGATCCGCGCGCCGTTGAGTGAGCGCGCCGCGGCGGCATAAAGCGTGTCGATAGTGAAGCTCGACTTGCCCGAGCCCGACACGCCGGTGATGCAACAAAAGGTGCCGAGCGGGATGCTCGCCGTGACGCCGCGCAGATTGTTGGCGGTGGCGTTGTGGACGGTGAGTTTCTTGCCGGTGCCCTTGCGCCGTACGGCCGGCAGCGGGACCTCACGCGTGCCGTTGAGATAGTCGGCGGTGATGCTGTCGGGGTTGGCGAGGACCTGGTCGAGCGTGCCGTGCGCGACGATCTCGCCGCCATGGACGCCGGCGCCGGGGCCCATGTCGATAACGTAATCGGCCGAGCGGATCGCGTCCTCGTCATGCTCGACGACGAGCACGGTGTTGCCGAGATCGCGCAGCCGGCGCAGCGTGGCGAGCAGCATGTCGTTGTCGCGCTGGTGCAGGCCGATCGACGGCTCGTCGAGCACATAGAGCACGCCCGACAGGCCCGAGCCGATCTGCGAGGCGAGGCGGATGCGCTGGCTCTCGCCGCCCGACAGCGTACCCGAGGTGCGATCGAGGTTGAGATAATCGAGCCCGACATTGTTGAGGAAGCCGATGCGCTCGAGGATTTCCTTGAGGATGCGCTCGGCAATGGCGTTTTGCTGGTCGGTCAGCTCGGCGGGGATCGCGCTGAACCAGGCGAGCGCATCGACCACCGAGAGATGGGTGACCGACGAGATGTCTCGCATGCCGACCTTGACCGCCAGCGCCTCGGGCTTGAGGCGGGCGCCGTGGCAGGTCTCGCACGCGGCGGCGCTCTGATATTTGTTGAGCTCCTCGCGCATCCAGGCGCTCTCGGTCGAGAGCAGGCGGCGGTTGAGGTTGCCGATCACGCCCTCGAACGGCTTGCGCACGTCGTAGCTCTTCTTGCCGTCAACGAAGGTCAGCGTGACGGGCTTGCCGGCGGTGCCGTGGAGGATGATCAGCCTGACCTCGCCGGGGAGGTCTTCCCATGGCGTGTCGAGGCTGAAGCCGAATTCGCGCGCCAGGCTGCCGAGCACCTGCATGTAATAAGGCGAGGGCGGGTTGGACTTGGCCCAGGGAACGATCGCGCCCTTTTTCAGGCTGAGCGCATGGTTGGGGACGACGAGATCCTCGTCGAACAGCAGCTTCTCGCCGAGCCCGTCGCACGCCGGGCAGGCGCCCTGCGGGGCGTTGAACGAGAACAGGCGCGGTTCGATCTCGGCGATGGTGAAGCCCGAGACGGGGCAGGCGAATTTCTCGCTGAACACGATGCGGTTGGGCGGGAGGCCGGTGCCCTTCATGCTGCCTTCGGGGGTGAAGGTTTGGGGCATCTCTCGCACGACGCTACTCCCCTCCCCCTTTGGGGAGGGGTTGGGGGAGGGCATGACCGAAAGCGCGCCCTCGCGGAGGGCCCCCTCTCCCCGACCCGCATCGCCGCCTTCGGGTTCGCCCGGGCGACGAACCTGCGGCGATGCGCCCCGCAGGCGGGGAGAGGGAGAAGTGAGTTGCGCTACCGTCGTGTCGACCAGATCGACGTACGCCAGCCCTTCGGCCAGTTTCAGCGCGGTTTCGAAGCTGTCGGCGAGGCGCGTTGCCATGTCGGGGCCGACGACGAGGCGGTCGACCACCACCTCGATGTCGTGCTTGTATTTCTTGTCGAGCGCCGGGGCCTCGTCGATCTCGTGCAGTTCGCCGTCGATGCGGACCCGGGTGAAGCCGGCCTTTTGCCACTCGGCGAGTTCCTTGCGATACTCGCCCTTGCGGCCGCGCACGACCGGGGCGAGCAGATAGAGCCGCGTGCCCTCGGGCAGCGCCATGACGCGGTCGACCATCTGGCTGACGGTCTGCGCGGCGATCGGCAGGCCGGTGGCGGGCGAATAGGGAATGCCGACGCGCGCCCATAACAGGCGCATATAATCATAGACTTCGGTGACGGTGGCGACGGTCGAGCGCGGGTTGCGGCTGGTGGTTTTCTGCTCGATCGAGATCGCCGGGCTGAGCCCCTCGATATGGTCGACATCGGGCTTCTGCATCAGCTCGAGGAACTGGCGGGCATAGGCCGAGAGACTCTCGACATAACGCCGCTGCCCCTCGGCATAGATGGTGTCGAAGGCGAGGCTCGACTTGCCCGAGCCCGACAGCCCGGTGATCACCGTCAGCGTGTCGCGCGGGATGTCGATCGAGACATCCTTGAGGTTGTGCTCGCGGGCACCGCGCACGGAGATATGAGTCAGCATGGGAGCAGTTTGTTCCAGATTTGTTCGGAATCGGCAAGAGGCGCCGTGAGCGAAGCAGATGGGTTGGGACGGGTCGGAAAACAACCTGCCCGATCGGTCGGTTCCCGGGATGGCGCGTCGCACCCAGGGCGGCCCCGGCGCCGGGCGCGCGACGATCGCGGTTCCGCGAGGGGACGACGCGGTCCTTTTCCTGCACCGCCCACCGACGCCTATCGACCCGCGGGCCGGCGCATCTTGTCACCGGGCAAGCGGGGCGGCATGGCCGGCGTAACGGGAGGGGCGAATGACATTGATGTGGAGCATCCTGGCAGCGGCGGCACAGGTCGCGAGCGGCGCACCGACGCCGATCGCCGCGCCGACAACGACGCCCACGGCACCAGCCGAAAGTCCGGCGATGGCGGCGGCGCGCGCGAACCGGTCGCGGATGCGCACCACGCCGCAGTCGGTGACGATGGTACCGCCCGACTATCCCGAGGATGAGCGCGCGGCGAACCATGGCGGGACAGCGATGGTGCGCGGCATCCTGGGCATCGATGGCAAGCTTGGCGAGGCGGTGATTTCGCGCAGTTCGGGATTTCCGGCGCTCGATGCAGCGGCGCTCGACGCGGTGCGGGCGTCGACCTTCTCGCCGGCGAAGGATGCCGATGGCGTGGCAATCGCCGTGCCGATCAGCATGCCGCAGACGTTCGACCCGGCAGACGTGCAGCCCGCGGTGCTGACCGCGGTCGACCCGGGATATCCCGAAGCGGAACGTGCGGCGGGACATTATGGCAAGGTCGAGATCGGCGGGATGCTCGGGGCGGACGGGCGGTTGATCGATGCGCAGGTGGTGGTGAGCAGTCGCGCCCCGGGGCTCGACGCAGCGGCGCTGGCCGCGGCGCAGGCGACGCTGTTCCGGGTCCGCAAGAACGCCGCGGGCAAGCCGTTGCTCGGGCCGGCAAAGCTGCGATTCAGCTTCGACAGCTATCATTCGGCGGGCAAGGGAGGCGGCATCTTGCGCTATCGGTGCGACCAGTTCGCCAGGGACCAGACATGGTGGCGCGCGACCTGGCCGGCGAAGGAACATGACGCGTTCTTCTACATGATGCTGGGGCTGAGAACCGTTGTGCAGATGCAGTCCGGCGGGTTCGACAGTGCCGCGTTGAAGGGGTCGGTGAGCGATATGGAACGGCGCTGGAGCAAGGCGATCGAGGCCTGCCAGGCGCAGCCGACCGCGCTGTTCATCGATGTCTTCAAGCCCGAGGGGGACTGGGCGCGGCGGCTGGCGGAAAAGAATGCGCTGTAGCGGCCGCCCGCATATGATCTCATAACGGCGCGGCGCGCGCGTTTCTTCAAGACACACAGCCGCGGTTCATGTTGCTGGCGTAATGATCGGCACGGTCGATCCGGGAGAGTCGCGATGCGTCGGAATATGTTCACGAGACTGAGGGCAGCGGTCGCGCTGGGAGCGTTGCTGGCGGCGGGGTTCGCCGGGCAGGCCGAGGCGAAGGCCAAGCCGAAGGTGACGAAGGTCGCGAAAAAGGCGAAGAAGAAGGTCGTCAAGCGGACGGTGGTGCGCGCGCCGGTGACGCCGGCGCCGGTCATCTACGTGCCCGCGCCACCCCCCGCCCCGCCGCCGCCACCGCCTGCGGCGATCGAAGATATCGGCGACTATCGCTGGATCGACGATGCCGATGCGCTGGCCAATGCCTTTGGCGAGTCGCCGCCAGATTTCAGCTTCCGCTTCGCGAGCAACGGGACGTGGGACACCGACTGGGCGTGGCAGGCGCGCGACGGGCATATGATGATCGTCGAGCCGATCGCCGACCAGCGGCGGAGCTATTTCTACGCGCCCGGCGCGGACTATCCGTTCCTGATCCGCGACGGCTATTTCAGCTATGGGTTCGACGGCGACGGGCTGGTCGTGGTCTATGACGATAATGGCCGCGCGGTGCCGTGGCGGCGCGACGACATGCGCAGCGTGAGCGCGGGGCGGCTGTTCGCGCGCGGGATCGCGCTGCGCCGCGCG
>NZ_JARYTI010000095.1 GCF_029911635.1 Sphingomonas sp. AR_OL41
CGGCACCGCCGCCCGCGCCGATCGTGATCGCCGCGCCGGCCCCGGCCCCAGCGCCCGCGCCGACGACGGTGACCACCGAGACGACGCAGACCGCTGCCGCGACCACCACGACGGTCGCCAAGGCCCCGGTCAAGCGTCGCGTCGTGCGCCACACGGTGCGCCACCGCGCCACGCATCCGGCAACCGTGACGCGGACAAAGACGACCGTCACGACCGGTTCCAACTGACAATGCGCGCCGCGCCGGGGACCATCCCGGCGCGGCGTTATCTTGCGGGATATCCGACCGGCACATGAGCAACGAGACGATCGACTGCGTGGTGATCGGCGGCGGCCCGGCTGGGCTGACCGCCGCCTTGTATCTCACGCGCTTCCACCTTGCGGTGACGGTGATCGACGGTGGCGACAGCCGCGCCGCGCTGATCCCGCGCAGCCGCAATGTGCCGGGTTATCCCGGCGGCATCGCCGGGCCGACGCTGCTGCGGCGCATGGCACGCCACGCGACCAGATACGGCGCGCAGATCATCCAGGCCACGGCAACCGGCCTGGAACGCGATGGCGACGGCTTCCGCGTCGCGACGAGTAGCGGCACGCTCACCGCGCGCAGCGTGCTGCTTGCAACGGGCGTGCATAACCGCCGCCCCGACATCGCGGACGACGACCATGCCGACGCGCTGCGGCGCGGCCTGCTGCGTTATTGCCCGATTTGCGACGGTTATGAGGTCAGCGACACCCGCGTCGGCGTGATCGGCACCGGGGCGCATGGTATGCGCGAAGCGCTGTTCCTGCGCGGCTTCACCGCCGATGTGACGCTGATCGCGCCCGACGGACCGCATAAGCTTTCTCCCGACGACCGGACCTCGATCGACCGCGCCGGAATCGCGCTGGCCGACGGGCCGAGCGGCCAGCTCATGCTGGAAGGCGCGCGCATCGCGCTCGACACCGCCGCCGGACGGCTGGATTTCGCCAGCATCTATCCTGCGCTCGGTTCGGTGATCCGCTCCGACCTGGCGCGCGGCCTTTCGGCCAAGATGACCGACGATGGCTGCCTGCTGGTCGACGACCACCAGCGCACGAGTGTCGCCGGGCTCTATGCCGCGGGCGACGTGGTCAAGGGTCTCGACCAGATCAGCCATGCGGTCGGCGAAGGCGGCGTCGCGGCGACGACGATCCGCAACGACCTCGCCGAGCGCGCGCCGTTACTCCGCGCCGCGCGGCCAGAACCGGCGTGACGCGTCAGGGCGCGCCCTCGGGGCGGCTCTGCGTGCGATCGGCGGCGGGATAATCCTCGGGCGTCGCCGTGCCGACATCGGGCCGGTTCTCGACCGGCTCAGGCGTGCGCCCGCCGGGGGTCTCGTGATCGGGATTGTTTTCGATCGCATCGTCGCGGGGACGGTCCATTTTCGGCTCTCCTTCGAAGCGGGCATGCACCGTGCGGCGCATCTCAGGCTAAACGCCTGACGCCGCGTCGCAGGTGCATACGCCTCGTGCACCGATTACGAACGTTTGAGCAACTGCTCGACCGTCTCGGCGGTGGTGTCGTCATTTTCGTCGATCTGCTTTTCGAGCGCGGTGCGGATCGCGCAAATCTGCTTGTCGGTGAGATGCTCGATGCCGACGAACTCGCCGCGCGCATTGTCGAGCGCGCGCAGGATCTCGTCGAGCTTGGCCTGGATCGCCGCGCCGTCGCGATTCTGGCTGTTCTGGATCAGGAACACCGCAAGGAAGGTCAGTACGGTGGTCGCGGTGTTGACGATGAGCTGCCACGTATCGGAATAATGCAGCGCCGGGCCGCTCGCCGCCCAGACGATGATCAGCAGCGTCGAGATGATGAAGGCGGCCGGCGCACCGAGATAGGATGCGGCGCGCGAAGCGATACGGGTAAACATTTCGTCCATGTCATGACCTCGTCCCGATGGGCGGAAGTGATGGATGGCTAATCTCGCGAACAAGTCATTTCGTTCCCGCTCGCAAGGACGCGATGTGCTATCTATTGATGCATGTTGCGCTGATTTTTCGGGGCCTCGCGCAACCCTCTCCGCCTTGACGGCGTTTGATGTCGCATGGTCGGAGGGCTGCACCTCCCCCCTTGTGCTGCGGCTCTCCGACCTACCGCACCATCGGCGCAAGAATCGGCCAGCATCGGGCCCGGCGATAAACGCTCTCCGACTAGCCAATACGGGTCATCCCGCACTGGACAAGATGGCCCTCGCGCGCGCTATGACGTCGCGATGGGGCCAGGCATGCAGAGACTATACCGCGCATCGCGCACTTGCCCGGCACGGTGCGGATAGTGGCGCGTCCGCGACCCGCCACGCCGCCGCCTGCCGCGATTCTCGCGCTGGCCGATGCCGAGGGCCGGCTGGCGATCCGCGCGACCCCCAATGCCCGCGCCGACGGCATCGCGCTGCCGGCCGAGGGCGCGGCGCCCGTGCTCGCCATTCGCACGACCACGACACCTGAAGACGGTCGCGCCAATGACGCCATTCTCGCCCAGCTCGCCGCCGCGCTGGGGCGGCCGCGCTCGGCCTTGACCCTGCTGCGCGGCGCGACGGCGCGCGACAAGCTGGTACGGATCGATTTGCCATGAAACCCAAGATCCTCTCCACCCTGCCCGGTTATACAAGGCGCCAGTTCGTCGGCGACGGAATCGCCGGAGTGACCGTCGCGATGGTCGCGCTGCCACTGAGCATCGCCATCGCCATCGCCTCGGGCGCGGCACCGGCGGCCGGGCTGATCACTGCAGTGATCGGCGGGTTCCTGATCTCGGCGCTAGGCGGCAGCCGCGTCCAGATTGGCGGGCCGACCGGGGCGTTCATCGTCGTGGTCTATGGCGTGATCGCGCGGCACGGTTTCGACGGATTGCTGCTGGCGACGTTGATGGCCGGGGGGATCCTGCTCGTGGCCGGGCTGTTTCGCGCCGGGCGGCTGATCGCGCATATCCCCGAAGCGGTGATCGAGGGGTTCACGCTGGGCATCGCGATCGTCATCGCCACGAGCCAGCTCAAGGATCTGTTCGGCCTGTCGAGCGGGCCCTTGCCGGCCGACTTCATCCCCAAGATCGAGGCGCTGTGGGGGGCCCGGGCGACGCTCAATCCGGCGGCGCTGGCGATCGGGCTGGCGACGATCGCCGCGATCTTCGCGCTGCGGCGCTGGGCACCGAAGGTGCCCGGGCTGGTGGTCGCGGTGACGCTGGCGAGCCTCACGGTCGCGCTGCTCATGCTGCACGTCGACAGCGTCGGGTCGCGCTACGGCGCGCTGCCCGCCGGACTGCCCTGGCCACATCTGCCGCCGGTATCGCTGGCGGCGATCGTCGCGCTGCTGCCCTCGGCCGCGGTCATTGCCTTTCTCGCCGGGGTCGAGTCGCTGCTGTCGGCGGTCGTGGCGGATCGCATGATCGGCGGCGCGCACCGCTCCAATGCCGAACTGCTCGCGCAGGGCGCCGCCAATATCGCCGCGCCGCTGTTCGGCGGGCTGCCGGCGACCGGCGCGATCGCGCGCACCGCGACCAATGTCCGCGCCGGCGGCCGCACGCCGATCGCCGGCATGGTCCATGCGCTCGTCATCCTCGCGGTGATGATGGTGGCGGCGCCACTGGCCGGCTATCTCGCCATGCCCGCGCTGGCCGGGCTGCTGGTCGTCACCGCCTGGACGATGAGCGAACCGCATCGCTGGCCCGAGCGGCTGAGCGCGCCGCGCGCCGACCTCGCCTTGCTGTTCCTGACCATGGCGCTGACGGTGCTCGCCGACCTGACCGTGGCGATCGCCATCGGCACTGCCTGCGGGCTCGCACTGCGCTACCTACGGCGGCGTGCCGGTCAGGCGGACGCGCCATAGTGGCGCGCGATCGCGTCGAACCGCCGACGCGTCGCCGCCGCCGCACTCGCGATCGCCACGATGACCGCGGCGGCATCGCCCGCCGACATCTCGCGTCGCACCTCCCGCAACGCCGCAACGAGCGCCATCGCGCCGATATTGGCGAGCGCGCCGATGCTGCGATGTGCGAGGTCATAGGCGGCAGGGAAGTCACCATCGCGCAGCACGCCGATGATCCGGTCGGGCGCGGTCGACAGTTCGTCCTCGACCATCGCGACAAAGCGCGCGGCGGCGCTTGTCCCGAGCTGGTCGAACAGCGTCGCGAGCACCGCCGGATCGATCACCTCGCACGGTGTCGCGGCGCGGCCCGGCAACAGGGCAAGGCATTGCCGGAGGCGCGCGAAATCGACGGGCTTGGCCAGCCGTTCGACGATCCCCACCGCACGCATGTCGGCCGCCATGTCGCTCAGCACGTCCGCCGACAGCAGGATGATCGGCGTCAACGCTGCCGCGCCGCGCAGGTCGCGGATCGCGGCGCTTGCGGCAAAGCCGTCCATGCCCGGCATCTGACGGTCCATCAGGATCACGTCGAACGCGCCTGACGCCGCCGCCGCCACCACGCCGGGCCCGTCATCGACGCAGTGCACGCGGTGACCGTGCCGGGTCAGCCAGGTCTCGAGCAACAGCCGGTTGGCGGGATGGTCCTCGGCGACGAGGATGTCGCGCGCGACCGTCGCGGTGGCGGGGTCCGGTTCGGTGGCGACCGCCGCCGGGGCGACGGGCAAAGGCAGCACCAGTTCGAGGCACGACCCCGGCCCGGCTGTCTGTGCGACCTTCAACGTGCCGCCCATCGCCTCGGCGAGGGTACGGCTGATCGCAAGGCCGAGCCCGGTACCGCCAAAGCGGCGCGCGATCGACGGATCGCCCTGCACGAACGGGCGGAACAACAGGACGTCGGCATCCGGCGGCAGCCCCAGGCCGGTATCGCGCACCGCGAACACCCATTCATCCCCATCGACCGGCGGCGTCACCCGCAATGTCACGGTGCCGCTCGCGGTGAACTTGATCGCGTTGCCCAACAGGTTGAACAGGATCTGTTGCAGCCGCTCGCCATCGCCCGTCAGCCGGGTCGGCCCCTCCGCGAAATCGAGCAGGAGATCGAGACCCTTGGCCCGCGCCGCATGCCGAAACAGGTCGATGCTCGCCTCGACCGTGCCACGCATGTCGAACGGTTCCGACCGGATCGCCAACTCTTTCGCCTGGATCTTCGAATAATCGAGCACATCGTCGAGAATGCGCATCAGCGTGCGGGTCGAGCGGTCGAGGCTCGTAAACAGCGCGTCGCGCGTGTCCGCCGAACTCTCGACGCGCAGCAGCTCGATCATGCCCATCACCCCGGTCATCGGGGTACGGATCTCATGGCTCATCGTGGCGAGAAAATCGGCCTTGGCGCGCTCGGCGACCTTGGCCTCGTCGAGCGCGGCGGATAGCCGCGCCTCGGTCGCGACATGCTCGCTGATGTCCTGAAAGGTACCGAAAACCCCGAGCACGGTGCCATCGGGCGCGCGCAGCGACTGCCCTTGCGACGACACATGCACGACCTCGCCATCGGGCCGCGACAGCCGCGCGCGATAGGAAAAGGGCGTTCCGTCGCGCAGCGCGACACCAAAGGCGTTGCTGACCATCGCCTGATCGTCGGGATGATAGGCTGAAAGCGCGGCGCCGAGATCCGGCACATTACCCGGTTCGAGCCCATGGATGCGAAAGACCTGGTCCGACCAGAAAATTCTCGCCTCGCGCGCATCGTACCGCCAATGGCCGAGCTGCGCGGCGCGTTCGGCGAGCTGCAGCAGGCGGACATGTTCCTGCAGCCGCGCTTCGGTCGCCGCCGCGTCGAGCTCGGCCGCATGGTAGCGCGAAATGTCGCGCGCCACCGCGATGAACTCGACCGGCGCATCGCTGACCGGATCGCGCACCAGCGTGTAGGACGTCTCCATCCACACATAATGGCCGTCGCGGTGGCGCTGGCGATAACGCATGATCGTACCGTCACGCGACGACAGCATCGCGCGGAGCCCTTTCTGGACCGGGGCGCGATCGTCGGGATGCACCTGGCCGAGCGGGGTCGCGCTGATCATTTCCTCGGGCTCGAAACCGAAAATCGCGCGACATGCCGGCGAAACGTAGCGCCGCATGCCGGCCAGATCGATCCGCGCGATGATGTCGCTGGCATGGTCGGCGAGCAGGCGATAGCCGCGTTCGCTCTCGGCGAGCCGCTGCTCGGCGGCGCGACGCTCGCCGACGTCGCGCGCAATCGTGGCGAAACCGATGACCGCGCCGTCATCGTCGCGCACGGCATGGACGGCGACATCGGCCAGCAGGCACGTGCCGTCCTGGCGCAGCAGGCGGGCCTCGATGCGATAGCTGCCCCGTGCCGACGCGATCGCGAGAATATCGGCGGCATCCGCACCCTCGGCGTCGGGGAACAGCCGGGCATAGGGCGTGCCGATGATGTCGGCGGGCGCATAGCCCTTCATGCGCTGCGCGCCGCTGTTCCAGCTCAGGATCGTGCCGTCGCGCGCGATCATGAAGATCGCTTGGTCGTCGATCGCATCGGCAACCAGCGCGAAGCCGCGCTCCGCTTCGCGCAACGCCGGCTCCAGTCCGACGTGCGCCCGCGGCGCCGCTAGGTTCATGCCGGCACGGCACCGACATGGCGGGACGGCGTCGTATCGGCATCCACGTCGAGCTGGCGGAAGAGCAGGACGGCCTGGGTGCGGTTGGACACGCCGAGCTTGCGGAACGCCGCGGCGAGATGCGTCTTCACCGTCGCCTCGCCGAGCCCGAGATCATGCGCGATCTGCTTGTTGAGCTGGCCCGCGCGCAGCGCCATGACGACGCGCAGCTGGCCCGCGGTCAGCGTGTCGATCTTGTTGCGCAGCGTGCGCAGCGCACCCGTTGCGGGGTCGGCTGTCGGCAGCGGCTGGCGCTCGCCCGCGACCAGACGGCCGATCGCCGCCGACAATTCGGCAAAGGGCAAGGCCTTGGGCAGAAAGGCGGCCGCGCCAAGGTGCAGTGCCCGCGCCGCGGCGGAGTCATCCTCGATGCTCGAGATGATGGCGATCGGCACGCCCGGGAGAATCCGTTGCAGGCGCAGCAGGCCGGAAAAGCCCGACGCATCGGGCAACATCAGATCGAGCACGACACAGCGATAGGCCGAACAGCCGCGCGCGGCCTGTTCGGCGAGTTCCAGCGTCGCCACCTGATCGGCATGGAACGTCGGCAGCGCGACGCGGGCGGCCAGCGCGACCGCCTCGCTGCAGATCGGATGATCATCGGCTATCAGGATTCTATCGACCAACGATATCGCCCTCCCTCGTGACGCGGCCTGCCCGATCGTCGCGGGCCGCAGGTTGCCTCGGCCCTGTCTCACCCATTCGGGCGAGAATGTCACTCATTTCGGTGATGATTTGTCCGGGCGCTGTTACCCGATGCGGATTGTGGGCAGCGGCGTGTCGGCATGGCCCGCGTCGCCATTTGAAGATCGTCGCGCGTGCCGCTAGGCGGGTCGCGCCACCATATCGATCGGATCGCACGACGTGCCGCAATGGTCCTTCCTCATCCCGTTGCTGTGGGTCGTCCTGGCGGTCGGCATTTCGGTCGCCTTTCGCCGGATCAACGACAAGCCGATCATCCCGCGCCTTCCCGACAACGCCCGCTATGCCGAACGCGCCGTTTCGGGACGATCGCTGCGCAGCGTGATCACGCGGATCGGCGGCGCCCGCAACTGCCTGTTGGTGGCGGTGACCGGCGATCGGCTCATCGTGACACCTTTCTTTCCCTTCACGCTGATGTTCCTGCCCGAACTTTACGGGCTGGAGGCGAACATCCCCAGCGCCGCGATCCGCGACGTGCGGTCGACCACCAGCATGTTTCAGCGCGTCGTGATCATCGCCTGGGACCAGCCCGGTCGGCAGGAAATCGAACTGCGTGTGCGCCGACCCGACGCATTGATCGCTGCACTGGAAGCGATCCGCCGGCCCGTACGGGCGCGCTGATGACGCGTGATCTCGCATCCCGGCACGCTCAGGCGGGCTATACCATCGCCGGGGTCGCGACGGCCGACGATGTCGCGGTCGTGCGTCTGCTTTTCCAGGCCTATGCCGATGGCCTGGGCATCGATCTCGGCTATCAGGATTTCGCCGATGAACTTGCCACGCTGCCGGGCAAATATGCCGTGCCGCATGGCGCGCTGCTGCTGGCGCGCGATACCGCCGCGACGCCGCTCGGTTGCGCGGCATTGCGCCCGCTCGGCGATGTCGGCGAGATGAAGCGCCTCTACGTCACGCGCGAAGCGCGCGGCATGGGGCTCGGCGCCGCGATGATCGGCGCGATCGTCGGCGCGGCGCGGCGGATCGGCTATCGCGCGGTGCGGCTCGACACCTTGCCCGACATGGCCGCGGCACAGGCGCTCTATGCCGCTGCCGGTTTTCGTCCGATCGCGCCATATTATGGCGGCGCGCCACCCGGAACGCTGTTTCTCGAGCTGGTCCTGAGTTGAGGCGCAATCACAGGTCGCAGCGCCCGCCTTATTCGTCTGCCACATCGTCGAGCGCGGCGATCGGCGCCCCGATCACCAGCTTACGCGCGCGCATCGCCGCGTCGCGATAGGGCGAGGGGCGCGCGATGAACTGGCGCGGGGTCATGCCGAGATAGCGCCGCGCGTCGCGCAGGAAGTGCGAGCGGTCGTAATAGCCAGGCGGGATCAGCGCATGGTCCGCTGCATTGCCTTGCTCGATCAGCGGAACGAGCGCGCGCAGGAAGCGCGTGCGCATCATCAGCGTCTTGGGCGGAAAGCCGAAATAGCGTTTGGACAAGCGGCGGACGCTGCGCTGATCGATGCCGCGTGCCTCGGCCGCCGCGGTCAGATCGCTGATGTCCTGATCGGCGATCAGCGCCATGATCTCGGCAATCATCGCCTCGTCGCGATGCGGTTGCGCCATCTGCCGCGTGAAAAAGGCGTCGAGCACCTCTTTCACCTCGTGTGCGCGGTCCGACGCCGCCAGGGCGGATGCCAGCCTGGCCGCCACGGCCGGCTTCATCACCGCGCCGAGCGATGTCACCTGGTCGCGCAGGCGCTCCGCCGGTACCTTGAACAACCGCGCCCAGCCGAGCGGACTGACATCGATGCCGATGGTCACCCCGCCCTGCGCCGTCACCGGCATCGCCCGGCTGGTCACGCCATAGAGCACGGTTGCCGGCAGCGGGGCGAAGTCCTTCGCGCCGAGCTTAACCCTGACCGGACCATCGGCCATCACGATCCACATCTGCGCCCAGGCCGGCAGCATCCACTCAACCGTCCCCGGCCATTGGCCCGGCGCTGAATCGAACACAGCATAGCTTGTCAGGTGCCGGCGCAACGCCGCTACAGGCCGCTCAAAGCGGAGCGCGGTATGCGGCGGCAGGCCGAAGTCGGCGGCGGAAATGCCGGGTGCGTGCGATCCGCTCTCGATCATCGCGCGCGCGACCGATCAAAGCCCGGTACGCGCGACGGGCGCGTCCCCCCTGCGGACGGCGTCGCGCTGTGCATATGTCTTGTCCCCCAACCAGCCGAATCGCTTTCGGTCATGCAGCAAGAGGTGACCGCGAACGGTGTTGATGACAAATGTTAAATCGCCACAAAAACGTCATTTTGAGACGCTTTTTCAATGGTTTCGTTGCAATACCGAAACGACTGACAGGCGTCGCGCCTGCCGCAATGCCGCGCGCGCACGCGGTGATTTGTCCGTCACCAGGGAATAACGGTCAGCGCGATATCGGCCTTTACCCTGGCGCCGACAAGACAATATGGGTTGATATAAATTGTCGTCACCGGAACATTCCCGACCGCCGGCCGGTTATCGCGCCAACGGCTGACATGCTTTCGGCCGGGGAGCGACATTTCCATGAAGAAGACATTTTTCGCGCTGAGCCTCGCCGCGACCGCGCTCGTCCCGGCTGCAGCGCTCGCACAGACATCGTGCGAACAGCAGCGCAGCACGCGGGCCGTCGCCACCGTCGGCGGCGCCGGTGTCGGCGCGCTGGTCGGCAGCAGTGTCGCGGGGCGCGGTGATCGCACACTCGGCGCGATCATCGGCGGCATCGGCGGCGCGGTGCTCGGCAACCAGATCGCGCGGCCGAGCGACGAGTGCCGGCGCGCTTATGGCTATTACGATCGCGACGCGCGCTGGCACGCCAGCGCCAACCCGCGCGGCAGCGTGACCGGCTATATCGACCGCGACGGCCAGTGGATCGATGGCGCGCCCAATGGCTATTATGGCAGCGACGGTCGCTGGCAGGCCAATGGCGGCGCCTCGGGCGAACGCGGATATTACGACGCGTCGGACCGTTGGGTGCCGGCCGGCGCCAGCGGCTATTATGGCAGCGGCGACCAGTGGATGCCCGCCATGGCGCCCGGCCATTATGAGCGTGGTGGCACCTGGGTCGCCGGCCGCGTGTCGGGCCACTATGATCGCAACGGCGCCTGGATCGGCGGCAGCGCACCGAGCCGCCAGCAGCCCGATGGCAGC
Organism: Sphingomonas sp. AR_OL41; assembly: GCF_029911635.1. Lineage (GTDB taxonomy): Bacteria > Pseudomonadota > Alphaproteobacteria > Sphingomonadales > Sphingomonadaceae > Sphingomonas. Next base: position 10,384 of record NZ_JARYTI010000095.1, read on the forward strand.
TGGAGCAACGCCAGCGCACCCGGCTATTACGACGCGCGCGGCGGCTGGCATGCCGGCACGACCAGCGGCTTCTACGACGGCAACGGCCGCTGGGTGGCGACCGATGGCAGCGTGACCTTCAACACCGGCACGCGTGGCCGCAACGGTTACGGGGATGGCCGCGACCATATGGGCCGCGGCGACCGCCCGACCGACATTCGCGGCCAGATCGGCTGGCTCGATCGCAATGTCCGTCAAGCGCTCAATAGCGATGCGCTGGATCGGCGCGATGGGCGCCGCCTGCTCGGCGACGTGCAAATGCTCGATCGTCAGGAGCGCGGCATGCGGCATTATCGCGGCAACCTCTCGCCGCGCGACGACGCAACGATCCGCGCCGGGGTCGACCGGCTGTCGGCGAGGCTCGACGCGCGCGCGCCGCGCCGCACGAACTAACCGACGGATCGGCCGAGCATCCCCCCCGCTTGGGGCCGGTCTGTCGGGGGTGGGAAGGTCCGGGCATGGTGGCTGTCGCGAGACAGCCACCATGCCCGGGCCTTTTCGCCGTTTCAGGGGTGCGTCACCGACACTCGCGTGCCCGGATTGGCCGACGCCACCACGACATGCGCGCGCAGCTTGTCGGCCAGCGCGCCGACGATGCTCGTGCCGAGCCCGTGCCGGACCACCGACGCCGGCGGCATGCCGATCCCGTTATCGGCGACCGTCAGCACCCAGTCGTCGCCGCTGGCGCGATAGTCGATATCGATCCGGCCCGAGGGGTCATCGCCGGGAAAGGCATGTTTGATCGCGTTGATGGTCAATTCGGTGACAATCAACCCGAGGCTGACCGAGCGAGCGGCGTCGATCACGCTGTCGTCACCATCGACATGGATCGAGACCCGCTTGCTGTCGTGGATGATCGCCGCCGTGATGCTCGTGCCGAGCTCGCGCAAATAGGGCAGTACGGCGACATGCGATCCCGCGCTTGCCGCGAGCTGACGCTGCAAGCCGGCGATCGCGATGACACGGTGATGCGCATCGATCAACGGCGTCCGGCTGTCGTCGCTCGCGACGCGTCGCGCACTTTGCATCAGGATGCTGGCGATGATCTGCAGGCTGTTGGCGACACGGTGCTGCAATTCCTGGTGAAGCACCTCCTTTTCGCACACCAGTGCCTCGAGCCTGCGCTGCTCCTCGCCGATCGCGGTAACATCGGTGAGTTGCAGCATCAGTCGCGTCGGCGGCGTCACGTCGAGCCGCTGGGCATGCGCCATCAGGCGGCATGGGTCCTTACCGGGGCGGATGAGGTCGAGCGCGACGTCGTCGCCGTCATCGCCGGCGAGTTCGGTGCCGAGCAGATCGCGCAACGGCGCGAGATCCCATATGCCGCCGCCGATCGCGTACAGCTTCTCGCCGATGATCTCGCCCGGCACGAACCCGTAAGCGCGGCAGAAGGACAGGCTGGCCGCTGCGACGCGCGTTTGGTCGTCGAGCACGAGCAAGGGCGTCCGCGCGGCCTGGATCAGGGCCGTGCCGAGATCGGGTGGAGCGTTGGGCGACGATGTCGTGGATGATGCCATGGCGGGAACCTTCCCAGCCGGAGACTCGCCACAGGGGAAGCCATAGCCGACCATACTGCGTCGCGGTCGATCATCGGCACCGCGACACGACCAACCTGCTAGCACGCCGGGGCGCGCGACCCAAACATCATCTCGAACGCGACCACCGGCGCGAGGGCAGCGTTCAGCCGAGAATCAAGGCGTCGGCATTGACATGATAACCGGCCAGCACGGCATGGCCGTCGTCGATGCGGTAGACGAAATTTTCCGCCGCCGGGCCATGCTCGTACTTCGCCTGGTAATTGATCGTGATGAAATGGCCGGCGGGATTGATATTGTCGTTCCAGCCGACCGACGCACCCGAGCGGAAGGTACCAAGCTTGCGGTGAACCGCCGCCAGCAAGGCGACGAGGCGCGGTTGCGGCGTCGTTTCCTTCATATCCTTGGCCGAGCCGGCATAGATCGGATCGAACTGTCCGGCGTTGAGCGCGGCGTGAAAGCGGTCGATCGCCTTGTTCGCCAGCGGCACATCCTCGCAGGCCGAGCAACCGGCCAGCGCGAGCGCGCCGAACATTGCCGCCCATTTTGCCATCGCCCAGCCCCGCATCGCCCAGTCCCCTTGACGCGTCATATGCGACGAGGCTGACATGGTGCAGCCCGCCCGACAATGGCCAAAGACCGGCCTGCGCAACCGCGCGCATGCTCGCGCGTTGATGACGTAACAACCGGGAAGGAAAAGGGATGTTCGCATGCGCTGCACGCCGCGGGCCGGCGCGCGCGGCCGGCGCGTGAGGCTACGCTCGGTCACCGCGTGGCTCGCCGCGACGGCACGGGGCCGGCGCGCGGTCCCGTCGGATGCGGAACCGACGCCATCGTCCGGGACACCGCCCGATCGCGACCGGGTGGCTGCCGTCGGCGAGGTGCTGCAAGCGTGCTTTCCCGACCCCGAGGAGCCGCTCGACGATCATCTCACCGCGCTGATGCTGCGACTGTCCATCGACCCGACCGAACCAACCCCGCCGCCGCGACGCAAGCGCTGATCGCCGCCGGTCCCCGGCTCAGACCCAGCCGAGCGCGGCGCGGATTACTCCGCCGATCGCCAGTGCGAGCAGCGCGATGATGGCAAGGCCACTGATCATCGCACCGTTCGCGCGGCTCTTCGGATCGCGCATGTAACTGCGCAGGTAGAGGATACGGCCCGCGACCCAGGCGAGCCCGACCAACGGCGCGATCCAGATGCCGGGCATCGGGAACAGCGCCGTTAGCCATAGCAGCGGCAGGAATGCCGCCATCTGCTCAAGCGTGTTCATCTGGACGCGGAACGCGCGCTCGAAGGTCGGATGGCCGACCGTCGCCGGCGCGGCGACCTGGAAGCGGACCCGATAACTGCCGACGCGCATCGCGGCGTAGAGGTAGAACATCACCGCGACGATGGTCACGATCGCCGACAGGAGCGGCGCGGTCAGTGGTGTCATGGCGTGCTTCCCCCAGGCTGCACGCCCCCCGGCGCGCATCACCCTTGTAGCAGGTCTGACGAGCCTCGTAACCCGCGACGGGAAGGGCAGTCAGGCCGCGAAGCGTCGCTCGCCTTCGTCGTCGTTGCGCGCAATGCGGGGTGCCGGTCGCCGGGTGCGGCGCGCGCGGCGCATCC
>NZ_JARYTI010000096.1 GCF_029911635.1 Sphingomonas sp. AR_OL41
GCGTGCCGCATGCCACGCTCGCCGCCGACCGCGCGATCGGCCCGAGCGACATCCAGGCCGAGGCGCGCGCGCTGCGCTACGATCTGCTGACGCGCTGGGCGACCAGCGCCGGTGCGACGATTCTGGCCACGGCGCATCATGCCGACGATCAGGCCGAGACCTTCCTGATGCGCCTCGCCCGCGGCAGCGGTCCGGCTGGCCTGGCAGGGATCCGCGCGCGACGCGATCTCGGCACGATCACCCTGATCCGCCCCCTGCTCGGCTGGCGTCGCGCGGCGCTGCGCGCGCTGGTCGAGGCGGCCGGCGTGCCGTTCGTCGACGATCCCAGCAACCGCGATACCCGCTTCGAGCGCGTCCGCGTCCGCCAATTGCTGGCCGAGCAGGCCTGGCTCGATCCCGTCAACCTCGCGCGCGCCGCGACGCATGCCGCCGAGGCCGATGCCGCGCTGGCCGAGCTCGCCGATCGCCTCTGGCTGGATCACGCGACCATTTCCGAACGCAGCACGGTCGAGGTTGCGTTGCCCGACGTGCCGCGCGATCTGCGCCGGCGCATCGCCCGCCGCGCGATCGATCAGGTCCGCGCCGCCGCCGCGATCACGCGCCCGGCGTTCGATTCGGCGAGCAATGTCGAGTCGCTGCTCGACGCGCTGGAAGGCGGCACATCGGCGACGCAAGCGGGCGTCATGGCATCGAGCAAGCGCGGAATCTGGCATTTTCGCCCGGCGCCGCCGCGGCGTTGAGGCCTATCAGCCCAAATAGCGCCGCGTTCCATTGCCATTAATCCTGCGTCGCCTATCTTGTGTGGTGACGAAAGGTGCGCAAAGCCGATGAACGATCAAGACAAGCCGCAGGGTCCCGATGCCGGTGGGCCCAACCCGTGGATGAAGCATCTGCTCATCTGGGTCGGCATCCTCGTCGCGGGGGCGCTGTTCGTCACCATGCTCGACGGGCGCGCCCAGACGGCGGGGGTCAACACGATCCCCTATTCGGCGTTCCTCGACAAGGTCGAGGCCGGCACCGTCGGCGAGGTCAACATCGCCGGTGAGGTCATCACCGGCTCGATGAAGAACAACGAAAAATTCCGCACCTATGCGATCCCCGATCCGCAGCTGGCCGACAAGCTGCGCAAGAACAGCGTGACGATCACCGCCAAGCCCGAGGAGGGCGCGCCGATCTGGCAGCTGCTGCTGTATCAGTCGCTGCCCTTCCTGCTGATGGTCGGCCTCGCCTTCTTCGTCATCCGCCAGATGCAAAAAGGGTCCGGCTCGGGCGCGATGGGCTTCGGCAAGAGCCGCGCCAAGATGCTGACGCAGCGCGAGGGCAAGGTGACCTTCGACGACGTCGCCGGCATCGACGAGGCGCGCGAGGAGCTGCAGGAAATCGTCGAGTTCCTCAAGGACCCGACCAAGTTCGCGCGGCTCGGCGGCAAGATCCCCAAGGGCGCGCTGCTGGTCGGCTCGCCCGGCACCGGCAAGACGCTGCTCGCCCGCGCCATTGCGGGTGAGGCGGGCGTGCCCTTCTTCACCATTTCCGGCTCGGACTTTGTCGAGATGTTCGTCGGCGTCGGCGCGAGCCGCGTGCGCGACATGTTCGAACAGGCCAAGAAGTCGGCGCCGTGCATCGTCTTCATCGACGAAATCGACGCGGTCGGTCGCCATCGCGGCGCCGGTCTCGGCAACGGCAATGACGAGCGCGAGCAGACGCTCAACCAGCTGCTGGTCGAGATGGACGGCTTCGAGGCCAATGAAGGCATCATCATCATCGCCGCGACCAACCGGCCCGACGTGCTCGATCCCGCGCTGCTGCGCCCGGGCCGCTTCGATCGACGCGTGACGGTGCCGCTGCCCGATATCGAGGGCCGCGTGAAGATCATCGAAGTGCATATGAAGAAGGTGCCGCTGGCCCCCGACGTCGATGCGCGCACCATCGCGCGCGGCACGCCGGGCATGTCCGGCGCCGATCTCGCCAACCTCGTCAACGAGGCGGCGCTGATGGCGGCGCGATTGGGCAAGCGGCTCGTCGCGATGGCGCAGTTCGAGCTCGCCAAGGACCGCGTCATCATGGGCACCGAGTGGAAGTCGCTCGTCATGACCGACGAGGAAAAGCGCATGACCGCCTATCACGAGGCAGGCCACGCTTTGGTCCATGTCCATGAGCCGGCGTCGAACCCGATCCACAAGGCGACGATCATTCCGCGCGGCGGCGCGCTGGGCATGGTCGTGTCGATGCCCGAGCGCGACAACTACTCCTATCACCGCGACAAGATGTATGCCGATCTCGCCATTGCGATGGGTGGCCGCGTCGCCGAGGAACTGATCTTCGGTCACGACAAGGTGTCGTCGGGCGCGTCGGGCGACATCAAGCAGGCGACCAAGCTGGCGCGGGCGATGGTGATGCGCTGGGGCATGTCGGAAAAGCTCGGCCCGCTCGAATATGAGGAGGAGCAGGGCGAGACCTTCCTCGGCTATTCGCAGACCCAGCGGCACAATATGTCGAACGAGACGGCCTTGCTGATCGACAGCGAGATCCGCCGCCTCGTCGATGACGGCCACAAGCGCGCGACCAAGGTGCTGACCGACAATATCGAGCAGCTCCACCAGATTGCGGGCGCGCTGCTCGAGTTCGAGACGATCACCGGCGACGAGATCAAGCATCTCGCGACCGGCGGTTCGATCGATCGCCCCGACAACGACGCCAAGGGCTCGACGCTGCCGACCGGCGGCACCTCGATCCCCAAGACCCGCCGCCCCAAGGGCCAGGGTCCGTTCGGCAACCCGGCACCTGCCGGGGCGTAACCGCGCGCGTTCATCGACGGGACATCCCGTTGGCATTAGCCCTCTCGTCGATCACGGCGGGAGGGTTTTTTGCATGCGGCGTTCGGTATTGGTGGTGGCGGCAGTAGCGGCGGCGATGATGCCGCTCGCGGCACAGGCGATGACGGTCGATCAGTTCCTCGCCAAGGCCAGTGCGCTCAAGGCAAAGGGGATGATGGCGATGCTGTCATCCGATATCGGTGTGCTCAAGGCCGAGATCGCGGACGCGACCACCGCCTGGAAGGCCGACAAGGCCGCGCGCAAGGCGGCCGGTCAGCCACCGCTGGCCTGCGCGCCCGAGGGGACCAAAATGACCTCCGACGAGCTGCTGAAATGGTTCGCGGCGTTGCCCACGGCGCAGCGCGCCGCGAGCGTGAAGGATGGCTTCGCGCGGGTCATCATCGCGCATTATCCCTGCCGCTGAGGGTCCGCCTTCAGGGCCGCTTCGCCGCCTTGCGCTCGGCGCGAAGCGTTGCGGCGATGTCGCTGTCGCTGTGCGCCGCGAGCGCGCCGAGATAGAGGAGCGCGGCGCGGCAGCGCGCGGCGGGGCCGGCATCGTCGGCGAACAGGCGATTGAGGTCGGGAACGCTCAGCCCGCCCTTGCGCATCGCTTCCTCGATCAGGCGACGGCTGGTCAGCGCGTGACCGCCACCGGGCGGCGTGGCGGGCGGGTGGGCGAGCACGTCGAACACCAGCGCCTTGCGCCGCGCGGCGAGCGCCGGCGGCAGCGACGACCCATCAGCATCGGCGCAGGCCGCCGGGTCGCGCGCCTGGAGCGCCTGGCGTTCGGCCAGCCTGATGCGCAATTCCTCGGCCAGCTGGGCATCGCTCGCTGCCGGCAGCATCGCGACGAAGCGCTCGGCGATCTGTGCATTCAGGTCGCGGACGACGTTCTCGCTGCGGCGTTCGCGCACGTCGCGCTGCACCGTCGCGCGCATAACCGCAAAGAGCGCCGGGTTGCCGGTTGCGATCCGCGCGAAGCCCGGCTCGCTGCGCTGGATGTCGTCGAGCAGCCGTTCGGCGCGGCGCTCGACCGTGGCCGCAGGCGACAGGTCGTCGCCCGGCGCCGGACGAGCGCGATCATCGTTGAGCAGCACACCGGAAATGGTCGCGATCAGCGCCACCGTCAGCCCGCGCACGACGATGAAATGGACGAGCTTGCCCCAACCGCTGCCAAAGCTCCCCAGCAGCGATGTCGGCGGCAGGATCAAGGTGGCACCGACCAGGCACGCGACGAGCACCTCGTCCATCACGCCGGTACCGAAATGCGACCGCACTGCGCCACCGGTTGCGGTGAGGATCACGCCGGCGACGACAGCGAGCGTCAGGCCGACATCGCGCCACAGCGGCTGCCACGCCCCCACCCAGCGCGTCAGTCCCTGCCACGCAATGATCCGCGCCAGCGGATAGAGCGGCAGCACCACGCCGAGAACCAACGCCGATGAGGGCTCAAGCCGCAGAAAGCCGACGCCGGCGACACCCGCCACATAGAGCAAGCTCAGCCAGATCGTCCTGCTGCGGCCCATCGCGATCGGCGCGTCCGGATCGCGCTGCAAGCCGATCCACAACCCGGCGATCGCCGCCAGCATCGCCACCACCATCGCCGCGACCGTGCCCGGCGGGGTCAGCAACACCACCGCCCCCGCGAGACCATAGGCGGCGACCCAGCCATGTTCGCGCCATGGCGAGCGCGTCACGATGCCGCGCTGCAGCCGTTCGCCGGCCAGCAGCAGCATCGGCAGGAACAGGGCGACGCCAGCGCCCAGCCCCAGGACCATATTGCGCCACTGGCCCGGTGGAATGAGCCGGGCGAACAGCCAGACGATCGCCAGCCCGATCGGCACCGCGATCAGCTTGCCGGCGGTGATACGCGGCGCGGCAAGCCAGTCGCGCCAGCGTGCCACGGCGCCGGGGTCGAGCGAATAGGCCACCCCCGGCGCATCGCCATCGATGCGCGCGAGCAACGCGCGCACCTGCTCCGCGACGCCGGGCGTGAGCGTCCGCAGCCGCCACGCGAGATCGCCCTTCACCGGGCGGCGCAGGGCCTGCCAGCCACGGTGCAGCCGATGGTCCGACCGGCCGAGTGCCGCCAGCAGTTGCCACTCGTCGAGCCGCGCCAGGATGCGCATCACCGACCAGGATTGCCGTCGGCTGTCATTCCAGCCGAACAGGTCGGTCGCCTGACGCAGGATCGCGTCGCTCTGCGGGATGGTCCGGGCGAGCAGATCGGCAAGCCAGGTCTCGGCGGATGCGCGCACCGCAATTTCGGTGAGTGCCGGCGCCTGGCGAAAGGCGGCGAATTGCCGCTCGACCGCGCGATCATCGCGCTCGGGCGCTTCGAGCAGCGCGCTCAGCCCATAGGCAATCTCGTTCAAGGCCGCGCGTTCGTCGGCGCGCGTCTGCTCCTCGATGGTGGGGATGGCCGCAGGCGTGGCTCCCTCGACCTGCGCCGGCTCTATCCAGCGCGCATCGTCGACCGGCCCGTCGCCTGCCGCCGCCTCGTCTTCCTGCCCGGCGTCCTCGTCGTCGAAATCATATTCCGCCCAGCGCAGCGCCTCGAGCGCCTGCTCATAGGCGGCGCGCAGTAACTTGAACCCTTCCGGATCGTCCTCGGGGTTGGTCAGCTTGAGCTTGCGCGCATAGGCCTTGCGGATCGCATCGCGGTCCGCGCCGCGCGCGACGCCGAGGATCGCCCAGGCGCTCTTCACAAAAAGGTTTCGCCCTCGATCGCGTCGATCGCGGCCTGGAAGTGTGCGCGTGCCTGTTCGATGACGCGCGGATCCTGCCCGTCGAGCGCGACGCGAAACTCGCTGATCAACATGTCGATCATCGCGCGCTGCTCACCCAGTGCATTCTCATAGGCACGATCCCCGCGCGCCAGCGCCGCGCGATTGGCCTCGCTGTCGCGCGGATGCGTCTTGAGCGCGGCGAGCGCCGCACGCCGCCCGGCCAGTGCGGCGTCGTCGCCGGCGGCATCGTCGTTGATCACCAACGTGGTCTTTTCGCCGGTCTGCTGCACGACGATATCGACCTCGAGCAGGCCGCTGACGTCGTAGGAGAAGCGCACATCGACGGCCTGTCCGGCTGGACCGCGCGGGACGCGCACCTTGGTCCGGCCGATCTCGACATTGTCGGCGACGGCGCGCGCCTCGCCCTGAAAGATGCCGAACTCGACCACCGCCTGGTTGTCGTGCATCGTGCCGAAGCTGTGCATCCGGCTCGCCGGGATGACGGTGTTGCGCTCGATGATCGGCGCGAAGATGCCCGTCTCGACGCCGCCGCCGGGCAGATGACGCGACATGTCGACGCCGAGCGAATAGGGGCAGACGTCAGTCACGACGACTTCCTTCAGCGCCACATCGCGTGCCTTGAGCCCGGCCTGGACCGCCGCACCGAGTGCGACCGCCTCGTCGGGGTTGATGCTGGCATTGGGAAAGCGCCCGAACATCCGCGCGACCGCGCGCCGCACCAGCGGCATGCGCGTCGCCCCGCCGATCAGGATGATCTCCGACAACGCATCGGGCTTGATCTCGCTGTCGCGCAGCGCGCGCAGCACCGGCTCGCGCAACCGCTCGAGCATCGGCGCGGCCGCCGCCTCGAACATGGCGGTATCGACATCCATGCTGTGCGTCTCGTCACGCCATGTAACGGTCATCGTCGCCGACCCGGCATTGCTCAGCGTGCGCCGCGCACGCTCGGCCTGTTCGCGGATCTTCTGGTGCAGCGCGTCGTCATGCCGGTCGGCCTGCCAAGCCGCGCCGACATGCTCGCGCATCAGGTTGATCAGCAGGTCGTTGAAATCCTCGCCGCCCAGCCGGTTGTCGCCGGTCGAGGCGCGCACCTCGATCACGCCCTCGAAGATCTCGACGATCGACACGTCGAAGGTGCCGCCGCCGAGATCGAACACGAAGAAGCGCGATTCGCTGTCGAGATTCTGGATGCCATAGGCCAGCGCGGCAGCGGTCGGCTCGTTGATCAGCCGCTCGACCTTCAATCCCGCGAGTTCGCCCGCGCGGTGCGTCGCCTTGCGCTGCTTGTCGTTGAAATAGGCCGGCACGGTGATCACCGCCTCGGTCACCGGCTCGTCGAGAAAGGCCTCGGCATCCTCCTTGAGCGAGCGCAGCACGATCGCCGACAGTTCCTCGGCGGTGAAGCTGTGGCGGCCGAGCTTGGTGGTGCGCCGCGTGCCCATATAGCGCTTGAAGGCAGTCACGGTATTGGCGGCGTCATGCGCCTGGCGCTCGCGCGCGGCGAGCCCGACGACGATCGTGCCATCGGCATCGACGCTGACGGCGGACGGCGTCAGGACATGGCCCAGCCGGTTGGGAATCAGCTGCGCCGCGCCGTCGCGCCACACCGCGGCGGCACTGTTGGTCGTGCCAAGGTCGATACCGATGATCATCTACATTATCCCTGGTCCGCGCTCCGTGTCGGGCGCGGTGCGATCACCCCATCAGGCCGAGGCCGAACAGCAGGACCGCGAACAGCATGAGCGCGACGAAGCCGAACATGCTCAGCGCGAAGGTGCGCCACAATGCCGAGCGTTTGCGTAGCTCGTAGGCGCCGCGCAACTGAACGAACAAGTGCACCGGCGGACCAAAGGCCAGCATCAGGCCGAGTATCCATCCCGGAGCGTGAATTTCCAGCCCGAGCGTGAACACCGTCACCAGCAGCAGCATGAACGAGAGGCTGTAGGTGACGAAGATGGTGTGATCGTATAATTTGTAGCGGCGCTTCCACAGAAACAGCAAGGCGACAAAGGGCACCGAAATGGGGATCAGCGCCCAGCTATATTTATAGGCGCTCGACTGCAGCTTGTAGAGCGCCAGACCCGGATTGGCATTGGCCTTGGCGATGCCCTTGTCGAGCGGCGGCCACCCAGTGACATAGGTGCTGAACGTCACGCGCTCCTTGCCGTCCTTGCTCGTGGCAAAGGTATCGCGCGTCTTCTTCATGCCGTCGATCGTGGTTCGCAAGGTCGCGATATCGTCGGCGTCGGCGGCATCCGGGCCGCCCTTTGCCTGGCTCTGTTCGGCGCGCTTGAGTTGCTCCTCGGATGCCGCGATGACCTTGTCGAACTTGGCCATGCGCTCGGCCCGCGCCACCGGCGTCGCGTCGATCTCTTCCAGCTCGCCGCCAAAGCTGTGGATCGTCGCGAACATCAGGAAAACGAAGAACAGGAACAGCGCCAGCGGCGAGACGAAGCGCGCGCGCTCGCCGGCGATGTAGCGCCGCGTCAGCGCGCCGGGATGGAGCACCAGCATCGGCAGCGTGCGCCAGATCTTGCCCTCGAAATGGAACGCGCCGTGCAGCAGGTCGTGGCCGATCGAGGACAGCGAGCGGTGGACATGGCCACTCTGGCCACAGGCATGGCAATAGTCACCGATCAACGCGGTGCCGCAATTGAGGCATAGCCCATCGCCGTGCGCGCCGCCCGCTGCCTCGCCGGCGCGCGGCTCGACCGCGCGGCCCAGCAAGGCCCCGGTGGCGATGTCGCCCGCTGCTTCGATTCCCCCGCTCATGGAATGGGTCGATATCATCACCTTGTGAGAAAGCGATAGGGGCTTTGGCCAAGGCACGGTGCATGATATTCGCGCCGCCATGGCTACCGCTATCCACCACCAGACCGACACTGCCGCACTGATCGCGGAAATGGGGGCGCGTGCGCGTCTTGCCGCGACCGCACTTGCCGGCCAGTCGAGTGCCGCCAAGGCGGCCGCGCTGGTGTCGGTTGCCGATGCGCTACGCACGGCCAGCCCGGCGATCCTTGCCGCCAATGCCATCGACATGGCGAAGGGCGCGGCGGCCGGGCTGTCGCCGGCAATGCTCGACCGGCTGAAGCTCGATGCGGGGCGCGTTACCGCGATGGCCGACGGCGTGGCGACGGTCGCGACGCTCGCAGATCCAGTCGGCAGGGTGATCGACGAGACGCGGCCCGCCAACGGGCTGGTGCTGCGCCGGGTCCGCGTGCCGATCGGCGTGATCGGCATCATCTATGAAAGCCGGCCCAACGTCACCGCCGATGCCGCCGCCTTGTGCATCGGCTCGGGCAACGCCGTCATCCTGCGCGGCGGTTCCGAAGCGATCGAGAGCAACCGCGCGATCCATGCTGCGCTGACCACCGGGCTGGCGGCGGCGGGGCTGCCGGTCGATGCCGTGCAGTTCATCCCCGTCACCGATCGCGCGGCGGTCGGCGCGATGCTCACGGCGGAGGGGATGATCGACCTGATCATTCCGCGTGGCGGCAAGAGCCTGGTCGCGCGCGTCCAGGCCGAGGCGCGCGTGCCGGTGCTCGCGCATCTCGACGGCATCAACCATGTCTTCGTCCACGCCTCGGCTGAGCCGGCGATGGCGGAGGCGATCGCGATCAACGCCAAGCTGCGCCGCACCGGCGTGTGCGGCGCAATGGAGACGCTGCTGATCGACCGCGGCTATCCGCAAGGCGCCGCTCTGATCACCGCGCTTGCCGCCGCCGGCTGCACGATGCGCGGCGATGTCGCGGCGCGGGCGCTCGTCCCCGCGATCGGCGCAGCGAGCGCGCAGGACTGGGACACCGAATATCTCGACGCCATCGCCTCGGTCGCGATCGTCGATGGCCTTGACGGCGCGCTGGCGCATATCGCCGCGCATGGCTCGCACCATACCGACGCGATCGTCGCCGAGGATGAAACCGTTGCCGAGCGCTTCCTCGCCGCGGTCGATTCGGCGATCGTGCTATGGAACGCCTCGACCCAGTTCGCCGATGGCGGCGAATTCGGGCTCGGTGCCGAGATCGGGATCGCCACCGGCCGGCTCCACGCCCGCGGCCCGGTCGCGCTCGAGGGGCTGACGACCTATAAATGGGTCGCGCGGGGGACGGGGCAGGTCCGAGCTTAGCGTTCCCGGCCTGCTTTTCCCGCCCCACCCCGGCGAAGGCCGGGCCCCAATCGGGGAAGGGTCATGGCTGCCGTTCCGCTCGGTTACTTCGACCTTTCCAGCTGGGCCCCGGCCTTCGCCGGGGTGGCAGGGGGGATAGGTGTTGCCCGGATTATTTCGCGGCCGGCATTGCCGCCCGACAGACTGCCCCACATATCCCGCTCGCGGCGGGGACCGTCTTTCCGATAAGGAATTCACATGCGCTACAATCCGCTTGGCCGCACCGGCCTGTTCGTCTCGGAACTGTGCCTCGGCACGATGACCTTCGGCTCGGCGGGGCGCTTTGCGGCGATCGCCGGGCTCGGCCAGGATGAAGCCGATGCGCTGATGAAGGGCGCGATCGATGCCGGGGTCAATTTCATCGACACCGCCAATGTCTATTCGGCCGGCCAGTCGGAGGAGATTACCGGTCAGGCGATCCGCAATCTCGGCCTGCGGCGCGAGGATGTCGTGCTGGCGACCAAGGCGTTCGGCACGATGGGCGATGGGCCGCTCGATTCCGGCGCGACGCGCGGCCATCTGATGGACCAGGTCAAGGCCAGCCTGAAACGCCTCAACACCGACCATATCGACCTCTACCAGATCCATGGCTGGGATGCCGCGACGCCGATCGAGGAGACGGTGCGCGCGCTCGACGATCTCGTGCGCCAGGGCCATGTCCGCTATGTCGGCGTGTCGAACTGGGCGGCGTGGCAGATCGCCAAGGCGCTGGGCATCGCCGAGCGCAGCAATGCGACGCGCTTCCAGTCGGTGCAGTCCTATTACACTTTGGTCGGTCGCGATCTCGAGCGTGAACTGGTGCCGATGATGCAGTCCGAAGGGCTGGGCCTGATGGTGTGGAGCCCGCTCGCCGGTGGTTATCTCTCGGGCAAATATCGCGGCGGCGAGGGCAAGGGGCGGCGCGAGGCCTTCACCTTCCCGCCGGTCGACGAGACACGCGGCAACGCCGTGCTCGATGCGATGGACCCGATCGCCAAGGCGCACGATGTCAGCGTCGCACAGATCGCGCTCGCCTGGCTGCTGCACCAGCCGGTCGTCACCAGCGTGATCATCGGCGCCAAACGCCCCGACCAGCTCGACGACAATCTCGCCGCCGTCGCGATCGACCTCAGCGAGGCCGAGTTGCGCGCGCTCGATGAGGTCAGTCGTCTGGCGCCGGAATATCCCGGCTGGATGTTCGGCATGCAGGGTGCCTATCGCGGCAAGTGGATCGCCCAGTCGCGGCACAAGGGATGACCTTGCGCCTCATGTATTCAATGTATACATTGAATACATGAGCAAGACAGCGGTCGTCAGTGCGCGCATCGATGCGGATTTGTCCGACCGGCTCGACCAGCTTGCGCAGGATCTCGATCGTAGCCGTGGCTCGCTCGCGGCGCGCGCGATTGCGCAGTTCGTCGAAGAGGAAGCGGCGCTCGTTGCGGCAATTCGAGAGGCAGAAGCGGATATCGCCGCCGGCAATGTCCACACGCAGGACGAGGTGGAGGCGATGTTCGGCGTCGATCGGAGTCGGCGTGACGCCGCATGAAGCGTGTCGTCTGGACGCGTACGGCGATCAACGACCTGAACCGGATTCGCGGTTATTTCGACGACGTAGCGCCTGAACTGGCGCAGGAGCAGATGGACCGCATCATTCTGTCGGCGCGCTGGCTGCTCGATTATCCGCAGGCCGGGAGCGTTGTCGGGACGGGTCGCTGGCGACGATGGCGCGCGCGCCGGACGCGCTATCTGGTGATCTATCAGCCGGACGAACGCGGCATCGTCGTCGGACACGTCCGCGATGATCGCTCCGCCTGGCAGTTGCTGCCCGAATGACCCGGCGCATCGGCCTGCTCGGCGGCTCGTTCAACCCGGCGCATCGCGGGCACCGTGCGATCAGCCTCGCCGCGATCGACGCGCTCGGACTCGACGAGGTGTGGTGGCTGGTGTCGCCGGGCAACCCGCTCAAGGACAAGGCGCGTGACATGGCGCCGCAGGCCATCCGCCTCGCATCGGCGCGGCGCATGGCGCGCCATGCGCCGATCCGCGCGACCGACATCGAGTCGTGGCTCGGCACGCGCTACACGATCGACACGGTCCGCGCGCTTACCCGCCGCTATCGCAATCACAGCTTCATCTGGCTGATGGGGGCCGACAATCTCGCCCAGTTCGACCAGTGGAAAGACTGGCGCGGCATCGCGCGTGCGATGCCGATTGCGGTTGTCGCGCGTCCGGGCTATGACGGTGCTGCCCACGCGGCCCCCGCGATGGGTTGGCTGCGGCGCTTCATCCGGCCCGCACGCCAGGCGAAGAACTGGACGATGTGGAGATTGCCGGCACTCGTGCTGTTGCGTTTTTCCCCTGACCCGACTTCTGCAACCCGGCTGCGCGCGGCCGATCCTGCTTGGCAGCACCGCTTCGGTGCTCCCGGCCTCACACCCTAGGAACCGACTTGGCATCAGCATCTCCCGTGTATCGCGCTTCCACCCCCGATGAGGTCGATGCGCTGCATCGTCTCGTCCTGTCGTCGCTCGACGACGACCAGGCAGTCGATACGATCTCGATCCCGCTCGCCGGCAAGTCGTCGATCGCCGATCACATGGTGATCGCGAGCGGCCGCTCGACGCGCCAGGTCGCCTCGATGGCGTCCAAGCTCGCCGAGAAGATCAAGGGCGAGCTCGGCCGCTCGACGCGGATCGAGGGGCTGCCGACCGCCGACTGGGTGCTGATCGATGCCGGCGACGTCATCGTCCATCTGTTCCGCCCCGAGGTGCGCAGCTTCTACAATCTCGAGCGGATGTGGGCGTTCGGCGACGCGCCGCCCGCCCCGCCCCCCGCTGCCGGCCAGGCCTGAGCCGGACGCAACGCAAGCGCGCCGGCCATGCTGCTGCATATCGTCGCGCGCGGGCGGATCGGGCGTAGCCCCGAGGCCGAACTCGTCGACCGTTATCTGAAACGCGTGGCATGGCCGTCGCGGGTCACCGAACTGCTCGATCAGGGCGGGCGGATCCCTGCGATTGAAGGCCAGACCCGCATCGTCTTGCTCGACGAAAAGGGCGAGACGCTCGGCTCAACCGCCTTTGCCGAGCGGCTCGGCCGCTGGCGCGACGATGGCGTGCGCGAGACGCGCTTCATGATCGGCGCGGCCGACGGCTTCGACGATGCCGAGCGTGAGCAGGCCGACCTGCTCTTCTCCTTCGGCCGCGCAACCTGGCCGCACCTGCTCGCCCGCGCGATGCTCGCCGAACAATTGTGGCGCGCGACGAGCATTCTTGCCAACCACCCATATCATCGCGAAGGTTAGCCGGTGGGAAAGTGGGGATCCTGGCTGAGCAGGTGCGCGGCATTGTTCGCCGCACTCGGTTTCGTGTCCTGGGCGGCGGCACAGACCGGCGATGACGAGCAGCGCAGCCGGCTCGAAGCCGCGCGGGCCCAGTCGCAGGCGGCGGCGCAGCGATCCGCCCGGCTCGAGGCCGCTGCCGCACACGAGCGCGACGAAGCGCTCCAGGCACGCGCACAGGAAGCCGCCGTCGCCGCGCGCATCCAGCAGGCCGAAGCCGATATCGCCGCGAGCCAGGCACGGATCGCGATCGTCGATCGGCTGCTCGCGCAGCAGCGCGCGCGTCTTGCGACGCAACAGGGGCCGGTCGCACGGCTGCTCGCCGCGTTGCAGGGCCTGGCGCGACGCCCGGCGATGATCGCCGTCGTCCGGCCCGGTTCGGTCGACGATCTCGTCCATGTCCGCGCCGTTTTGGCTAGCACGCTGCCGTTGATCCGCGCCCGCACCGCCGCGATCCGCGCCGAGGTCTACCGCACCCGCCAGTTGC
>NZ_JARYTI010000097.1:0-2500 GCF_029911635.1 Sphingomonas sp. AR_OL41
GAGCAGCCGCGCCGTCGCGGTCGCCCGCGCCGCGAGGAAGTCGAGGCTCCGGCCGCTTTCGATGCCGCGTTGTTGCCGCCCGCATTGACCGTTTCCGCCAGCGACGGCGGCGATGAGGCCCCGGCCGAGGCGCCGCGCAAGCGCGGTCGCCCGCGGTCGATCAAGCCGGCGGAGACGCCGGCCAGCTGAGGCGGTGCACTAACGCTATTGAAAAAAGGGGATCGATCCAGTGCGGATCGGTCCCTTTTTCGTTGCGTCGCGGGTGGTTGATCGTAGCATGACGCGGCACGGCGGCGGGAGAGTGACGATGCGCGGACGGATCATGCTGGCGGCGCTCGTCTGGCCGGCCATGGCAACGGCGCAGACCGCACCCGATACGATGCCGGCGGTATTGCCGCAGGGCGCTTCGGCGCAGGGCGATGTGGCGGTGACGATCTACCAGAATGGCCAGGCGCTGGTGCAGGACCAGCGCCAGCTCGACCTGCCCGGCGGGCGCACGCGGCAGGAATTCCCCGATGTGTCGGCACAGATCCGTTCCGAGACGGTGACGTTGTCGGGGCCGGGGCTCGGCGTGGTCGAGCAGAATTTCGATTACGACCTGCTCTCGCCCGACAAGCTGATGGAGAAGGCGGTCGGCTCGGTCATCACCATCGTGCGCACCAATCCGGCGACCGGCGCCGAGACGCGTGAACAGGCCAAGGTGCTGGCGGCCAATGGCGGCATCGTGCTGCAGATCGGCAACCGCATCGAGGTGCTGCGCGACGACGGGTTGCCGGTGCGGGTGGTGTTCGACAAGGTGCCCGACAATCTGCGCGCGCGGCCGACATTGTCGGTGACGGTGCAGGCCGAGCATGGCGGACGCATCCCGACGACGCTGACCTATCTGACGCCGGGCATGAACTGGACCAGCGACTATGTCATGCTGTTCGACGAGGCGAAGGCGACGGTCGATGTGCAGGGCTGGGTGACGCTGAGCAACAATACCGGCACGAGCTATCGCAACGCGCATGTCCTGCTGATCGCCGGCAACCCCAATGCGACGCGTGGCGATTTCTCGCGGCTCGGCGAAGCGCGGCTCGATGCCGCGGGCACCGAGAGCGGCACGCGCGAGCGGCTCGGCGACTATTATCTCTATCCGCTTGCCGAACGCACGACGGTCGCCAATGCGCAGCAGAAGCAGGTCAGCTTTCTCGACGTGAAGGGCGCAGCCGCGCGGCGCAGCTATGAATGGGTCAATGGCTGGCTCGCGACGACCGACGAACCGCGCAGCGCGGCGAGCGTGATCAAATTCTCCACCGGCAAGAGCGGCGGGCTCGGCGACCAGCTGCCCTCGGGCACGATCCGCGTCTATATGCGCGACGCGCAGGGCGACCCGCAGTTCGTCGGCGAGAACCGCATCGAGGCGACGCCGATGGGCTCGCAAATGTCGCTGCGCACCGGCGATGCCTTCGACGTGAAGGGCCAGGCGGTGACGGTCGAGCGCAAGCGCCTTTCGTCGAGCCGCTGGCGCACGACGATGCGCTATGATTTCGCCAATGCGCGGCCCGCGCCGGTGACGGTCGACATGGCGCAGGACGGGCTATGGGGCGATGTGCGGATCGTCGAACAGTCGATCACCGGCACGCGCGTCTCGGCCGACCGCATGGAATGGAAGGTACCGGTGCCGGCGAACGGCAAGGCGTCGCTCAGCGTGGTGTTCGATACGCGTTACTGATCCGATGCGCCGGATCGCCTCCTTGCTGGCTCTGGCCCTTGCATCGTTCGCCGCGACGTCGGCGGCGGCGCAGCGCGTGGTGACCTCCGATCATGTCGATCAGGTGTCGGTGACGCTATACCGCGATCCGGCACGCGGGCAGGGGGCGATGGATCCGGGCTGGCCGGGTGGTTATGCGCTGGTCACCGAGACGCGCACCATCGCCGTGCCGGCGGGGCGCGCGGTGTTGCGCTTCGAAGGCGTGGCGCAGGGCATGCAGCCCGAGACCGCGATCGTCACCGGCCTGCCGCGCGGCGTGGTCGAGAAGAATCGCGATGCGCGGCTGCTGTCGCCCGCCGCGCTGATCGATGCCTATCTCAAGCGCCGCGTGACGATCCGCCGCACCAACCGCAAAACCGGCAAGGTCACGACGGGCGATGCGATCATCGAATCCGGGCCGGGTGGCGGGGTGCTGCTGGCCACGGCGAGCGGGGTCGAGGCGCTGGGCTGTTCGGGCCTGCCCGAGAAACTGTCCTATCCCGGTGTGCCGGCCGATCTCGCCGCGCGGCCGACCCTGTCGGTGGTGACCGACAGCCCGCGCGCGAGCACGGTCACGCTCCAGCTCTCCTATCTCGCGCAAGGGTTCGACTGGTCGGCCAATTATGTCGTGCGCGTCGCGCCAGACGGGCGGACGCTCGACCTGTTCGCCTGGCTGACCATCGCCAATGGCGGGAGCGAGGGATTCAGCGGCGCGCATACCCAGGCGGTGGCGGGTGGGCTGCACCGCGAGGCGGCGGCGATCCTGCC
>NZ_JARYTI010000097.1:7500-13105 GCF_029911635.1 Sphingomonas sp. AR_OL41
TTAGTTTGATGTATTAGACCCGAAACCCGGCGATCTAGGCATGGCCAGGATGAAGGTGCGGTAACACGCACTGGAGGTCCGAACCGATTAACGTTGAAAAGTTATCGGATGAGCTGTGTTTAGGGGTGAAAGGCCAATCAAGCCGGGAAATAGCTGGTTCTCCGCGAAAACTATTTAGGTAGTGCCTCGGACGAATACCATAGGGGGTAGAGCACTGGATGGGCTAGGGGGTCGCGAGATCTACCAAACCTAACCAAACTCCGAATACCTATGAGTAATATCCGGGAGACAGACGGCGGGTGCTAAGGTCCGTCGTCAAAAGGGAAACAGCCCTGACCAACAGCTAAGGTCCCCAAGTCACGTCTAAGTGGGAAAGCATGTGGGATTTCCAAAACAACCAGGAGGTTGGCTTAGAAGCAGCCATCCTTTAAAGAAAGCGTAACAGCTCACTGGTCTAAACAAGAGATCCTGCGGCGAAAATGTAACGGGGCTCAAGACGTGCACCGAAGCTTTGGGTGTGTAGCAATACACGCGGTAGCGGAGCGTTCCGTAAGCCGGTGAAGCGGTCTGGTAATGGACCGTGGAGGTATCGGAAGTGCGAATGCAGACATGAGTAGCGATAAAAAGGGTGAGATGCCCTTTCGCCGAAAGACCAAGGGTTCCTGCGCAAGGCTAATCCGCGCAGGGTGAGTCGGCCCCTAAGACGAGCCCGAAGGGGGTAGTCGATGGGAACACGGTTAATATTCCGTGACCTGGTGGTGTGTGACGGATCTCGTGAGTTGTCTCTCCTTATTGGATTGGAGGGGCTTCGAAGAGGTTCCAGGAAATAGCCCCACCGTATAGACCGTACCCGAAACCGACACAGGTGGTCAGGTAGAGTATACCAAGGCGCTTGAGAGAAGTGTCCTGAAGGAACTCGGCAAATTGCCTCCGTACCTTCGGAAGAAGGAGGCCCCATCATTGGGCAACCAGTGGTGGGGGGCACAGGCCAGGGGGTAGCGACTGTTTAGCAAAAACACAGGGCTCTGCTAAGTCGGCTTCAAGACGACGTATAGGGCCTGACGCCTGCCCGGTGCCTGAAGGTTAAGTGGAGGGGTGCAAGCTCTGAAATGAAGCCCAGGTAAACGGCGGCCGTAACTATAACGGTCCTAAGGTAGCGAAATTCCTTGTCGGGTAAGTTCCGACCTGCACGAATGGCGTAACGACTTCCCCACTGTCTCCAGGACATGCTCAGCGAAATTGAATTCCCCGTGAAGATGCGGGGTTCCCGCGGTTAGACGGAAAGACCCCGTGCACCTTTACTGCAGCTTCAGAGTGGCATTAGGAAAGAACTGTGTAGCATAGGTGGGAGGCTTTGAAGCATCGGCGCCAGCTGATGTGGAGCCATAGGTGAAATACCACCCTGTTGTTTTCTGATGTCTAACCTCGATCCATGAAACTGGATCAGGGACCCTCTGTGGCGGGTAGTTTGACTGGGGCGGTCGCCTCCTAAAGAGTAACGGAGGCGCGCGATGGTGGGCTCAGGACGGTTGGAAACCGTCTGTTAGAGTGCAATGGCATAAGCCCGCCTGACTGCGAGACTGACAAGTCGAGCAGAGACGAAAGTCGGTCATAGTGATCCGGTGGTCCCTCGTGGAAGGGCCATCGCTCAACGGATAAAAGGTACGCCGGGGATAACAGGCTGATAACCCCCAAGAGCTCATATCGACGGGGTTGTTTGGCACCTCGATGTCGGCTCATCACATCCTGGGGCTGGAGCAGGTCCCAAGGGTTTGGCTGTTCGCCAATTAAAGTGGTACGTGAGCTGGGTTCAGAACGTCGCGAGACAGTTTGGTCCCTATCTGCCGTGGGCGTCGAAATTTGAGAGGAGTTGACCCTAGTACGAGAGGACCGGGTTGAACATACCTCTGGTGTACCTGTCGTTCTGCCAAGAGCGCAGCAGGGTAGCTATGTATGGACGGGATAACCGCTGAAAGCATCTAAGCGGGAAGCCTCCCTCGAGATAAGATTTCATAGGACGGTCGGAGACCACGACCTTGATAGATCGGATGTGGAAGTGCGGTAACGCATGGAGCTAACCGATACTAATTGTCCTATTCGCGCTTGAGAGTCCCGCCATCAACGACAATTCTGGGTAACCGGCATTGCGCTGATTGGATGGATGATCGAGATGTGACGCCTGATTAAACAACTTGTTACAAGGTGCATCGATTTAAGAACCGTTTTTTGTGCGCTCGCACCGGCTTCATTGCTTGGTGGCTATAGCGTCAGTGCCCCACCCGATCCCATCCCGAACTCGGCCGTGAAACCTGACTGCGCCGATGGTACTATCGCTCAAGCGATGGAAGAGTAGGTCGTCGCCAGGCATTGTAGCCGGTGCGCGTGCACGAGAAACGTTTTGAAGGACCCATTCACATGTTATCCCTGCCTTTGGCGGGGGTACTGGCGCGGGATGGAGCAGCCCGGTAGCTCGTCAGGCTCATAACCTGAAGGTCGCTGGTTCAAATCCAGCTCCCGCAACCAACTTCGCGTGCAATCGCGTTACAGCGAAAAATAGCCGCCCCTCGTGGGCGGTTTTTTTGTGTCTTTTGGAGATGGTCTGACGACAGCTCGCGAGAACCGGCCCCGCTTTAAGTCGCCCAAATCGCCGCTGCCGAACCGATCAGGCCGCCCAAAGGGTCAGCACGTCCCAATTAACCGCTGAAAATATCTGCGCGTAAGCGGGGGCGAGCGCACCCGCATCGCGGATTGCAGCGAGCCCCGATGGCGCCATTTCATGCAGCCGCTCACGCGACACGGTGGCGTAATCAAGAAGCAACTCGGGCACACCCGGCGTTCCGTCCGCCCGTGGCCGTGTGAAATGCGCCTTGTGTTGCTCGAGCAGTCCGTAACGCACGGTCAGCTGGACAAACGACGCGGTGCGCCGCTCGGCTTCGCCATAGGCGCGACAAAGCGCGATGGTGTCTTGCGCCGTTTCGCTCGGTTGCCCATCGACGAACAGGGGATCGGATTCATCGCTGCCGCGTGGCACCAGCCGGTCTGAACTTTCATCAATGCAAACCAGCGACTCGCCGGTATCGCTCATTGCCAGCGCGTACGGATGGCATCGGAGATACGCCGGCACGTAGATGCCGGGAGCGTAGCTGCCCAGTTCCGACACGAAGAGATTTCGCTCCGGTTCCAGCCCGACGACGATCGCGGCTTGCCTGTCCGGCCCGAGCAGAACGATCGGATATGCGAGCATCGCATGTTCGAACTCATCGATGGTGATCGGGACCAGCGACGCCTTGCGCGCAAAGCCGTAGGCGTTGCCCGACCTGCGCAGCGCAAGCTGCCCGTGTTGCTCGACAGACAATGGCGCGAGCGAGCGATAAAGCGGCAGTGCTCCCTTTACGGATGGGCCTACTGCACCTTGTTTCATTCGATTTGGCCCTCCCGCACACCCTCGCATCCGCGAGAGTAACGCCAGACGAATAGCGACCTCGGGACGGAACGCCACCTACCTTGTGCGCCGCAAGAGCTGGAGAACCGCGCATTCGAAACCGACGCGGCCGCTCTGCCCACGGATATCCCTCGCTCGTGGCCTTATATGGTGCATCGACCTGTCAACCTTGCGCCACCTTGCGGCGTGTCCACGCCATGTTACACATGGCGGATGTCGACCCCTTTTCCCTTCTCCGCGATCGTCGGCCAGGACGAAATGAAGCTCGCCCTGCTGCTTGCCGCGGTCGATGCGCGGATCGGCGGGGTCATGGTTTTCGGCGATCGCGGAACGGGCAAGTCTACTGCGGTCCGTGCGCTGGCCGGCTTGTTGCCACCGATACCTGTCGCGGCAGGGTGCCGCTATCACTGCCTGCCGGGTACGGCGACCTGTCCGTCACCCGAGCTGCACCGTACGGGCAAGGCGAGCATCGCGGTGCCGTTCGTCGATCTCCCGCTCGGCGCCACCGAGGACCGCGTACTCGGTGCGCTCGATCTGGAGCGCGCGCTGGGCGCCGGCGAAAAGGCCTTCGAACCGGGCCTGCTGGCGCGCGCGCATCGCGGCTTTCTCTATATCGACGAGATCAACCTGCTCGAGGACCATATCGTCGACCTGTTGCTCGACGTCGCCGCTTCGGGGGAGAATGTCGTCGAGCGCGAGGGGCTGAGCGTGCGGCATGCCGCGCGCTTCGTGCTGGTCGGCAGTGGCAATCCGGAAGAGGGCGAATTGCGCCCGCAATTGCTCGACCGCTTCGGCCTGTCGGTCGAGGTGCGCACGCCGCAGGACCTCGCGCAGCGCGTCGAGATATTGCGCCGCTGCGATGCGTTCGAGCGCGATCCCGCCGGATTCGCCGAGCAATGGGCCAAGGTCGAGCGCAAGACGTTGAAGAAGATCGCGCGTGGTCGCGACCATCTCGGCGATGTCGAAATGCCCGACGCGGTGCTGACCCGCGCTTCCGAGCTGTGCATGGCGGTGGGCGCCGATGGCCTGCGCGGCGAGTTGACCCTGATGCGCGCTGCGCGGGCGCTCGCCGCGCTCGACGGCAAGGCGGTGGTCGGCGAGGCGCATCTTGTGCGCGTCGCCCCGCTGGCGCTGCGCCACCGGCTGCGCCGCAACGTGCTCGACGAAACCGGCTCGACCGCGCGGATCGAGCGGGCGATGGACGAATTGTTCGCCGCATGAGCGCGCCGGGCGACGCCACGCCCGATGCCTTTGACGATGCGTTGCTCGCCGCGCGATTGTGTGCGCTCGATCCCGGCCTTGGTGGCTTGATCCTGCGCGGTGGCGGCGAGATGCGCGATGCGGTGATCGATGCAATGAAGGCCGCGCTCCCGCAGGATGCGCCGCTCCGCCGGGTCCCGGTCCATGTCGACGACGAACGCTTGCTCGGCGGGCTCGATCTCGGCGCGACGCTATCATCCGGTCGCGTCGTGACCAGTAGCGGTCTGCTGACCGAAGCCGAGAGCGGCGTTATCGTCGTGCCGATGGCGGAGCGCATGGCCGAGGGCACCGCGGCGCGCATCGCAGCGGCGATCGATGGTGGCGCGCGCTTCGTGACGGTGGCGCTCGATGATGGGCTGGAGCCGGAAGAGCGCGCGCCGGTGGCACTGGCAGAACGGCTGGCCTTCTGGATCGATTTGGAGGCGGTCCGTCACGCCGGATTTGTTCCGGGGGCCGCCGCACCATCAGCGCCAGCGCTTGTCGATGGTTCGGTTGACGAAATCGGCGAGGTTGACACTACCGTCCTTGAAGCGCTCGCGACGACCGCCCTGGCGCTCGGCATCGACTCAGCCCGCGCGACGCTGTTTGCGCTGCGCGCTGCACGCGCCTCGGCGCGGCTTGCGGGTCGCGCCACCATCGAAGAGGCCGACGTCATGCTGGCCGCGCGCCTAGTGCTTGCCCCGCGCGCTACGCGCTATCCGGCGAGCGAGCAGGAAGCGTCGGAAGAGGATGCGCCGCCACCCCCGCCCGAACCGCAGGAAGGCGACAGTCGCGATCAGGAGCAGGGCGAGACCCGGGCGCTGGACGACGTCGTCCTCGCCGCCGCGCTCGCGGCGCTGCCGCGCGACGTGCTCGACCGGATTGCGTCCGGCCTCGCCCGGCGCGGCCCGGTCTCGCGCGGGC
>NZ_JARYTI010000098.1 GCF_029911635.1 Sphingomonas sp. AR_OL41
GCGTTGCCGGCCGCCGGCGCGGCTGCAGCCGGTGCGGCCTCGGCGGGCGCTGCCGGCATCGGCATATTGGAGCCCATCGTGTTGAGATAGGCCATCACATTGGCGCGATCCTCGGCCTTGGCCAGGCCGGCAAAGGTCATCTTGGTGCCGGTGGCGAACTTGCGCGGGCTGGTCAGCCACGCATTGAGCGTGTCGAAATCCCACTTGCCGGTGTGCGCCTTGAGCGCGTCGGAAAAGGCATAGCCGCCCTTGCCCTGGGCGATCGCCTCGCCGACGGTGGCATAGAGATTCGGGCCGATGCCGTTGGCGCCGCCCTGCGTCACGCTGTGGCAGGCAGCGCACTGCTTGAACACTTCGGCGCCCTTGGCGGGATCGGCCTTCGCGAGCAGCGTGGCGATCGGCACCTCGGGGGCGCCGCCGGCCTCGACCGCTTCGGTGCCGCCTTCGAGCGGATAGCCGGGCTTTTCGGGCTTTTCAGAGTGAATCACCTTGCCGCCCAGGATCGTCAGCGCCAGCGCCGTGCCCATTGCCGCCAAAACCCAGCCAGCGATCGTGTTCGTCCGATTGTCCATGATGCCCATTTGCCCTTGCCGGAAAGTCGCGTCCCTTTAGGCACGCTCACGCTGCATCGCAAGCTGCGCTTGTGCGCTGCGGCGAGCATGTCTAAGCGCGCCGCCCATGGAGAGTTTCGCCGCGCCGGCGCGCCCGATCGTGGCGCAGATGATCGAAAGGGCCGCGGCCGCACCGGAGCGTGCCGTCGCGTTCCAGGGCGCGCCGGGCGCCAATTCGCATATCGCCGCGCTGCAGGCCTTCCCCGATTGCCTGCCCTTGCCGTGTTTCGATTTTGCCGACGCGATCGAGGCGGTGCGCGACGGCCGTGCCGATTGCGCGATGATCCCGATCGAGAATTCGCTTCACGGCCGCGTCGCCGACATCCATTTCCTGCTGCCCGAATCGGGGCTGTCGATCACCGGCGAGCATTTCCTGCCGATCCATTATGCGCTGATGGGGCTGGGCCCGCTGTCGGGCGTGAAGGAAGCGATGAGCCATCCCCAGGCGCTCGGCCAGTGCCGGCTGTGGCTCCGCGACCATGGCATCCAGCCGCTCGCCTATCCCGATACCGCCGGCGCCGCCGCCGTGGTCGCCGAGCGACGGGACCCGAGCATTGCCGCGCTCGCGCCGCGCGCAGCCGCCGAAATCTACGGCCTCGACATTTTGGGTGAGGGTATCGCCGATGCCGACCACAATACCACGCGCTTCGTCGTGCTGGCGCGTGCCGGGCATCCGCCGATCGGCGACGGCGCGTGGATGACGACGCTGATCTTCGAGGTGAAGAACGTGCCCGCCGCGCTGTACAAGGCGATGGGTGGGTTCGCGACCAACGGCGTCAACATGACAAAGCTGGAAAGCTATCAGCGCGGCGGCAGCTTCGCCGCGACCGAATTCTTCGCCGACGTCGAAGGGCGCCCGGGCGACCCGGGGCTCGACCGCGCGCTCGAGGAACTGGGCTTCCATGCCAAATGGGTCCGCCTGCTCGGCACCTACCGCCAGGCGCGCAAACGCGGTTAGGCCGAAACCGTTTCCTTGACCGTGTCCAGCGCGGTGCGCACCGCCTGCGACAGATCGTCGATGCGGAACGGCTTGCGCAGCACCGTGGTGACCGGATTGGGGTCGGCGACCTCCGAATCGGCATAGCCGGTGGCGAGGATGATCGGCAACGCGGGTGCGGCGGCGCGCGCCGCTGTCGCCACGGCGAGGCCGTTCATCCCCGGCATGGCGAAATCGACCACCAGCAAATCGGGCCGGTCCTCTTCGAACAGCGCGATGCCTTCTGCCCCGCTGCTCGCGACGCGCACAGTGTAGCCGAACATTTCGAGGCATTCGGCGATGAAGCACCGCACTGCATCGTCGTCGTCGATGACCAGCGCGCGGCCGTCGCCGGCGGGTGCCAGCAAGGCCGCCCCGGCAGCGGGCCTCTCCGGCAGCCCGGCGGCCGCGGCGACGGGAAGCCAGATGCTGACGCTCGTGCCGCTGCCTTCGGCGCTCTCGATCTGGACCGTCCCGCCTGATTGACGCGTGATCCCGAATACCTGGCTGAGCCCGAGTCCCGTGCCCTTGCCAACCGGTTTGGTGGTGAAAAATGGATCGAACACACGCGCCATCAGCTGCGGCGCAATCCCCATGCCGGTGTCGCTCACGCGGATCACGCCGTAACGGCCCGGCGTAAGACCTTCTGGAAGGTCTTTGCCAGCCATCGTCTCGATCGTCAGCGTGCCGCCCTCGGGCATCGCATCGCGCGCGTTGATCGCGAGATTGAGCACGGCGAGCTCGAGCTGGTGCGCGTCGGCGGCGACGATCGGCGCGCGCGGGTCGAGCAGCCGGCGCTGCGCGACCTGCGGCCCGATCGTGCGTTCGAGCAGGTCGTTCATGTTCGCGACCAGCATGTTGAGGTCGACCGCGGTAAGCGTGAGCTGCTGGGTGCGCGAAAAGGCCAGCAACTGGTGTGTCAGCTTCGAGGCGCGCGTCGCAGCGAGCCCGGCGAGCCCGGCATAGCGCTTGACGCGCTCGTCGGTGGCGACCCGGTCGATCAGGTCGAGATTGCCGGAGACGACCGTCAGCAGATTGTTGAAATCATGCGCGATGCCGCCGGTCAGCTGCCCGACCGCCTCCATCTTTTGCGACTGGACCAAAGCCGCCTGGGCGCGTTCACGTTCGTTGACTTCCTGTTGCAGCTGGTTGTTGGCGCGCGACAGCTCATGCGTCCGCTCGGTGATCCGCGCCTCCAGCGTCGCATTGAGCTGGGTCAGCCGCTCCTCGGCGGTTTCGAGCGCGACCAGCCGGCTGCGCGCATCATATTGGCGGCGGCGCACGCGCAGCGCGGCGTTGACCGCGCTGGCCAGCGTCTCGCTGTGGATCGGCCGCTCCAGCACCACGACATTGCCGAGGTTGCGCAACGTCTCCATCGCCTCGCGCGAGCGCTGGCCGGCGCGCTTGGTGGCGAGCATGATGAAGGGGAAATCGGACCACGGCTCCTGCCGGTCAAGCCAGGCGCGCAGCGGCCGCTGGTCGGCATCGATCAGCGACTCCTCGGTGATCAGCGCCGCGCCGACGCCGCGGGCGAGTTCGTCGGCGAGCATCACCGCGCTGGCGCAGGCCATGCTCTTGTGCCCCTGCCGTTCGAGCAGTTGCGCCATGACCATCGCGTCGCGCCCGCGCAGCGCGAGCAGCAGAATCCGGTCCTCCATGCTCAGGCCTCGCCCGCCACAGGCTCCGATGCGAGCAGCGGGGTGGCACCGCGATAATTGGCGAGCCCGCTCATCACGCCTTCGAAATCCTTGAGCGGCTCGCCGATGACGACGCCGCTGCGCCCGAGGCGGAACTCGCGGATCGTGGATTCGTGCGCGGTCGTGCGGCTTTTCGCGACCGACACCGCCTTGAGCATTTCGCCCTGCGCCTCGAAATAGCGGAACATCAGGATCGCGTCGGACAAATAGCTTAGATCGACATCGGCGCGGACGTCGCCGATGATGCCGTGCTGACCGAGGATCAGGATGGTGATCACGCCCTGCTGGTTCAGATAACTCAGCATCTCGTGCATCTGCAGCAGCAGATATTTCTCGCCCGGCATCGCCTGGAGGAAGGCGTTGAGGCTGTCGATGACGATGAATTTGACGCCGTCGGTTTCGACCGCGGCGCGTACCCAGCTGGCGAACTCGCCGGGCGAGAGTTCTGCGGGATCGATCTGCGAGACGCGCAGCGCGCCGCTGTCAAGATGAGGTTGCAGGTCCATGCCCATCGAACGCGCGCGGGCGAGCATCGTCGCGCGGCCTTCGTCGAACAGGAAATAGGCCGCCTTCTCGCCTCGCTCGATCGCCGTCAGGCCGCAACGCACTGCGGTGCTGGTCTTGCCAACGCCGGACGGCCCGCTGAACAGCGCGTTGGTGCCGGCGGAGATGCCGCCGCCGAGCATGCGGTCGAGCCGATCGAGCCCGGTCGACAGCAGTTCCTCGGTGAAACTGCTGTGGTGCTCGGCGGCGATGAGCCGCGGAAAGACCTGGACGCCGCCGGTCTCGATGACGAAGTCGTGGAAGCCGCCACGATATTTGACGCCGCGCATCTTGACCACGCGCAGCCGGCGCCGCTCGGTGCCGTAATCCTGCGCGGTCTGTTCGAGCGTGATGACGCCGTGTGCGATGCTGTGCAATTGCAGGTCGCCGGGGTCGGAACTGCGATCATCGAGCATCAGCACGGTGCATTTGCGCAGCGAGAAATATTGCTTGAGCGCGAGGATCTGGCGGCGATAGCGCAGCGAATTCTGCGCCAGCAGCCGCATTTCCGACAGACTGTCGAACACCACGCGCGTCGGCGTCAGCCGGTCGACGCACTCCATCACGCCCTGGATCGTCTCGCCCAGCTCGACCTCGGAGGGTTCGAGGATCGATTGTTCGGCCTGTGGGTCGAGATGGTCGCCGCTGACCAGTTCGAACAGCTCGATCGCGTCGAGGTCCCAGTCATGGCTGCGCGCGACCTCGCGCAGCTCGGCCGCCGTTTCCGACAGCGTGATATAGAGCCCGCGCTCGCGGCGCCGCGCGCCTTCGAGCAGGAATTGCAGCGCGATCGTCGTCTTGCCGCTGCCGGGGGTTCCTTCGAGCAGATAGGCGCGATGCCGGGTCAGCCCGCCGCCGAGAATATTGTCGAGATCCGTGATGCCGATCGAGATGCGATCGTCGCTCTTCACCTGGTCATTGCTGGCCATGCGTTCCTTTCGATGGTCGCGTCCGTCGGTGGGGCGACCTTCCGTCCTTCGTTGCACCAACGAATTGAGTCGAATTTGGCTGCATGACTGTTGGCCGCGCACCATGCGCGCCGGTCCAGCGGGGAGTTCAAATGACGGCGATGCTCGTGTAGAGCGCGGCGATGAAGGCCCTTGTCGACCCGACCAATGCGCTGGCCGACGGGCTAGCGGCGATCCGCACCCAATATCAGGTGCCGGCCTCGTTTCCGCCCGCCGTGCTCGCCGCCGCCGAGGCCGCGGCAAAACGCGTGCCGACCGCGCATGTCGATCGCACGAATGTGCCGTTCGTCACGCTCGATCCCGCCACCTCGACCGATCTCGACCAGGCCTTTGCGATCGAGCGCGCCGGCACCGACCTGCTGCTGCGCTATGCGATCGCCGACGTTGCCTGGTTCGTCGATGACGGCGACGCGATCGATGTCGAGGCCTGGCGGCGCGGGGCGACGCAATACCTGCCCGACGGCAAGGCCGGGCTCTATCCGGCGGTGCTGAGCGATGGCGGGGCGAGCCTGCTGCCGAGCGGGCCACGCCCGGCAGTGATCTTCACTGTGCGCGTCGATCCGGACGGTGGCGTGAAGCTCGACGGCGCTGAGCGCGCGATCATCCGCAGCCGCGCCAAGCTTGCCTATGACAGCGTGTCCGACAGCGACCTGCCCACCGATTTCGTCGCGCTTGCCGACCGTATCCAGGCCGCCGAAGACCGGCGCGGCGCGGCGCGGGTCGATCCGCCGCAACAGGAGGTCGCCGCGACCGGCGACGGCCATTATGAATTGCAGTTCCGCGCGCTGCTCGTGTCCGAGCAACGCAACGCCGCGATGTCGCTGGCGACCAATCTCGCGGTCGCCGATGCGTTGCAGGCGCACCATACCGGTCTGTTCCGGGTGATGGCGCTGCCCGATGCGCGCGCCGTGCAACGGCTGCGCAATACCGCGCGCGCCTATGGCATGGTCTGGCCCGACAACGAGACGCTCGAGCAATTCTCGCGCAACCTGGACGGGCGTGTCCCGAAGCAGGCGGCGCTGATGCTGGCGATCCGCCGCGCCGGGCAGGGGGCGTCCTATGTCCCTTATCGCGAGGGCGTCGTGCCGTGGCACGCGGCGATGGCGGCGACCTATGCCCATGCCACCGCGCCGCTGCGCCGGCTGGCCGATCGCTATGTCGTGCGCGCCGCGCTGGCGGTCGCCAATGGCGCGGCGGTGCCTGAGGTCGTCGGCGCGGCGTTTGCGCGGCTTCCCGAGGTCATGGCGCGGGCCGATGCGCTCGATGGGCAGATCAGCCGCGGCGTGATCGATCTCGCCGAGGCGGTGATGTTGCAGGGTTCGGTCGGGCAGGTCTTCGCGGCCGTGGTCACCGATCTCGACGAGCGCGGCGCACGCATCCAGCTGTGCGACGCGCCGGTGGTGGCGCGGGTCGCGGCGCCGGGCGTCGCGCCGGGCGACCGGCTGAACGTCACGCTGACCGCAGCCGACCCGGCGCGCCGCGCGATCAGCTTCGCACTGGCATCCTGATGGACCTCGACGATCAGCTGCGCCGCTATTTCGGCACCAGCGACATCGCCTCGCTGCCCGAGGCCGCGCTTGCTGCCGGCACCGAGCATATGCTGGTCGATTTCGGTCTCGCCAAGGATCGCAACCGCCGCTTCGCCTTATGGGCGCTGATGCACATGCTCGGCGCCGCGCCCGATCTCGATATCGCCTTCAAGGATCCGCAGGACCGCGAGGCCGCGCGCAATTTCATGGATCTCGCGGCGGACGGTGACGATCCGGGCTAACCCGCCGCCCACTCACGCAGCAGCGTATAGGCGATCGCATAAGGCGGCGGCGGTAGGAACGGGCCAGGTTCGCCCGCCAGCACCGCGCGGACCACGTCGCGCTCGACCCAGATCGCATCCTCGAGTTCGTTGTGATCGACGGTAAGCGTATCGTCCTCGGCCGAACCGACGCACGCCATCATCAGCGAGGAGGGGAAGGGCCAGGGCTGGCTGGCGATATAACGCACCGCGCCGACGCGCACCCCTGCTTCCTCGAAAATTTCGCGCGCGACCGCTTCCTCGATCGATTCGCCGGGTTCGAGAAAGCCGGCCAGCGCGGAATAGCGCCCGGCGGGCCAGTTCTTGCCGCGCCCGAGCAGCGCACGGCCGTCATGCTCGGCGATCATGATCACCACCGGGTCGACGCGCGGGAAATGCTCGGCGCCGCAATGGCCGCAGCGCCGCGCCCAGCCGGCGCGATAGGCCACGGTCTGCGTCCCGCAATTGGCGCAGAATTGATGCCGTGAATGCCAGTCGATGATGCTGCGCGCGGCGGCATAGGTCGCCGCCTCGGACGGGAGCAAGGTCGCCAGCGCCTGGATCATCGCAGGCGAGCGCATAGGCGTCGCCTCGGCGGCGCGGATGCCCGGGATATAGGCGGCGAAATGCGGGCGACGTTGTTCGTCGAGCCCGAGCAGGATCAGCATCGCGTCGTCGGGCGCATCGGCGAGCGTGGTCCAGCCGAGCCGGCCGTCGTCGCTGACCTCGGGTTGCAGGCCATCGAGCTTGAGCAGCCGCGCGCGCCAGTCGGCCGTCGCGGCGGCGAGCCCCTCGGCGTCGTGGCGCAGCTGGTCGGCGCGATCGAGCGTGCCGCCGGTCAGGCCCGGCGCGACCATGGTGGGGATGGTCACTGCGCGCGCGACATCCGTGCGGCGTCGGCGAACAAGGCCGGCACCGCCTGGGCACGCAGGCCCCAGCGCTCGCCGGGAAAGAAATTGACCATGATCGTGCCGCGCATATGGCGCGCCGGGTCGACAAAGGCGACTGTCCCGGCGGCGCCGCCCCAGCCATAGGTGCCCTTGCCGCCGCCGCCCGGCGCATCCTCGAGATAGACCGAACCGCCGGCACCAAAGCCCATCTTCGGCCCGGCACTCGGCCCGCCGGTGGTCGCGCTGACGCCGCCGAAGGTCAGCCCATTGGGCAGGAGGTTGGACATCATCAGCCGCGCGGTTTCGGGCTTGAGCACGCGGACGCCGTCGAGCGTGCCATAATTTTCCAGCGCATGGAGGAAGCGATCATAGTCGCGCGCCGACGTCACGAGGCCCGCGCCGCCATAAGGGAAACTCGGCGGCGTGAGCCAGATCGAGGTTGCCGGGGCATCGAGCGCGATCCGCGCATTTTCCGGGATCGTCGCCGGGTCGGCCGGCTTGCCGATCGCGGCCATCGCTTCGCGCGTGTAGATATAGTTGGTGGCGAAGCGGCCGATCTCGGATTTCGGCACGGTCCAGTAGCTCGACGTCATCTTGAGCGGATCGAAGATGTTCTGCTGGACGAAGGTATCGAACGGCATGCCGCTCGCCTTCTCGATCACCGCGCCCATCACGTCGAGGCCGATCGAATAGCTCCATTTGGTGCCCGGCTCGGCGATCAGCGGCAGTGTCGCGACGCGCGCGGCGAACTCCTGCAAGGTCTTGGGGCGGATCGCGCGGGCCGGGCGCTCGAGCTGCTCGTTGACCTGCGCCGGGTCGATGCCGAGCCGCTTATACTCGTCGAGCAGCGGCCCCTTGGTGATGATGTTGTAGCCGAGCCCGGCGGTGTGGGTCAGCAGGTTGCGAATCGTGACGGGATGCACCGCCGGCTTGCTCGCCAGCGAGTGATCCGGGTCGGTCAGTACGGTCATGTGCGCGAAGCCGGGGATGAAGTCGCTGACCGGCTCGTCGAGCTTCATCTTGCCGCGCTCGATCAGGATCATCGCCGCCATCGCGGTGATCGGCTTGGTCATCGAATAGACCCGCCACAGGCTGTCGGGGCCGGCCGGGGCGGCGTCGGCGCCATCGGCGATCTTGCCGGCGCTGACGAACACCGTCGGCTGGTCGCCGACCGCAAAGGCACCGACGATGCCGGGCATCTTGTTGTCGCGGACATAGCCGGTGAACAGCGCCTGCGTGTCGGGGAACGGGGTCGCCGCCGGCGTCGACGCGGGCGCCGGTTGCTGGACGGCCTGCCCCGCCCAGGCGCTGGCACCGAGCACCAGGGCAATGACCGCACTTCCCGTCACGACTCGTCGCATCAACCGCATCATGCTCTCCTGATCGTCTTCGCCGCCTTGGCAAACACCGTCGGCAACCCTGCCGACTCGATGTCGGCGATCGCCCACCATTCTCCTGCGGCATGCGACACCGCCGTGCCGACCGCAAGCGCGAGATCGAGCGTGAAGTGCGTGAAACCGTGCGATACCGTGCCCTGGATCAGGCGCCAGTCAGTGCCGTCGGGCGCGCCGGCCAGGCCGGGCGGCGCATCGGCCCAAGGGCCGGTCGGCAAGGCGCGCATCCCGCCGAGCAGCCCCTTGTCGGGGCGCCGCACCAGCAGCACCGCGCCGTCGGCCTCGGCCCAGAAGACCGTGCCATATTTGTGCGGGCGCGCTGCCTTGGCCGCCTTGACCGGGTAGCGCGCCGGGTCGCCTCCGGCCTGGGCGCGGCATGTTGCGATCAACGGACACAACAGGCAGCGCGGATTGCGGCTGGTGCAGATGCTTGAGCCGAGATCCATCATCGCCTGGGCGAAGTCGCCGGCGCGTGTATCGGGGGTCATCGCATCGGCGGCGCGGCGGATGATCGGCATCGACCCGGGCAGCGGCGCGTCGATCGCGTCGAGCCGCGCCACCACCCGCGCGACATTGGCGTCCACCGCCACCGCACGCCGGCCAAAGGCGATCGCGGCGATCGCGGCGGCAGTATAGTCGCCGATTCCGGGCAGCGCGCGCAGCCCCGCCTCGCTGTCGGGGAAATGGCCGCTATGGTCGGCGACGACGGTACGGGCGCAGGCGATCAGGTTGCGAGCGCGGGCATAATAACCCAGCCCCGCCCAGGCCGCCATCAGATCGGCATCGCTGGCCGCCGCCAGCGACTCGACCGTCGGCCAGCGCGCGATGAAGGCTTCGAAGCGCGGCCGCACCGTCGCGACAGTGGTTTGCTGCAGCATGATCTCCGACAGCCACACGCGATAGGGGTCGGGTGCGTTGCTGCCGGGCGCGCTGCGCCACGGCAGCGCGCGCGCATTGGCGTCATACCAGGCGAGTAGTCGGGCGGCGACGGTGGATGAGCGCTTGGCGGGCACGCCGTCGCTATGGCATGGACGGCTGGATGAGCAAGCGCGGCGTACCCGCACCCCCGACTGAACGACCGCGCGGCGGCCGCGCACGCGCCGTGTCCGAGCTCGTGCCCGATATCGGCCGCGCCGCGTTTCGCCGCTTCGGCTTCGTGCAAAGCGCGGTGGTGAGCCGCTGGGCGGAGATCGTCGGCGCACGCTACGCTGGAGTCTCGGCGCCCGAATCGATCCGCTTCCCGCACGGCCAGCGTAGCGGCGGCACGCTCAACCTGGTGGTGCGCGGCGCGCATGCGCCGATGATGCAACATATCGCGCCGGAGATCGTCGAGCGGGTCAATCGCTTTTTCGGTTACGACGCGGTGGCGAAGCTGAGCTTCCGCCAGGGCGATGTGCGCGCACCGGAAAAGCGCGCGGCGGCGCCCTCGCTCAAGCCCGTCCCGGTCGAACTCGGCGCGAGTTTGCGGACGATTGCGGACCCCGAGCTGAAAGCGGTACTGGAGGCCTTGGCCGCAGGGGTTGCCGCGACGCGCGGTGCCCCGGCCGTGGGACCGACGGAGGAATGATGCGACTGATATTGCTGGCGTTGGCGCTGATCGGCGCGCCCCTGTTCGCCGCGACCAAGCCGGCGCCGCATCGCCCGGTCCATCGCGCCGCGCCGGCCGCACCGCGCGGGCCGGTCAACTGGGTCAAGACCTTCGCCGCCACGCCCGAAGGCGGGGTGCGGATGGGTAACCCCGCCGCCCCGGTCAAGCTGATCGAATATGGCTCGCGGCTGTGCCCCTATTGCGCGCACTTCCACGCCGAATCGCTGACCACGCTGCGCGCCAAATATGTCGCCAGCGGCAAGGTGAGCTACGAATTCCGCGATTATCCGGTGCACGGCGCGCTCGACATCCCGGCAATCCTGATCGGTCACTGCGTCAGCACGGCGAATTATTTCCCGCTGCTCGACGACATGATGGCATCGCAACCGAAAATCCTCGCGCATGAGGAAGCAGCATTGAACGCTGCGCAGCAGCAGGGCATCGACAAGGCACCGCCGCCGCGCCTCGCGACCTTCTTCGCCGAGCAGCTCGGCTTGATCGACTTCATGGCGAAGCGCGGCATGCCGCCGGTGCAGACCCGCGCCTGCCTCGCCGCCAAGCCCGGTTTCGCGGCGCTTGCCAAGCGCTACGACGATGCCAACCGCCTGTATAATGTCAGGGGTACGCCGACCTTCATCGTCAACGGCAAGGTCGCCGACGGTGTCAACGACTGGGCCGCGCTCGAGCCGTTGCTCAAGGCCGCCGGCGCCTGATCACGTCATTCACCAGGAGTAATAGCGCCATGAAATTCGTTCTCGTTCTCGCCGCGCTGCCGGCTTTGCTGCTCGCAGCCTGCGGATCGGGCGGCTCGACCGGATCGGGCAACGACGCGACCGCCGCCGCTGCGGTCGCCGCGGTCAAGCCGCCGGCCGGGACCAGCTGGCTCGACACCGTCACCGCCACGCCGGAGGGCGGTTATGTCCAGGGCAACCCCAATGCCGCGGTCAAGCTGATCGAATACGGCTCGCGGCTGTGCCCGGTGTGCGGCAGGTTCGCGCAGGAAGGTGTGCCGGCACTGCGCGCGGGGCCGATCGCGGCCGGCAAGCTCAGCTACGAATTCCGCGACTATCCCATCCACGGCGCGCCTGATCTGGGGCCTGCTGTGCTCGGGCACTGCGTAGCGCCCGCCGCATTTTTCCCGATGCTCGATCAGATGTTCGCCGCGCAGGAGCAATTGCTTGCGAAAGAAGAGGCTGCCATCAAGGTGGCGCAGGCGGCGCCCAATGCGACACCGGTACAGATCGGTACGACTTTTGCTGAGAACATGGGTTATATCGACTTCGTCAAGCAGCGCGGGGTAACGGAGGCGGCGGCGCGCGCGTGTCTGTCGGATCCGAAGAATTATGAGCTGATCGCGACGCGCAAGGACGCGGCCGACGAGAAATACAAGGTCTCGGGCACGCCGACCTTCATCGTCAACGGTACCGTCGCCGCTGACGTCTTCAATTGGGAAGGCCTCCAGCCGGTGCTCAGGACGGCTGGCGCACTGTAAGGCGCGGCCGCTCGGGGGGAGACAGCGCGGTTGCAGATCAAGCGCCTCAGGCTTTCGGGGTTCAAGAGCTTCGTCGACCCGGCCGATCTCAGGATCGAGCCGGGCCTGACGGGGATCGTCGGTCCGAATGGCTGCGGCAAGTCCAACCTGCTCGAGGCGCTGCGCTGGACGATGGGCGAGAACAGCGCCAAGTCGCTGCGCGGCGCCGGCATGGACGATGTGATCTTCGCCGGCACCTCGACGCGCCCGTCGCGCGATTTCGCCGAGGTCTCGATCCTCGCCGAGATTGCTGGCCAGGAAAGCGAGGTCGTGCGGCGGATCGAGCGCGGCGCGGGCTCCGCCTATCGCATCGACGGGCGTGACGTTCGCGCCAAGGATGTCGGCCTGCTGTTCGCCGACGCCGCGACCGGCGCGCATTCGCCGGCGCTCGTCAGCCAGGGCCGCATCGGCGCGGTGATCGCCGCCAAGCCGATCGAGCGCCGCGCGATGCTCGAAGAGGCTGCCGGCATTGCCGGCCTGCATGTCCGCCGCAAGGATGCCGAGCAGAAGCTGCGCGCGACCGAGGCCAATCTCCAGCGGCTCGACGAACTGATCGCCGATCAGGATGCGCGCGCAGCCGCACTGCGCCGCCAGGCGCGCCAGGCCGAGCGTTACCGCCTGCTCTCCGACCAGATCCGCATCGCCGAGGCACGGATGATCTTCGCACGCTGGCGCGATGCCGCCGCCGCTGCTGACGCGGCCAAGGTCGAGGCGGCCGGGTGCGAGGCGCGCGTCGCCG
>NZ_JARYTI010000099.1 GCF_029911635.1 Sphingomonas sp. AR_OL41
GCCGGCGCCGATGCCGATCGCACCGCGCTGATCGGCTATTCGATGGGCGGCTATGGCGTGCTGACCGCAGCGGGTGCGCCGCTCGATCCGGGCCTCGCCGCCGCGACGCGCGGGGTGCTCGCGCCCTATGTCGCGGGCGGGCCGAAGGCGGGCGAGCTCGTCGTTCCCGGGGTCAAGGCGGTGGTCGCGATCTCGCCGCCGCGCGCGTTGCGCGGCGTCGCTTTATGGGCGACGCCGGGCGTTGCCGCGATCCGCGCGCCGACGCTGTTCATCGTCGGCAGCCAGGATCACACCGTCGGCTATGATCCCGGCGTCCGCACGCTGTTTGCCGAAGCGGTCCATGCGCCGCGTTACCTGCTGACGTTCCGCGAGGCGGGGCACAGCATCGGCCTGATCGGCGCGCCGCCGGCGATGCGCGGGTCCTTCTGGGACAAGGACTGGTTCGAGGACGCGGTGTGGCGCAAGGACCGGCTGCTGGCGATCGAGACGCATTTCATCACCGCTTTCCTCGACCGCTACGTCAAGGGCGAGGCGGGCAAAGCCAGCTATCTCGACGGGCTTGTCGTCAACGCCAATGACGGGAGCTGGCCCGGCGCGCCGCCCGGTCGCTATGCCGGTTACAGCCCGGGTCCGCCCGCAGCGAGCCTGTGGAAGGGCTTCCAGCCCAACAAGGCGTCCGGCATGTCATTCGAATATCGCGCGGCCGAATAGGTGCGCACCATCAACACATTAGCGACGCCGGATGTATCGGCACAACGCCAGGGAGTGAGTACCGGCATGTTCATGACGCAGACGATGCGCTGGTTCGGTCCCGACGACCTCGTGACGCTACGCGATATCCGCCAGGCCGGCGCATCCGAGGTGGTGACCGCGCTGCACGAGCTGGCCAATGGCGAGGTCTGGCCGCAACCGGCGATCGACGCGCGCAAGGCGATGATCCTCGCCGCCGGGCTCGGCTGGACGGTGGTCGAGAGCCTGCCGGTGCATGAGGGCATCAAGACGCGCGGTGCCGATTGCGACCGGCTGATCGAGCATTATTGCCAGAGCCTGCGCAATCTCGCCGCCTGCGGCATCACTGTCGTCACCTATAATTTCATGCCGCTGCTCGACTGGACCCGCACCGACCTGGCGTGGGAACTGCCCGACGGCGCGCTGGCGTTGCGCTTCGAGCTCGAGGCGGTCGCCGCTTATGACCTGCACATCCTGTGCCGCCCCGGCGCCGCGGCGGATTACACGCCCGCGATGGTCGAGAGCGCGACGCGGCGCTTCCACGCGATGGATGCCGGCGCGCGCGACCAGCTCGCGCGCACCATCATCGCCGGCCTGCCGGGCAGCGAGGAGAGCTTCACCACCGCGGAATTCCTGACCGCGATCGGCGGCTATGCCGAGATCGACGCCGACCGGCTGCGCGCCAACCATATCGCCTTTCTCGAGGCGGTGTGCCCCGTCGCCGAGGCGGTCGGCATCCAGCTCGTCGTCCATCCCGACGATCCGCCCTTCCCGATGTTCGGCCTGCCGCGTGTCGTCAGCACCGAGCAGGACGTGGCGCATCTCTTCGCGGCGGTGCCGAGCCGCGCCAACGGCCTGTGCTTCTGCGCCGGTTCGTTCGGCGTGCGCGCCGACAATGATCTGCCCGGCATGGTCGAGCGGCTCGGCGACCGGATCGGCTTTCTCCATCTGCGCTCGGTACAGCGCGAGGCGAACGGCGCCTTTCATGAGGCGGCGCATCTGGAAGGCGATGCCGGGATGGTGGCGATCATGGCGGCGATCCACGCGTTGCAGCGCCGCACCGGTCGCGCGCTGCCGATGCGCCCCGACCATGGCCACCAGATCCTCGACGACCTCACCAGGCGGACCAACCCGGGTTATCCGCTGATCGGGCGGATGCGCGGGCTGGCGGAACTGCGCGGGCTCGAACGCGGCATCGCGCATATGGCGCGCTGACCGGGCGGGGCTACCGACACCAACGATAACGACAATGTTGCAGCAACGGCGGAGAAGGAAAATGCGGATGATCAGGCAGATCCGGCGGGCCATGGCCCTGGCGATGCTCGCGGCCGCGCCGGCGCTCGCGCAAACCGCGCCTTCCAGCCTGCCGCTCGCCACGGCGAAGACCAGCCCGCTGCTCGTCTCGGGCGACATGCGCAGCGGCGTCGACCTGTCCGGCCCGTGGCATTATTCGATCGACCCGTACCGGTCCGGGCTTGCGGGGTTCCACGGCGAGGAGCCCGACCCGGGTCAGCGGCGCTACCGCGAGGTCGACGCCCGACAGGCGATGGCGGCCGACAATCGCGTGCTGTTCGAGTTCGACCTCGCCCATTCGCCCGTCACTACCTTGCCCTCCTCCTGGCTGACCGAGGCGCCCGAACTGCGCCATTATCAGGGGCTGATGTGGTATCAGCGCGACTTCCCCGTACCCGCGACGCGCAGCGGACGCTATTTCCTGCGCTTCGGCGCCGCCAATTATGCCACCGTCGTCTATCTCAACGGCCGGCCCGTCGGTCGGCATGAAGGTGGTTTCACGCCCTTTTCCTTCGAGGTGACCAGGCTGCTGCGCGCCGGCGCCAACCAGATCACCGTCGGCGTCGATTCGCAGGCCACCGCCACCACCGTCCCGCCGACGGTGACCGATTGGGAAAATTATGGCGGCATCACCCGCCCGGTGCGGCTGATCGCCACCCCCGACACCTATGTCGACGATGCCTGGGTGCGCCTGACGCGCGACGGCCGGCTCGCGGTCGATGCGCATCTCGACGGGCCGCGCGCCGCCAATGCCGCGCTCCGCCTGCACATCGCCGCGCTCGGCATCGACCTTGCCGGGACGACCGACGCCAAGGGCGATTGGCGCACCACGCTCGCCGCGCCGCGCGCGCTGGTCCGCTGGTCGCCCGAACAGCCCAAGCTCTACGATGTGTCGATCGACTCCGGCGACGACCATTGGCGCGATCGCATCGGCTTCCGCACCATCGCGGTGCGCGGCGCCGACATCCTGCTCAACGGCAAGCCGATCTTCCTGCGCGGCATGTCGCTGCACGAGGAGGAACTGGGCACCGACCCGACCCGCGCGATGACCCCGGCGGCGGCGCGTGCGTTGCTCGGCGAGATCAGGGACGGGCTGCACGGCAATTATGTCCGCCTGTCGCATTATCCGCACAGCGACGCGATGACGCGCATGGCCGACGAGATGGGCGTCATCGTGTGGAGCGAGGTGCCGGTCTACTGGCTCGTCGCCTGGGACAATCCTGGCACGTTGGCGACCGCGCGCAACATGGTCGCGGAAAACATCCTGCGCGACCGCAACCGCGCCTCGATCGCGATCTGGAGCGTCGCCAACGAGACGCCGGTCAACGACGCGCGCAACACTTTCCTGCGCACGCTGGTCGGCGATGTGCGCGCGCTCGACGACACGCGGCTGGTCAGCGCCGCGCTGCTGGTCGAGCGGTCGCAGGGCAGCAACGGCCCGGTCATGACGATGGCCGATCCGCTCGCCGATGCGCTCGATGTGGTTTCGATCAACACCTATAATGGCTGGTACTCGACAGATCGTCTCGCCGATCTCGCGCGCTTCGAATGGCGCGTGCCCGCCGGCAAGCCGTTGATCTTCTCGGAATTCGGCGCCGACGCCAAGGCCGGCTTCCACGATTTGACCGGCCCGCAGAAATTCTCCGAGGAATATCAGGCCGATTTCTACCGCGCGACGCTGGCGATGGTCGATCGGCTGCCGACGTTGCGCGGCATGTCGCCCTGGATCCTCAAGGATTTCCGCTCGCCGCGCCGGCAGAACCCCGATTTCCAGCAGGGCTGGAACCGCAAGGGGCTGATCTCGGAGACCGGCCAGCACAAGCTCGCCTTCGATGTTCTGGCGGGATATTATGCCGGAAAGGAAACCGCGCCGGCCCGCTGAGCGGGCCGATAGCCGGGTGTCGGGCAACAGGCTCGGCGGCGATGCGCGCGGGATGACTTTGCCTTAACTGGTTCGTTCCACCCTAACCCGTTCGTTTCGAGCGCAGTCGAGAAACGGCAACACGCGCTAAGCCAGGTTTCTCGACTGCGCTCGAAACGAACGGGGGAGGCGCCACGATGCATCCGCCGCGCATCCGCCGCCGCCGGGCGCTGCCGGCGGCGGCGGGGTGCCGGTCAGAAGGTCTTGCGAATGCCGCCGAAGAAGCCGCGCCGCGCGCCATATTGCGGCGCGCCGACCCCGACGCCCGATCCATCGCGGATCAGATAGACCTTGTCGGCGATGTTGGTCACGTCGAAGCGAATCGACAGCCCCTTGAGGATGCCCGGTCCGTCGAAATTCTGCGCGATGCCGAAATTCGCCGTGAAATAGGACGGCAGCTTGCCGCCATTGGGCACGTTGTTGATCGGATCGTCGGCCCGCAGCCCGTCGCCATAGAGGAAGTCGACCGACGGCACGAGCTTGCCCAGTCCGTTCCTGATCGTCACGCTGCCACCGCCCGACGCCGTCCAGCGCTGCGAATGGTCGGTGAAGATGCTGTGCCCGGCGATGTAATCCAGCTCGTCCTGCGCGAAGAAATATTGGCTGGAGACGACGTTGCGCCCCTTCTCCTCGCCGCGTGCGACGTTGAAATACAGGTCGACCGGACCATGCGTATAGCTCCCGCTCAGCTCGACGCCCCAGGCATAGCCGGTAGCATAGTCGAACGGCGACAGCACCAGCGACGGGCCGAACTGCCCCTCGTCCAGCAGGTTGCGCTTGATCTTGTAATAGGCGTCGAGCCCGATCTTCAGCCCCGGCACCACCACCTGCTGCACCCCGACGTCGAAATAATGCTCGCGCTCGGCGCGCACCGGGTCGGCGGTGGCGATCTCGGTTGCCTTGGTCGTGCCGTTGAACAGCGCGAGCGTCGGCGCCGCGATCAGCTCCTGTGGCGGCGGGGTGAAGTTGCGGGCATAGCCGGCGTGGAAGGTCGTGCCGGTGGCCGGCGTCCACACCATGTTGATGCGCGGGCTGAGCTGCTGCTCGCGCGTATAGGCCCGCACCGCGTCGAAGCGCGCGCCGTAATTCAGCGTCAGCGTCGGCGTCAGCGACCATTCGTCCTGCAGATAGGCGCCGTACAGCTGGCCGTTGCGCCCGCCGCTATCGGTGATCGAAAGCGGCACGGTCGACGTCTGCGCGCCGCTGCCATCGACGGTAAAGACGCGAGACGTGACCAGCGAGCGCGTCCGCTCATTCTGGAAGAACAACCCGAAACGCAGCGTGTGGCTGTCCGACAGCTTGTAGCTGCCATCGGCCTGCACGCCGGCGGTCAGGCTCGACAGGCGCGATGTGTCGGCGACGCCGCTCAGGATCAGGTCCCCGCCCTGCGGGTCGGGCGTGAAGCGCGTCTGCGAATAACGCACGAACGGCGCGATCTGGAAGTTCAGCGCGCCGCCGGCATATTGATAGGCCAGCACGCCATAATGGGTGATCTCGCGCTGGTTCTGGTCGAGCTTCGCCGAATCGAACGTCGTATTGCCGTTGAGGCTGAAATTCGTCGCCGGATCGCCCTGGCCGGGATTGTTCGGGATCTGGAAATGCCCGATCGAGCTGCCGCTGAACACGGTCAGGCGGCTGCTGTCCGACAGGATGTCGGAGAGATAGCCGAACACGCGATATTGCCGCGTATGGTCATGGATCGCGTCGCGCGACGCGGTCGGGTTCTCCACCCCGATATCGTTTTCGAGATAGCTGCCCGACACGAAATAGCTGAGCTTCCCGGCGGAACCGCGCAGGCTGGCGCTCGGCTCGATCGTGCCGCGGCTGCCGCCGTAAAAGCCGACATCGCCGCCATTGTCGAACGATCCCGAGCGCGTCTTCAGGTTGATGACGCCCGATGTGCGATAGCCATATTGCGCCGGCAGCGTGCCGGTCAGCAGGTCGACCGTGTCGGCGATGCGCGGGTCGAAGGTCGATCCGAAGCCGGAGATGCTCTCCGGCACGATCACGCCGTTCAGACGATATTGCAGATTGGCATGTTCGTTGCGGACATGGACCGCGCCATAGCTGTCGAGCGTCACGCCGGGCGCCTGCAACAGCACCTGCACCAGGCTGCGATCGACGCCGCCGGGCTGGCTTTCGAGGATGCGGCGGTTGATCTGATAATCGCTCGCGCCGAGCGACGGCAGGATCGCGTCGCGCGCCGAATCGAGCCGCTGCGCGGTGACGACGATGTCCTTCGCCCCGCTCGCATCGGGGGTGGGCGTAGCGCTGGTGGCAGGGGCGGCAGTCTGTGCGGCGGCGGTGGCCGGCAACAGCACGGGGATCAGCGCGGCGCTTGCCGCGCCCAGCAGGAAGAGATTTCGCATTGGGTAAGCTCCATGACCTCGGCGATGGATCCGCCCGGGGGGAGGGGCGGCAATCCACGGGACGCGGCGGCGCGCGGGTCGCGCGGCACGGCGTCATGCATTTTGTTCAGGCGTGGAGGGGGAGCGGTGGCGCGCGGCTGTGCCAGTCATGCGAGCC
Organism: Sphingomonas sp. AR_OL41; assembly: GCF_029911635.1. Taxonomy (GTDB): domain Bacteria; phylum Pseudomonadota; class Alphaproteobacteria; order Sphingomonadales; family Sphingomonadaceae; genus Sphingomonas. Next base: position 6,470 of record NZ_JARYTI010000099.1, read on the forward strand.
GAGGCGCGGTGCCAGAGTCCGCGCCGGCAGGATGATGCCCTGGTGCGGGGTGGCGCTGGGAACGGCAAAGGCGGGAGCCGCCGATGCGAGATAGGCGCCGGCCTGCGCGGTTTCCTGGCAGATCGGGCAGACCGGCAGATCGGGTGTGGTCTGGCCGGTGCGCAGCCCGGCCAGCGAGCGCGCCCGCTGGCTGGCGTCCAAGTGCAGATGCGTCTGGGTGAGAAATCCCTGGCCCAGCACCGCCAGCAAGGTGGCGAGGACCATGGCCACCCAACGGCCGCGCAGCTTCGCAGGGCGATGCGTCATCGTCATGCCGGCCTGAAGCCGCGCCGGCATGTCGTCAATCGACCGGGTTTGGGGATTTACTGCACTGCATCATGCGGCTTGTATGTTGTAACGTCGCATTGATCAAGCGGGGGGAAGGGGAGGGTTGTGAAGTAGGGCGGCGGGGATGGGCTACCGGCTCGGCGCCGGACAAGCCGAGGCGGTCGAGCCGTGCCTCGCCGTTCGTTTGCGAGGAACGCGTGGTTTTTCGGTTGGGTGCCTGCCCGCTTCGGGGGATGAATTCGAGAGTCCTCCGTTCGTTAAGTCAGCTAGAGCGTGCTGCATTTCGATGGAAACGCAGCACGCGCCAGATTCTTTGTGGTCGCGTGCTTACTAGCGAATAGCCGGATTCCACCCATTCGCAGTACGCCCTAGCGTAAACGAAAGTACCCAAACCCGGCCATTCGTACCGACAATTGCGTGAGCCGAGACCGGACACTCGTTCGGGCGGTGCACTACGACTGCAACAGGGCGGCAGCCGTCTGGCAGATTCCCGAGATTTGAGGCGACAAAACTGTCATTTAGCTTGGGCCCGCTATCAATGCGCCGCTGGATGGTCATGATGCGCGCGTGATTAGACGTCTGGAGGGTCGATGAGACATCATTTTTCGCAGGCGATTCTGCGTTCTGCCTGCGCTGCCGCCGCACTGTGCACGGTTCCGGTCCGGGCTGCCGACTTCGACCCGAAGGCCGCCTTCGCCGCGCAGCCGCTGCCGGACGGCGTGAACGTTTATCGCTCGTCCAACGGCGCACCCGGACCCGGTTACTGGCAGAACCGGGTCGACTACGCGATCACCGCGCGGATCGACGCCACAGCCAGGACGCTGACGGCCACCGAAACGGTCGATTACACCAACAACAGTCCCGACGCCCTGCCGAGCCTGTGGATGCAGCTCGACCAGAATATCTACCGTGCGGATTCACGTGCGGCGGTTGCGGGCGGCCGGCGGAAGGGCGGCGGCGGCCAACATAGCGACGGCTATGCCATCACGTCCGTGGAAATGCTGCGCGGCAAGGCCTGGGTGAAAATCCCGTTCGTCGTCTCCGATACGCGCATCAACCTGCGCCTCGACCAACCGCTCAAGGGCGGCGGGACGAAGCTGAAGTTCCGCATCGCCTACCAATACGCCATCCCGGGCGTGTGGGGTGGGCGCAACTCGTGGCTCGACACCCCGAACGGTACGATCTTCGATATCGCCCAGTGGTTCCCGCGCATGGCCGTTTATGACGATCTGCGCGGCTGGGACACGCTCCCCTATCTTGGGTCCGAATTTTACTGCGAATATGGCGATGTGGATTACGCCGTCACCGTGCCTGCCGACATGATCGTCGCCGGCGGCGGCGTGCTGACCAACGCGGCTGAAGTCCTGACACCGCTCCAGCGCGCGCGGCTCGCCAAGGCGGCTGGCAGTGACGCCACGGTGATGATCCGCACGCCCGAGGAAGTGACGCGCGACAGCACCCGTCCCGCAGCCAAAGGCGAAAAGACCTGGCGCTATCACTTCGCCAACACCCGCGACGTGGCCTTCTCCGCCTCGCGTGCGTTCGTGTGGGACGCGGCGCGGATGAACCTGCCCGGCGGCAAGACCGCGCTGGCGGAAAGCGTCTACCCGATCGAGAGTGCCGGTGACGCCGGCTGGGGCCGATCAACGGAGTATCTGAAGGATTCGGTCGAGCACTTTTCGCGGCGTTGGTTCACCTATCCCTACCCGACCGCGTGGAGCATCGCCGGCGGTTCGACAGGCATGGAATATCCGGGAATGGCGTTCGACGGCATCCCGGACAAGGGCAAGGAGCTGTTCTGGATCACGGCGCACGAGATCGGCCATACCTGGTACCCGATGGTCGTAGGCTCGAACGAACGCCGCGACGCCTGGATGGACGAGGGCTTCAACACCTTTATCGACACCTTCGAAAGCGACGAGTTCAAAAACGGTGTGTTCGGCCCCAAACGCGACAGCGAATATGCCCCGGGCGGCGGCAATCCGGTGGACGAAATCCTGCCGCTGCTGGCCGACAGGGATGCGCCGCCGATCATGAGCTATCCGGACGTTATGGGCGAAAAATACCGCCATTCGGTCAGCTATTTCAAGACCGCGTTGGGGTTGCGCCTGTTGCGCGACGTCGTCCTTGGTCCGGACCGGTTTGATCCTGCCTTTCGCAAATATACCGCCGACTGGGCGTTCAAGCATCCCAGCCCGTCCGACTTCTTCCGCGAGATGTCGAGCGAATCGGGCGAAGACCTCAGCTGGTTCTGGCGCGGCTGGTTCTTCAACAACTGGCAGCTCGATCTGGCGGTGACGAACATTGCCTATACCGATGGCGACCCGGCCAAAGGTGCCAGCATCACGCTTGAGAGCCGTGACAAGCTGGTCATGCCGGCGGTGCTGGAGGTGAAATATGCCGACGGCCATACCACGCGGATCAAGCTGCCCGTCGAAACATGGATGCGGATCAAGCCCGTCATCGCGGCACCTGCCGGCCGCATATCATCGGTCATGCTGGACCCCGACCATCTTTTGCCGGACCGTGACCGAAGCAACAACGGTGTAGTGCCTTGAGCTAATGGGGAAGCCCGCTCAACCGCATCTGAGACCCAAACGCACACGTTCGAGCGCGATATTCCGATCCCCAAACTTCGCCATTAGCTCATGTCGGCGCCACGACGCTCTGCGCCCGCTTCGGCGGGTTGAAGGCGGCACCGACCAAATCAATCGGCTGCCCCGCCTTAAGCTGCAACGGCTGGACGACCTCCCCGTAACGAACCTGCGCCGCTCCGTCCCGCGACGGCGTTACCGTTGCTCGCGTCAGTCGCCCGCCGTGCCACGATAGCGCGACTTCGCAAGCCCCACGCGCACGCAAACCCGTCACCGAACCCGAAGCCCAGGCGTCGGGGAGAGCGGGCAGCAAGACGATCTCGTCATCCACGCAACGTAGCAACATCTCGGCGATCGCAGCGGCGCCACCGAAATTGCCGTCGATTTGAAACGGCGGATGCGCGTCGAACATATTTGGGTAGGTGCGCTTGGGTCCGATCAGGAATCGCAGGATATGATGCGCGCGATTGCCGTCGCCCAGCCGCGCCCATAGCGCGATCCGCCAGGCGGTTGCCCAGCCGGTAGCCTCGTCGCCGCGAATGTCGAGCGAGCGCCGCGCGGCGGTGGCCAGAGCGGGTGTCGCACGCGCGCCGATTTGCTGGCTCGGATACACACCGTACAGATGGCTCACATGGCGGTGGTGAATGTCTTCCGCACCCGCGTCCCAATCCTCCTGCCATTCCTGCAATTGTCCCGAGGCGCCGATCTTAAACGGGGCAAGGCGTTGTCGGGTCGATATGAATTGCTTGGCGAGGTCGGCGTCGAGGCCCAGGATCGACGCTGCCTTGGCAGCCTGATCGAACAAGTCGCGCAGGATCGACATGTCCATCGTGGGACCGGCACAGATTGATGATCCGTGGCCGTGATTATTCTCAGGCGATAGCGACGGGTTCGTGACCAGGAAGCCTGAACTGGGATCCTGCTGCAGGATATCGACGAAGAACAGCGCGGCGTCGCGGATCAGCGGATAGACCGATGCCAGATAGGCCGTGTCCCGGCTATAGTCGTATCGATCCCAAAGGTGCGTACAGAGCCACGCGCCGCCGGTCTGCCACATGCCGAACTCGGGGCCGTCGATCGGCGCGGTCGCGCGCCAGAGATCGGTATTGTGATGGCAAACCCATCCGCGCGCGCCGTACATCGCCTTTGCCGTCCGCGCGCCCGTTACCGCCAGGTCGCGCACCAGCGCAACCAGCGGCTCGACGCATTCGGCAAGGTTGGTGGGCTCGGCCGGCCAATAGTTCATCTGCGTATTGATGTTGACCGTATACTTCCCGCCCCAAGGCGGATCGGTCACATCGTTCCAGATTCCCTGCAGGTTGGCGGGCTGACTACCCGGACGCGAACTGGTGATCAGCAAATAGCGCGCGTAGTTGAAGTAGAGCGTCGCCAGCGCGGGATCGTCGCCTGTCTCACCATCGCGGATGCGGCGGTCAGTCGGCCGGTCCGCACCCGACGACCGACCCAGGTCGAGCTTGACGCGGCTGAACAGGGCGTGGTGCGCCGCACGGGCATCGCGCGCGATCCGGGCATAGCCACGCCCGGCCGCGCGATCGATGTGTCCGCGCGTGATTGCTGCAGGGTCGCCGGACACGTCGTCGAACCGCCGGTAGCTTGTCGCCATCGCGACCAGGACAACGAGCTCGTTTGCGCCCCGTACGACGATATGGTCGCCGACGACCCGTACGGAGCCGCCTTTCGCGACGGCGCGCACGCGTGCCTCGAAGTGCAGCGCGCTCGCGATGCCAGACGAGCTTTCGTTTCTCCCGAGCAGCACGATCTCCGCGTGGCGGCCCGGGTCGACGTGACACTGTTTCAGGGGGCTCACCATCGACAGGTCGACATCGATCATGCCCGTTCGATCCGCCGAAAGACGGACCGCAATGACCTGATCGCGCGGTGACGCGATGACCTCGCGGTGAAACGCGGTTCCTTCACGGGACCAACGCGTGCCCGCCACCGCCGCATTCAGATCGAGTTCGCGCCGATAGTCGGCGAGCGGAACGGCCGGCTCGAGCGGCGTTACCATGCTAGTGGTGCCGTTCGACGAGCGTGCGGGCGACGTGCCCGCGGGCACGCCCGCGCGATCGATCACGAGAGTGCCGATCGTCCCGTAGGGCATCTGCAGAAGCGGGCGAGCCATCAGCTTTGCCCCAATCAGAGCATGCGCTTCGGCATATTTACCGGCGAACACCAGCCGGCGCACATCCGCCAATGCCGGAAGAGCGTCCGGGCTGACCGGATCGTACGGACCGCCCGCCCACATCGTATCTTCGTTCAGCTGGATATATTCATGATCGATTCCACCATGGACCATGGCGCCGATGCGACCGTTGCCGACAGGCAGTGCTTCTACCCAGCGCACGGCAGGCTGCGCGTACCAGAGTATCGTGTCGGACACCCGAGATGGGCTGTTCGCTGCGGCAGCCATTCCTACGGCAGGGACCGCGAGAGAAGTGCCTGCACTGAGCATCGCCATTGCATCCCGCCGGCTGATGTCGCTGCCCCGTGCGCTCATGATAGCCTCGTCGCTCTGAAGGAAGTTCAGCCATCTGGAGTGTCGCCGATGGCACTGTCAAACCAGAGCTCGCCTTGTTCCTGTCTGGCTCGGGGAACATCAGAAGTGCTTGAGACCACTTTTTTGACTCTCCAGATTTACCATCGACGCGTTTCACACTGCGATAAGCCGCCTCTGCGCACCCACAGCTATAAGCGCGATATCGCGTTTCCAACCGTGGAGATCACGGCCTTCAATCGCCATTCGGCGCGCTTTAAACCCTTGGCCATCCAAGTCCGAGCCTGGTCGCAAAAGTGAGCCGTCGTCTTGCCTTTGGGATCGCAAAGATCGTCATAAATAATGATAGTCGAGCACCTGGCTGCCACCAAAGGTTGGGTGAACGAACGACCATGCTCAACAAGCCGGCGCTCCAAAGCGGACATGCCAGTTCCCTGAAGAGTTTCGGATGCCGGCAGGCGTACGAAAGTCTTGGAGGCCCGAACCCGCGGGCCCCAAGCGGTTCGCTATGGGGTTTTCGGTTTTGAGCCGGTTTCGGTGACCCGCGACATGGCGGATGC
>NZ_JARYTI010000009.1 GCF_029911635.1 Sphingomonas sp. AR_OL41
GGCGCGGGCGCGGCGCCGGGTGCGGCGGGATCAGCAGCCATGGCGGGGGCGCCGAGGCAGGCGAGCATGGCGCCCGAGAGCAGCCAGGACTTCAACATCATCCATCTCCAGTTCCGATGCGTTTTCGCCCGGCGAGCGCGGGCGCGAGATGCCGGCGCTTATTGCGGCGCGCGGGCGCGGCGTAAAGGGCGGCGGCGCGGGGCGGCTCCCTGTCAGGCGCGCCGGGGCACTCCCTGTAACGCTCCCTGTTGGGCTCCCTGTTTCGCTCCCTGATCCTCGCTGTTGCTCGCTGTTTTCGGGCAAAGTGACGTTTTTCGCCGTCCGGACTGGCCATTCAGCGATTTTGTGGTCTGGGCACAGCAGGATGCGCCGCTCCCTGTTCGTCTCAACAGGGAGCGCGGGGCGCCGGAACAGGGAGCGTGCGGCGCCGGAATGATTCAACCGCGGCGCGCGCCGTGGTTTTGATGCGGGTCTCATGATTCGGAGGAAATAATGACCCAGCGTGGAAATGGAATCACGGCGAAGCGCCAGGCCCGGCGCGGCATGTTGCGTGAGGTGCAGGTGGAGAGCGAGGTCGCGGCGGGCGCGGACGGCGACGGGGCGGGTGCCGACGCGGCGGCGTGGCGGACCGGCAATTGCCGCCCGCCGATCGCCTATCGCTTCAAGCCGGGGCAATCGGGCAACCCGGCGGGACGGCCGCGGCGCGGCGCGACCGGGGCACCGGGCGACCGCCTGCCCGGCGCGCACGAACCGACCAAGGCGATGATCCTCGAAGAGGCGTACCGCATGGTGACGATGCGGATTGGGGAGGAGGAGCAGGAACTGGCGATGAACCGCGCGGTGTTCCGCGCGCTGGGCGCGGCAGCGATCGCCGGCAACCGCGTCGCGCAGCGGCAATGGGTACGGATGGTGCGCGAGGCCGAAGCCGAACAGCGCCGCGACCAGATCGCGGTACACAATGCGGTGGTGTGGCCGATCGCCGGTGCCACTTACCCCAACGGCCGGGGGAACGGAGCGGACTATGCGGACGAGATTATCGTTGATTGGCGCTCAAAGGTTGCGGTGGTGAGGGCGGTTGAGGGGGAGCGGGAGGAGGATGGGTGATGGGGGCGAGACGAAGTAGCCGCTGACGACGCCTGATCACCGTGTTCAGCCGAACTAATGGGTAGATGCGAGATGCTTCCAGAAGGCGGCAAGGGTAAAGTCGTCGAGCTGACGGGTGGCCAGGTGCGCTGCCTGGATTCGAATCACAGCGGTCGCTCGGTCGGGCAGCCGCTCCGGCATGGGCATGCCATCGACTGGCGCCCAGCTGCCGGCAGCCAATCTGGGCCCGGGATGTTCCGTCGCCCATTGGTACTGCATGCGCCGTTCGCAACCAAGCAGATCCTTCAGCGGATCCCAGCTCCAGTACAGCCGGTAGGTGTAGGCGAACGGCACGAGCAAGCACATTACATAGCGGGTGCGATTACGCTCAGCCTTGCCGCGCTCGAGATCCGACCAGTAGATGCGCTCGGTGGCGAGCGTCTTGACCTCGACATGCCACGCGCCCTCGGGGCGATTGACCACGATGTCGCTTTCCCCGTTCAGCGCATCCCGGGCGTTGCGCTCGATCGTCGTGCCGGCAGGCGCTGTCGCGGCGACGCGTACCGCCAGCCAGGTTTCGCCGTCGGCGCCGAGCTCCTGCTGACGCTGGGCCCACGGATTACCGCCGCCACCGCCGCCGCCACCTCCGGAAGATTCTGGATCGTAAAGGGTCCGCGCCGACAGGTCGCCAGAGGCGTAGTAGGTCGCGCCGTGGCGTCGGGAGGGGTCTGCGGGCTGGCCCGGCGGCGGTGGTGGGGGCGGCGGCGGGGGCGGCGGCGGAGCGGGTGGCTCCGTGCCGCCGTTTTCCGTCTCGGCGGACTCGTCGTTCGTCGCGGACGTCTCCGGCCCCTCTTCCTCGGGATCGGGATCTTCCTCCAGCTGCACGGCGGCGAGCTGGTAGTGCGGGATTCCGTCTTCGCGCAGCGCGCGCATCACTTCCTCACGATTGCGTGCCTTGAGGATGGCGGCGAAGCGGTAGCGCATATCCGCGCCATGCCCGACGCCTTCGGCTAGTGCGCTCGCCAGCCCATCGGTGACGTTGGCCAGGTCGATGAGCCAGACATCGCCGTCGAGGAAGTTTGAAGCGCTAACTTGGGTGACCGGCGTATCGCCGAGCCCGATCGACAAGGTGAGGCCGTTCACCATCCGTATCTTTGGGATCGCCGCGGGAGGCCGCACATTCTTGGCATCGCACTGCACCGCGATCGCGCGCCAGCGGGCCTGCAACAGCTTCTCATAGCGGCGGGTCGAGCCGTCCGCCGCGCTATACTCGGGGACGATCCGGACCAGTGCCGAGGCGCGCGGTGTGTTCAATCGCTCGGGCGCGGCGGCACCACGGTCGAGCAGCGGCGGCAGGTAACGAAGCCCGGCCTGGGCGAGCGCATCTAGAATCTCGGGCGCGGCGAGCGCCGCCCGGTCGATCCAGGCCGCCTGGGCGCGCGGCACTGCTTCCAGCCCGCCCTCCGCGTTGGCGCTCACGCAGACGAGCGTATCGGGCGAGTTGCCGCACGGGGCGAACTTCATGCCGAGTAACGCTTCGTAGAAGGCGCGGGCGGTGCGCTCGCCGCCAGGGACGCGGTTCTCGCGGGCCGCAGTTACCAACGCCCTGTTCCATTCCATCCATTCGTCCCAGCCGGTGGGCAGGTCGCTGCGGATGGCGAGCATCTTGCCGACACTGGCGCGCAGCTGGACGCGGCGGGGCTCCTTGATGCCGAGAAGATCGAGATTTGGGGTGATGCCCGGAATGCCGCGCTTCGGCCAATAGGCCTTGCTGCCGATCGCGCGGGTCGTGCCGAAGATGTTGGGTCGGACCGGCAGGAAGGCGGTCCGCCGCAGCTGGAACTGGACGAAGGACTTGAACGGTTTTGGCGGGTTGGGTGTGGTCGAGTTTGACTGCTTGAAATAGGCGCCTTCCAGGCCCTCAGCGGCGCGCTGGACGTCCTCGACCATGGTCATCAGCGAGGCGGCTGGCACCTCGTCGCCCAGGCATGCCGGGAACGCCTCGAGGTACCAGTCATGGCCCCGATAGCGCAGCGTCTCGGTATGCGACCTCCAGAATTCGTGGTCGTCGGGCGTCGGCACTTCGGCGCCGGTCTCCTCGCCGAATTTCCAGATCTTGGGCTCCCAGGAGACGCCGAGATAGCGCAGCAGCGCGCGCCAGGTCTCGCGGGAGAAGCGCTGTCGTGCCTCGCTCGGATAGCCGCATAGGTATCGACCCGGCACATCCTTGAAGAAGCGGCCGAAACAGGTCGGCGCATTGAGCTCGGCGCGGGCATAGCTGTGACGGGCGGGCACCCAGGCACGCGGCGTCGACACCCGCGCCACCGCGACAAGGGAATCCCGGGCGCTCGCGACGCCAGTCCCTGGCGCATAGGGTTTCATGGCGCTGAACTCGCCAAGAGAGGCCCAGGCACCGATGCGCTCCAGCGCCTGCCAGCCATGCCGCTCCCAATCGGCGTTGCCCCAATTGGCGAGCGTCGGCGCAAGGCAGGCGCGGAGATAGGCCTCGGGTGTCCTGTGAAGTTCCGAATCGACGAGCGCCAACCATTCCTTGCCGATCGCCTTGGCCGGGAAGACTGCGGCGGCGAACGCGGGCGCCAGTGCATCGGCGGCGCTCCAGTCGGGCCAGTCGGCGGGCCGCTCGATGAGGAGCGGCGGCCCATCCTTCAGCGAGCGCACGGTCGCGTCGCCGGTCGGCCAGATCGGGGCGGCGCGCAGGCGTGTGAGCGTCGCCGGCGCGACATAGCCGGTGAGGCAGGTACGCAGCATGACGCCGGCGGCGGCGATACAGGCGTCAATGCTCTGGCAACGGGCATGCTGAAGGAGAGCGGCGTATTCCTGCTGGGCAAGGCGCGTGCTCCCGAGCTTCGCGAGTACATCGATTCCCGGCTCGAGCTCGGGGCGAGCGATCGCTGCGTCCGCCACGGCGCGCTTCTGCGGGCTGAGCAAGGCGGCGAAACCGGGCGCGCTGATGCGCGCCGCGCTCGGGAGCGCCTTGTCGCGGGCACGGCCAACCACCGGCACGAACGCGGTGTCGCGCAGCGCCCCCAGGATCCGAAACTGGAGCTGCCGGTCGACGGCCTTGTGCTTGCGGCCCGGCGCCGCGTCGATGATGTCGCGAAATACTGCCAGTGTCGCCTCGGCCGGAATGTCGAGCGCAATCCGTGACACCAGGCCGGCCAACCGGTCGAACAGGACGGCGTCATTGTCGCCCTTGCGGACATGCTTGCGGTTGCCCTGGACGTCGAACGCGCCGTGGATGAGGAAGCGCGCGGCGACCTGGTCCTCGGTCGGATAGAAGACGAAAAGCGGCAGCGGCTCGGCGGTCGGCGCGGGCACGCCGCCCTGAAGCTCGAGCGCGATGGCGACGCTCAGCCGCTTGGAGCGGTCCTGCTCGGGCGGCCAGACATCGCGCCAAACCCGCCACTGGCTCTCGCGCCAGGCCTCCTTCCCGGTTCGGACCCGGAGTGCCGCGGGCGCCCCGGCCAAGCTGCCGCGCGGGCCGCTCCGCACTAGGTCCCGCCGCTCGCCCCCCTCCAGGCTAATCTCCACGGCTTCAAGGTGCTGGGCGAGCAGCAGGAAGTGCGGCTCGAGCGCGCGCAGTTCGCCGACCGTCAGCGCGCATGCCGCGGCATTGCGGAAAGGTAGCCGGATGACGGTCGAGAAGCCGCTGCGGAGCAACTGGCTCGCCCGGGCGTCGGGCTCGAGCATATGCGGCAGGCGGAACACGCCGACGCGGTCGGCATGGGGATGGCCGGCGAGGAGGGCGCGAGAACGCTGGACATCGAACTGGAAGCGGAATGGCCCCGAAAAGATCTGCGGATTGTCGGTCAGCTCCAACACCGACTTGAAGCCAAGTCCCTTCGCGCCGATCAGTTCGGCGGGCGAAGAACCGGCTGGCGCCATCGCATCGTCGGCATTCTGGAGCAGCTCAAGGAGGCAGCGACCGGCATAGTCGCGCGTCGCCTCGTCCTCGGCGTTGCGGTTCTCGAGCAGCAGGTTGGGGTCGATCCGGTAGAGTTCGAGCTGCCGCGCCTGGATTGCGGTCACAAGATCGGCATCGGCGCAGGACGGCAGGCTGATGTCTTGAGCGCTCGCCCCCTTGGCGCTCAGATTCTGCCGGCAAATCGAAATGACGCCAGCCTGATCGAACGCACTGCCGCTATTCGCGACATAGAGCGCGTCCTTTGTCGCCTCAAACCTGATCCTGGCGAGCGATCCGCTTGTGTCCCGGCCCTTCATTTTCGCAAGCTGTAGTCGAATGGGGCCGAGTGCAAATGGAATTTGATAACGCTGCTTGGTTTACCTGCGCCTTACTTTGCGTCCGTTAGTACCTAATTGAGACTGCGCACGGGTCCGAGATCCAGAACGTACTGGCGCACCACCGCGCCGTGCCTTAGCCGAAGTCTTCATATTTACCTGTAATTTCATGTCCGCTCTTGGGATAATCGCGAGCACCACTGGGATTACGGCGACAGGTGCGATAACCCCTTAATCAAACGCGGCATCGATCGATCCCCCACCCCCATCGCGCTCGTAGCGGCGCCAATCTTAACGGAAGCGGACCGGCGGGGCATCGCGCGCGAGATAATCGCATCGCGAGCAATTGCCCCGGTTGCCCTCATACCAAATCACAGCCGGTATAACTCTCTTAAGCCCCTCTCCTGAAGGGGAGGGGCTATCGCGGCGTCAGACGATGACGACCTCGACCTGCGCCTTGGCCACGGTGTCGGCGGTCATGGCATCGCCCTCCCCGCCGATCCCGCGCCGAAAGCGGGAGCAAATGTCAGAATCGGGCCACTAGCCGTGTTTGTCGTCCGCGGGTTTCGGCTGGACTGACCACGCCGCTGGGTTGTCGTCCTTATCTGCTTCAGCCACCGCCGCTGTCGCCTGTACCTTGCCGGGCTTGTGATGGGCGGGCGCGTAAATCGTATAAACTTGCATTGGGGCCGTGCCGATATTGGTGATGTTGTGCCACGTTCCCGCGGGCACCAAGACACACCAGCCGTCTGAAACTTCCTTTTCAAAAGTCAGTTTATCTTTCGCCGCCCCCATCTGCACCCGGCCGCTGCCCGCGTCGAGGCGCAGGAACTGATCTGTCTCGGGATGTGCTTCAAGCCCAATGTCCCCGCCGACAGGGATCGACATCAGCGTCACTTGTAGATAGCGCCCGCTCCATGCCACGGAACGATAATCTTCGTTTTCCTGCGTTGCCCGTTCAATGTCGAACGATTGCGGCTGCGGCCCAATATCCTTGATCGTCATCTTAGCCTCCATTGTGGGCGGGCGCTGAAACGGAACACCGTTACGACAGCGTCAGCGGAATTTATTTATGCGAATGCTGGTCTGCTGCCACTTGCCGCAGCTTCGCAGGGTTGAAACGCTCCTGCGTCAATTCAGACCCATCAGCTTGATCTGGATCAGAGACCCGTTGCAATGCCGGCGCACGACAACAGGTCACGGGTCAAGCTGCGAGCAGTTCCTGGACAGGATGAGCTATCGGCTCCCGCCCGTGTCGGATACCGACCAGCACGCGTTGGTAGCGTTTGACGAATTGATGGTGGATGCACCGCGCCTCGACCGACCTCGCGGCCAGCGCCAATGCGCGGTGAGAACGCGCTCGCTTCAACAGATAGGATATATCCTTGATGCCCATAACCGCTCCTTCTCCACCAGAGCGTCTCACTTGTTCGTGGCGGTGTCGCTACGGGGTTATCCTTAGACGGCAAATTTGCCGGTCGAAACGCCGATCGCACCGACCGCGGCCGCGGGACGCAAATGCGGTTCATCGAACGCCTTAGGTGGGCGCGAACAGCGCGCTCGAGGGAGCCTTGAGACACCAAATCCAAACGAAAATAGCACGAGCCGCAAATTGTCACCCCGTATTCTCGATGTTCAACGACACAATCGCCAAGTTTTTTCGCCGCCTCGGTGGCGCTGCCGGCAACAATATTGATCGGTCGTTGGGGAATCTACGCATAGCGGCATCAATCGGTATCCATAATCTGCTCGCATGGATTTCGAGGGAGAAGGGTCATGCGGATTGCTGTTCTCGGACTGGCTGCGGCAATGCTGATAACCGGTTGCGCCAGCGATGGCGGCACTCGCCGCCCGGCCTCCGGATGGAGCCGGTACGACTACAACCACCCCGACCCGTCCTATGGCGGCTATGAGGCGGACCGTTATTATCGCGACGATCCGCGTTACCGCGAGCGCCGCCTGTCGCGGCAGGACCGCGTCTATCGCGGACGCGATGGGCGTTACTACTGCCGGCATTCCGACGGCACGACCGGCCTGGTCGTGGGCGCTATTGCCGGGGGCATATTGGGCAACCTTCTCGCGCCGGGCAGGTCCGAAACCCTCGGAACGATCCTGGGCGCGGGTGCCGGTGCGCTCGCGGGTCAGGCAATCGATCGCGACGCCCGCTGTCGTTAGGCCCCGTGCTGAAATCGGTGCGGCGCCACTGTTCTTGCTGACCATGCCTCGGTGACGCGAGTCGGCGAAGCCTTTGAAGGAAATTCGATATGCTTGGAATGATACTCGTCGTTCTTCTCGTCATCTTCCTGCTCGGCGGCTTCAGCGGCCGATTCGGGGGCTATGGTTATGGCTTTGGACATGGCGGAATCGGGGTCCTCGGCGTCCTGCTGATCATTGCCGTTGTCCTGCTGCTGACCGGCCGACTGTGATCCGGGCGTCGTAGGGCCGGGCCGGTCGAAGAACGGACGGTGTGCCTGTCGTTCGGCGCTTCGTCCCGCCGCCTCATTCGAAGAGTTCGATTCTGATCTGGAGGAAATATTCCATGCGCAGATTGATTGTCCTATCGACGTTCGCCGCGCTGGCCGTGCCGGCAGGTCCCGCGCTCGCGCAACGGGCGACGGCCGGATATACCGTGCGCACGACCACCATGCGTGCGGGTCCGGATTACGACTACCCCGCCGTGCAGCGCGTCGCGCGCAATGCTCGTGTCGATGTCTATGGCTGCCTGAACGACCGGAGCTGGTGCGACGCCGGCTACCGCTCCGATCGTGGCTGGATCCCCGGCAGCGACCTGGTCGTCGACTATCGCGGCCGACGGAGCGCTGTCTCCTCCTATCCGGGCATCTCTGTGCTGGCGTTCATCTTCGGAAGCTATTGGGACAGCCACTATCGCGGCCGTAGTTTCTACGCCGAACGCCCGCGGTGGGAGCAGCAATATTACAACAACTTCCAGCCGCATTGGGGCCCCCGACCCCAGACGCCGCCAGCGTTTCAGCGACAGAACCGACACCCGGTCCAACCGGTCCGGCCTCAGCCTCAGCCTCAGCCTCGACTTCAGCCCCAGCCCCCACGGGCCCTCCCGCCGCGGCCGGAGCCGCAGCCGCGCCTCCGCGCGACGGAACACCGCGCTGCCCCGACACAGGTTGTGCCGCTTCCGCTACAACGTCACCCCGCGCCCGGAGTCACGCCGCCCCCCATCAATCCGCCGCCGCCGAATGTGCGACGCATCGATCCCACGCATCAGCCGGCACCGCCCGAGCGCCCTGCCGGCAAGAAGGGCAAGGGCGAGGATCACCCCTAGCCAAAGTTGCGGCTGCATTGTTGCGTCGCTCCTCCACGGACCGGAGCGGCTCCCGCCTTCAAACGCCGGAAGGATATCCGCGACCCCATTCGTCGGCATGCCGTTCGCGGCGAAATCGGACTATCGCTTGGAACGATCATAGCGAGACGCAAGTTCAACGACATGGCTCACGAAACGAACACTCCCGCGGATCAGAAAGCCGCCGAGGCCGACGTCGAATGCTTTCGAGGTCAGCTTGGGCCGTTCGTGGTCGCGGCCGAAAAGACGCGCATGGCGATGGTCTTCACCAATGCCAGGAAGGCCGACAACCCGATCGTTTTCGCCAATGATGCTTTCCTCGAACTGACCGGGTTCGACCGCGAAGAGGTGCTCGGCGCGAGCTTCAAGTCATTGATGGCGCGCGGTGCGGGGTCGCAGGCGCTCGCGGAAATCGAAACCGCCTTTGCCGGTCGCGCCGACCGCGAGCCGGAGATTTGCTACCGGCGCAAGGACGACACCAGTTTCTGGGCGTCGCTCTACATCAGCCCTGTGTGCGATGAAGCAGGCGAAATCATCCAGCATTTCATATCGTTCGTCGATCAAACCGATCAGCGCGAGCGGCAAGCGCAAAGCGACATGCTGATCGACGAGCTCAATCACCGCGTGAAGAATACGCTCTCGACGGTGCAGTCGATCACGCGCCAGGCATTGCGCGCGAGCGACGACCCGACCGTCATCCGGGAAGCGATCGAATCGCGCATCTTTGCACTGTCGCGGTCGCACGATCTGCTGACACGTCACAAATGGGAAGGCGCAGGGCTCCACGATCTGATCGACGCCGCGCTGAAGCCATTCGGGGTTGCGGACGGTCGCGTCGAACACTTCGAGGTCGCGGGCGCCAATATCCGCCTTTCGCCCAAGACGACGCTGGCGCTCGGCATCGCCTTCCACGAACTGGCGACCAACGCGGTGAAGTACGGCGCCTTTTCGAACGATGTCGGAACGATCGGGATCGCGTGGGACACCGAGATGCGGCCGGACGGCGAGCAGTTGATCCTTACCTGGCGGGAAAAGGACGGACCCGAGGTCGTGCCGCCGACGCACAAGGGATTCGGGTCGCAGGTCATAGAGCGTGGCTTGGCCCACGAACTCCACGGCAAAGTGTGTCTTGAGTATCTGCCCGAGGGTTTGGTGTGTACAATCGACCTTCCCGTTCCGCGAAAGGTCGTAGATGCATAGTCTCCTGTCCGGACGACGGGTGCTCGTCGTAGAGGACGAGATGATGGTCCTCATGAACATCGAGGGGGCGCTCGCCGATTTGGGGTGCGCGGCCATATCCTCCGCAGCGACGGTCGATGACGCCTTGGCCCTGCTGAAGGCTGAACATTTCGACGTCGCGATGCTCGACGTGAATCTGGGCGGGCAGGCCAGTTATCGTGTCGCCGATGCCCTCGCAGGGCGCTCCATCCCGTTTGTCTTTTCGACCGGCTATGGCGAACATGGCGTTGAGCCTCGCTTCGGCGATCGGCCCGTGCTGCAGAAGCCCTATAGCGACGCCGATCTCGGGGCTGCTCTTGCCAGCCTGCTGAGTGCCGGCAACGCCATCATGGCATAGTCGCTGCCGAAGCGCAGCGCGATCCTCCCGTGACAGGCGCGCCGTTCCTTTGGCTATAGACCCCAAATTCACTCATCCTGAGGTTTGGGCACGGGCGAACGCCTGCCCATGAGATCAGGGGTGCGCGATCCGATGGCCCGGATGAGCCAAGCCGTCAGTGAAACCGCGATGCACAGGCTATGGTACGCTGTTGGAACTGCGGAGAACGGAGGCGATCCCTCAAAAGCCGCGCAACTATCGTGCGGCATGCTCCGGTCGACGACGGTCGCGCCACGCGGCGGCAAGACCAGCCACGAGGTCGTAAGGGATTGCCACGCATTCGCGCAGCCACATCTTAACGCGCAGTTGCTTTGGACCGCGAGCAGCAAGCGGGATTGGGCAGCTTGCCAGACCCATCAATCGAAACAGCATCCGAACGCGGGGCTGATGATAGGCATCAGTACAGGTGAGGATTGAAGAATAGTCCTGCGCGCGCGCATGAGCCGCCGCAGCCCGAACCGTCTGAAGTGTGTCGTTGCTGACTTCGTCCAGGATTAGTCGGTTCGCCGAGACCGTGCCCGACAGGATAGCAGCCATCACCGCGGCTTCGGACGGTGGATGCGCTCCGATCCCGCCCGAAAGAAACAAATCTACACCCGGATCCGCTTCGGCGACCGCCGCGGCATAGCCAGCCCGGCGCGCTAACGTCTGACTGGCACTGCCG
This sequence comes from Sphingomonas sp. AR_OL41, assembly GCF_029911635.1. Lineage (GTDB taxonomy): Bacteria > Pseudomonadota > Alphaproteobacteria > Sphingomonadales > Sphingomonadaceae > Sphingomonas. Next base: position 10,939 of record NZ_JARYTI010000009.1, read on the forward strand.
TCGGAGCGCACAGCCGCGCCGAATACGACGACGAGCGTGCGCTCGTGTATTGCGCGTCTGGTCATGACGGATGTCTAACGATGCCATCGAGCACTGAATATGGCATTTCGGTTCGGTAGGTTGATCGAGTTCGAGCTGTGACACCTGCGGCCGGCATTTTCGCCGGGTCTGAACGGCAGCATTTGAACGCGAGGCGAGCGCCCTGAACGACCGAGGCGCGCGATGCTGATGGTCTGCTTCGTGACGTGCAAACGGCAGTTCCTGCAAAGGGGAGCCATTCGAAGATCGGCGTCGTCGCCGGCGGTCTGCTGCGGGCTGCGGTCGGATCAGACAGCGCAACGGCACGCTATCCCACCGCTGGTCCTGAGCTCGACCATCACGCGCGGCTTACCCGCCAACGCGCCCTTTGGCAGCGCGAAGCCGAAGCGTTTGCCATCGGCGAGGCCGGCGGCGAACGCTTGTCGGGGAAGACGCCGACCTGGCCGAGTTCTGCGGTGCGGCCGCTTTGCATGCGCAGGAAGACGATCAGGGTGGCGTGGTGCAGCAATTGCCAGCCAGTCTTGGCCTTCGTGCGATGTGCGCCCCCGCATCCCGGCCAACGCGCCTTGATCCGGCGCGTCGATGGCCCGAAAGGGAGCAGTATGGCTCTCGTAACCGCCCTGCCCTTTTGTCGCCTGGTCCGCTGGCTCGGCGCGCTACTGCTCCTGCTCCCCGCCGCCGCGCCGGCAAAGCAGGGCCAGGTCGCGCTCACCTTCGACGACCTGCCAGCGCTGACGATCCTGCACGACCAACCCTATGTCGATTATCTCAACGCGACGATCCTGCGCAAACTGCGACGACACCATTGGCACGCGACGGGGTTCGTCAATGCGGGCAAGATCGACGAACTGGTGCGCGCGCGGCAGATCGCCAATCTGGCGGCGTGGCGCGAAGCTGGGATGGAGTTGGGCAACCACACATATTCGCACGAATCCCCCAATGCGGTGGGAGCGGCTGCCTATATCGCCGATATCGTACGCGGCGAGCCGGTTTTGCGCGAGCTGCTGGCACGCCACAAACAGCGGGTTTTCTGGTTCCGTCACCCCTATCTCGAAACCGGATCTCCCGCGCCGGTGAAGCGCGAGATCGACGACTGGCTGGCGGCGCAGGGCTATCGTGTCGCGCCGGTGACGATCGACGCCGAGGACTGGGAGTTCGCCGAGCCCTATGACGACGCGATCGCGCGGCGCGACGTGGCGGCGCAGCGGCACATCAAGGCGTCTTATCTCGCCTATAGCGCGACGCGGATCGCCTGGGCGCAGCGCAGCGCGCGGCTGCTGTTCGGGCGCGACATCGCGCATGTCATGCTGTTGCACGCCACGCGGCTCAATGCCGATACGCTCGACGACATCGCGCTGTTGCTGCGGCGCGCAGGGCTGCGCCCGGTCAGCCTGGCGACGGCTTTACGCGATCCGGTCTATCGCGAACCCGACCATTATACCGGCAAGGACGGGATCGACTGGCTCGAACGCTGGGCAATCACGCGGCATCGCGACCTGCCCGACAGCGGCGACGAGGACCCGCCGGCCGACATCAAGGCGGCCTATGACCGGGTCGACAACGACCGGCCGTGAGGAAAGCGGCCGGAAATCCCGCCTTGCCCGTCGCCAAGCCGGGTCGGGCGGCATAGAGAGGCGCGTTGCTGATTGAGGATATATCGTGCGCTTGTTGCTGCTTACCCTGGTTGCGCTGTTGCTCGGTGCCGCCGCCCCTGCCCCGCCGCGCGAGCCTGCCGTCGTGCGGGTGCGGCTGGAAACCTCGGCCGGGGCGATCGTGCTGGCCATCGATACGCGGCATGCGCCTAAGACGGCGGCGAATTTCCTTGCCTATGTCGATGACGAACGGCTCGACGGGACGCGCTTCTACCGCGCGGCGCGGCGCGACGGGCAGCCCGGCAAGGGCTTTATCCAGGGCGGGATCGACACCGATGCGCGGCGCCGGCTCGACCCGGTCGAACTCGAGCCGACCAGCCGGACGGGGCTGCGCCACGTGGTCGGCGCGATATCGATGGCGCGTTATGCCAGCCCGAATTCGGGAACGTGCAATTTCTCGCTGCTGACCGACCCGCGCCCCGACATGGATGCACGGCCAGGGCGCCCGGGCTATGCCGTGTTCGGGCGCGTGGTCGGCGGGATGGACGTGGTGAAGCGCATCCTGGCGATGCCGACCAGCCCCGGCGGCGAGGGCGCGTTCAAGGGCGAATTGCTGCTGCGCCCGGTGACGATCGTCCGCGCGGTGCGGCTCGACGGGACGGCGCGGCCGACCGGGCAGGTCAAGGTGTGGAAGCTGCTCAAGGGGGTTTGAATCTCACCAGCCTGCCGTCGCGCGATGCGACGGCCTTCGCCGCGCCCCCTAGCCGGCGATCGCAACCAGCTCCGGCATCTTGAGCGCCTCGGCCGCACCCGAATCGCCCTGTGCGGCAGCCTGGCGGAACAGCGCAAGCGACCGCGGCAGATCCTTGGGAACGCCGTCGCCATCATGATAGGCCCAGGCGAGGCACGCCGTGCCGCGCGCACTGCCCGCCGCCATGGCAAGGCGCGCGTAGCGAACACCTTCGGCGGAATTCTTCGCCACACCCTGCCCGGTCATCAACCGCACCGCATAGGTGCCGAGCGCATCGACATTGCCGTCGTCCGCCGCACGCTTTTGCCAGGAGACCCCGGCTGCCTCGTCCTTCGCCATGCCCTGGCCAGCGAACAAGGCGATGGCGTAGTTCTGCTCGGCATCGCCGTCATGCGATTCAGCGGCACGGCGCAGCGCGATTGCACCGGCATTGGCATCCTGCGGCACGCCGATGCCCTGCTGCAGCATCACGCCGTAGATACCGAGCGCGGCCATGTCGCCGGCATCGGCTGCCTGTTTGATCAGTACGGCGCCGCCGGCGGTATCGCGCGGCACGCCGCGGCCCTCGAGCATCAGCCGGCCGAGCATGCCGATCGCGCTGACGTCGCGTTGCGCTATCGCCTTGCGCAGCCACGATACCGCGAGCGCGTCGTCGCGCGGCACGCCGTTGCCGAAGATATACATCCGGCCCAGCAGCGCCTGGGCGAGCGGGAAGCCCTGCTCGGCAGCCATGCGGGTGTAATGCGCGGCCTTGTCGCGATCGACCGCCGCGCCATGGCCGAGCGCATAGACGACCGTACCCAGTGTCGCCTGCGCGAGCAGCTGACCGTGATCTGCGGCGTCGATGAGGAGCGCGACCTCCGGCGCGAGATCGACCGTGGCGCCATCCGGGATTCCGGCGATGCGGTAATAGCCGTAGAGCGCCTTTCCATAGGGATCGCCCTGTTCGGCCGCCTTCCTGGCCCAGGCGACGCCGGTCGTGACATCGACCGGCCCGCCGACGCCATCATGGAGCATGTAGGCGAATTGCGACTGCGCACCGGGATGGCCCATTTCCGCCGCCTGACCGAACCATCGACGGGCAGCCCCGTCGTCGCGCGGCACATCGTTGAAACCCGTATAATAGACGCGACCGAGGTTGAACGCCGAGACGGAGTCGCCAGCCGCAGCTTCGCGCTCGAGCCGGGCCGCCAAGGCGGCGGGCGTCTCCTGGCGATGAATGGTGAAGGTATAGCTCCGCACCACGCTTTGCGGGCCCGATGACGCAGACGATCCGCTGCCCGCGAACCCGGCGCCGGCGCGCGACGGGGTCGCCGACCCACCGCTGCTCGAACCGGTACTGCGCTCACCGAGCGAGCGTGCAGCGTTGTCGTTGAAGCGTTGTTGCGACGCCTGGTTGGCGCGATCGCTCGCCGCGGCGGAAGCGCGCATGTCGGCCATCATGCGTTGGCGGTTTGCCTCGTCATTCGCCTGGTTCCAGTCGGCGTACGCCGAGACGGAGATACCCAGCAGCGCGGCGAACGCCGTCGTCCGGCGCAATGTCCGCAAGTTCATGATCCTGTCCCTCGACGCAATGTGTGGCCGTTGATCAGAAATGCGATGGCGAAAAGCGCCGAAAGGTCCCGCGCGTACATCATCACGTCTCCGGCCGTCACGGCGGAGTAGGCCGGCACAAACGACCGGCATTGGACATAACAGACCGAATTCACGCAATTTTTAAACCGCGACCCGGCATGGCCGAACGCAAACAGGGCGCGGCAGCTCTCGCTACCACGCCCTGCAAAACTGTTAGCCGAAGCCCGCGCGCTTATTCGGCGGCGACGGTGCCCTTGGCCGGACGCGTGTCGCGGCGCTCGGCGATACGCGCCGACTTGCCGGTACGGCCACGCAGATAATAGAGCTTGGCGCGCCGCACCGCACCCTTGCGGACGACTTCGATCGACTCGACGTTGGGCGAGTAGAGCGGGAAGACGCGCTCGACGCCCTCACCGAAGCTCATCTTGCGCACGGTGAAGTTGGAACCCATGCCCTTGTTCGAGCGCGCGATGCACACGCCCTCATAATTCTGCACGCGGGTGCGCTCGCCTTCGACGACCTTCACGCCGACCTTCAGCGTGTCGCCGGGGCGGAATTCCGGAATCTTCTTGGTTTCGTGGAACTTGGCGATCTGCTCGGCTTCGAGCGTCTGAAGCAGGTTCATGTGTCGTCCTCTGACGTTGTTCGCCGCGCGCCAGAGGGCGACCCGACCCGAGCGCCCTCATGACGCTCCCAAAGGTCCGGCCGCCTTAGCCGTGTATCGGTCTCGGCCATCGACTTTCGCCAAGCCGCGATCCGCGCATGATCCCCCGATCGCAGCACTTCGGGGATCGTGCGCCCTTCCCACATAGGTGGTCGGGTGTAGTGCGGATATTCGAGGAGGCCGCTTTCGAAGCTTTCCTCGTCTCCGCTGGAAGGGGCGCCCATTACGCCGGGAAGCAGCCGAATGCAAGCATCGAGCAGGACGAGCGCGCCCATCTCGCCGCCGGACAGAACATAGTCGCCGATCGACACCTCCTCAACGTCGCGCGCGGCGAAGATGCGCTCGTCGAAACCCTCGAAGCGGCCGCACAGCACGATCGCGCCGGAGCCGGCGGCGAGCGTGCGCACGCGCGCCTGGGTGAGCGGCGCGCCGCGCGGCGTCATGGCGAGGATCGGGCGGGCATCGGATACACTGTCGATCGCCGCGGCGAGCACGTCGACTCGAAGTACCATCCCCGCCCCGCCACCAGCCGGTGTGTCGTCGACGGTGCGGTGCTTGTCCGCCGCGAAGTCGCGGATGTTGACCGCATCGAGCGACCATTTGCCCTCGGCCAGCGCCCGGCCCGCCAGCGACGTGCCGAGCGGACCGGGGAACATGTCGGGGTAGAGGGTGAGGATGGTGGCAGCGAAGGTCATACCGTCCAGTTCTCGACCTTGAGGTCGGGGATGTCGGCGAAATCCGCGACATTGTCGGTCACGACCGTCAGCCCGTGGGAAAGGGCATGCGCCGCGATCAGCCGGTCATAGCTGGCGCGGCGGAACGGCAGGGTCGCATAGGCACGGGCAGCCTTATAGTCGAAGTCGAGCACGGGTACGTGGCGCACGAACCTTTCGAGCTTGTCGAAGGCGGGCGCCCTGCCACGCACCGAACCATGGGCGACTTCGGCATAAACCACCGCAGACGTGACGATATCACCCTCGTCGCACGCGCCGAGCCGGGCGCGGAGCGCATCGCCCACACCCAGCACCGCGCGGATGACGACGTTACTGTCGAGCAGGTATTTCACCGCTCATCGATTTCCGGAAAATCGATAAGGTCGCGTGGCCGGAACAGACGATCTTCCGGCGCGATCAGGTCGAGCCCCTCGGCGGAGCCCCAGATTTCATCGACGGCGAATTTGCGTTTCGGGCGATCGACCGGCGCGAACGAGAAAGCCTCGCCATCTTCGACGCGCAGGTCCATTTCCATCCCGGCGCTCAGGCCGAGGCCGGCCGGGAGGCGAAGAGCAAGGGAATTACCTGATTTGAAGACCTTTGCCGTATAGTGCCTGACGTCCTTGACGCGCAGCCACGGCGCAGAACCGATCGGGCGCTGCATTCCGGCAACATAGGCCTGCTGCCCTGCGGCTTCTTTCACTTTCGACATTTCAGCCTCCGTGCATACATCATGTATATACGCGGATGTGGGGGTGAGTGTCAACGAAAGGGGCGATCAAACCGCCACAAACGCCGGGTCAACGAGCAGGCGCTCGGCGTTCCACTCGGGCACCGCGTCAGCGTTCATCGGGATCATGAAGCGTTTGCCGTCGGGACGTTCGATTTCGATGACGTCGCCGGCACCATAATTGTCGATCGCGACCACACGGCCGAGCGGCTCGCCATCGGTCGAGATCGCGGGAAGATCGAGCAGGTCGGCGTGGTAATATTCGCCATCGGATAGCGGCGGGAGGTCAGCGCGCGGCACCGTGATCTGGGTGCCGCGCATCGCCTCGGCGGTGTTGCGGTCGCCGATCTCGGCGAAGCGCGCGATCTCGCCGTTAGAGCCGTGGCGCAGCGACTTGAGCGTCAGCGCACCATCGTTGAAACGCTTATAGGCTTTGAGGTCGTCGGCGAAGACCTTGAGGCGCACCTCGCCGGCCACGCCGTGCGCGCCGATGATGGCAGCGACGACGATCGGTTTTTCGGGCCCGCTCATGGCATCAGGAGAGTTCGGGGGAGGGATTGTTCCAACCATATCGTTTGGGCAACGCCCTCCCCTAGCCCCTCCCGCAAGCGGGAGGGGGACTTTTCGTTCAGGCAGCAGCCGGCGGCGTCTCTTCAGAAACGGCCTCAGCGACGGCTTCGGCTTCCGGAGTCGGCGCTTCGGTCGCGGCTTCGATCTCGGCGGCAACGACGGCTAAGGCTTCCTCGTTCGAGTCAGCGGCAGGTGCCTCGGCAGCGGGGGCTTCCTCGGCGGCCGGCGCAGCTTCCTCGACGACAGGAGCTTCCTCGACGACCGGGGTTTCCTCGACGACGGGCTCGGGTGCCGGTGCGGCAGCGGCCTCAGCGGCGGCTTCTTCGGCGGCCTTCAGCTTCTCGGCACGCTCTTCGGCGCGCTCGGTCGCCTTCTCGCCTGGCTTGCCCTTGTTCGGGTTGCTGCGCGCGGCGCGCTCACGCACCCCGAGCACATCGAGGAACCGCGCGACGCGATCGGTCGGCTGCGCGCCGACGCCCAGCCAATGCTTGGCGCGATCGGCGTCGAGCACGATGCGCTTGGCGTCGTCCTTGGCGAGCAGCGGGTTGTAGGTGCCGAGCTTCTCGATGAAGCGGCCGTCACGCGGGCTGCGCGCATCGGCGACGACGATGCGGTAATAAGGCCGCTTCTTGGAGCCGCCGCGCGACAGGCGAATGGAGATTGCCATGGGTATTCTTCCTTCTTTCTAAACTGGTTATTTTTTCTTGTTGATGAAATTCTGAAAACCGGGCGGCAGATTGGGCATACCGGGGCCGGTCATGCCGGGCAGATTGCCGGTCATCTTGCCCATCGCCTCGCCGAGATCGGGGCCGCCGATCGCATTGCCGAGACCGCCCATGCCGCCACCGCCCTTGCCGAGCATCGCCATCATGCCCTTGATGCCGCCCATCTTCTTGATGCGCTTCATCGCGCTCGACATTTCGAGGTGCATCTTCATCAGCTTGTTGACGTCCTGCACGGTGGTACCGGAGCCCTTGGCGATGCGGATCTTGCGCTTGGCGCTGAGGATTTCGGGCTTGGCGCGCTCCTTGGGAGTCATCGAGCCGATCATCGCGTCCATGCGCAGCAGGATCTTCTCGTCGACCGCACCCGAAGCCATCGCGGCTTGTGCCTTCTTCATGCCGGGGATCATGCCGGCCAGCGCGCCAAGACCGCCCATGCTGCGCATCTGCTGCAACTGGCCGCGCAGGTCGTTCATGTCGAACTGCCCCTTGGCGAGGCGCGCCGCCATCTTCTCGGCATCTTCCTGCTGGATCGATTCCGCGGCGCGCTCGACCAGGCTGACGACGTCGCCCATGCCGAGAATACGGCCGGCGACACGGCTCGGGTGGAACGCCTCGAGCGCGTCCATCTTCTCGCCGGTGCCGGCGAACTTGATCGGCTTGCCGGTGACGGCGCGCATCGACAGCGCCGCACCGCCGCGCGCATCGCCGTCCATGCGGGTCAGCACGACACCGGTCAGCGGCACCTGCGCCGAGAAGCTCTGTGCGACATTGACGGCGTCCTGGCCGGTGAGCGAGTCGACGACGAGCAGGATTTCGGCCGGGGTGGCGATGTCGGCGACGGCGCGCATCTCGTCCATCAGCGCCTGGTCGACATGGAGCCGACCGGCAGTGTCGAGCATCAGCACGTCATAGCCCTGCAGCTTGGCGGCATTGAGCGCGCGGCGGGCAATGTCGACCGGCTGCTGGCCCGGTACGATCGGCAAGGTCGCGACGTCGATCTGCGTGCCGAGCGTGGCGAGCTGTTCCTGCGCGTTGGGGCGATTGACGTCCAACGACGCCATCAGCACCTTCTTGCGCTCGCGCCCGACGAGGCGCTTGGCGATCTTGGCGGTGGTGGTGGTCTTGCCCGAACCCTGCAGGCCGACCATCATGATCACGGCCGGCGGGGTGACGCCGAGATCGAGTTCCGACGCATCGGCGCCGAGCATTTCGACCAGCGCATCGTTGACGATCTTGACGACCTGCTGGCCCGGGGTGATCGAGCGAAGCACATTCTGGCCGACGGCGAGTTCGGTCGCCCTGTCGACGAAGTCGCGCGCGACGGGCAAGGCGACATCGGCTTCGAGCAGAGCGACGCGCACTTCGCGCATCGCGGCGCGGACATCGGCTTCGGTGAGCGCACCACGACCGCGCAGGCGATCGAAGACGCCGCCAAGCCGGTCGCTCAGACTGTCGAACATCATATCACTCCGTTCCCGACCGCCGCCGCCAGACGCAAACGCAAAACACGCCGGCGGACGAAACCTCGTCGGCCGGCGTCGCCCTTGGGCGGCAGTTTCACGTGTCCTGACGGAAACGATCGAAGCGCCCCTTAGTCTGCCACCACGGAAATGGCAACCCGCGGGCGAGCGCCACCGCCGTTAGCCACCAGTGTTCGCGCTGCGGACGATCGTCTCGCAGGCGCTTAACCCCTTCTATACCGCGCGCGTGGCAAAGACGTCGCTTCGGGACAAGGCGATGGGGCAAAGCCGCGATGGCGAAAGACAGCAGCGACGACACGATCCGCACGAGTTCGCCGGCTCACCGCGACCTGGTCAGCGGGGCGATCAACGTGTCGGCGATCTTGCTGTTCGTCGGTACCGGCAGCTCGGTGCTGTCTACCTCGATCCAGCATTATTTCGCCGGCGGTCAGGGGCCGGACAAGTCGCTGGTCATCGCCCTGCTGCTCAATGTCGCGCTCATCCTGTTCGGCTGGCGTCGGCATCGCGAACTCGCGCATGAGGTAACGGTGCGGACCGCGGCCGAGGAGCGCGCGCAGCAACTCGCCTCGAAGGACCCGCTGACCGGCTTCCTCAACCGCCGCAGCCTCGCCGAGGAAGGCGCGGCGATGTTCGTGCGCGCGCAAAGCCGCGGCAAGGCCATGGCGTTGTTGATGCTCGACCTCGACCACTTCAAGACGATTAACGACATGCATGGCCACGCCACCGGCGATGCGCTGCTGCGCGAGGCCGCACTCAAGATCGCCGAGGCGATGCCGTCGGTGGCGCTGACCGCGCGCTTTGGCGGCGACGAATTCGCCTGCGCCTTCCTGTTCGACGCCGAGCATCCCGACACGGTCGAGCGCATCGCTGAGAAGCTGATCAGCCGCATGGCGCAGCCGCTCGCCTGCGACGGGCTACAGCTGCACATCAGTGCGTCGATCGGCATCGCGCGCTCGGATTTCGACTGCGGCAGCATCGATGCGCTGATGCGCGCCGCCGATATCGCGATGTATGCGGCCAAGAATGCCGGCCGCAATCGTCTCGCCTGGTTCGACCGCTCGATGGAGCGTGAACTGCAGGCGCGCAACGAGCTCGAACTGGGCTTGCGCGGCGCGATCCCGCGGACCGAGATCGTGCCCTATTTCGAGCAACAGATCGACCTGACCACCGGGCGGCTCGGTGGTTTCGAGATGCTGGCGCGGTGGGAACATCCGCAACGCGGGTTGATCGAGCCGGCGCAGTTCATCCCGATCGCCGAGGAAACCGGCATCATTTCCGACCTGTCGCTGTCGATCATGCGCCAGGCGTTCCTTGCCGCCAAGGACTGGGACCCGGCCTTGTCGATCTCGGTCAACATCTCGCCGTGGCAGCTCAAGGATGTGTGGCTGGCGCAGAAGATCATCAAGGTGCTGACCGAAACCGGCTTCGCCGCGACGCGACTGGAGATCGAAGTCACCGAGGTCGCGCTGCTCGACAATCTCAGCCTGGTGCAATCAATCGTCGGCAGTCTCAAGAACCAGGGCATCCGCCTCGCGCTCGACGATTTCGGCACGGGCTATTCGAGCCTTGCGCATCTGCGCGCCCTGCCCTTCGACCGGATCAAGATCGACAAGAGCTTCGTCATGTCGATCAACGAGAATAGCGAGAGCGCGGCGATCGTCACCGCGATCGCGCGCCTCGGCGAGAGCCTCAACCTGCCGATCACCGCCGAGGGGATCGAGGACCAGGCGATCGAGGAGCGGCTGCGCGCGCTGGGTTGCGCCCAGGGCCAGGGCTATCTTTATGGCCGGCCGACCAGCATCACCGCGACGCGGCGACTGCTGGCGGAACGGCGGTTGCTGCGTCAACCCGCCGCCCGCCCAGCGGCACAGGCCGATTTTGCAGCGGATCAGCGTCAGGCAGGCTAAGCCGCGCCGCCGTGCGAGGCGTGGACTTCGCGGCCTCCCGACCCTAGATCGCACGCATGCATGCTCCTTCCGGTCGGCGACGTGGCTGACCCCGACATCATCAGCCTGGGCTGTCGCCTGAACATCGCCGAGAGCGAGACGATCCGCTCGCTCGTCGCGGGCCGCGACACGGTGGTGATCAACAGCTGTGCGGTGACCAACGCCGCGGTGGGCGAGACCCGCCGCGCGATCCGCCGCGCGCGACGTGCCCGGCCCGAAGCGGAGATTGTCGTCACCGGCTGTGCGGCGCAGATCGATCCGACGAGTTTTGCGGCGATGCCCGAGGTTGACCGGGTGATCGGCAATGCCGAAAAGCTGAGTCCGGCCGCTTGGCTGTCACCCGAAACCGTTATCGTCGGCGACATCATGGCGGTGCGCCAGACCGCGCCGCACCTCGCCAATGCCTTTGCGGCGCATGCGCGTGCCTTTGTCGAGGTGCAGAATGGCTGCGACCATCGCTGCACTTTCTGCACGATACCGTTCGGGCGCGGAAACAGCCGCTCGGTACCAGCCGGCGCCGTGATTGCACGGATCGCATCGCTGGTTGCGGCGGGGCATCGCGAGATCGTGCTGACGGGGGTCGACCTGACGAGCTATGGTCCCGACCTGCCGGGCGCACCTAGCCTGGCGTCGCTGGTCGAACGAATCCTCATCCATGTCCCGGCGCTGGAACGGCTGCGGCTGTCGTCGCTCGATTCGATCGAGATCGACGACCGGCTGTTCGACCTCATCACCGGCGAGGCGCGCGTCATGCCGCACGTCCATCTTTCACTACAGGCCGGCGACGACATGATCCTCAAGCGGATGAAGCGCCGCCATTCGCGCACTGAGAGTGTCGCCCTCGTCGCGCGGCTCAAGGCGGCGCGGCCCGACATCGCCGTCGGCGCCGACCTGATCGCCGGCTTCCCGACCGAAACCGCAGCGATGTTCGGCAATAGTCTTGCTCTGATCGATGATTGCGACATCGTCCACGCGCATATCTTCCCGTATTCGCCACGCGTCGGCACGCCCGCCGCGCGCATGCCGCAAATCGAGCCCGAACTGCGCAAGGCGCGCGCGGCGGCCCTTCGCGATGCCGCGCAAGCGCGGAAGAGAAGCTGGTTGCGCGGCTTGATCGGCAGCACGCAGGCAGTACTGGTCGAGCGACCCGGCACGCAGGGCCATGCCGGCAATTTTGCGACCGTTCTTTTCCCCGAAACACCCGTCGGCACGATCGCACCTATCGCGATTACCGCCTTCAATGACGACCAGCTGATCGGCAAACCACTCTGATGGCATCCTGGCACGAAAAACTTCTCGGTGGCTTCAAGCGCACCTCCGACCGGCTGGTGGGCAATCTCGCCGGGCTCGGCACCGCGCGGCTCGACGAGGCGACGCTCGACGATATCGAGGAGGCGCTGATCGCGTCCGACCTCGGCCCGGAAACTGCGGCACGCATCCGCACCCGGCTCGCCGAGGGCACCTTCGAGCGCGACATGGAGGAGCTCGGCATCCGCCTGATCGTCGCCGAGGAGATCGAGAAGGTGCTGGCAAAGGTCGCGCGGCCGCTGGAAATCTCGGCCTTTCCACGGCCACATGTGATCCTGGTGATCGGCGTCAACGGATCGGGCAAAACGACGACGATCGCCAAGCTGGCGCACTGGCTGAAGGAGCAGGATTACGGCGTGATGCTCGCCGCCGGCGACACCTTCCGCGCTGCCGCTATCGGGCAACTCGCCACCTGGGCCGAGCGTGCCGGTGTCCCTCTGGTCAGCGGCAAGGAAGGCGGCGACGCTGCCGGCATCGTCTATGAGGCGGTGAAGCAGGCCACCGCCCAGGGCATCGACGTGCTGATCGTCGACACCGCCGGCCGGCTGCAGAACAAGCGCGAGTTGATGGACGAGTTGGCGAAGATCCGGCGCGTGCTGGGGCGCATCAATCCGGAATCGCCGCACGACGTGGTGCTGGTGCTCGACGCGACGACGGGACAGAATGCGCTGAGCCAGATCGAGGTGTTCCGCGATCTCGCAGGAGTGACCGGGCTGGTGATGACCAAGCTCGACGGCACGGCCCGTGGTGGCGTGCTCGTCGCAGCGGCAGAGAAATTCCGCATGCCGATCCACGCGATCGGTATCGGCGAGGGCATGGGCGATTTGCGGCCGTTCGATGCAAACGAGGTTGCGCGCATCATCGCCGGTGTGGAAAGGCCGCGTTGATGGCCAACAGCTCCAATCCCCCCCCCGCAAAGGCCGGCCCCGGCCTGCGCATGGCGATCGACTACGCCCCACTGCTAACCTTCTTCGCGGTCAATTTCTTCGCGCCCGGGGTGCAGCTTGAACGTCTGCTCGCGGCAACGGCGGCATTCATGGTCGCGAGCGCAATCGCGATGATCGTATCGCGCTGGAAAACGGGGCATATCTCGGCGATGCTGTGGATCAGCGGCGTGCTGGTGCTCGTGTTCGGCGGCCTGACGCTCTATTTCCACGATCTGCGCTTCATCAAGATGAAGCCGACCTTCGTCTACGCGATCTTCGCGCTGACACTGATCTTCGGGCTGGTGACGGGTCGGCCGCTGCTACGCCAATTACTCGAAGCGAGCTATCCCGGCCTGTCGGACAAGGGCTGGCGCCAGTTGACGATCAACTGGGCGCTGTTTTTCATCGGCATGGCGGTGCTGAACGAGTTGGTTTGGCGCCACTTTAGCGACAATGTGTGGGTCAATTTCAAGGTATTCGGAGCGATCCCGCTGACCGTGCTGTTCGCGCTCGCCAATATCCCGATGCTGATGAAGCACGGTCTTAGCGTCGAAGCCCCCTTAGAGGTGCCGCCCGAGGGGTAGCCCGCCGTGCGTAATATCCGGACCATCCTATCTTTTCCGTTCGCCCTGAACTTGTCGAAGGGCTGTTCTTCTTTCAACCGCAAAGGGAAGAACAGTGCTTCGACAAGCTCAGCACGAACGCTTCAGATAAGTCGCACACTGCGCTAAATGTTGCGGCGCCCCCGCGATTACGGGAGCGCCGGAGAGGATCAGGCCGTCACGCTCTCGCGCGCACCGGCGACCGCCGCATCGTACAGGCGGCCAGCTTCTTCCCAGTTTACCACGTCCCACCACGCCTTGAGATAGGCAGCACGGTCGTTGCGATAGGTCAGATAATAAGCGTGTTCCCACACGTCGTTGGCGAGGATCGGCGCGCCCTTTTCCTTGGCGTCGTCCATCAACGGATTGTCCTGGTTGGGCGTGCTGACAACCTTGAGCTTGCCGTCGCTGTCAGCGATGACCCAGGCCCAGCCCGAGCCGAACTGTCCTGCGCCCTTGGTGTTGAATTCTTCCTTGAGCTTGTCGAGGCCACCAAATGCCTCGATCGCCTCGGCCAGCGCGCCCGATGGGGCGCCGCCGCCCGGCGTCATCAGCTTCCAGAAAAAGGCGTGGTTCCAGAAACCGCCGCCATTGTTGCGCACCAACGGGGGCTGCGAAGAGATCATCGCGAAGATCTCCTCGATCGTCTTGTCGGCGAGTGCCGGGTCCTTGGCGACCCCCTCGTTGAGCTTGTCGGTATAGGCCTTGTGGTGCTTGTCGTGATGGAGCTTCATCGTCTCCTCGTTGATGGTCGGCTCAAGCGCGTCATAGGCATAAGGCAAGGGGGGCAATTCGAACGCCATCACGGGTCTCCTTTTGAGGGTCGGCGCAACAACGTGCGAAACGCCGATCGGTTCACCCGTCCTGCAACGCTTCACCGCATCAGGTCGTTTCGTGTGACAAACGATTTGCACCTGATTATGCAGCGCCCAACGGGACCGTGGGGGTCGCAGGGGAGCAAGAGTGATGGACAAGTTTTTCGGCAATCTGAACGCGGTGCTCGGGGTGGGTTTCCTGCTTGCGGTCGGGCTGATGTTTGCGCCCTATTTCGAGCGCGACGTCGCGCTGTCGGCGGCGCAGTGGGTGCACGTATTCTTCGGCATCCTGTGGATCGGCCTGCTTTATTATTTCAACTTCGTGCAGATCCCGACCATGCCGTCGGTGCCCGCCGAGCTGAAGCCGGGCGTGACCAAGCATATCGCCCCCAAGGCGCTGTTCTATTTCCGTTGGGGCGCCTTGTTCACCGTGCTGAGCGGTCTGGTGCTGGCCTATATGTATGGCGAACTGCATGAGGCGATGACCCTGCAGCCCAGCGCACGGCTGATCGGCGTCGGCATGTATCTCGCGCTCGTCATGGCATTCAACGTCTGGTTCGTGATCTGGCCCAATCAGAAGAAGGCGCTCGGGATCGTCGAGGCCGATGCCGACACCAAGGCCAAGTCGGCCAAGACCGCGATGATCTTCTCGCGGGTCAATACCTTGCTGTCACTGCCGATGTTGCTGTGCATGGTGAGCATGCGCTGACGCTTTGTTCCTCCCCGCGTCGGGGGGGGGGAACACCATTCTACGACGGTATCAGCCCGGCATGAGATCATGCTTGCGCAATGCGTGGCGGAACTGGTCGTAACTGAGCCCCAGGGCCTTGGCCGCGGCGCGCTGGTTGAAGCGCGCATCGGCCAGGGCCTTTTGCAACAGTTCACATTCGAACCGCGCGATCGCGGTCTTGAAGTCGCTCGGGCCTTCAGGCTCTGCGCGCTCAACCGACTCTTCGCGATCGACCGGGGCGGCGGGCAAGGCGGCCGGGGCGGTCGCGCTCGCCGGCCGATGCGGTGACTGGAACGGGTCGAATTCGATCGCATCGATCGGCCCCGATTGTTCCCAGCGATAGACGGCGCGCTCGACGACGTTACGCAGTTCGCGGACATTGCCGGGCCAGTCATAGGCCACCAGTGCTTCAGCGGCCGAACGGCTGAACCCTTCCCAATCATCGCGGCCCATTTCGGCAGCCATGCGCCGGCCGAAATGATCCGCCAGAACCATGACGTCGCCGGGGCGCGCGCGCAGCGGTGGCAGCGTGACCACCTCGAAACTGAGGCGGTCGAGCAGGTCGGCGCGAAACTGGTGACGCGCGACCTTGTCGGGCAGATGCTCGTTGGTGGCGGCGACGATGCGAACGTCGACCCGCAAGGGTCGCGATGAGCCGATCCGGGTGATCTCGCCATATTCGACCGCGCGCAGCAAACGGTCCTGCGCGGCCATCGACAGGGTGCCAAGTTCGTCGAGGAACAAGGTGCCGCCATGCGCTTCCTCGAACCGCCCGGTGCGTGCCTTGGTCGCGCCGGTGAAGGCACCGGCTTCGTGGCCGAACAGTTCCGCCTCGATCAGCGTCTCGGGCAAAGCGGCGCAATTCATGATCACCAGCGGCTGGTCCCAGCGCGGCGACAGTCGATGAAGGCGCTCGGCGACGAGCTCCTTGCCGGTGCCGCGTTCACCGATCACCAGCACCGGGCGATCGAGCGCGGCCGCGCGACTGGCGCGCTCGAGCGCGTCGAGAAAGGGGCCGGATTCGCCGATGACCTGTGACGCGCGCTGCATTCCCAAGGATTGGCGTAAATCACCAAGCCTTGGCAACGAAAATATTGCGTGATGAGCAGGGCAATTCGCCAAAAACCTCGGAATTTCGCCATTTTCTGCATTTGGCACGGTCCGTGCTGAGTATCGGACAACGCCGACATGGCGCGACACACAACCAAGACTGACGGAGCCTTACAATGACCTCGACCACCAACCTCTTCGCCCGGACCTTCGCCGCCGCTGCGGCGATGGCGATCAGCGCCGCGCTCGTCGTGGTGGCGGTCGGCCCAATCGCTCCGGCTATCCAGGCCCCCCTCACGCAGGTTGCGTGAGGCCTACCGCCGGGGCGGGAATACCCTTGCCCGCCCCGGCACCCCTCTTCTCTTCCCAACTTCGCCGTATCCTTCAGGAGTATCGACCATGGGCATCTTTTCCCGAACCCGCGACATCATCGCCGCCAACTTCACCGACCTGCTCGACAAGGCGGAAGACCCCGCCAAGATGATCCGCATGATCATCCTCGAGATGGAGGAGACTTTGGTCGAGGTCCGCGCGTCCGCCGCCCGCACGATCGCGGACCAGAAGGAAATGCGCCGCCACATCGCCAAGCTCGGCGCGCTCCAGGAGAGCTGGACCGAGAAGGCCGAACTGGCGCTGTCCAAGGGTCGCGAGGACCTTGCCAAGGCCGCGCTGGTCGAACGCCAGAAGGCAGTCGACATGGCCGAGCAGCTCTCGTCCGAGATCACCGTGCTCGACGACGCGCTGAAGGGCGCCGAGGAGGACATCGCCAAGCTGCAGAACAAGCTGCGCGAGGCGCGTACCCGCCAGAACTCGATCGTCACCCGGCTCGAAAGCGCGCATAACCGCGTCAAGCTGCGCGAGATGTATGCCGGCCCGAAGATCGCCGACGCCTTCAGCCGCTTCGAGATCATGGAGCGCCGTGTCGACCTCGCCGAGGGCCGCGCCGATGCGCTAGGCCTGGGTCAGCCGACCAAGAGCCTCGAAGAGGAAATTGCCGAGCTGCGCTCGAGCGAGAAGATCGACGCCGAGCTGGCCGCGCTGAAGGCGCGCGTCGGCAGCACCAAGGCCTGACGCGATGGGCGATATGCTCCCCGTCCTGGTCTGTGCCATCCTGTTCATCGGGCTGCCATGGATCATCCTGCACTACGTCACCAAGTGGAAGCAGGCGCCGAAGATCACCAACGAGGACGAGAAACTGCTCGACGAGCTCTACTCTCTCGCCCGTCGCCTGGAGGATCGCCTGGGAACCGTCGAGCGCATCATCGCCGCCGACAATCCCGACTGGCGCACCAGCCTTCCGCTCGCCGAACCAAGCAACAACGATCTCACCCGGAGGAACTGAAATGTCCGCCAGCCGCACCAAATTCTACCTCGACAAGAAGAACGCCAAGCTGATGGGCGTTTGCGCGGGGATCGCCGATTACACCGGCGTCGACGTCACCTGGGTCCGGGTCGGCACAGTGTTGCTGACTTTCGCGACCAGCGGATGGGTCTTGCTCGCCTATTTCATCACCGGCTGGGTTGCCAACAACCAGCCCGCCGGCCTTTACGAGGACGCCGACGACGCCAAGTTCTGGCAGGGCGTACGGACCAACACGCGCCGCTCGACCGCCGAAGTCCGCTCGGCTTTCCGCGACATCGACCGCCGGCTGGCCGACATCGAGATGATGTACACCAGCCGCAACAGCCGCCTCGCCGACGAAATCGACAGCCTGCGCTGAAACGCGGCGTCAAAGAACGGGGAATAGAATAATGTCTTCCAATCTCGCCCTACTGATCCCGATCGCCGCGATCACCATCGGCCCGGCAAGCTGGGCCTTCACCACCTGGGTTCGTGCCAAACACGGCTACCCGCTGAGCGACCGCAAGGGGCAAATGCTGGTTACGCGCAACGGCGACCTGAGCATCGACCGCCAGACCGAATTGCTCAAGAGCGAGAATGATCGCCTGACAGGCCAGGTCTCGCGCCTGGAGGAGCGGATCGCGGTGCTCGAACGCATCGCTACCGACCCGGCCGAGCGCACATCGCGCGAAATCGAAGCCCTCCGGACCAGGGATTGATCATCATGGAACAGCCCAACGGTTTCGCCATCTTCATGGTTTCCCTCGTCGTGATCGGCATCCCCGTCATCTTCGGCGTCGGTTATGCAATGCTCAAGACCGTGCTCAAGCACAAAGAGAAGATGGCCAACGCGCTCAACGCCCAGGCGGCGGAAAAGGCAGCACAATATGCTGCCCATACCGAACGGCTGGAGCAGCGGATGCGGGTGCTGGAACGCATCGTCACCGACCGGGGCATCGACCTCGCAACCGAAATCGAAAAGCTGCGCGACGAACCGTTGCAGCTCAACTGAAGGACTTGTTTGACATGATCGTCATCTTCGTCGTGCTGGCCGTGATTGCCGCCGTCGGCACCTACCTGACCGAACGCGTCGACCGCCCGCGCCGCCGCCTCGAGCGGATGGCACAGCAGCCGGCCGAATAACACCTCCCCCATCGCTTACGGAGAAGTTCAGATGAACCCGTTCGAAATGGTCGTTGCCATCGTTGTCTGCGTCACCATCGGCGGCGTGCTGCGCGCCCGCTACGGGGTCGGCAAGGACTGGCGCGGCAATGATGTCCGCTTCACCGACGACGCCGGCGCCGCCGAGAATGAAAGGCTGCGCGACGAACTCAAGAACCTCAAGGAACGGCTCGCCGTTCTCGAAAGGCTCGCCACCGACAACAACACGAGCAGCGCCCATCTCGACCGCGAGATCGAGAAACTGCGCGACCGTAGCTGAACGAAAGGACTGGGATCATGACCGACCCGACCTTCTATGTGACAATGGCGAGCGCAGGGCTCGCCGGCCTGGGGATGCTGGTGTTTGCCGGCCTGACCGGATGGCGCGGCTGGCTCTCGCTGAAGGAGCAGGAACTGCACGTCGCCGGCGAGATGCACAGCGGCCCGTCGCTGCCCAATGCCAGCGCGCGGATCGAGATCGCCGATCTCAAGGAGCGCATCCGCAAACTCGAAGCGATCGCCGCCGGGGTGGACCTCTAGGGCCCACCCAGCTAGCGGGCTGGCGATGACCAGCCTTACCGACCTGCAAGAAGAATATGGCTTTCTCGATCCGGACGACCGTTACCGGCTACTGATCGAACTGGGCCGCGACCTCGAACCGATGCCGGAAGCGCTCAAGACCGATGCGACGATGGTCAGGGGCTGCTCCGCATCGGTTTGGGTCTATCCGACTACCCGGGATGACGGCACCTTCCATTTCCTCGCCGATTCCAACGCCGCGATCACCAAGGGCATCATCGCGCTGGTGCTGCTGACGGTGCAGGACAAGACGCCGGTCGCGATCCTGGCCAGCGACATCGACGCGGCGCTGGCGCCGTTCGATCTCAAGAAGCAGCTCAGTTCCAACCGCACGCAGGGCATTCCCAACATGATCGCGCTGATCCGGGAGACTGCCGCGCGCTATGCCGGCTGAGGCCGATCCCGCGCTGGTCGCGATCTGGGCGCAAGGCTGGGCGTTGACCCGGGAGGTTGCGCCGCCCGTCGCCGTACCCGGTGGTTGGCGCATCGAGGTCGGCCTGCCCGATCAACGTCGCCGCTTCGTTTATCCGCATCCCGGCGACGCGGTCGCGGCGCGAGCCGGTGCCATCGATCAGCCATTCGAATTCATCAAGGTTGCCAGTTCAGCCGATAAGGTGCGCCCGCTGCTCGGCGCGGATTGGGCGATCGGGCCGCCGGGCTATATGATGACTTGCGCGCCCGTCGATACGCCGCCGTTTGATCATGCGGCCCGCTATCAGCTCTTCCTCGAAGCCGTTGTCGAGCAGGTCACGGTCGCGACTATTCGTTCGGCGCAGGGCGAGATCGCCGCCACAGGCCGGGTCGGTCTCGTCGGCGACGTCGCGATCTATGATCGTATCCGGGTGCAGGACGCCCATCAGCGGCGCGGCCTCGGACGCGGGTTGATGATGGCGCTTGGCGGCATTGCGAATCGCGCAGGCATATCGCGCTGGGTGCTGGTCGCAACGCCCGAAGGCCGCGCACTTTATGAGACGCTCGGCTGGACCGTGCACATGCCCTACACGACCGCGTTCATTCCGCCGGTTTGACAGCGCCCAGCCCGAGCGCGTCTGCAACCTCGGCCATGGCAGTCCCTTCGCGGACCAGGATCCATGCGCGCGGCGACGCGCCGTCGATTACCGTCACGGCACCGCGCGGACACACGCCGAGGCAACGTGTCTCGACGATGCCGATCGTCGCCTTGCGATTCCGCTTCACGCCGAGAAACGTGCGCAGCGCCTTGGCCAGCGCCGTCCGCCGCTTCTCGCCAAAGCCGCCCCCAAGTCGTTTGGAACATTTGCCGCACACGAGGATGGAGCGCTCCCACCCCGCCCTGACGGTCGGTGTCACGCGCCCGGTTTCCAGCTCCGTGCTTCTTCGGCGCTTCTGAGCACGTCATAGGCCGCCTGGATCGCCTGAAACCGCTTCGCAGCCTCGGCATCACCGGGCCGCAAATCGGGATGATGTTCCTTGGCGAGCCGACGCCACGCCACGCGCACCGCGTCGAAATCGGCATCGCTGTCTAGTTCGAGCATTTCCAGCGCGCGCATCTCGTCGCGTGACCGCGTGCCGTCACCCGGACCGCCCCAGCTATAGTGCTTCGCCTCGGCAAAGCCGTTCGCGGCGCGCGTCTCATTCGCCTCGCGCTCGGCGGCCTCCTCGGCGGTCAGGCCTTCGAAATAATTCCAGCCGCGATTATATTCGCCGGCATGTTCCTGGCAGAAATACCAGCGATCCGGGCTGTTGGGGGATTTTGGCGCGGGGCAGTTGCCCGGCTGGTCGCAACCATGGCGATCGCACATCCGCACCTGCACCGCCTCGCGCGCGCTGCCATAGCCACGCCAGCGGGGAAAACCCCAGTCTGCGGATCGGGTCGAACGCGTCATCGCGCCCGAGATAGAGACCATGCCGCGCGAAGCAAGCGCGCGATGGCATTTAGGGCAGGAGAAAGCGAACGCGATTGGTACTGCCGCCACAAGCCAGCGCACCATTCGGGCGGTAGGTCGACTCGAAACGCGCCCCGCCGATCACCCCGGTTCCCGCCTTGGTGAAGACGAAGGGCGGATAGGCAATCACCGCCCGGGGTGCGAGTACCTTGCCATCCGCTGCGATATCGAACTGAACCTGGGTCCAACCTTCGAACCCCCAGCGCATTGCTTCCATCGGGAAACTGTCGCCACCACCGGCGTGCAGCAGGTGCGGCGGCGAATCGATCAGCGCGCATTGTTTGGCGTCGAGACCGGATTTGTCGAACGTCGCCCGCGCGGCGGCAACATCGCCCGTCCGAACTTCGAGCGAGGCAAGCCGCATCAGCGCCGCTGCCCGTAGCGGCGAGGTCTGCTCCAGCGCGGTATCGCTCGCGACCGCCTCGAGCGCGCCACGCGCCGCGGCCCGATCATGCCGCCCAACCGCGCTGGCGATCGCGAGGCGGATCGCGGCCCGCGCCTCGGGGCTGGCGTTGAAACGAGCGTCGCCAAGGGCGCGATTCGCCTGATCGACATAGCCATGCCAACCCGAGCGCGAATCATATTCCTCACCCCATAACAGCCGGGCAAAGGCGAGCCGCGCGAGCGGTGGCGCGTCGGCGCCGTCGAGCAATGCGAGACCACGCCGTGCCGCTGCCACCGCCTCTTCGTTCGGAGCGACCCGATTGGTCGCGATGGCATATAATAGGGGCACCAGCGCCAGGTTGCTGGCGCCCCTGACGCTCTCGACGGCGGCGAGCCGGACACGCAGCTTGGGCAGGATGGCGGCGTCCGATCCGCTCACCTCCCCAACTTCCTCGACGTTGCGGTCAGCCAGCCAGGCGGCAAGACGACCCGCGAGGTGTGTCGCGATCGAAGGCGCAACGAACGCGGTCGAACACCGCATCTCCACCCGCACACGATAGCGAAAGAAAGACGGCAGGCCCTTGGTCTGTTCCGGTGTCCATGACCAGTCGCGTACGGCGCGCGCGAACTCAAGCGCCGCCGCGCCGCCGCCTGCCGCATAGATCGGTGCAACGTCGATAACAGCACCGTCGTCGCGGATCGAGAATTGCACGACGGCGGCATCGTCAGGCTTCAAGCCCGCATCGCCGCCACAGGGCGGCGGCAGCATTTGCACGCCTGGGTCGAACTCGCCCTTCGGCAATCGCCCGGCGCCCGTCATCGCCATATATTCACGCGCCGCGTCGGCGTTGCCGAGCAGCAAGGCGGCGATCGAATAGTCAGAGCGCGCCGCGACATCGTATAGATCGGTCTTCGCGGTCAAGCCGCCGAGCAATTTCACCGCTTCGCCCGCCTTGACCCGTGCCGCCTTATAGTCGCCGCGATTGAGCATCAGCCGACTTTCCGCCGACCGGACGATCGCAATGCTTTTGGCATCGAACGCGCTGGCCGAGATCACGGCCTCGGCACGCGTCATATCCGCTACCGCGGAATCGCTATCGACGAACGTGCCGGTCGTTACCGCGCCCCGCAGCGCGGCCAGCGTCGCGGCGGGCACGGTCGTGAGCGATACCGCCTTGCGATAGGCATCGACGGCGGTGGCATAATCCAGCTGCGACTCGGCGATCTGCCCGATCGTGAACCATGACCAATAGCGATCCTCATCGAGGCTGTTGTCACCGCTCGGCAGCGCGGCCAACCCGGCACGTGCTTCGGCCGCCGCCTCCTCGGGCCGACCGAGATGGAACAGCGTGCGGCTCTTGCGCAACCGCACCAGCGCGAGCGTGCGTCGCGACACGCCGGGCCGTTTTTCGAACGCGAGCCACGCCGCCAGCGCACCGGCATGGTCGCCGTCGGTGTCGAGCTTGGTCGCCGCGTCGAAATCCTGCTGCAGCGTGGTTGCGGGTCGAGTCTGTGCCGTGGCCGGCGCCGCCAGGACCAGGGCCGCTACGCCGACGCATCGTCCAAACCGCTTCATCGCCCGCCCCTAAATCATATGATTGCAGCAACATGCGGTACGGAATGGAAAAATACCAGAGGGCCTGTAAGCCGGGTTCTGTGCCGCCCTTGCGGACGGCGGCGACCATTCCTCTAGGCCGGCATTTGCATGCCGGCTCAAGCAACCAACCCGGGCGACGAGCTGAAACGAAGCCCATATGCCGCCCCTATTCGGTCTTGCTCCCGGTGGGGTTTGCCATGCCGCTTCCGTTACCGGTCGCGCGGTGCGCTCTTGCCGCACCCTTTCACCCTTGCCGCACCCCGAAAGGCGTTGGCGGTCTGCTCTCTGTGGCACTTTCCCTGGGGTCACCCCCGCCGGGCGTTACCCGGCACCGTCGTTTCGCGGAGCCCGGACTTTCCTCGCGGTGCCGAAACACCCCGCGGTCGCCCGGCCCTCTGGTAATAGCCGCTTACGCGTCGCCCTGGGGTTTTGGCAACAGCAGTGCGAGCAGGATGCAGCGGCACTCTCCGTCGATCGTGCCGTCGATCAATTCGGGGCGGTAGCGGCGCTGGAACGCGACGATGGCGGCGAGCTTGTCCGTTACGTCGTAGCCGAAGCGTTCGAGCGCAACGAGGAAGCCGGCGTCGCTCCAGCCCGGATCCATCAGATTCTTCGTCGGGCGCGGCAGCGCGAGGCGCACGCGGGCAAGCCGGTTCCAGGGAAACAGCTCGCCGGGATCCTGCTTGCGCATCGGCGCGATGTCGGAATGGCCGACGACATTGCCGCGGGTGATGCCGTGCCGCTCCTTGATCGCCGACAGCAGCGGCACCAGCGCGTCGATCTGTTCCTCGGTGTAAGGGCGATAGCCGAATTCATGGCCGGGATTGACCAGCTCGATGCCGATGCTGGCCGAATTGACGTCTTCGATCCCGCGCCAGCGCGACTTGCCGGCATGCCAGGCGCGCTTCTCCTCGGCGACCAGGCGGTGGATCGTGCCGTCCTCATCGATCAGGTAGTGCGACGACACTTCGGCGACCGGGTCGCACAGGCGCTCCAACGCAGCGCCGCCGTCGACCATGCCGGTATAATGCAGCACGATCATCGACACCGGCAGCCTGCGATCGTTGAAGTTGGGCGAAGGCGTCTCGATGATCGTCATGGCCCCCTTCTCTTCCGGCATCGCGCGACAATGGGCGGCAGCGCGACGAAACACAACGCCGACGTGAGCCCAAGCCCCGCTCAGGCGGCGGCCGCGTCCTTGTCGATCATGCCCGTCGGCTCGTACAGGCCGCGATAGGTCGGGCTCGGACGGAACGCCTCGGTCTGCCCGATCACCGTCTCGCCCGCGCCGAGTACGAGCAGGCCGCCGGGCCGCAGCACCTCGGCGAGGCGCGCAAAGACATGGCGGCGCATTGCCGGGCCGAAATATAGCAGCACGTTACGACACAGGATGACGTCGAAGCGCCCGATCGGCAGCGGATCGGCGACGAGATTGAGCTGTCGGAACTGCACGCGGCGCACCAGCTCGGCGCGCGCGACCCAGTCATCGCCGACCGTCTCGAACCAGCGCATCATGCGCCGTACCGACAGGCCGCGCTGAATCTCGAACTGCGAATAACGCCCTGCCCGGCCACGCGCGATCGAAGCTTCGGAAATGTCTGTCGCGATGATCTCGGGAAGCTGGTCGTCGTCTGCCGCCTGCTCGGCGAACAACATCGCCAGCGACAGGGGCTCCTGACCGGACGAACAGCCGGCCGACCAGATTCGGATACGACGATTGAGGTCGGTGCCCCGCAGCGCCGCGACGGCCTGTGCGACGAGGTCGAGAACGGCCGCATCGCGGAAGAACGAGGTTTCCTGGTTGAGCAACGCATCGACGATCTGATCGGCAACGGCCTTGTCGGGAGCCGCAAGCAGCGCCGCGGCAAGCTGGTCGAGCGAATCGAGGCCGCGCTCGCGCAGCACCGGTTTTAGTGCAGTCTCGATGCGCCACTCGCGGCCGGCATCTAGTTCCTGCCCGGTGCGGGATTCGAGCAGCGACGCGAAGACACTGGCGCCGCCGCCGGCGCGCGGGCGCGGAACCGCGCTCAACATCCTGGCCGCCGGCGCGCCGCGATGAGCTTGCCGATATCGACCGGCGCGAGAATGGCGCTTGCCGCGCCGCTCGCCGCGACCGCGCCGGGCATGCCCCACACGACCGAGCTCGCCTGGTCCTGCACCACGACGCTCGCGCCGCGCGCGATCATGCGCTGCGCGCCTTCCGCCCCATCGCGTCCCATGCCGCTCAGCACCACCCCGAGGGCGCGCGCGCCGTAAAGTTCGGCCAGACTGTCGAACATCGGATCGACCGACGGAAGGCAGCCGCTGCGCGCGGGCTCGGCCGAAAGACGGATCGCCGCGCCATCGCCACTCGCCACGACGCGGATATGCGCGTCGCCGGGGGCGATCACCACGCGGCCGGGCCGGATCCGCATATGGTCGGTCGCGACATCGCACGGACGCGCCGCGAGTACCGACACCTGCGCCGCAAAATAAGGCATGAAGCTCGCCGGCAGATGCTGGGTGACAAGGATCGGGAGCGGAAAACCGGCGGGGATTTCGCGCAGCAACAGGCTCAGCGCGTGGATCCCCCCGGTCGAAGCGCCGATCGCGACGATGTCGAAACTCGTCGCAGCGTTGCCGGGGACGGCTGACATAGTTGCCACGCCCGTAGGCGCGGCCTCGAACAGCCGCGCCAGCTTTTCGCCGATCGCGGCCGAGAAGCCACCGGTGAAGCCGCCCGCCTCTGGCTTTACCAGCGTATCGGCCGCGCCGAGCGCGAGCGCCTCGATCGTCGCGGCGGCACCTTCGCCGCACGACGATGAAACGATCAGGACCTTGGCGCCGGCACCGGCCTCGATCAGATCGGGCAGCGCGGCCAGGCCACTGATGCCGGGCATCTCGATATCGAGGATGATGGCATCGACGCGGTTCTGGCGCAGAAAGCCGAGCGCAGCGTCGGCGTTCGGCTCCGCGCCGGCGACGGCGAATCGGCCGCCGCTTTCGACGGCACGCGAAATGACCGCCCGCGCAACGACCGAGTCATCGACGATAAGGATGCGTGGACTGTCCTGGCGGCTTCGTGCCGGCGCGTCAGCCCTGAGCGAGATCAATGACATGGCGACGCGAGCCGATCAGGCCATTCCGACGATCTGCAACTTGCTTTCCAGCGTCTCGCGATCGAACGGTTTCATGACATATTCGTCGGCGCCGGCCTCGATCGCCGCCCGGATATGCGCCATGCCGTTCTCGGTCGTGCAGAACACCACCTTCGGCCGGCTGGCGAGCGCGCTCTCGCGCAAGGCACGGAGAAAATCCATCCCGCTCATCACGGGCATGTTCCAGTCGAGCAGGACGACGTCGGGTGCCGAGGCGAGGCACGCGTCGAGCGCCTCGCGACCGTCGCCCGCCTCGCTGACCTCGAAATTGAGCGTCTCGAGAATGTGGCGCGCCACCTTGCGGATCACCTTGGAATCGTCGACCACGAGGCACGTCTTCATCGTTCAACATCCTGCTACACGGACTATCGGGCGGGTTTGCCGCAAATGGGTGATGTTCTCGTTAATGGCGGTTTATTATGCCGCGACGGCGACGGCGCCCGGTATGAGCGCGCGCAGGTCGATCACCAGCACCGGCTCGCCGTCACGCTCGACGATGCCGCAGCCGGCGGCGCGCCACCCGGCATCCAGCACAATCCCCGACGACAGCGGCCCATGGTCGAACGGTGCGACATCCTCGAGCACGTCGACAAGGATCGCATAATTGTGCCCGTCATGCTGCGTGATGACGGCGCGGGTCGCATGGCTGGCGGCATGATCGAGGCCCAGCGCAACGCGCGTGTCGATCACCGTGACCACGCGGCTGCGCAAGGCGGCAAGGCCATGAATTTGCCGACCGGCACCTGGTACCGGAACGATCGTACCGATATCGACGACCGATTCGACCTGGGCGGAATCGATCGCCACGGCGCGGCCGGCGATCTGGGCGATCAGAAAGAGTCGAGACATTAACGGCCTCCCGCCGAGTGCGCGAGCGCGGCCAGCAAGCCTGGCCGATCGTAGCGATAGATGCTGGCGTCATTCGCCGAAGCGTTGGCGTCGCGACGCAACCGAATGACCGGTGCCGTCGTCGCGGCATCCGACGGCGCGCTATCCATCGTCAACACGACCGCCGCGCTCTCGTTCTTGCGCAATTTGGCCGCCACGCGGTAACCGGCGCCTTCGAGAACGGGCTTGAGGAACGTCATCATCCAGGCCTGATCCGCACCGTCGATCAGGCAAACCGGCGGTGTCGCGGGCGATCGTTCGGCGCCATGGTTGGCGAACAACCAGTATAGGTCGAGCAGTTCGACCTGCTCGCCGTCGAGCGCGACCACGCCGGCAACCGGCCCGGGTTCAGCGGCCGGAACGAGCTCGGTCGGCAGATCGAAGATGTCGAGCGCCTCGTCGATCGCATAACCGATCTCGCATTCGCCATCGCGCAGGCGCAGCACAGCGACCGCGCCGCGATCCTGCCAGGTGCCCATCGCCACCAGCGGCACAATTCCATTGTCGGTGGTAAGCCGCAGGCGGCCCGCCGAGAACCGGATGGCGTCGGTCGGCGCCAGCTCGATCCGGTCGATGATTGCCAGCGGCACCAGCCGGCGCGCGCCATCGAGATCGACGAACAGCAGCGCCGCCGTCTTGTCCTCGACCTCCGCGACCTCGATCTCCTCGACATTGGCGGTGCGCGTGAAGTGCAGTCCGGCAACGGCGGCGATGCCGGCGCAATCGAGCAGCAGCATCGGCAGCCCGCTGTCGGGCAGTGTCTGGCCGGCATAGACGCCCGCGGCCATCACGGCAGGCGCCGCCGGCTTGATGACCAGTTCCTCGGTGTCGAGCACGTCGTCGACCGCCAGCGCATAGCTGCCACCCGAAATGCTGACGATAGCGAGCATCGGTACGGTATGCGCGTCGCGCCTGAAGCCGAGCACCTTGCCCAGATCGACAAAAGGCAGGCGGCGGTCGCGCACCGTCGCGGTGGGTGTGTCGCCGAGCATGTCGATGCGGATCGCGTCGCCGCCGACGCGCACGATCTCCTCGATCGACTGGCGTGGCAATGCGAACCGTTGCCCTTCCACGCCGACACCGATGGTCGAGATGATCGATAATGTCAGGGGTACGTGGATCGCGATGCACAGCCCTTTGCCGGGCGTGTTGAACAGGTCGATCCGCCCCCCAATCTGTTCGACATTGGCGCGCACCACGTCCATCCCGACGCCGCGCCCCGAAATCGCGGTGACGACGTCCTTGGTCGACAGGCCCGCCTCGAACACGAGGTCGAGCTTTGCCTTGTCGCTCAGCGCGCGAAGCTCGGCCTCGCTGCGCAATCCTTGCGCGGCAACCTTGCGAACGAGCCGGTCGGTATCGATTCCCCGCCCGTCATCGGTGATCTCGATGATGATCTGATTGCCCGACTGACGCGCGGCAATTTCGAGCCGGCCGGTCTCGCGCTTGCCGGCGGCGCGGCGCTCGACCGGCGCCTCGATGCCATGGTCGATCGCGTTGCGGACGATGTGGACCAGCGGATCACGCATCATCTCGATCATCTCGCGATCGAGCTCGACATCGGCACCTTCGATGTGGAGCGTGACGCATTTGCCGACCTCGGCCGCGGTATCGCGGACCATCCGCGGCAGCGCCGAGAACAGCGCGTCGATCTTCTGCATGCGCGTGCGGGTGACGGTGTCGCGCATCTCGGCGACGGTCAGCGACAGGCGTTCGAGCGCGGCTTCGACGCCGGGGTCGACATCGTCGTCGCGCAGCCGCCGCGCCAGTTCGTTGCGCGCCAGCACCATGTCCGACATGCCGCTCATCATACGGTCGAGCAGGTCGACGTTGAGCCGCACGCTGCGGCTTGCATTGCGGGCGGCAGTTCCCTGGTTAGCCGACGGGGCGGGCGACGGAACTAACGGACCCGCGTCCTGGCCGCCGCCATTCGCGTCGCTGACATCCTTGTCGAGCGCGGCGATCAACAGATCCTCACCCGAATCGTCGAGCGCCGTACCGACGTCGATCGCCTCGACGATCTCGCCGATCCGATCGACGATCGCGAGCACGGCATTGACGAGTCCAGTATCGGGGGTGCGGCGGCCATCGCGCACGGCGGCGAGCACATCCTCCGCGGCATGGCTGAGGCGGGCGAGGCGCGGCAGGTCGAGAAAGCCGCAGCTCCCCTTTACCGTGTGGACGAAGCGGAAGATCGCATCGAGCCGGTCGCGGTTTTCCGGCGCCGATTCCCACGCGACGATCTCGCCGGAGAGCGCTTCGAGCGTCTCGCGCGTCTCGGCGATGAATTCCTGTAGCAGATCGTCCATGGTGCCCCGCCAGAGCATCGTGCTGAAAATGGGTACCGGTTTTCAGCGATAACGATGCGACCACAAATGCCCTGCCACGCCGCGCCCGACCGAGATCGGGTGCGATGCATCAGGGCGCAGGTCAAAGCATGGACAACAAAGCGTTAAGGTGGCGTTTAAGCCTTGAAGGTCGCGCCGAACAGCAACACCGGCTCACCGGCCTCGGAAACCTGTACAGTGCCCCCGCCTTCGGCAACCAGCGCATGGACGAGATAGGCCGCGGCTGCCCGTGGCGTGACGACGGCATCGCCGGTCTCGCCGAGCAGCGCCTGGCGCAGCTCTGCGTCGAGGATGATGCGCGGCCCCTCGGCCCGCACGACGATCTCGACCTGGCCATTTTGATATTCCGCGCCGATGTCGAGTTGCCCGCCACGAATCAGCGCGTCGCCGGCGAGCAGGGCGAGGTTGAGCAGGACCTTGATCCCGCCCTTGGGCAGCGTCGGGTCCTCGATCAGCCAGCCAAGATTGACGCGGTGGTTTGCGCCGAACAGCCCCTCGATCGCGGCGCGCGCTTCGCGCGTGTCGATCGTCTCACCGAAGCCGCCGGCGGCACCGAAGGCGAGACGGAAGAATTTCAGTTTGTTTGCCGAAGCCTTGGCGCTCTCGGCAAGCAATTCGAGGCAGCGCTGGCGCATCTCGGGGTCATGCTCGTCGGCGAGCAGTTCGAGCCCGTTATTGAGCGCGCCGACCGGGCTGAGCAGGTCGTGGCACAGGCGCGAGCATAACAGGCTGGCGAAATCGACGGGGCTGATGGACATTAAGGACGTGTCTTTCTTCTCGTTGGCCGCTTCTGACGTAGCGAGGCCCGGGCTGCAACCTGCGATGAGACTATCCGTAAATCAGCGAGAGGATTCTCCGCGCCTCGAGGTTGATATCTTCTCCTCGACCGTATTCGCTCGGCTGTTCGGTCAACCTCAGCAGATCATCACGCAATAGCGCGACAGCGCTTGGCGGAAGTTCGGCGACTATTCCGCGCAGACACACCCATTTATGTCCGCTGTCAGTGCCTCGCAGCACGCGCCGGATCGGCTCGATCATCGGCTCGCCAAGCGTGACGAGATAGTCCATCAACGGTACGCATATCGGCCAGTTCGGGTCTGCCGTCCATTCCATCAGCTCGTCGAGAATGGGAGCGATCGCGGGATAGCCAGCTTCCGCGATCAACGGCACGATATCCTCGTCACATTTATCACGCGGAACCAGGTGACGAACTTCGCCCGTTTTCATTGGTATATGGGAGAAGCGCTTTAGTGGCTCGATGCTCCACGCCAAATACTGCTCCGAAACGAGTTGGCCATCGCGTTCTACCAGCTCATTCTCCGGTCGTCCAATCAACGCGGTTTTGGAGAGGCGCCACGCCGCGATGTCCTCGCCAGCGACGATAACCCATATCTTGCCTTCGTCATCCGCAGCCTCGACATCGCGAGGCGATGGCTCGACATCTCCATTCGGGTGGGAGTGCCAATAGCCGATCAATCGAGGGCCGCCGGCCCGTTCCGCTCGCAATGCGGCAAATAGCGTCCTAGGGTCGATCTCGAATTCGGTTTCACGATTGTCTGCGACGTTGCGGGATGCTTGCCACCCGTTGATTTGCTCGTCATCGCCGAACAGCAGCCCGCAAGCTTCCATTGGATGGACGGCTGCGGCCGCGGAACGAATCCCGGCCAGCACCTCCCTTGAAATTTCCAGCCGCATAGCCATTTCCCTAGCCCATGAATCCGGGGGTTTCCATCATCGAGGCGCGGATATCGGACGCGGCCAGTGGCTGGCGGCTTGATCGTGCGCTGGCCGATGCCGTTCCGAGTATGTCGCGCGAGCGGTTGAAGGTGCTGATCTCGTCGGGCGCGGTCAGCGATCCGGCCGGCAACCTCGCGCGCGACCCAGCGCGCAAGACCGATGGCGGCACCACCTTCCGCATCGCCGTCCCCGCCCCGACCGCAGCGCACAACGAGGCGCAGGATATCGCGCTCAACGTGGTGTTCGAGGACGAATATCTCATCGTGATCGACAAGCAGGCCGGGCTGGTAGTGCATCCGGCGGCGGGCAATTTCGACGGCACGCTGGTCAACGCTCTGCTGCACCATTGTGCGGGTAACCTTTCGGGCATTGGTGGGGTAGCACGGCCGGGTATCGTCCACCGCATCGACAAGGACACGTCAGGGCTGATGGTCGCCGCCAAGACCGACCGTGCGCATGAGGGCCTCGCCCGGCAGTTCGCCGCGCATTCGATCGATCGCCGCTACAAGGCGATCGTCTCGGGGCGGCCGATCCCGTCGGAAGGCAGCGTCGATGCGCCGCTCGCGCGCAACCCGCAGAACCGCAAGAAGATCGCCATCGTCGCTGGCGGGAAGCGCGCCGTGACGCACTACAGTACTGTAACGCGGCTGAAGGACGCGACTTTGGTCGAATGCCGACTCGAGACGGGGCGCACGCATCAGGTGCGCGTCCACATGGCGTCGCTCGGCCACCCCTTGATCGGCGACCCGGTTTATGGTAGAACAAAACCAGTCCACAAGCCGATTCTCGAAACGATCGGTTTCCGCCGTCAGGCCTTGCACGCCGCGCGGCTGGGGTTCATCCATCCTGTGAAAAGTAACGCTTTGGCGTTCGATAGCGAAATGCCTGCGGACATGCAGGAACTGTTCAGTAGACTCACGGTATAGGTATCGGCGCGGATGTGGCTAGGAAGCCGCAACCGTGCCAAGGAAAGGGAGACACGATCATGGCAAACCGCAGCAACGTCCCCGCGACGATCCCTGCTCTTGGCGGCGAGGCAAGCCTCAACCGCTATCTGTCCGAGATCAAGAAATTTCCGATCCTCGCGCCCGAGCAGGAATATATGCTCGCCAAGCGCTTCGAGGAGCATGGCGACACCGATGCGGCAGCGCAGCTGGTGACCTCGCATCTGCGCCTCGTGGCGAAGATCGCCATGGGTTACCGCGGCTATGGTCTTCCGGTTTCCGAGCTGATTTCCGAGGGCAATATCGGCCTGATGCAGGGCGTGAAGAAGTTCGAGGCCGATCGCGGCTTCCGCCTCGCGACCTATGCCATGTGGTGGATCCGCGCCTCGATCCAGGAATTCATCCTGCGCTCGTGGAGCCTGGTGAAGATGGGCACCACCGCGGCGCAGAAGAAGCTGTTCTTCAACCTGCGCCGGATGAAGTCCAAGCTCGATGCGTTCGAGGACGGCGACCTGAGCCCCGAGCATCTCGCCAAGATCGCTACCGATCTTGGCGTGACCGAGGACGAGGTCACCAGCATGAACCGCCGCATGGCGATGGGCGGCGACACCTCGCTCAACGTGCCGATGCGCGAGGACGGCGAAGGGCAGTGGCAGGATTGGCTGGCCGACGATTCGCCCTTGCAGGACACGGTCGTCGCCGAGGCGCAGGAAGCCGATGTCCGCCACGATATGCTGGTCTCGGCGATGGACGACCTCAACGAGCGCGAGAAGCACATCCTGACCGAGCGCCGTCTGACCGACGACCCCAAGACGCTGGAGGAGCTGAGCCAGGTCTATGGCGTCAGCCGCGAACGCGTCCGCCAAATTGAGGTGCGCGCGTTCGAGAAGCTGCAAAAGGCGATGATGCGCATTGCCGGCGACCGCCGGATGCTCGTCGCGGCGTAACGCCGACGGCCGCGTCGTTCCTGTTCGCGACGGCGCGGCCCGCCGCCCTGCCCTCGCTTGTGGACATCCATGAAGCGAGCGCGATACGATGCCCGTCGATGATGGGACCGGAGACCTTGGTGCGGCGCTTGATTGAACTTCCCGGCGGCAAGACGGCGCACTGATTTGGCGACGGCACAGTCCATGGCGAGCCCACCCCGGCGCCGATCGCTCGCCGGGCGCATTGTCCGCGGCGTCCTTGCGTCGTTGCTATGCTTTGTCCTGGGTTCGATCCTCTGGGTCGCGATCTATCGCTTCATCCCTCCGCCGATCACGCTGACGATGGTGGGCAACGCAATCGAGGGCAACGGGCTGACCAAGAGCTGGATGCCCCTGTCGCGGATCGATCCCGACATGGCGCGTGCGGCCATCGCGGGCGAGGATGCGCGCTTCTGTATCCACCACGGCTTCGATTTCGACGCGATCCAGCAGGCGTTTCAGCGCAATGCGCGCGGCGGGCGGATCCGCGGCGGTTCGACGATCAGCCAGCAGACCGCCAAGAATGTTTTCCTGATCCAGGGCGGCGGCTATCCGCGCAAGGCGCTGGAGGCGTGGTTCACCGTGCTGATCGAGACGATCTGGGGCAAGCGGCGGATCATGGAGGTCTATCTCAACGTCGCCGAGACGGGCATCGGCACTTACGGTGCCAATGCCGGTGCAATGCGCTATTTCGGGCATGACGCCTCGACGCTGTCGCCGGCCGAGGCCGGCCGCATCGCCGCGATCCTGCCGCTACCCAAGAAGCGCGACGCGGTCGATCCACGCGGGTTCACCCGTCGTCACGGCAACGCCATCATCCGCTGGGTGGGCGTGATCCGCAACGACGGGCAGGACAGCTGCCTGCGCTGAAAGCAGGCCGAAACGTCAGTTCTTGGTCGCGCCGTCCGCAGCTTTCTGGGCCGAATCGCCGACCTTCTGCGCGCCATCGCCGACCTGCTTGGCGGCCTGGGTGACGGCGTCGGTGCGCAGATTGTCGTTCTTGCCCTGGTTGAGCAGAAAATAGCCACCGATCAGCACGGCAAGCAGCAAGACGATGCCGATGAGCACGGCGCCACCGCTGCCACGGCGCTCGATAACGGTGGTGTGTGGGGTTTCGGTGATCTGATCGGCCATGGTGTTCCTCCTCTTGGTGAGGAGCGAAAACGGGGCGACCGTCTCAAACGTTCCCTCAGAAGGGCAGCTTGAACCCCGGCGGCAGCGGCAAGCCGCTCGTCATCTTGGCCATTTCGGCGCTCGACGCGGTGTCGGCCTTGGCCTTGGCGTCGTTGAACGCGGCGACGACGAGATCCTCAAGCATCTGCTTCTCGCTCGGCACGAGCAGCGAATCGTCGATCGAAATGCCGATGATCCGGCCCTTGGCCGATGCCGTGACCTTGACCAGCCCGCCACCCGCGGCGCCCTCGACCTCGATCGTGTCGAGGCCAGCCTGGGCTTTTTGCAGTTCGTTCTGGACGTTCTGCGCCATGGCCATGATATCTTCGAGGCCCTTCATGATGCTTTGCTCCTCAGCGAGACCAGACGGTCCCATTCTTCCTTGGGGATTTCGGCGTCGGGAAAAGCCTCGAAGGCCGCCCGTACCACCGGGGTGGCGAGTATCTGCTGCTTGATCGCTTCAGCCCCGGCTTCGAGCCGTTCGCGGATCGTAGGATCGCCGGGCACCTGCTCGGTCGTGATTCGCCACACGCGATCGGTCAAACGCTTGAGCGTGATTCCGAGCTCGGCGACGAAATCGGCCGGCAGCGGCCGCATCGCGCTCAGCACCAGTTCGCTGCCCGACAGCCGCACGACGCTGGCGTGATAGGCAAGGCGCGAGGCCAATGCCTGCTCGGCCGAATTCTCCAGCAGCTCGGCAATCTCGTGAATCGATGCCGGCAGCGGGGCTTCGCCCGGCTTGGCCAAGGGTGCCGGGGCCGCAGGCGCGACTGCAGCCGGCATGCCGTTGGCGAGCATCCGCGCTAACTCGCCCGGATCGGGCAGCGTCGCCGCGTGCACGACGCGCAGCAGCACCATCTCGCACGCCTCGATCGGCATCGCGGCGCGCGCCACCTCGTCATGGCCCTTGAGCAGCAACTGCCAGAGGCGATGCAGCGCGGCGAAGGACAGCGACGCGGCCCAGCCGGTCAGCGCCTCGCGCTCCTCGGCGGCGTGCCCGGGATCGGGTGCCGCGCCGAGCTTGATTAGCGTGGTCGCGTGGATCGTCTCGAGCAGCGAGCGCAGTACGCTGAGCGGATCGACCCCGAGATCATATTGCCGTCGCAGGCCGGCAAGCGCGCCCTGCCCGTCCCCGGACAGCAACCGTCCGAGCAGTTCGCGCATCGCGCCGCGATCCGACAGACCGAGCATCTCACGCACGGCGACGGCCGTGACCCCGCCGCCCTCTATCCCGGCATGCGCGATCGCCTGATCGAGGATCGACAGGCCGTCGCGCGCCGAGCCTTCCGCCGCGCGCGCGATCAGTGCCAGCGCCTCGGGCTCGGCAATGACTTGCTCGGCCTCGGACACGCGCGCAAAATGCGCGGCGAGCGTCTCGGCCGGGATCCGGCGCAGGTCGAAGCGCTGGCAGCGCGACAGTACCGTCACCGGGACCTTGTTGACCTCGGTGGTGGCGAACAGGAACTTCACATGCGCCGGCGGCTCCTCGAGCGTCTTCAGCAGCGCGTTGAACGCGTTCTTCGACAGCATGTGGACTTCGTCGATAATGTAGATCTTGAAGCGTGCCGACACCGCCGAATAGCGCGACGCGTCGATAATCTCGCGCACGTCGTCGACGCCGGTATGGCTCGCCGCGTCCATCTCGATCACGTCGATGTGGCGCCCTTCGGTGATCGCGCGGCACGGCTCGCACACACCGCACGGATCGATCGTCGCGCCGCCCTGTCCGTCGGGGCCGATGCAGTTGAGCGCCTTGGCGATGAGTCGCGCGGTCGAGGTCTTACCGACCCCACGCACGCCGGTGAGCAGAAAGGCATGCGCCAAACGGCCGCGCTTGATTGCGTTGCCGAGCGTGGTGACCATGGCATCCTGCCCGATCAGTTCGCCAAAGGTCTGCGGGCGATATTTGCGCGCCAGCACGCGATAGGCGTCGCCGCGCGGCGGCTGGGGCGGTTCGCCAAGATCGAAGGAGTCGGACATTGTCCCCCTATCTAGGGCGGCGATGGTGCGGATGGTAGGGAAAGGTTGCGCGCGGCTGTCGAAAGCGGGGTGGCGATGCTGCGGATCGGCGGTCTGGGGAGCGCCGCGGCGAAGCCGCGTCGTCGGACGGCGCCGTTGGCGCCGCCGGCCGCGCTTGTTTGCGTGGTGGATTGCGTTGCAATCTTCTCTCGCAAACGGCGCGGTGGGAGCCGGGACGACCCGCGGCGAAATCGTTGCGGCTGCTTCCTTCCGGATCTGACCGGGTTGGCGACGACCACGTCCGCCCGACTCCCGCGTCGCATATGGCGGCGGCGGGCGGCGCGATCAAGTCAATGTTATCGATGCACGCGCACGTTGCGGCACCATGTGCCCTTGTGGCCATGATAATAGCGGGTCTTGCAGACCTTCTTCCACTTCCAGCCATGGGACTTTGCATAGCCGTGATGGCGGCCGCCGTGCCAGCGATCGGCGGCGGCCGGCGTCGCGGTCAGCGCGGCCATGGCGACCAGCGCGGCGGAAACAAAAGCAATGAGTTTCATGGTCTTCTCTCCTGCGATCAATCCCTCTCCATGATCGAAGCTACCATGTCACGACCGAAAGCCAAGCCTCGCGAGGTTAGCGACCCTGCATGTTGCGGACGTCGCCCGGAATGCGGACGGTCAAGCCATCGAGCGCATCGTCGAGCCAGATCTGGCACGCCAGCCGGCTGGTCCGCGTCGCCCCGGTGGCGAGGTCGAGCATGTCCTCTTCCATCTCGCTGGCCGGCGTCAGGCGTCCGAAATCCTCCGCCGCGACGATGACGTGACAGGTCGAACAGGCCATCTGCCCTTCGCACGTGCCTTCGAGCGGCTGGCCGTCGGCCTGGGCGACGTCGAGCAGTCGATCGCCAGCATTCACAGTGACCTCGCGGATCGAACCGTCGGTGGCGATGAAACGTACCAGCATCAAGCCGCAAGCCCCTGTATTGCCGTCGCGGCAACGATCAGGTCGATCGCGCGCGCCAGCTCGTCCTCGCTGGTATAGCGACCAAAGCCAAGCCGCAGACTCGACCGCGCCGCCGAATCGTCGAGCCCGATCGCGCGCAGCACATGGCTCGGGCGCCCCGACCCGCTGGCGCAGGCCGAGCCGGCGGAGAAGGCGATATCGCGCAGGTCGGACATCAGGCGGGCGACGTCGAGGTCATCGTGGCGGATGTTGAGGTTGCCGCGATAGCGCCGCTCGACCGAGCCGTTGATGGTCCAGCCAGGGCCGAGACGCGACACGACAATGTCCCACAACCGAGCAACATGGGCAGCGTCCTGATTTTGCCGCTCGCGCATCGAGGCCGCCGCCACACCGAAGCCTGCGCACAGCGCCGGCGACAGCGTGCCCGAGCGGCCGGCCGCTTCCTGCCCACCGCCGTGCAACAGCGGCGCCAGCGTGACGCCGCGCCGCACCCACAGCGCGCCGACGCCCTTGGGCCCATGGATCTTGTGCGCCGACAGCGCGACGAGATCGCATCCGTCGGGCAAGGCGACGCGGCCAATTCCCTGCACGGCATCGCACAGCATCAGCGCGCCGGCGGCATGCGCGAGGTCGGCAAGTTCGGCGATCGGCTGGATCACGCCGATCTCGTTATTGACCAGCATCGCCGCGACCAGCCCGGTGCCGGGGACGATCGCTTGTCGCGCGCGGTCGAGATCGATAAGGCCGTCGCGCTGAACCGACAGGATCGTCACCGTGCGCCCGGCGCGACACTCGGCCTCGACCGTATCGAGCACGGCGGCATGTTCGGTGGCGAGCGTGACGATCGGCCCGGTCGTGCCCTTGATCGCCCAGTTGAGCGCTTCCGTCGCGCCGCTGGTGAAGCTGACCGCGCCGTCGGCAGGCAGCAGCGCGGCGATCTGGTCACGCGCATATTCGACCGCGGCGCGGGCGGCGCGGCCCTCGCGATGCGCCGAGTGCGGGTTGGCATGCTGGCGCTCGAGCCACGGCAGCATTGCGGCCAACGCTTCGGGCGCAAGCGGGGTGGTCGCCTGATAATCCAGATAAGTCATGCCGCCCGGGCTCGCGCCTCGCGCGCGATGGCGCGCCATGCGGCGATGAAGGCGTCGATCTCGGCGTCTGTGGTCGACGCGCCGAAGCTGACCCGCACCACCTCGCGCAGCGCGGGCTCGGCCCAACCCATCGCGGCGAGGACGTGACTCGGCTTCATGCTGCCCGATGAGCAGGCACTGCCCGCCGAAACCGCGATTCCGGCAAGGTCGAGCCGGATGAGCTGCACCGTCGAAGCGACGCCGGGCATGCGGTACGATCCGATCGCAGCGTGCCGCGGCGCATCGGCGCCGACCACCACGCCGCCCGAGCGCAGGATGGAATCGTCGAGCCGCGCGCGCAGTGTTGCCCAGCGCGAGAGATCGGGCGCCTCACCAAGTGCAGCGGCATAGCCGAGCACGCCAGGCACATTCTCCGTGCCGGCGCGATAGCCCCGCTCCTGCCCGCCGGTCGGTTCGAGCGTGGCGAGGTCGCGCACCAGCAGCGCGCCGACGCCCGGCGGTCCGCCGCGCTTGTGCGACGATAGCGCGATGAAATCGGCATGATCAGAAAGCGATTCGTCGGCGCCGGGTGGCATTTGTGCCGCGTCAACCAGCAGCAGCCCGCCGGCGGTATGGACGATTGCGGCAATCGCGGCGATCGGCTGGCGCACCCCAGTCTCGCTGTTGGCCCATTGCACGACGACCAACGCGCGCGGCTGATCAACCAGCAGTGCCTGAAGTCGGTCGAGGTCGATCACCCCCGAATCGAGCACCGGTACGACATCGGCGCCGGGCGCGGCGCGGATCACCGCATCATGCTCGGTCGCGCCGATCAGCCGGCGTGGCAGCGTGACCCGGCCGAGCGCAATGGCCAGTGCCTCGCTCGCGCCGCTGGTCAGCAGCGTCTCGCCCGGCCAGCCATAGGCGGCGGCGATCTGCGCGCGCGCCTGTTCGAGCGCGGCGCGCGCCGCGCGCCCCTCGCTGTGCGGCGACGACGGGTTGGCCCAGTGGCGCATGCCGGCCTCGGCAGCGGCGATCGCGTGCGGCAGCATCGGCGTCGTTGCGGCATGATCGAGATAGATACGCGTGGCCAAGTCCAAGGACATCCCGGTAGAATGATTGCGCCGAAGCGCGGCGTGCCTATATAGCGCGCAATTCCCCGGCGTGCGCGCCCCCAATCCATTTTCGTCAGCAGGTCCGATGCCAGAAGTAATTTTCCCCGGCCCCGACGGTCGTCTCGAAGGCCGTTTCGCTCCCGCACCGCGCCCGCGCGCACCGGTCGCGATGATTCTTCATCCGCATCCCTCGTCGGGCGGCACGATGAACAATCGCATCGTCCAGGAACTCTACAAGACCTTCCAGCGCCGCGGCTTCGCGACGCTGCGCTTCAACTTTCGCGGCGTCGGCAAGAGCCAGGGCACGTTCGACAATGGCGTCGGCGAACTGAGTGACGCAGCCAGCGCGCTCGACTGGGTGCAGAGCTTTCACCCCGAGGCCTCGACGACCTGGATCGCCGGCGTCAGCTTCGGCGCGTGGATCGGCATGCAGTTGCTGATGCGCCGGCCGGAGATTCGCGGCTTCATCTCGATCGCCCCGCCGGCCAACATGTACGACTTCACCTTTCTCGCGCCCTGCCCGGCCTCGGGCATCATCATCCAGGGTGAGGCCGACGAGGTCGTGACGCCTGGGGCGACGCAGAAGCTGGTCGACAAGCTGCGCACGCAGAAGCACATCACGATCCATCACGATACGATTCCCAAGGCCAACCACTTTTTCGAGCATGAAATGCCCGAGCTGATGGGCAGCGTGGACAAATATCTGGATATGCGACTCGATCCCAACTCACCGATCAGGTGAGGCCAGCCGCGCGAGATTGGCGTCTGTAAACAGCATGACTGGCAGCAGTGCCGGTCAACGCTGTCTGCTATACTGGCTGTGCCCGGGGCTTGACGCGTGCACGAGCTCCGTCACCAAACTTACCCCTTATAGTGTCCAGATCGCGACATTGGCGACCAGCACCACCGTCATCACCAGCATCAGCGTGCCCTTGCGCCGCTCGCCGCGCCTGATCATCGCACCACCACCGATCGCGCACGCAAAGGCGGCGATCATCGCGATCGCGAGGACGACGGGGTTGAGGTCGGTCATGTTTCGAGCTGACTGAGCGCCGGGCGCTCCAGTTCGGTCGCAGGCTCGTTCGCCAGCACCCTGGCATAGGCCGCGCGATCGACGTTGCCGCCCGACAGGATGCACAGCGTCCCCGGTACGACCGGCACCTTGCCGGCAAGCAGCGCGGCGAGTGCAACCGCGCCGCCCGGTTCTACGACGATTCGCAGCCGTTCGGCCGCCCAGCGCTGAGCCACGGCGATCTCCGCCTCGCTGACCGCGACGCCGGTGGCATCGCGGCGCGACAGCACGTCGAAGGTAAGCGGCGAGACGCGCGGCGTCTGCAGCGCATCGCAGGCGGTCGGTGGCGGGTTGGGGCCGACCGGCTCGATCCACGAAGCCTCCAGGCTACGACGCATATCATCCCAGCCCTCGGGTTCGACGACGGTGATCGCCGCGTCGGGCAGCGCCAGCGCGATGCCGGCGGCGAGACCGCCGCCGCCGCAGGGCACCACCACATTGGTCGGCTTGCCTAGCCCCGCGGCCTCCATCTGCGCTGCCGCCTCGATCCCCGTACTGCCCTGCCCTTCGATCACCCAGGGATCGTCGAAGCTCGGCACGAGAATCGCGCCGCGCGCCTCGGCCAGCGACGCTGCGATTTGTTCGCGGCTTTCGGTTGCACGGTCATAGGTGACGACTTCGGCACCTAGCGCGAGCGTGCCCTCGCGCTTCGCCGCCGGCGCGTCGGACGGCATGACGATCAGGGCCGGCATGCCGAGCCGCTTCGCCGCCCAGGCGACACCCTGCGCATGGTTACCCGAGGAGAAGGCGACGACGCCCTTCGCGCGCGCTTCCGGGTCGATCGCGGTCAGTCGATGCCACGCCCCGCGCAATTTAAAGGCACCGATCGGCTGCAGCGACTCCGCCTTGAAGGCGACGGATATCCCTTTGATTTCGCTTACGAATAATGGCGATGACGGAAGGATCGCGGCGATCTTGGCAGCCGCGTCGCGTACCCCGGCCCGGGTCGGCTGTCGTAAAATCGTCACGGAACACCTCCTGCCGTCGCTATTCCCTTTACATAGAGGAAAGTCGATCCTATTTCGCCCGTCCGCTGCCCCATGGGACTTCCAACCGCAAGGCAGCTTTTTTCACCGTAGGCGCAAGCCACTTGGAGGTCCCTTGAGTTGCACAAGCATCATAGCGCGCTGGGGCTAGCGAAAGCCCACTCGACCACCGTCACCGGAGTCGAAATCGCCAGGCAGCGGCCGGTCCAGCCGGTCACGCTGATTCGTCCCCACGCCGCGGCGCGGGCTGCCCGATTCTTCGTCGAGAAGTTTCCGGGTCGTTCGATGTATGCGGTGAAGGCAAACCCCTCGCCGGGCCTGTTGAAGGTCCTGTGGGACAGCGGAATCACGCATTACGACGTCGCCTCGATTGCCGAGGTACGGCTTGTCGCGCGCACGATCCCCGAGGCGACGCTGTGCTTCATGCACCCGGTCAAGGCCGAGGAGGCGATCGAGGAAGCCTATTTCACGCATGGCGTGCGCACCTTCAGCCTCGATTCGATCGAGGAGCTGGAGAAGATCGTTCGCGCAACGCGCGGGGCGGAAGACCTCACGCTGTGCGTGCGGCTGCGGGTTTCGTCGGAGCATAGCAAGCTGAGCCTCGCGTCGAAGTTCGGCGCGGCGCCCGGCGAGACCAAGGAACTGTTGTTCCGCACGCGCCAGGCGGCGGATGCGCTTGGCATCTGCTTCCATGTCGGCAGCCAGGCGATGACGCCCGAAGCCTATGCCCAGGCGCTGGAGCGCGTCCGCACCGCGATCGTCGAGGCGGCGGTCACGGTCGACGTGATCGATGTCGGCGGCGGCTTTCCGTCGAGCTATCCCGGCATGGAGCCGCCCCCGCTCGAGCATTATTTCCAGACGATCCACCGCGCCTTCGAAAGCCTGCCGGTGAGCTATTCGTCGGAACTGTGGTGCGAGCCGGGCCGGGCGCTGTGCGCGGAATATTCGTCGATCGTCGTTCGCGTCGAGCGGCGTCGCGGTACCGAATTGTACATCAACGACGGCGCTTACGGCGCGTTGTTCGATGCCGCGCATATCGGTTGGCGCTTCCCGGTGACGTTGCTGCGCGAGCCCGATAGCCGGGCCCGCGACAT
Organism: Sphingomonas sp. AR_OL41; assembly: GCF_029911635.1. Classification (GTDB taxonomy): domain Bacteria; phylum Pseudomonadota; class Alphaproteobacteria; order Sphingomonadales; family Sphingomonadaceae; genus Sphingomonas. Next base: position 53,598 of record NZ_JARYTI010000009.1, read on the forward strand.
CGACTTCAGCTTCTATGGTCCGACCTGCGACGACATGGATCACATGGCAGGCCCGTTCGCCCTCCCGGCGGATGTGCAGGCCGGCGATTATATCGAGATCGGCATGCTCGGCGCCTATGGCTGCGCGATGCGCACCGCGTTCAACGGCTTCGGCTCGGATGAGACGGTGATCGTCGACGATGAGCCAATGGTGTCGCTCTATGTCGCCGACGAGCGCAAGGTCGCTTCGAACGTCGTCACGCTGTAACAGCGATCCTTCACAGACAGGCGGCGAGGTGCTTTGCGCCTCGCCGCTGCTTGGGTTTTGCGCGTCCCCGTTCGAATGACGCCGACAGACTGCGGGAGTTTCCCATGACCGACACCACGATCAACGACACGCGCAAGGCCGAGCTGCTCTCGACCACGGTAGAGCATATCGACATCACCAGCTTCGACGCGCGCCCGATCGTCGACGCGATGAAGAAGATGAGCTTCACCAGCCGCGATCTCGGCCGGGCGACCGACATCTACAACCAGATGCTGGCCGACCCCGATTGCTCGATCTTTCTGGTCATCGCCGGCTCGACCTCGGCCGGTGGCTGCATGGATCTGTATGCCGAACTGCTGCGCAACAACATGATCGACGGCGTCGTCGCAACCGGCGCGTCGATCGTCGACATGGATTTCTTCGAGGGCCTTGGCCACAAACATTACCAGGCGCTCGAAGTACCCGACGACGACACGCTGCGCTCGCTGCTGATCGACCGCATCTACGACACCTATATCGACGAAGAGCAGCTGCAGGATTGCGATCATACGATCTACGAGATCGCCAATGGCCTCGAGCCGCGCCCTTATTCGAGCCGCGAGTTCATCCGTGCGATGGGCAAATATCTGGTCGAGCATGGCAAGAAGGACAACAGCCTGGTCAAGCTCGCCTATGAGCATGACGTGCCGATCTTCTGCCCGGCGTTCGTCGACAGCTCGGCCGGCTTCGGGCTGGTCAAGCACCAGGTCGATCGTGCGAAGGAGGGCAAGCCGTACATGGTGCTCGACGCGATCGCCGATTTCCGCGAGCTGACCGACATCAAGATCAAAGCCGGGACCACCGGCCTGCTGATGATCGGCGGCGGCGTGCCGAAGAACTTCATCCAGGACACCGTCGTGTGCGCCGAGATCCTCGGTCATGACGATGTTCAGGTGCACAAATATGCCGTGCAAATCACCGTCGCCGACGTGCGCGACGGCGCCTGCTCGTCATCGACGCTGCAGGAAGCGGCAAGCTGGGGCAAGGTCAACACTGGGATCGAGCAGATGGTCTTTGCCGAGGCCGGCTCGGTGATGCCGTTGCTCGCGAGCGACGCCTATCACCGCGGGCTGTGGAAGAACCGCGTCAAGCGCCGCTGGGGCGCCAGCTTCGACTGAAGTTAAGGTACGGTCGCAATTAACGCTTGCGACGCGCTGAAAATTGACGATGTTCCCCCCGGTTGATTTCCGGGGGGAATATCGTGTTTGGATTGCTTCGTCTTCTGTTTGGCTTGCCGTGGTGGGCCTATATCCTTGCTTCGCCGGTCATCCTCGCAGCCGGCATTTTCGGCTATTTCAGCGACCAGGATAGCGAAGCGGCGAAGATGCTGGCGCGCCACCGGCCGCCGCCTGCTGCGGTCGCGATCGAGCGGTTCGATGCCAAGCGCAATGTCGGCTCGGCCAACGAGATCGTGCTGGTCGGGCAACTCGACATGGCCCGCGCGATGGAACTGACCGAGACGAAAAGCGGCCGCGAAATCCATCACTGGACGGTTGCAGCGGTCTATCCGGCGACGGCCACCGACACCTCGCAACCGGCGCTCGGCGCGATGGTCAAGGACGGTGCGATCAGCGATCGCGATCTGGCCGCTTTCGTCGTTGGCGACGGCGCGTTCGGCCCGATCATGAAGCTGGACGGGCTGCAGAAGACCGACTTCGCGGCGCAGGAGGCGGTGCGCAAGACGGTCGAGGGCAAGGTCACCATGGCAGCCTCGCCGGTGCTGATCGATCCGTTCGACAAGGGTCGCAAGGCCGGGCTCGCGGCGAGCGACGATGGCAAGGTCTTCGCAGGCGTCGTTGCCGCCATCGCTCTGCTGTGCCTCGGCTTCGGCCTGTACCGGCGGTGGATGAAGCGCTCGATCGAGGAGCCCTACATCTAGGCGGGGATCGTTCCGGGCTGCGCGGCGCCACGATCCTATTTGGGGTTTGGTTGCGCGGTCACAGGCGCCGCGTTATAGCCTCGCGCGTGATGCCGCCGGGGTGCGGCAAACAAGGAAAATCGGGGGCCAATGCCATCTTTGCTGCTGCCTTTGGGCGTACTGCTGACGACCTTCTGGGTCAGTCGCGGTTTCCTCGCGCTTCTCCGTCGAACGGGTCTCAACGCCCTGCAGCGCCTGCTGCTCGCTCATGCGGCGTCGATCGTGCTGCTTGCGGCGTTCCTGATCTATATCAAGGTCAATGCCGTTTTCTCGCCCATACCCTATGTCCCCGCGCAAATCGCGTGGCTGTGCTTCGACTGGCTGCGCGAGAAATATGCCTCTCCGCAGCCCGTGACCTCGCGCAGTCGGCGACGTAACTCACGCAAGCTGCCGCAGATTATCATTCCCGAATGGGTCCTGCTGGCAGCGCTGGGCGCGGTCACGATTACGCATGTCACGCTCGGCTGGCTCACCTATCGCTATGACGTTGCTACCTATGACAATATCCTGATCGGCGATCCTTTGCAGAACGTCATCTACGCGGTCGGCAACCCCGAGATGGTCCGCGACAGCGACACCGCGCCCTGGGTCCATGCCCAGGGGGCACCGCACGGTGCCCAGTGGCTTTACACCAACCCGTTCATGGTGGTGAGCTTCACGCCGGAGCAAACCGCCAAGAACATCGTCTGCAGCAATGTCGACAAGATATCTCACGGCGCGTGCGGACCGACGCTGAGGATCAACATCGGTGACTATCAGACGGCTGTGTTCCATAAACTCGGCTTTCCGACGAGCTATCTGACGACCGACAGCGGCAAGCGGATCTACAGCTATCCCGAGATCGGCCATGATTTCGTGCTCGAGCAATTTTCGGTGCGGACGATTCGCGTCTATGCGACCAACGGTGACGAGCTGGGTTGGTGGTGGCGCTTTTTCCTCTGGCTGCTTCCCTGACCCCAGAACGTAGACCGACGGTTCGACGTTAGGCGCCTTCCTGCGGAAGGCGCGGCCCCCTCCAGACGACCCGTTGCCAAACGCAACGCAATACGGCAGCCTGCTCCGACAATGTGGAGGGGGGATAGCCGATCATGACCTACAGCCCGATTTTGCAGCCCGTCGTCGCCCTCATCGCCTGGTCGCTGGTGATGCTCATATGGATGGTGGCGGTGCGCTTGCCCGCCATGAAGAAAGCCGGCATCAACCTCGGCAAGGTCGTCGGGGGGCGACCCGGCGGCCTTGACGGCGTGGTCGACGAAAAGGCGCAGTGGCCGGCGCACAATTACATCCACCTGATGGAACAGCCGACGCTGTTTTACGCCGTGGCACTCGTGCTGGCGATCATCGGCCTCGGTGGCGGCCTCAACGCCACCATCGCCTGGGGTTATGTCGGCCTGCGCATCGTCCACAGCCTGATCCAGGCGACATACAACAAGGTCAGCATTCGCTTCCTGGTGTTCGCACTTTCGACCCTCTGCCTGGTGGCGCTGACGCTACACGCCGCGATGGCGGTGTTTGGCTGGCACCATTAAGGAAACAGCCGCGCCACCGCGCGATCGAGCATGACGAGCTGCCACAGCGTCCGGCCGTGCTCGGCGCGGCCGGCGCGGTGGTCGGCGGCGAGCGTCGCGATCGCTCCAGGATCGAACCAGCCGGTGTCACCCAGGGTGCGCGACGTGGCCAGGCGCGCCGCTTCGTCTGCGAGCGGGCCGCGAAACCATGCACTCACCGGCGTGACGAAGCCCATTTTCGGCCGATAGAGGATGTCGCGCGGCAGATAGCGCTCCATCGCCTTCTTGAGCAGCCATTTGCCCTCCCCGCGCCGCAGCCGGAAATGGTCGGGCAAGGTGGCGGCGAACTCGACCAGCCGGTGGTCGAGCAACGGCTCGCGGGCTTCCAGCCCGACCGCCATGCTGGTGCGATCCGACTTGGTCAGGATGTCGCCCGGCAGCCAATGCTGGAAGTCGGCATATTGCGCACGATCGAGCGCGTCGCGCGCCGGCGCATCGCGCATCGACCGGACGTAGCGATCCTCGGCGCGGTGCCCGGCAATGGCGCGCTTCGCCGTATCGCTGAATAGCGCCGCGCGGAGCGGGGGGGTAGTCACACCGACTGCGCGAGCATAAGCCTCGGCGCCATCGTCCGCGAGGGCAAGCAGGGTCGTCTTTGCACGCAAGGGTCGCGGTGCCCAATCGGCCTTGGGATACCAGCGACCCAGCGTGCCGAACACGCGCCCGCGGACCTCGCTCGGGAGCAGCGCGCGAATGCGCTCTTCTGCGGCCTGGAACTTGTAGCGTCGATACCCCGCAAAGGCTTCGTCGGCGCCGTCGCCCGACAAGGCCACGGTAACCTGTTCGCGCGCCAACTGGCTGACGCGATAGGTCGCCAGCGCCGAGGCATCGGCAAAGGGCTCGTCGAACGCAGCGACCAGCGTGTCGATCAGCGAGAAATCGTCCGGCGCGACCACGCGCTCGCGATGCTCGGTGGCAAAGCGCGACGCGATGGCTTCGGCATAGCGGCGCTCGTCATGCCCGGCTTCGTCGAAGCCGATCGTGCAGGTCTTCACCGCCTGCTTCGAGGCCTCTGCCATCAATGCCACCACGGCCGAGCTGTCGACCCCGCCCGACAGGAACGCGCCGAGCGGTACGTCCGACACCATGCGAGAGGTAACGGCATCCCGTAACAATGTGAGCAATTGCTCTTCGAGCGACTTGGCCGAGCCAGTGGCGCGGCGCGAGAAGTCGATGTCCCACCAGCGCGATGGCGCGGGCAGCGTCTTGCCGCGCTCGATCAGCAAGGCATGACCGGCAGGCAGTTTCCTGACGCCGGCGACGAGGCAGCTGTCGTCCGGAACATAGCCGAAGGCGAGATAGTCCTCGACGGCGCGGAGGTCGGGCGTACGACGCAGCAAGGGGTGCGCAAGCAGGCCCTTGAGTTCCGATGCAAAGGCAACGCCGCCGTCCGAGAGTTCGACATAGTGGATCGGCTTGGTGCCCATCCGGTCACGCGCGAGGAACAGGCTCTGGCGACGGGCGTCGTGCAACGCGAAGGCGAACATCCCGTTGAGCCGGTCGAGCATCGCCGGACCCCATACCGACCAGCCGTGCAGCAGCACCTCGGTATCGCCGGCGGTGACGAAATGCGCGCCCATTGCGCTCAACTCGGCGCGGAGCTCGCGGAAATTATAGATTTCGCCATTGTAGACGACGGTCAGCGCGCCGTCGCTTGTCGACATCGGCTGCGGCGAGCCGGCGACGTCGATGATCGACAACCGGCGATGGCCCAGGCCCACCCCCGGCGCGGTCCACACGCCCGAGCCATCGGGGCCGCGATGCGCCTGGACGTCGGTCATCGCGACGATGCGCGCCGGATCGACCGGCTTCGGCGTGGCGGGATAGAAGATCCCGGCGATACCGCACATCAGCGCCGCCCGGACGCGGCGTCGGCAATGCGCGCGACGGGTCCCGCTGCGGCGAGGAAGCGGGTCATCGCCGCACGTGGATCGCGCCCCGGGGTCGATTCGACCGAAAGGTGGACGGCAACGGCGCGCTGATCGCCGCCGAGCAGCCTGGTCTTGAGCGTTTCGAGTTTCACACGAGTATCACTTCGGGTCACGGTGTCGCCGAGGCGATACCATGTCGTGATCTGCCGCTCCACCCGCCCCGGCGCGGTCACGCGGATGACGCTGCCGCCGTCCAACTCGGGCAGGTCCTCGACCCGGACCCAGCGGTCGTCCTGGCGCAACGCACCGACACCGAACGAGACCAGTTCCTTGCCCTCATGCTGGCTACCATAGACCGCAATGGCGAGATCGACGGGATCGCCCTGCCCGTCGGCATAGCGGCCGATCAGATAATGGTCCGCGCCGGGATAATAAGGCGACCATGGCGCGCGCTCGCTCATCGCGACGCGGTGCCAGCCCGGCACTTCGGGCAAGGTGACATGGTCGGGAAGGACCATAGCGCGACCCGCAATGGCTGCCGACCACGCCGGAAAAATTGCGACGGTGGTCAATGCAAGCATCGCCGCGATCAAAACATCGCAATGCCGTGCGACCGGGCTCTGCAAGCGCGCCACGTCGATCACGGGCGCATCGGGAGCGCGATCAAACCAGCGCCAGCCGATCGCCAGCACCGCCGCCATCACCAGCCCGAAAAAGACCCAGCCATAGACGATATGGTCCATGCCGGTGGCGCGCTCGACCGAGGTAAGGTGGGCCGCGTAGATCGTGCCGAAGGCGCGCAGGCCATTGGCAACGACGGGCACGACCAGTGCGGCGACCATGAACAGGGCACGCCGGCGCCACGATACGAAACAGACATGCGCGACGAGCGCGCCATAGGCGACCATCGCGATGACGAACTTGGCGCCCGAACAGGCCTCGGCAACCTCGAAATAGCCATTGGGAATGGTGATCAAGACGCCATCGACCTGCGCCGGCACGCCGAACAGATGCAGCAGCGGCATCGTCATCGCGACCGTGACGGTCTGCAACGGCCCTTCGATCCCCTCGCCGAACGGGACGAGAAAGAAGGCATAAGCGAGCGGAAAGAGCAGCGCGCGCGCAACGTTGGGACCTAGGATCGTCACCGTCGCGCCCTGCAGCATCATGACGAGCCCGAGATGCCGGGCCAGCGCAACGCCGCCGGCGTCACCCAATAGCCATCCAAATCCGCCTGCGCCGACCAGCAGCAGGCCGGGCCACCACCCGACCGGCGCGACCTGCACCAGTTCGGCGCGGCGCTGCCACACCAGCCAGGCGATCACGGGCGCGATGAACAGGCAGTGACCGAACGTGGTGCTGGTCCACCAGATCGTCGCAAGCGCCTGCGCGTCGGCGCGGAACAGGGCAGTGAGGAGCAGCGCGGCACCCAGCAGGATGGCCGCATGCTTTCGCCAGCGGGCGTCGAACCCGCCCGCTTTGGTCCCGGCCGCGAATTCGGCCGCCGGGACGGCCATCGTCATGCAGCGCTGCGCCGCGGCGGCGCCTTGATGCTGATGCCGAGCAGCGCATCGAGCGGGGCCAGACACGCCTCCCAGTCGTAGCGCGCCTTGACGCGCGCACGCGCTTCTTCGCCGAGGGCCGCGGCGGCGGCGGGATCGGCCAGCAAGGCCATCACCTCCTCCGAAATCTCGCCGACGGTCTCGCCGACGCGGATCGTCCCGTCATGATCGATGCCTTCGGCGGCCGCGCGCGACGCAACCACCGGCCGCGCCATCGCCATCGCCTCGAGCACCTTGTTCTGAATCCCGCGCGCGAGCTTAAGCGGTGCGACCACGACCGATGCAGCGCTGAGCCAGCCGCGCACGTCCGCGACCGCGCCGGTAACCATGACACCAGGCTGCCGCGCGAGCGCCTTGACCGCCTCGGTCGGATTACGCCCGACGATCGCGAAGCGCGCATCGGGATAGCGCACCCGGATGTGCGGCAGGATCGTCTCGACGAACCAGGTCACCCCTTCGATATTTGGGCGATAGTCCATCTGGCCGGTGAATACGATCAGCCGCCCGGTCGAATCGATCCGCTTGAAGCTTGCAACGGGATCGAAAAACTCGGTGTCGATACCATTTTCGACGACATGGACACGCGGCAGTCCGCTGCGCTCCCGAAACAACCTGGCCTCGGCCTCGCTGACGAACAGGCTGGCATGGGCACGTTGCGCGATGGCCTTTTCATGCGCGAACAGCAGCTTCGCCTCGCGGTTCATGAACCACGCCATCGGGCCTGACGTCTTCTTCGCGTAGTCGGCGAACTTCGCCGAATCCATATCGACGAAATCCATGATGACGCGCTGCCGCGGCCGCGCCGGGAGATATTGCGCCATCTGACTGGAAAAGACGTAGATCGTGTCGATCGAATGGCGCGCGAGGATGTTCTCGACCGCCTCGCGCAGGGGCTTGTTGTCGAAGGCGGTGAGTGACACCGGTTTGCGACCGAGCAACGCCTGTATCGCGGCGACGGCGCGCGGCTTGGAACGCCAGACGATCGAGCGGTTGCCGGTGAACTTGGCCAGTCCGGATTTCTGCTTCATGTCGCGGCTGTCGTCGGCGAACGCGATCAGATGCACCCGCCGGCGGGCCGACAGATATTTCAAGATGTTGAAGCCGCGAATCTTGTCGCCGCGATCGGGCGGGAAAGGCACGCGATGCGCCAGGAAAAGGATGTCGCCCATCAGCCAAGCCCCCTGGAGATCATCGGACCAATCCGGTTGGCAGCCCATAACGGAAGCCGCTTCCACGCTGCGACCTGGAGTCGATAACGCGGGTTCAACGGATTGATGTCGCGCGGCGTGCCCCCTGCCGCTGCGCGCCGATGATACACGAGCGGCACCGGATCGAAACCCCAGTTCTTCTTGAACGCGGCCGCGCCGGTGCCGTTCTTCGAGCGACCGAAATCGAAATTCTTGCAGCCGCGCGCACGGGCATGCGCCATCAAGGAAAAATACATGCGATCGTTGGCGCGTAGCGCCCGCGCCGCCTGGGTGCCGCCACCCCAATAGGGAAAGACGGTGCCGTTGAAATAAAGGCTCAGAACGCTCGCTACCGGCGTGGCGCCGTTGAAGACCGTAAGAATATCCGCGTCGTCGCCAAAGGCGCGCAGGACCTCGACGAACAACCTGGCCGGGAAGACGGGTGTGCCGAGATTGCGGACGGATTCGGCATAAACGCGATAATGGTGGCGCGCATGCTGCCGGTCGTTGCCGACCGACACTGTAAGATCGCCGGCAAGCGCCTTGCGGACCTCGGCGCGTTGCTTTCGCGGAATGGCGAGCAACTCAGCCTCGTCATTGTCGGCAAGTGGCCGGACGAAGCCGACATAGGTCGTGTCATCGACCACCCACCCCTCGCCGGCCACCGGCCCTCCGCGAAGGTCGAGCGTGGGGCAACGCAGGCGTTCGGCCAGTGCCCATGCCGCCGAGCCGAGCGACGCTACCGCCGCCGCGTCGACAGCGAGAATGCCGCCACCGACTGCGAACCCGGTCGAGACGAGCGCGCGGCCGAACAGGGGCGAGAGCGTCGCGGCAAGCGGCAGGACGCCGGCCAGCGTGCCGTCGGCGCGCTCCGCGAGGAGCATGTGTGCGGCCTGGCCGCAGCCACGTTCGACGGCAAGACTCCAGCCGGTCAGATGAAAGGGCGTCGCATCGCGATGCGCGCGCACAAAGGCGTCGATCCGCGCGCACTCCGTCGCGTCGCCGAGATCGGCCGAGCCTACCCCAAGCGGGGTCGAGACGAGCGGCATGGTCATGCGAGCGCCGCGCGTTCCGCCGCGACGACGGCATCCATGCGGCCCCAGTCGTGCCGACCGATCAGCGTGCGCAGCTTGCCCGCCATCGCGCCGAGCCGGCTGTAATGACGCAGCCTGGAACGTGCCGGTGCATTGGCGACACGTGGCTGATCGGGATCGATCTCCCAGGGATGGAAATAGAAGATCGCGGCATGCCCCTCACCCGTCACCTGACGGATCGCGAAGTTGGTCAGCGCCGCCGGCAGCAGCCGAAAGAAGCCGCCGCCCGTGGCGAGCTTGCGTCCGGCGATATCGGCCACCGTCACCGGAAGCTCGAGCAGCTCGGCATCGGCAAGCGGCCGGAATGCGAAGCGCGGCGCCTGGGGCCAGCCATAATGATCATGACGGACCGGGGCGACGCTCGACGAATAGCCATAGCCTTGCTCGGCGAGCACATGGTGCGCCCAAGGCGTCCGCTGGTCGATCGAGAAACTGGGCGCACGGTAACCGCTCACCGACACCCCGCCGGCATCCTGCAATGTCTCGCGTGTCCGGGCGAGATCGGCGGCGAAGCTGCGCGCGTCCATGGTGAAGACGCGCCGATGGTCCCAGCCGTGGCTGGCAAGCTCATGCCCCTGCTCGACAATCCGGCGGATCAGCGCGGGATAGCGTTGCGCCACCCAGCCAAGCGTGAAGAAGGTCGCCTTGACGCCGCTCTCTGCAAACAAAGCGAGCACGGCATCGGTATTGCGCTCGACCCGCGAGCTGAGCGAATCCCAGTCGTCGCGATCGATCACCTTCTCGAAGGCGCCGACCTGGAACCAGTCCTCGACATCGACGGAGAGCGCATGGCGCATTGCGTGGCCTTGCCTCAGCCCGTCACGCGCCGCAGCGCGGCGGCATCGGGGCGCTGATCGCCCTCGATCCAGTCAATCATCAGGGTCAGCACACGGCGCAACGCGGCATCCTGTTCGTCGACGCGCGCCTCCAGCGCAGCCAATCGCGCCGTGGCATCGTGAACAGCCGGCGCAACCTCCGGAACCGTCGCAACCGATGGCGCGGCCGCAACGGGCTCCTGCAAGCCGCGAATCGGCAAGGGCGATGGCGCGTCAACCGCGGCTTCCGGCGCGGCGAAGGCTGTGGGCGGCGCAATCGGTGCGGGGGACGCCATTGGCGCGACGGGTATCGGCGCCGCCGGCGGGGCATCCGCGCTCGGCATGTCGCCCGAGACATCGTCGATCACCGCGTCGACCACCCTGGCATCAAGCGTATCGAGTTGCTCGATCGCGCCGTGGAGCATGACGCGCGCGGCAAGCTGGTTGAGCCGCCGCGGCACGCCTTCCGAACCGCGATACAGCGCATCGAAGGCATCGGCGGTGAAGCGCGGCCGGCCGCGCCAGCCGACCAGCAAGAGCCGGTGAAACATATAGGGCTCGACTTCCTCGGGGCCCATCGGCTCGAGGTGGTGCATCGCGATGACGCGCTGGCGCAATTGCTCGAGCCGCCCCGCACCCTGCAAGCGAGCGCGAAATTCCGGCTGGCCGAGCAGGAAGATCTGCAGCAGCGCGTGGCCGCCGGCCTGCAGATTGGACAGCATGCGCAATTCTTCGAGCGCGGCGATGTTCAGGGCCTGTGCCTCATCGACCACCAGCAGCGTGCGCCGGCCGGCACGCGCGGTCGCGTGCAGGCCGCGCTCGATCGACGAAAGCAGCTGCGACTTGGTCATGCCGTCCGGGTCGAGATCGAGCCCGTTCGCGACCATGCGTAGCAGGTCGTCGGGTTCGATCTGGGTCGAGGCGATGCGGATCGCGAGCAGGCGCTCGCGGTCGATCGTCGCCATGAGATGGCCGACGAGCGTGGTCTTGCCGGTTCCGACCTCACCGGTGATGACGATGAAACCCTCACCCTGCGCCAGGCCATAGCCGAGATAGGCCATCGCCTTTTTGTGCGTGACGGTATCGAACCAGAAACGCGGGTCGGGCGTCAACTGGAACGGTCGTCCGCTCAACCCATAATGCTCGTCGTACATATTACGGTCCTCAACGCCGCCATAGGCGGCAGTTGTTTCAGAATTGATAGCGCATCCCAAGCTGGGCCTGGCCGGAAACCTGATCGCTGACGCCTTCCTGGCTGAACGAATAGACGCCAAGCGACGCGCTCGTGCCGAGCCGACCGAAATTCAGATAATAGAGCCCGGTCGCGCCGACGCTGGTCACCGGCTTGGCACCGGCGATGCCGCTGTCATAGTAATTTCCGAACACATTGGCGCTGACGCCCGAACGGCGCGTCAGGGCAGCGTTCATGAAGCCGTCGACATAGAAGCTCTGGTCGCTCGTGCCGTTGACCGTGAAGCCCGTCCCACCCGGCGCATAGAAGCGACGATTGGCGTAGCCGGCGCCGACGCCGAAGCTCAGCGGGCCGCGATGCGCGGAGATCACCCCATCGACGCCGCGCGCACGATAGGCGGCGGTCGAGATCGACTGGAACACGCCATTGAGGCACCCGCCCGGCGCGCTGCTCGATGCACCATAGGTGCAGCCGCTGAATTGCTGGCCGAACGCATCGCGCTGCTCGATGAAACTGGTCGGCAGGTTGGCGATGCCGTTCTCGAGCTGGTGTCCAAAGGTCTCGACGCTGTCATAGACGCCGATCTGCATGCCGACCGAATGGCTCGGCGCATAGCTGAACGAGCCGGTATAGGTCATGCCGCCGTAACGCCGGCCGACCCGCGCCTGCAACGTGGTGCGCGGGCTCGGCCGCCAGATCACGCCGGCATCATAGATCAGCCCGTCGGTCTGATAGGCGATGCGGCGCGGCGACGCGGCATCGGTAACGAAGCGGCCGCGCGCGTCGGTTACCGGGTTGCCGGCAATGTCGAGCTTGGCATCACGCTGGCTGACCTCGATCTTTTCGTAACCCACCCCGCCGGTCAGTGCGATCGTCGGCGCAACCGGCAGGACGACGTCGCCACGGGCATATTTGCCGTCATAGCGCTGGTCGAGCTGGCTGGCGTCGTCGCGTTCCCACGCCGCGCTGGCGGTTACGCCGACCGGGAGGACGGTGCCGGCCTTCACGCCGATCGTCGCCTGGGCGATCTGGCTATGCGAATTGTCGAAGCGATCGAGCCTGGGCGCGCCCGGCGCGACCCCCGTCGCCTTCGGCGCCTCGACCTTGGTATAGCCGAAGCGATAGCTCGCGCCGATACTGGCCGGGCCGGCATGGGTCGAGAGCGTCGGGCCGACATAGGCCGAATAGATCTGGCTGATATTGTCGACATTGCCGGCAAGCACCCCCGGTGCCGCGCCGCGAATGTCCGAGCGCGCGCGCGTGGCGAGCGCCCCGCCCTCGACGCTCAGCCCGGGCACGACCTTGACCGCCGCGCGGGCGAGGCCGCTGTGGATATCGTCATCCCCGACCTTCTTGTCCCACGAGATGCGCCGTTCATAGCGATAGCTGACCTGCACCTGCGCGCGGCGCGTCTGCACCGTAGCATCGACGCCGGCGGCAACGGTCGAATAGGTCAGCACGTCGCTGCCGTTAAAGTCGAAGGTCGCGACCTGCCCGATCTCGATATAGGGCGTGATCGCCTTGTGGCGGTCTCCGGCGAATGCCGGCCCCGCGATGAGCGTGGCGGCGACGCCGCCGGCAATGATCAGCGTACGCGTCATTTCGCGTCCTCCTGGCCGTAATAGCTGCCGAAGCGGCGCCCCCCTGGCGCGTATGAGACAGCGTTCAGAACGAGTTGAATGTGGTCGCAGCCGTCGAGCATCGCGACGGCTTCGCGCAGGTCGCTGTCGCTGGTACGGTCGGCGCGCACGACGAGCATCACCTGCCCGGCATGGTTGGCGAGCACCGACGCCGGCGACGCGGCGAGCGCGGGCGGCGAATCGAACAGCAGCAAGCGGCGCGGCGCTGCAGCAAGCAACGCCTCGATCAGTTTGCCGGTTCGACGGCTGGCGAGCAGTTCGGTATCGCCGGTCATCTTGCTGCCGGCGGGTAGCAAGCTGAGCTGCGGGATATCGGTCGGAATCACATAACGCTCGATCTCGGCGGCCGGATCGGCAAGCGCGTCGAGCAGCCCCGGTGCTTCGGGCACGCCGAGCCGCGACAGGATGTCGGGCTTGGCGAAATCGGCGTCGATCAACAACACCTCGGTGTCACGCTCGGCGGCGAGCGAAATGGCGAGGTTGATCGCGCAATAGGTCTTGCCGTCATTGGGCTGCGCCGAACACACCAGCATCGTCCGCGCCTTCGCCGGCGCCGCGCGCTCGATCGTGGCGGCGGTGCCGATCAGGTGACGCTTGATGAGGCGGAATTCCTCGGCGAGCGGGCCGATCGGCGCCCCTGGCACAAGCAAACCGTTCTGGGCGAGCAATGCCCGATCGATCGAGACGGCGCCTTCGCGCACCGGCACAGGCGCCGGCATTGCCGCCGGAACCGGCGGGGTGGACGGGCGCGGCGTCGCGAACGGCAAGTCCTCCGCGACGGCCGCTCTTGCCGGCACGGGTGCCGGATGAACGGCCGGCGTGACCGCCCGGCCGGCGACCGGCGGCAGACGTGTTACGGCCGGTTCTTCCGGCAAGCGAAGAAAATGGTCGAGATCATAGGCTGCGGCGGCGCGCTCGACGAGCGACCCCTTGAGCTTGCGCGGCGTCATATCGTTCATGCCGCCAGCCCCCGCTGAACCATTTCGACCCCGATCAGCGCGACCCACGCCACCAGAAGGCCCGCCGCGCCACCGCCGAAAAAGATCAGCTTGCGCCGGCGCAGCGCGATCTGTGCCTGGGTGACCGCTTCGCCGATCGAGCCGATCACCGGCAATCCGGTAGCGCGCTCGAGCCGGCCCGCGGTCGGGAAGGTCGTCCTGATCTGGCCCATGGCGAAGGCTGCGCCGACCCCCACCGCGAGCGCGGCGATCAATACGCCGCTGAGCAGTAGCGGGCGGTTGGGCGCGGTCGGCACACGCGGCGCGGTCGGCGGGTCAATCACGCTGAACTTGATCGCGTCGGTCTGGCTTTCGGCCTGCCCGCGCAGCTTGATCGCTTCGCGGTCGCCGAGCAGCTTGGCATAGGCGTCCTTGAGCACCTGATAGTCGTTCTCGATCTGCGACTGCTCGGCCGCCACCGCCGGGTTGCCGGCGAGCTTCGAGGTGAGCTGGTCGAGATCCGACTGGAGCTGGCTCTTGCGCATCGTCAGCGAGGCGACCTGCGCCTGCTTCTCGGCCTGCATCGACTTGAGCGAGAGATAAAGCGGATTGGCCGAACCGCCACCGCCAGCCCCGAGCGGCTCGTTGCGCGCGGCCGCCTGTGCCGCCGCCAACTGGCCGCGGAGCGCGACGACGTCGGGATGGCGATCGGTCCAACCCTTGGCCTGCGCGTCGGCGAGCTGACCCTGGATCGCTGCCAGGCGCGCCCGTGCCGGCCCTGCTGCCCCCGCGCTGCCCGCGACGCTGGCCGAGGTGCCCGCCATCTGCCCCGAAACCGCCGCCAGACCCGATTGGGCTGCGGCGAGATCATTGTCGACCTGCGCCATCTGCGTGCGCGCCGCGCTCATCCGGTCGGTCAGCGAACCCGTGCCCGGCAAGCTGCCGAGATAGCGGTTCTGGAAATCGGCGCGCTTGGCCTCGGCGTCGGCGAGCTGCTTCTGCCGTTCGGCCAATTGCGCATCGAGGAATTTCAGCGTCGAGCTCGTTTCATCGCGGTCGCCGGCGAGATTCTGCTCGACGAAGATGTCGATCAGCTTCTGCACCACGGCGCGCGCCGTTTTCGGGCTGGCGCCGGTAACCGAGATTTCGAACAGATTGTCCTGCTGCGCGGTGATCTTGATCGCCTTTTGCAGCCCGGCAACGCGGTCCGCGATATCGCGGTCGTTCGACACCGTGGCGGCAAGATCGGTGCCGCGCACGACTTTCTCCAGATTGACCGATGAGGTCAGCGTCTGCCGAACCGTGTCGAGGTCCTTGGCCTGGTCGGCCGGCGTGATGCCGACCTTGCCGGGCAGGATGGTCTGCATCTGCACGAACACGCGTGCATGCGATTCATAGCTGTTGGGAATCTGCGACACCACCAGCCAGCCCAGCACGGCAACGCCCCATGCGGCGGCCAGCGCGATCCAGCGCCGCGTCCAGATCGCGTGGAGCGCGATCCTGATTTCGTCATAAAGGCCGTTCATTCGCCGATCCCGCTCAGAACATGCTCTCGGGGATGATGATCACATCACCCGGCTCGAGACGGACATTGGCGGTTGAGTCGCCATTTTTGAGCAGGCTCGACAGCTTGAGCTGATACTCGACCTGCCGGCCCGTGGCGCGATCGTAGCGCACCAGCTTTGCGCGGTTGCCCGCAGCATATTCGCTGAGGCCGCCAACCGCGATCATCGCGTCGAGCAGCGTCATGTTGGCGCGATAGGGTATCGACGCCGGCTTGCCGGTCGCGCCGACGATACGCACCTGCTGGCTGAAGGTGCCCGAGAAATTCTCGACGATGACCGAGACGATCGGGTCCTTGATATATTCGCCCAGCGCGAGCTTCATGTCGTCGGCGAGCATCGCGGGGGTCTTGCCGACCGCCGGCATGTCGCTGATCAGCGGCGTGGTGATCCGCCCGTCAGGCCGCACCTGGACCTTCGCCGACAGTTCCGGATTGCGCCAGACGAAGATGTTGAGCTGGTCGAGCGGCCCGATGACATATTCCTCGCCAGGCTGTTCCTGCGTCGCGACATAGGCCGCGGGTGGCAGTTCGGGGCGTCCACCACCGGCACAGCCACCCAGCGTCGTCGCAACGACGCCAATTGCTGCCAGTCCCTTGGAACCCATCGAAAAACGCATGACTCACCTCCGCGCGGTGGCGTTCGCGCACGGGACGTCTCCCGTACACGGCGCACTGCTGGCGTCAGGCTATCGGCCGAAGAGGTGAAGATAGCGTTAGGATTATCCCGCGAGACCCACGAGCAGCTCGCGCGCGGGCGGGTGGGCGAGGAACGCCGCGGGGCTCGCCGACGCACCATAGGCACCGGCCATGAAGATGGCGATGACGTCACCGGGCTGCGCCACTGGCAGTTCGACCTTGTCGGCGAGCAGGTCGAGCGGCGTGCACAGGCAGCCGACTACAGTGACCGTCTCGGTCGGGGAATCAGGCACGGCCGTCGCCACCGCCACCGGGTAGTTGCGCCGTACGACGGTGCCGAAATTGCCCGATGCGGCAAGCTGATGATGCAGCCCGCCATCGACGACGAGGAAAGTCTCGCCCCGACTGACCTTCCGGTCGACAACGCGCGTCAGATAGACACCGCATTCGCCGACCAGCCAGCGCCCCAGTTCAATCGCGAAGCGCGTGTCGCGCAGGATCGCCGGCCGATCGGCCAGCGCCCGTGTCAGTGCCGCGCCGACCGCCGTCACATCGAGCGGCTTGTCCGCCGGAAAATAGGGAATACCAAAGCCGCCGCCGAGATTGACCAGCGGCGGCGCGGCCCCGGCCTTTTCGGACAGCCGCGCGGCCAGCGCCAGCGTCGCCGCCTGGGTCTCGATGATTGCCTGCGCATCGAGCGCCTGCGAGCCGGCAAAGATATGAAGACCCTGCCAATCCGCCCCGGCTTCGATGATCCTCGCTACCAAGGCCGCCGCGCGCTCGGCATCGACCCCGAAAGGCGATGCCCGCCCGCCCATCCGCAAGCCCGAACCGCGCAGTTCGATATCGGGATTGACGCGCACGGCGAGGCGAGGCGTGACGCCAAGGCGCCCAGCGATCGCCAGCGCGCGGTCGGCCTCGCCTTCCGACTCAAGATTGATCGTCGCCCCGGCGCGAAGCGCCAGGTCGAGCTCGTCGTCGCGTTTGCCCGGGCCGGCGAAGCTGATCGAACCGGCAGCCTTGCCACTGATCGCCATCACCAGATCGAGCTCGCCCTTCGACGCGACGTCCAGCCCATCGACCCACGGCCCGATCGCCGCAACCAGCGGTGCGAACGGATTGGCCTTGACCGCATAATGCAGGTCGACCCCCGCCGGCATCGCCTTACGAAAGAGCGCGATCCGGCGTCGCACCACGCCGGCATCGTAGACAAACAGCGGCGTGTCGCCCGCCTCGGCGATCCAGACCTCGGCCGTCCGCCCGGCGATCAGCAACGGCGCCGTTCCGGCAAAATCGGCGGGAATCGCACCCATTGGCTTCATGACGTCACCTCAGCGCGCAATCCGGCGCGATCGAACTTGCCATTGGCGTTGCGCGGCAGGCTGGCGCGCCATTCGTAGCGTGCCGGCTGCATGAAGCCGGGCAGGTCGCGCCGCAAGCGCTCGCGCAGCGCCGCCTCGTTGGCTTGATCGCCCGCCACGACCACAATGATGGCCTGACCAAGCCGGGCATCGGGAACCCCCAGCGCGACCGCCTCGCTGGCCTCGCCTCCCGCCAGCACTGCTTCCTCGACCTCGGTCGGGCTGATCCGGTTGCCGGCCGATTTGATCATCTCGTCGGCGCGCGCGACGAATCGCAACAGCCCGTCCGCGCCCTCGACCGCGATATCGCCCGAATAGACCGCCGTGCCGCCGAGCACCGAATGCGCCGGTGCGGCTCGAAAGCGCTCCGGCATGCGCGCCGGATCGCGCCAATAACCCTGCGAAACCAAGGGCCCTGCGTGAACGAGCTCGCCCGCTTCCTCAGCACTCGCGCGCGTCCCGTCCGGCCGCACCACCATCACTTCGGCAAAGGGAATGGCCTTGCCGATCGATTCGGAATGCGAGTCGATCAGCGCGGGGTCGAGATAGGTCGAGCGAAACGCCTCGGTGATGCCGTACATCGCGTAGAGATCGGCATGCGGGAACAGCGTGCGAAGACTGCGCACCATCGCCGGTGTCAGCGCGCCGCCCGAATTGGTCAGCCGCCGCAGCCGTGCCGCCGTCTCGGGCAGCCATGTCGCCTCGAGCAGCTGGATCCAGAGCGGCGGCACACCCGCCAGCGTGGTCGCGGCAAAACGCTCGACGCCCTTGATGACGTCGCGCGGTGTCAGGTAATCGAGCGGCGCCACACTGGCCCCCGCCGCCCAGGTCGAAAGCAGCTGGCTCTGCCCATAGTCGAAGCTCAGCGGCAGTACGGCGAGCACGCGATCCGCCGGTTCCAGCTTGAGATAATGCGCGACCGAAATCGCGCCGAGCCACAGGTTGGCATGGCTAAGCATCACGCCTTTCGGGCGCCCGGTTGAGCCCGAGGTGTACAGGATCGCCGCAAGATCGTCGTGCGCCGCGCTCGATGGCGGCATGACGTCACCCGCCACCGGAACCAACCCTTCCGCGACGATCGGGCAATCCTGCGGCACGTCGTCGGGCAGCAAGGTCCCTGCCCGCCCGGCCTGTGTCACGAGCAGCTGTGCGCCGCTATCGGCCAGGATATGCGCGACCTGCGCGCGTTTTAGCAGCGGGTTGATCGGCACATGCACCAACCCGGCCCGCGCAGCCGCCAGCGGCATCACACAGGCCAGCCGCGTCTTGGGCAGCCACGTAGCCACGCGGGCGCCGGGCGGCAGCCCATGGCTGTGCAACCAGGCCGCGACCGCGCCGACCATGGCCTCCAGCCCGGCATAATCGAGCGCGCCGGCGCGATCGATCAGCGCGACGTGATCCGGCCTTCCCCGCGCCGTGAGGGTATCGATCGGCCAGGGTGTGGGATCGAGCGCGATCATGCCCCTTGATAGCCGCCCTGCCGGCGCTGCCAAGGCCGCACTTGGCATCACCCGGTTGAGCCTCTATCGCGCTGCAACATGAACCGCGCGCAACCGGGGATCGCAGTGCAAGCCGATGATAACGACAAGGTCGACGCCACCGTGCGCGCCGTATTGCGGGACGTGCTGGGTATCGACGCCGCGCGCGTCGCGGCTTTTCGCAGCGACACGCCGCTGTTCGGCGCCCTGCCCGAGCTTGATTCGATGGCCGTTGCCGGCCTGCTGACCGAGCTGGAAGACCGGCTCGGTGTGCTGATCGAGGATGACGAGGTCGATGGCGAGATGCTCGAGACCTTCGGTTCGCTGGTCCGCTTCATGGCGGCAAAGGCACTGACGTGAAGGCGCCGCGATGAGAGCGGTCGTTTGATCGACCATTATGACTGGGCCGGCGGGCGCGAGGCGATGCTGCGCTTCGGTCCTGCTGGCGGCCCGGTCGTTGTCGCGGCGCTGCCGCTGTTCGAAGAGGCCAACCGTACCCGCGGCTTCGGCGTGACCATCCTTCGACTGCTTGCTGCACGCGGTATCGCCGGTGCTGTGCCCGACCTGCCCGGTACCGGCGAAAGCGAAGTCGAAACCGAGCAAGCATCGCTATCCCATTGGATAGAGGGATTTACAACCGCGACAGCTTCGCTCCGCGCGCGCCATGCCTCGGTTCATATCATGGCCCTGCGCGGCGGCGCGCTGGTCGATCGCGATGCGGTGGCCGATAGCCGCTGGCATTTCGCGCCGCTCCCCGGCACCGCTGTTATGCGTGACCTCGGCCGCATCGCTCTAGCGGCGGCGAAGGAAGCCGGCACCAGCTTCGATCCGGCGACGCTCACCGAGCCCGGGCCGCCGATCGAGATCGCCGGCAACCGCTTGAGTCGAGCCCTGCTTGCCGAACTCGCCGCAGCCGAGCCGACCACTTCGGGACGCCTGCGCACGGTACGCCTCGATAGCGACGCGACAGTCGCGGACCGCCATGTCGAGGGCGCACCGTTATGGCGTCGCAGCGAACCGGACAATGACATCGCGCTCGCCACCCTGCTTGCCGACGATATCGCCAGCTGGATCGCGACATGCGGCGGCTGATCGAATTCCCCTGCGCCGGCGACACGCTGGTCGGCTCGCTCGACGAGGCGGATGGCAAGACCGGGCTGCTGATCGTCTCGGGCGGCAACGAAATCCGCGCCGGCGCACATCGCGGCATGGCGTCGCTCGCCGCCCGGCTGGCGGCGGCCGGCACCCCGGTGTTCCGCTTCGATCGCCGCGGCGTCGGTGATTCGGGCGGTCAAAATCGCGGCTATGCCAGTTCCGCCCCCGATATCGCCGCTGCGGCCGCGACCTTTTGCGCGGAAACCGGCGTGAAGCGGCTCGTCGGCTTCGGGAATTGCGATGCGGCTACCGCGCTGGCGATGTTCCACCAGGCGTCCGGGATCGACGCGCTAATCCTCGCCAATCCCTGGGTGATCGAGCAACAGGATAACCTTCCGCCGGCCAGCGCCATTCGGGCGCGATATGCGGAACGCCTGCGCGACCCGCGCGAATGGCTGCGACTATTCCGTGGAGGCGTCAATATCGCCAATGTCGCCCGTGGCTTGAAGAAAGTTTCTCAGGCAAACAGTGAGCCAATCAACGCTCTGGCCATGCGCTTCTTCGCCGCTCTGGCGACCGATCCTGTTCCGGCCACGATCCTGCTGGCGACCCGAGACAACACGGCAATCGCCTTTCGTTCGGCATGGGACGCGGCCGGTGGCGCGACCATGAGCGATCACCCCCGTCTGGAAATGCGCGACAGCGCCAGCCACAGCTTCGCCAGTGCCGAGGACAAGGCGTGGCTGTTCGACCAGATCAGCGCCGCCCTCGCGCGAACGCCGGAATGACGACGACGACGCAACCTCGGCGTAAAAACTATTGATATTAAGCGCTATTCTGCCGCGACAGCAGTGTGGGTGCTCTCGAAATCGACCTCGGCAAGGAAGCGCTCGGCATCGAGCGCAGCCATGCAGCCAGTGCCGGCAGCGGTGACTGCCTGGCGATAGACCTTGTCCATCACGTCGCCGCAGGCAAACACACCGGGGACGCTGGTCCGCGTCGTGCCGGTCTCGACCTTGATATAATGGTCGCTGTCGAGCTCCAGATGCCCGCGGAACAGTTCGGTCGCCGGGTGGTGGCCGATCGCGACGAAGCCGCCATCGACGTCGAGCCGCGAATGCTCGCCCGTCACCGTGTCTTCGAGATCCAGCGCCACGAGGCCCGCCATGCCGCCGCCATCGACGAAGCCGCGCACTTCCTTGTTCCAGATCACGGTGATGCGCTCATTGGCGAACAGCCGCTCCTGCAGGATCTTCTCCGCGCGCAACGTGTCGCGGCGATGGATCAGCGTGACGTCGGGCGAATGGTTGGTGAGGTAAAGCGCCTCTTCGACCGCGGTGTTGCCGCCGCCGATCACCGCGACCTTCTTGCCGCGATAGAAAAACCCGTCGCAGGTCGCGCAGGCGCTGACGCCCTTGCCCTTCAAGGCGTCCTCACTGTCGAGCCCGAGCCACTTAGCCTGCGCTCCGGTCGCGATGACCAGCACCTCGCCCTCATAGACGTCGCCGCCATCGCCGATCAGCCGGAACGGCCGCCGCGTCAGGTCGACCTCGACGATCGTGTCGTACATCAGCCGCGTGCCGACATGCTCGGCCTGTTTCTGCATCTGCTCCATCAGCCACGGGCCCTGGATGACGTCGGCAAAGCCGGGGTAATTCTCGACATCGGTCGTCGTCATCAACTGCCCACCGGGCTGGATGCCCTGGACGAGCACGGGTTTCATCCCCGCCCGCGCGCCATAGATGGCGGCCGACAGGCCGGCCGGGCCGGAACCAAGAATGAGCATGCGGGTGGTGTGGGTGGTCATCGATCAATCCGTATCAGCAAGCATCGGCATCTAGGGCGTGCGCGCGGTGGTCGCAACGGGTGGTTGAAGCAACCACTGCGTTACGCTCCGCCACTTCCCCGGCGAAGGCCGGGGCCCAGTTGGAGAGGCAGAGGTAATGAAGCCCGGCAATCTCCAGCGCCGTTCCGCAGCTGGATCCCGGCCTTCGCCGGGAAAGGTAGAGAAGCTGCCGGCGTCGCCTAACCCTTAAGCCGAGCGGCATGCCAGGCAACATGGTCGGCCATGAAGGTCGAGATGAAGTAATAGCTGTGATCATAGCCCGGCTGCATCCGTAGCGTGAGCCCGATGCCCGCATCGTCACACGCTTGCCGCAGCAGTTCCGGCTTGAGCTGCTCTGCGAGGAATTGATCGGCATCACCTTGATCGACCAGGATTTCCGGCACGCGCGCACCATCGGCAACCAGCGCGCAGGCATCATAGGCGCGCCACGCACCGCGATCCGCACCGATATAGCCGCCGAGCGCCTTCTCGCCCCACGGGCAGTGCAGCGGCGACACGATCGGTGCGAAGGCCGAGACGCTGCGGAAGCGATCGGGGTTGCGCAAGGCGATGGTCAGCGCGCCGTGCCCGCCCATCGAATGCCCCGTGATCGCCTGCCGTGACATGTCCGCAGACGGAAACTCAGCGGCGATCAGCGCAGGTAGTTCGTCCTCAACATAGGATTTCATGCGAAAATTGGCCGACCACGGCTCTTCCGTCGCATCGACATAGAAGCCGGCGCCCTGCCCGAAATCATAACCCTCGGCGTCGGGTACGCCCTCCCCGCGCGGGCTGGTGTCGGGCGCAATGAAGATCACGCCATGTTCTGCACAGGCAGCGCGAAACTCGCCCTTGTCGGTGACATTGGCATGCGTGCAGGTCAGTCCCGACAGATACCACAGCACCGGCAGGCGCGTTCCCGCCGGCGCGTCGGGCACGAAGATCGAGAAGGTCATCGGCGTGCCCGTCACGGCCGAATCGTGGCGATAGACGCCCTGCGTGCCCCCGTGCGCGCGGTTGGTGCTGATCGTTTCCATCAATAGACAACGACGCTGCGGATGCTTTCGCCGGCATGCATCAGATCGAAGCCCTTGTTGATTTCATCGAGGCTGAGGACGTGCGTGATCATCGGGTCGATCTGGATCTTGCCGTCCATGTACCAGTCGACAATCTTGGGCACGTCGGTCCGACCGCGCGCGCCGCCGAACGCGGTGCCGCGCCAGTTGCGCCCGGTGACCAGCTGGAACGGGCGCGTGCTGATTTCCTTGCCCGCTTCGGCCACGCCGATGATGATCGAGGTGCCCCAGCCGCGATGGCACGCCTCGAGCGCCTGGCGCATCACCGTCGTGTTGCCGGTGCAGTCGAAGGTATAGTCAGCGCCGCCATCGGTCAGCGCGACGAGATAAGCGACGATGTCGCCATCGACGTCCTTCGGGTTGACGAAGTGCGTCATGCCGAACTTGCGACCCCATTCCTCGCGGTCGGGGTTGATGTCGACGCCAACGATCAGGTTCGCACCGGCCATCTTCGCGCCCTGCAGCACGTTGAGGCCGATCCCGCCGAGCCCGAAGACAATGACATTGTCGCCCGGCCGCACCTTGGCGGTGTTAACCACCGCGCCGACCCCGGTCGTCACCCCGCACCCGATATAGCAGCTGGTCTTGAACGGCGCATCGTCGCGGATCTTGGCTACCGCGATCTCGGGCAGCACGGTGAAGTTCGAGAAGGTCGAGCAGCCCATATAGTGGAAGACCGTCTGGCCCTTGAAGCTGAACCGGCTGGTGCCGTCGGGCATCAGCCCCTTGCCTTGCGTCGCGCGGATCGCGGTGCACAAATTGGTCTTGCCGCTGAGGCACGACTTACATTGGCGGCATTCCGGGGTGTAGAGCGGGATGACATGGTCGCCCGGCTTGACCGAGGTCACGCCCGGCCCGACCTCGCGCACGATCCCGGCGCCCTCATGGCCGAGGATCGACGGGAAGATCCCCTCGCTGTCCAGCCCGTCGAGCGTATAGGCGTCGGTGTGGCAAATGCCCGTCGCCATGATCTCGACCAGTACTTCGCCGGCCTTCGGCCCTTCCAGGTCAAGCTCGACGATCTCGAGCGGCTTCTTGGCTTCGAACGCGACGGCGGCGCGAGTCTTCATGGCAGGAAATCTCCGACAGTTTTGCCGCGTCTTTGCCCGAAATGCGCGGCGCGCCAAGCACGGAAATGGCGTGGCGCGATGCCGATAAGATATCAGACGGCCCAATCGTTCACCATCTCCGGGTCAGGGAGGCTTGCCCGCCATCTACCCCTTGACCACGTAGCGATCCGCCGCCATAGGCCCGCTTCCACGGCGGTGTAGCTCAGCTGGTTAGAGCGCAGCACTCATAATGCTGAGGTCGCTGGTTCAAGTCCAGCCACCGCTACCAACACATGATTAGCGATGCCGTGGTTCTCCGGCTGCTTGCGCTGATGTCATGGTCGTTGCGGGTGACGAGAGAATCCCAGCCTCAAGTTTCTGCGAAGACGCGCTAACCCTTGCGGTCAAGCGAACATGTGCCGCGACAGTGGTTCCCAGGGACCGCCGCGATACCACCATGAAGCGAGGCCGGAGATCGCGAGACGGCGCGGCGTGAAATCGGCTTCCAGCGCGCGGAGCAGCGCGCGCGCCACATCGGGCCGCACCTTGTTCTGGACCGTCACATGCGGGCGCCAGCCGGCCTGGTCCTGCGGCGTCAACATTCCGGTGAAGTGATCGGCCAACCGACCGCGAATCGCCCGTAGATCGTCGCTGTCGATGCGATAGGCGACCCCCGCTCCCAGCGAGATCAGCCCGGCGATTTGTGCACGCGGTTGCGGCACGCCGCGTGTCTCGCTGGCGAGATGCGCCTTGAGCTCGCCCGCCAGCGACGGCGGCAGATGGTGAAACATCGTCAGATGCGCCGACAGCTGGTTGCGCTCGGGGGGATAGTGCTGCCGTCGCAGACGGTCGAACCAGACCGCGTCCGCCGCCCCGAACAGCGCCGTGACGATGATCGGCGCCGGAGCCGGCACCGCCGGCGCGCTCAAATCTCGACCTGGCTGCCCAGTTCGACCACGCGATTGGTCGGCAGGCGGAAGAATTCCATCGCGCTCTCGGCGTTGCGCAACATCCAGGCAAACAGCTTTTCGCGCCAGATCATCATGCCCGGCTTGTCCGACGGCAACAGCGTCTGCCGCGCGAGGAAGAAACTGGTGTCCATCATGCGGAACGCCGCGCCGCAACGATCGACATTGGCGAGCGCCGCGGGGACATCGGGCTCTTCCATGAAACCATATTTCAGGATCAGCCGGTGGAAGCCCTCGCCGAGATCGTCGAGATGACACCGCTCGAGCTCGGGCCAATAAGGCTGGTCCATGATCTTGACCGTGAGCAGGATGACGCGCTCGTGCAGGATCTTGTTGTGCTTGAGATTGTGCAGCAGCGCGTGCGGCACGCCATCCGGCGACGAGGTCATGAACACCGCCGTGCCCGGCACGCGCGCGGCCGAACTCGCGGCGGAGTGGATGAACACCTTGATCGGCATCGCCCCGTCGCGCATCCGCGCGATCATCAGCTGCCGCCCCTTCGACCATGTCGTCAGGAAGGTGAAGACGATCAGGCCGATCAGCAGCGGAAACCAGCCGCCCGAGGGAATCTTGGTCAGGTTCGCGGTCAGATAGATGCCGTCGACGAAAAACAGCACCGCGAGCAGCGGGATCGAGTAATATCGCGGCCAGTTCCACAGTCGTGACAGCACGACGGCCAGCAGGCAGGTGTCGATCGTCATCGCCCCCGTCACCGCGATGCCATAGGCCGAGGTCAGGTTCGACGAGGTGCGGAAGAACATGA
Source organism: Sphingomonas sp. AR_OL41 (assembly GCF_029911635.1). GTDB lineage: Bacteria > Pseudomonadota > Alphaproteobacteria > Sphingomonadales > Sphingomonadaceae > Sphingomonas. Next base: position 79,484 of record NZ_JARYTI010000009.1, read on the forward strand.
TCAGGACCAGCACCATACCCAGCAGCAACCAGTTGATCAGCGGGACATAGATCTGCCCCACGGTCGAGGCACTGGTATGTTCGATCCGCAGCCGCGGTATGAAGCCGAGTTGGATCGCCTGCTGCGTCACCGAAAAGGCGCCGGAAATCACCGCCTGGCTGGCGATGACCGCCGCGGCGGTGGCGAGAATCACCAGCGGGAAGCGCAACGCCTCGGGCGCGAGCAGGTAGAACGGGCTTTCCAGCGCAGGCGTACCGACCCGCGCGAGCAAGGCGGCCTGGCCCATATAGTTCATCATCAGCGCCGGCAGCACGAAGAACAGCCACGACACGCGGATCGGGTTGCGCCCGAAATGCCCCATATCGGCGTAGAGCGCCTCCGCGCCGGTCACCGCCAGCACGACCGAGCCGAGCGCCAGGAACGCGCGGACCGGATCGAGCAGGAAAAACTCGACCGCATAATGCGGCGAGAATGCCCAGAGCACGGTCGGCGTCTGCATGATGCTCATCACGCCGAGCGTCGCGATCACCGCGAAATAGAGCAGCATCACCGGGCCGAACAGCAACCCGATGCGCGAGGTGCCGTTGCGCTGGATCAGGAACAGCCCGATCAGGATAACCGCCGAGATTGGGATGATCAGCGAAACGAGCCCCGGTTCGGCCACCGCAAGCCCCTCGACCGCACCAAGCACGGTCACTGCGGGGGTGATCATACTATCGCCGTAGAACAAGGCGGTCGCGAACACGCCGAGCAGGATGATGCCGTTAGACCAGCGGCGCGTCTTGGTGCGCCCCGAGACGAGCGCGAGCAGCGCCAGGCTGCCACCCTCGCCCTTGTTGTCGGCGCGCATGATGATCGTGACATATTTCAGGCTGACGACGATCATCATCGACCAGAACATCAGGCTGGTGACGCCCATGATATGCGCATGGTCGAGCGCGAGCTTGTGATGCCCGGCAAAGGTCTCGCGAAAGGCGTAGAGCGGGCTGGTGCCGATATCGCCGAACACCACGCCGATCGCGCCGACGGCGAGCTTGATCAGCCCGTCCTGCGCGTGGGCGTGAGCCTGCGGCACCGCGGCGGGTTCGACGCCGGCACCGGCGCCAGAAACGGCGTCACTCACCGCGAAGGATTTCTGTCGAAAGACTGCATCTGGTGCATAACGATCTACTGCGCTCAAGGCCCCCGAAGCGAGCGGTGCGGCGCCCTATCACGCGGCATTACCCCCTGCAACAGCGCCGCCGAACAGCGCCTCGGCCTCGCCGCGCGTCGGCACGGCGCGCAGCACGAAGCTGCTGCTGATCGTGTTGACGCCGGGCAGCCGGCCGAGATGCTCGCGGTGCATCCGCTCATAATCGTCGAGGTCGCGACAAACGATCTTGAGCCGATAATCCTGCGCGCCCGACACCAGCGCGCACTCGACGATGCCGTCGATCTCGGCGACCGCGCGTTCGAACTGCGCGAGATCCTCGCCGACCTGCGTGCCGAGCGTGATGTCGACCAGCGCGGTGACATGGAAACCGAGCCGGCGATGGCCGAGTCGCGCGCCATAGCCGGTAATATGTTCCGACGCTTCGAGCGCCTGGATCCGGCGCGTGCAGGCCGATTGCGAAAGCCCGACCTTGTTCGCGATCTGGCTCACCGACGCGCGCGCATCGAGCGCGACGAGCTTGAGGATTGCGGCGTCGATTCGATCAAGTTGCATGTTTTCACGGCCGATCCTGACGTTCGCGCGGGACTTATGCATTCCTCCCCCGCCAAACAATGGCCTTTGCAGGGATTTCCGGCTCCATCTCCTTTATAGCTGGGCAACAGCCCCCAAAGGTGATGGAGAGAGTCATGCGCGTCGGTGTGCCGAGAGAAATCAAGAATCACGAATATCGCGTCGGGCTCACCCCGCCCTCGGTTTCGGAACTGACCGCCGCCGGCCATGAGGTGATCGTCCAGACCGGCGCCGGCATGGGCATCGATTTCGAGGACAGCGACTATGTCGCGGCCGGCGCACGCATCGTCGCCGATGCGCAGACCGTGTTCGCCGACAGCGACATGATCGTGAAGGTCAAGGAGCCGCAGCCGCAGGAGGTCGCGATGCTGCAGCCGCGCCATGTGCTGTTCACCTATCTCCACCTCGCCGCAGACAAGCCGCAGGCCGAGGGGCTGATCAAGTCGGGCGCGACCTGCATCGCCTATGAGACGGTCACCGCGAACGATCGCTCGCTGCCGCTGCTCAAGCCGATGAGCGAAGTCGCCGGCCGCATGTCGATCCAGGTCGGCGCGCATTATCTCGAAAAGGAACAGGGCGGCCGCGGTGTGTTGCTCGGCGGTGTCCCCGGCGTCGCCCCTGCGCGTGTCGCGATCCTCGGTGGCGGCGTGTCGGGCGTCAACGCCGCGCAGATGGCGGTCGGCATGCGCGCCGACGTGACGATCTACGACATCTCCAATGCACGACTCGCCGAGCTCGACATGTTCTTCTCGAGCCAGATCAAGACCGCCTATGCCTCCAAGGCGGCGATCGCCTCGGCGGTCAGGAACGCACATCTCGTCATCGGCGCGGTGCTCGTCCCCGGCGCGGCGGCGCCCAAGCTCGTCACGCGCGAGATGCTCAAGACGATGAAGCGCGGCTCGGTGCTGGTCGACATCGCGATCGACCAGGGCGGCTGCTTCGAGACCAGCCATGCCACGACGCACGACAATCCGGTGTTCGAGGTCGATGGCGTGATCCATTATTGCGTCGCCAACATGCCCGGCGCGGTGGCGCGCACCTCGACCTTCGCGCTCAACAACGCGACTTTGCCCTTCGCGCTGCGGCTGGCCAATCTCGGTGCCGAAGCGGCGATGAAGGCCGATCACCACCTCGCCGCCGGCCTCAACGTCTCGGGCGGCAAGATCCGCCACCAAGCCGTCGCCGAAGCGCTCGACCTGCCGTTCGAGGCGTGGACCGCTTAAGGCGCTGGCGCGCCCGGCGCGCCGGCATTCTCGGCGAGAAACCGGTCGAGCAGCGCGAGCCGCTCGGCCAGTTCGGCATGATAGTCGGCGGTCGGCGGCGTGAGTTGCAGCGCGCGTGCCCAGGCGGCGCGTGCTGCCGGCAATTGCTGGGCGCGGATGAAGGCGACTCCGAGGTAGAAAGGCGGCCCGGGATGATCGGGCGCCAGCGCGACCGCGCGGCGGAAGGCGAACAGCGCCGCCGGCGACATGGTGTCCCCGTCATGCTGCGCCAGCACCGTGCCGAGCCCGGTCCATAGCATCGCGCTACGCGGCGACTGATGGATGCCGGAAAGGATCAGCGAACTGGCGCTGCGCAGGTCGCCGCCGCGGATCAGCGCGTCGGACGTGCCCATGAACGCCGCCTCGCCCGTCGCGATGCCGAACATCTTGCCGCGCAGCGCCACCAGCCCCGAATCGACCTCGATCGGCGTGGCATTGGCGGTGACGGGGTGCGACGGCACGGAGGGGCTGCCCTGCAACGCATATCCGGTCGCACCGAGCATCAACGCGGCACCGACGAACCAGAACATGTCGCGGCCGACGCCGATCAAACGCAGCGCGCCGGCCGCGGCGATACCGATCAAGGCGAGTGCTAGCCAACCCATCAGCGCTTCTTCCGTTTGAAACTGCCGCGCGCGAGGAACGAACCGATCGCGAGCATGAATATCGGCGCGAGCCACAAGGGCGCGGTGACCCAGCTGAACGGCGGATCATAGGTGACATAGTCGCCATAGCGCGCGATCAGCCAGCGCCGCACGCTGTCGGGGCTCTCGCCCGCTGCGATCCGCTGGCGTACCAGCGCGCGCATGTCGCCGGCCATCTCGGCATCGCTGTCGGCGATCGACTGGCCCTGGCAGACGAGACAGCGCAGCGTGTACATCAGTTCGCGCGCCTTGGCCTCCTTGGCCGGGTCCTTGAGCTGGGTATTGGCCATTGCCGCCGGCGGCAGGTTGCTGTCCGCCAGCGCGGGCGTGGCGAGCAGGACGAGCAGCGGGAGGAGCGCGCGCCTCATTGGGCCGCCCGCAGCTTGGCAAGGATCTCGGGAACCTCCTCGGCGCGGATGTCGCCGATATGCTGTTCGATGATCTTGCCCTTCGCGTCGATCAGGAACGTTTCCGGGACCCCTGACGAGCCGATCGACAGCTGGACGCTGCTCTCCTTGTCGTCCCCGATCCGGGCATAGGGGTCGCCGTTGCGGGCGAGGAAGTTCTCCAGCGCGGGCGTGGTATCGCGCACCGCAACGCCGTCGATCTCGACCCCGGCCTGCTTCAGCGCCATCAGCTGAGGCGCCTCGGCGATGCACGGCAAGCACCAGCTGGCAAAGACGTTGAGCAGCCTTGGCTTGCCCCCCACAATATACTTACTCGCCAGACCGGCCTTGCCCGGCACGATCGACGGCAGCGCGAAATCCGGCAAGGTCTGGCCGACCATCGCCGACTTGATCGTGCGCTCCGCCGGCTTCTTCAAGCCGAAGGTGATCACCGCGAACAGCAGGATAAAGCCAAGAAACGGCAACCAGAGCAGCCAGCGCTTCATGCCAGCACCTCCTCGTCACGCTTCCATGTCCGCCGCTCGCGCCAAAGCCGTCCGAGTAACGACAGCACGCCGCCAAGCGCGATCAGCGCGCCGCCCAGCCAGATCAAGGTCACGAACGGCTTCCACCACAGCCGCAACTGCCAGCGCCCCTGCTCGTCCTGCTGGCCGAGCACGGTGTAGAGCTGGCCGTCGAGCTTCGTCGCGATCGCGCTCTCGCTCGTCACCGTCGCAGGCGTGGCGAAGAAGCGCGACTGCGGCTTGAGTGTGAACGCGGCGCCATTGCCGCGCCGCGCGGTCAGCGTCGCCTCGAGCGCGGAATAGTTCGGCCCCACCACCGGCGCGATCGAGTCGAGCGTGATGGTGAACGGCCCGACATGCTGCGGTTCGCCGAGTTTGGTCGCGATCAGTACCTGCTGGGTGAAAGCGCTGTCCGACGCCATCCCGGCAAGGCTCACCGCAATGCCGAGATGCGCGATGACCATGCCCCAGGTGAACAGCGGCGTGCGCCGCAGCTTGCGCTTCCACAACGGCGCGACGCTCGCGGCGGCAAGGCCGGCGGAAAGCGTCAGGCCGAGCAGCGGCAGGACGGCGATGCCGCCGCCGAGGACGAGAAACAGCACCAGTGTCACCGCAGATAGCGCGATCGGAACGATCATCCGTCCCAATACCGCGCGCGCGCCGTCGCGGCGCCAGCGCATCAGCGGCCCGGCCCCCATGATCGCGACGAGAATCAGCGCGATCGGGCCGGCGGTCTTGTCGAAGAAAGGCGGCCCGATCGACAGCTGCACGCCGAACGCCGCGGCGACGATCGGATAGAGCGTCCCGATCAGCACGATGCCGAGCACGACGCTGAGCAGCAGGTTGTTGGCGACCAGTGCGCCCTCGCGGCTCACCGCCTCGAAGGTGTTGCCGGCGCGTACCGTGCCGACGCGGGCGGCAAACAGCACGAGCGCCCCGCCGATATAGATCGCCAGCAGCGCGAGGATGAAGGCGCCGCGCTTGGGGTCGACGGCAAAGGCATGGACGCTGGTCAGGATCCCCGATCGGACGAGGAAGGTGCCGATCATCGACATCGAGAAAGCGACCACCGCGAGCATCACCGTCCAGGCGCGCAGTCCGTCGCGCGTGGCAAGCACGGTCACCGAATGGAGCAAGGCGGTGGCGGCGAGCCACGGCATCAGCGAGGCGTTCTCGACCGGGTCCCAGAACCACCAGCCGCCCCAGCCGAGCTCATAATAGGCCCAATAGCTGCCGGCGGTGATGCCGAGCGTCAGGAAGATCCAGGCGCCGAGCACCCAGGGCCGCATCGCCCGGGCAAAGGCCGGTCCGACATCGCGCGTCACCAGCGCGCCGACCGCAAAGGAAAAGGCAACCGAAACGCCGACATAACCGATGTAGAGCGTCGGCGGATGGAAGGCGAGGCCAGGGTCCTGCAGCAACGGGTTGAGGCCGTTGCCGTCGGCGGGCGCCGGATTGAGCCGCGCAAACGGGTTAGAAGAGAAGAGCAGGAAGGCGTAGAAGCCCAGCGCGATCGCCGCCTGCGCACCGAGCGTCGCGATCAGCGTGCGCTCGTCGATCCGCCGTTCGAGCAAGGCCACCGCTCCGCCCGCGACGCCGAGGATCGTGACCCACAGCAGCATCGAGCCCTCATGGTTCCCCCAGGCGCCGGCGAACTTGTACAGCAGCGGTTTGTCCGAATGGCTGTTCTCGGCAACGAGCAGCACCGACATGTCGCTCTGCATGAAGACGGTGATGAGCAGCGCCATCGCCAGCACCGCGAGCAGCCCCTGCACCACGGCGATCGGGCGGACCGCCGTCATCGCGTCGGCATTTGCCTTGCTGATACCGATCGACGCGAGAATCAACTGGAGCGCGGCAAGGGCGCCCGCCAGCCACAGCGCCGCAAGGCCGGCTTCGGCACTCATGAACGCGCCCCATCGGCCAAACACGCCACGCCGTCACCCCGGACTTGTTCCGGGGTCCACGGTGCAGCGAGAGTATCGGTCGAGGATCCTGCGGGACGGTGGATGCCGGAACAAGTCCGGCATGGCGAAGGGGTGCGCGTCTCCACCTTACTGCGCCAGCGTCTTGGTTTCGTGCATCTTGCCGGCCATTTCGGGCGGCATGTATTTCTCGTCATGCTTGGCGAGCAGGTTGCTCGCGGTGAAGCTGCCATCGGCATTGAACTGCCCTTCGGCGACCACGCCCGATTTCTCGCGGAACAGGTCGGGGGTGATGCCGCGGAAGGTCACCGGTACCGTCGCCACGCCGTCGGTGACGACGAAGTCGATCGTCACGCCGTCGGGCATCTTTTTGATCGACCCGCCCTGCACCATCCCGCCGAGCCGCACGGCATGGCCGAGCGGCAGGCCGGTCTTCTTCACGTCGCCCGGGGCGTAGAAGAATGCCGCCTGGTCCTTGAGCGCGGAGAGCGCGAGGCCGCTCGCACCGGCAATCGCCAAAACGGCGAGGCCAGCGAGGATCAACCGCTGTTGCTTGGCTTTCATTTCTTTTCGGCGTCCCGCATGCGCAACCACGCCCATACAGACAGCCCTGCCGTGGCGGCAAAGGTCAGCCCATAGGCGGCGATGATGAAAGGCCAGTGGTCGAGATGGGTCATGCCGTCGCCATCCGCCGCATCCGCGCCTCGGCCTTGGCCGCGCCGAGCAGCGCGCGCATCCGCATCAGTACGATCCCGGCGAAAATCAGCGTGAAACCGATCAGCGTGAACGGCAACGGCCACAACAGCGACCCTGCAATGCTCGACTTGGTCAGCCCGATGCTCTGCCCCTGGTGCAGCGTGTTCCACCACACCACCGAATAGCGGATAATCGGCAGCAGCACCGAGCCGGCGACGCCGTAGATTGCCGGGATGCGCCCGTCGCCGCCGCGCTCGGCATCGGCGCGGTTGAGTGCCATGAAACCGAGATAGACGAAGAACAGCAGCAGCATCGAGGTCAGCCGCCCGTCCCATTGCCACCATGTGCCCCAGGTCGGCCGCCCCCAGATCGATCCGGTAATGAGGCACAGTGCCGCGAACAGCGCGCCGGGCAGTGCGATCGCGCGCGCCGCCACCATCGCCAGCGGGTGGCGCCAGATGAGATAGGCGATCGACGAGATCGCGATCCCGCTCCACCCGCCCATGCCGAGCCAGGCGGTCGGCACATGGATGTAGAGGATACGAACGCTGTCGCCTTGCAGATAGTCGGGCGGCGTCAGCGCCAGCCCGGCCCAGGCACCGAACAGCGCCAGCGCGACCCCGCTCCAGAACAGCACCGGCGTCAACGGACGGGCGATCTTGAGGAAGCGCGCGGGATTGGCGAGGGCGTGAATGCTGGACACTATGCGTCGGACGCTAGGGGTTTTGCGGGCTAAAATCCAGCCTCGATCAAGGCGAAGCACCCGGCCCGATTCGGGCACTCACGGCGACGGCGGGTTACGTGTCAGCCGCGCCCGATCAGCCGCTTGGCGAGCATGTCGGCAACATCGGCGGCCGGCGCGCCGCTGCGGTCGCTCTCGTCCCACACCTCGATCAGGCGATCCGGGATCCGGGCGATTCGCGCCTCGACCTCGGCGCGGTCGCCCTGGCCGAGATATTCGAGCCCGACATTGATGATGCCGCCGGCATTGATGACATAATCGGGCGCATAAAGAATGCCGCGCGCATGGAGCCGCGCGCCTTCCTGCCCGGTCGCCAGCTGGTTGTTGGCGCCGCCGGCGACGACGGTCGTCCGCAAAGCCTCGATCGAGCGTTCGGTGAGGATCGCGCCAAGCGCGTTGGGACTGATTACATCGGCTTCGATCGCGAGGATCGCCTGGGGTGACTCGGTCGCCGCGCCGAGTTCCGCAGCTAACGCCGCAGCCTTGGCCGCATTGACGTCGGCCAGCGTCAGTCGGGCACCGTCTTTCGCGAGTAGCCGTGCGAGACCGCCGCCGACGCTGCCGACACCCTGGATCGCGACATGCACGTCCTTCATCGACTCGGCGCCGAGCTTACGCCGCGCCGCCGCCTTGACGCCGAGATAGACGCCCATCGCGGTGAACGGCCCGGGGTCGCCGCCCGCGCTGCCCGCCGCGACCGGCAGGCCCGATACGTGACGCGTGCGCGTCGCGATGACCTTCATCCGCGCTTCGGACATGCCGACATCCTCGGCAGTGACATATTGCCCGCCGAGCGACTCGACGGCGTTGCCGAATGCCTCGAGCTGCGCGGTCGAGATCTCCGCCCCGCGCTCGGGTGCCAGCACGACGCCCTTGCCGCCGCCCATCGGCAGCCCGGCCATAGCATTCTTGAAGCTCATGCCGCGCGACAGGCGCAGCGCATCGGTGATGCCATCGTCGCTCGTGGCATAGTGCCAGAAGCGTACGCCGCCGGCGGCCGGGCCGAGCGCGGAGGAGTGGACGGCGATGATCGCCTGGAGCCCGGACTCGCGATCGGTGAACAGGTGGACGGCCTCATGGTCGTCGAAATCGGGGAAACCCCAGCCGCTGGACACGTTCGATATCCTGGGAAAAATGATGGGGCGACCGACGGGACTTGAACCCGCAACTTCCGGCATCACAAGCCGGTGCTCTAACCAATTGAACTACGATCGCCGCAGAGCCGCCGCCCCTAGCGGGCCGGGCATGGCACCGTCAAGGCTGTCAGAAGCGCCCTTCGGCGGAAAGCGTGTAACCCCGGGGGCCGGCCTGAAAGCCGGCGAGCTGCAATCGCGTGATCGTCGCTGCATCGCTCGCGGGCAGGATCAGGTCGGCGTGGAAGCGGCCATTGCCCGGCAGCCGCAGGTCGATCGCGGCACCACCCGCGGCGCTGCGCAGCGGCAGCACCAATGCACCGCCATCGCACCGCGCCGCGCCCGACATGCTGCCGCCAAGATCGACGCCGGCGATATTGCCGGTGACCGCGGCGCGCACGGTGCCCTGCGCCCGTGCGCACCGCCCATCGTCGAATCGCACGCTCGCAGCACTGAGATCGAGCTGGCTGATCGGCAACGGCGCGAACACCGCCCCGGTCGGCAGGCTGGCCGAGACGTTGTCGATCCCACTGCTATGCCGGCTGACCGTCACCGCGCCTTGCGCGGTCGGGCCCGCGCCGCGCCCCTGCACCGCGACCCGCGCCTGCCCCAAGAGCAGATTGAGCGGCGAGAGCCGCGCGCGCAGATCGCCGAGCGCGACGCCACCGAACGCCGCTTCATCCATCGTGCCGAACCACACGCTGCCATGGACAGCGCGGGCCGACAGCCCGGCGTCGCCCAGCCCGGCCCAGCCGGCGACGAGTCGCAGCGGCAGCAGCAACAGCAACGCTGCGGCGAACATCGCACCGAACAGGACGGCGGGGCGGGTCTGCAAGCGGAGTTTCATGCGCATTGCTCCGCATTATAAGGCCACCGTGTTCCTGCGAACGCAGGAACCCAGGGCCACAGAAACGGCGCCCGGAACACTGGGCTCCTGCGTTCGCAGGAGCACGAATCAGAGCAGGGCGGAATCACGACCCGCGCACCCGCAGCGATATCTGCGCCGCAACGGTCTTGTCGCCATTATCGGTCAGTGTCAGCGTATCGGTCAGGATGCCGTCATCCTCCAGCCCCGCGATCCACGCCATCAGCGCACCGGGCCGGGCCGAAGCGATGCCGATCTGCACGCCGTCGTCACCGACGCGGCTGACATTGGCGAGCGCGAAGCCGGCGGCATTGGCACGGTCGCGGATGATCGTGTCGAGCGGCGCGCCGAGCGGCGCCGGGCGATCGCGCTCCAGTGCCTTGATGTCGTGGACGCGTCCCTCGGTCTCAGCCAGCAACACGACGGCCGCGTCGTGGCGGGTGCGGGCGCTCGACAGGCCATCGGTAACCGGCAGGATGATCGCGGCCCACAGCACCGTCAACGCAAGAAGGGCCAGCATCACCAGTACCAGCCGCTGTTCGCGCAGCGAGCGCGACGTGAACCAGGTCTTAGCTGTCTCGATCATGCTGCGCTCACCGTCAGGTCGATGCTGAAAACGCCGCCGACATTCTGCGCGGTGCTCGGCGCGACGGTGAAGCCCTGGCGCCGCAGGCGCGTGATGATATCGGTGATCATCCCTTCATTCTGCACCGCGACCGTAGCACGCAATTTACCGGTGCCATCGAAGGTCAGCGCGCGCAGTTCAGCGCCGGGTGCCGCCCCGACCGCGGCGAACACCGAAGCTGCGGTACCGCTGAAGCCGAGCCCGGCGCCGCGCATCCGCACCAGCCGCTCGCCAAGCTGGCGATCGGCATTGTTGACGGTCTCGCCGCGCGGCAGCGCGGTACGCGCCAGCACATCGGCGCGCATTTCCATCGCCGAGGCCGCCAGGTTGAGCTTCACGATCTCGGCGAGGCTGATCAGCAGGGTGACCGTCAGGATCGCGACGCCGAGCCAGATCAGCCGCCGCACCAGCGACCAGTCGATCGCGGCGCGCGTCCGCCGCGCGAATTCGCCCTGGCGCAGGTCGAGCGTCGGTGCCGCAACCGCGCCGATGATCGCCGCCTCGAGTTCCTCGCGCCCGAGCACGGTCGGCGCGACGCCGCCAGTGACCAGTTCGGTCAGCCGTGCTTCATCAGCAAAGCCGCTGGTCGTCCCCCGCACCACGCCCTCGCCGCCGAGATCGGCGCGGACATACCCCTGATCGGGACGCGGCAGCAGCATCGGCGCGGGAATCAAAGCGTCGGGGTCGATCCCTTCGGCGGCGAGTTCAGCCAGCGCCCCGCGCATCCAGTGTGACGAGACTACACCGATCGGGCGCTCGATCCCCTCGGCCTCGCGCCCGACCGCGACGTGCAGTTCGCCGAGCGGGGTGATGCTGGCATCACCGGCAAGCAGCCGCGCCGCCGCCACCGACTGCGCGGTCGAACGATTGGGCAGATCGGCCCAGTGCAAAGTCACCGCCTCCGCCGGCGCGACCGCCACGGCGTTTTCGCGCCGTTCGGGATCGAAGCCCGGCACGCCCTCGCCACGCGCGGCGATTCGATCGCCCGCGATGCGCAGCCAGCGCCACGGCGAGAGCCCGCTGGGGAGAAAAAGGACCAAGGTATCGCTCATGACGGTTCCCCCCATTGCCGCGTTGCGAGCCGCGCGGGAAGCTTTGTCGCATCGATCAGGCCATGATCTTCGAGATCGGCGTCGCCCAGCGTCACATCGACGCGCAGCGCGAACCATTTCGTCGTCACCGACGTCTGCGCCTCGGCGTCCGGCCCGGCGGTGATCGCCGACAGCGCGGGCAGTTTCCAGAATTCGGACGTGCTGGCGAAACCTTGTGGCGGCCGCTTGAGCAGCATCTGCCGCGCGCCATCGACCGACAGCGTGTCGGGCAGCAGCATGGCAAACAAGGCGGCCTGTTCGGGCAACAGCGTGTTGACGTTGATCTTCGACGGCTCGGCCTTGGGCAAGGTGCAAACCCATGGCCTGAGCTTGGCATAGACCGCCGCCGTCACCCCGGCGACCGCACGCAGCTCGCTCGGATCGGCCATCAGCGTGTCGGCCGGGCGATAGCCGGTATAACTGGCATCCTCGGATCCCTGCTCGACCGGGGCATTGTCGCTGTCGATCCAGTCGGCGGTCGCCGCCGCGATTCCGTCGGGCGTTGACGTGGGCGCGCCGACCAGCCGGATCAGCCGCGCGAACTGGCGGCGTGCCGGGGTATAGGCAGCATAGACTCCCGGTCCGGTCTCGACGACGAGGCTGTTGAGGTTGAAGCAATTGCCGCCATCGCTGACGCGCGCCGTGGCAATGCCGCCGGGAATCGGCAGCGGAAAGGGCTTGTCGCTCCATCCGCCGGCCAGCGTGACGCGATTGGGATCGCGCGCCAGCAGATCGCTGACCTTGGCGACGGCGAGGATCTCCGCCGCCTGCGCGAAAGCGCGCGCCTGGTCGAGCGCGACCGCGTTGCCGCCGATCCTGGTCGACAGCCGCAACTTCTCCAGCGCGGTGCCCGCCAGCACCGCGATCACCGCCACGAGCAACAGCACCGTGAGCAGCGCCGCGCCGCGCTCGCCGGGGCGGTCAGCTGGGCGCATGGTTCACCTGATCGGCACCGACGAGAAACAACGCGCGGAACTCGGTGCCGCTGCCGCGCACCAGCCGCATCTCCATCGCCTGCGGCATGTTGGCGGCCGAACCCCCGTCCCAATGGTCGCTCCACGCGCCATTGTAGCGATAGCGAAAGGTCACGCCGCGGACATGGGTCAGCATCGGCGTCGACGGCAGCGCCTTGGCGCCGTCGAGCATCGGATAAGAGACCCGCGCGATGCCGCCGTCGAGAAAGATATAGTCGACCTTCTGCACCCCGGCGCGTGGCGCCTCGTCGAGATTGCTCCACCCACCGCGCACAAGCCGCAGCATCGGTGCCGTGCCGGACCCCGCCGCGCCGAAAAAGGCCGGTTGGCTCTCGCCCCCCTCGCCCCGCGTCCGCCGCGGCAGCGCCTGGGCGAGGTCGGCGGACATTGACGAGGTGAGCCGGTTGAACGCCGCGATATCGTCGAGCCGCGCCGCCGTCGCGGTCTGCGCGCGAACGCTGAAGCTGAGCAACCCGACAGCCGCCGCGGCGAGGAGGCCGAAGATCAGCAGCGAGATCATCACCTCGACGAGGGTGAAGCCGGCTTCGCCATTCGATGCGTTGTCGTGGATAGAAGCAATAGAAAATGCCTTCCCCGGCGAAGGCCGGGGCCCAGTTGCGGGCCGCTCCCGATTGGGCCCCGGCCTTCGCCGGGGAAGCAATTGGGTTGGAACGACGCTCATTTCGGGGTCGCCGTCGGCGCAGGGTCAGGCACCGTCGCCCGCACCATCGTGATATGCCCCTGCCGCGCGCCGGCGGCGTCCGCCACCGTCACGTCGATCCGCACGATGCGCGTGTCGCCGGTCGGCGCGACATGGCGTGTCCATTGCCACGTCCGACCACCATTGCTCTCGGTCCCGGTAGTGTCGCCGATCACGGGCTGTTGCGCATCGGTAACCGCCTCGATCGCGACATTGCGCGCGACCATCTGCGCGGTCAGTGTCGAATCGAGGATGCTGGCACCGCGGATCGTCGCGCCTTCGAGCCGGATCAGGGCGAGCGCGGCAAGGCTGAACACCGCCAACGCGACCATCATCTCGATCAACGTGAAGCCGTGCTCAGCGGAGCGAGGTCCGTCCGACGTTTGAAAGGCGCGCATCACTCGCCCACCTTCACGCTGCCATCGCCGCCGATGGTCACCGCGTCCGTCGCGCTGCCCCGCTCCAGCCGCACCGACAGGCCGTGATCGACCAGCCCGGTAGGATCGAAGATCACCCGCTCGCGCGCCCCGCCGACCTGCGCGCGCGTGCCCTCGCTCCACTGTGCGACGCGGAGCGGCTTTTCGCCGATCGCCACCCAGGCGCCGCCGCGCCGTTCGTCGAAGCCATAGCCGGTCGCGGTGACCCACAGGCTGACCGGTCGCGCACCGGCGATGGCGAGGTCGTGCGCCGCCTTGGCGCGCCCGGCGAAGCGCTCGGCCTCGTCCGCCAGTCGACCGCGCGGGTCGGGCAGCGCCCACACGACCGCTGCCGACGCCACCCCGATCAGGACGATGACGACCATCATCTCGACCAGCGTGAAGCCGTGCTCGGCGGAACGCCAAGCAAGGGTGAACCCCTCATTGCCCCTGCGGCTATTCCCAGCTGCCGATATCGGCATTGGCACCCTCGCCGCCTTCGCGGTTGTCCGCGCCGAGCGTCCAGACATCTTCCTCGCCATGCTGGCCCGGCGAGGCATAGAGATAGGGGCGGTTCCACGGATCGACCGGGAGCTTGCCCTTCAGGTAGCCGCCGGCCTGATATTTGGCGGCATCGACCCCGGCCGGTGCCGCGACCAGCGCCTCGAGCCCCTGCGCGGTGGTCGGATAGGCACCGTTTTGCAGCTTGTAGAGATCGAGCGCGCCCTGGATCGCCGAGATATCGGCCTTGGCCTTGGCGATCCGGCCCTTGTCGCCGAGCGGCAGCACGTTGATCACCACGATCGCCGAGAGCAGGCCGATGATCACGATCACCACCATCAGTTCGACCAGCGTGAAGCCTTCTTCGCGCTTGCGCTTCTTCCCGCGCCGTTCACAGGCTTCGTTACGCTCACTCGCTTCCATAACCATCCTCATTGTCCTGCCAGCGTGTTGAGCTGCAGGATCGGCAGCAGAATCGATAACACGATCGTCGCGACGATGCCGCCCATCGCGATGATGATCAGCGGCTCGAGCAGCGCCAGCGCGGTTGCGGTGAAGCGGTCGAACTCGCGCTCGAGATAGTCGGCGGCGCGTTCGAGCATGCTGTCGAGCTGGCCCGCCGCCTCGCCCGAGGCCGCCAGATAGACCAGCAAGGGCGGAAACACGCCGGCGCGGCGCATCGCCGCCGACAGGCTGCCGCCGCCGCGGATCGATTCGACGATCTCGTCCGAGGCCAGCCGCAGCCGGCGGTTGTGGATCGTGCCCGCGGTCAGCGCGAGGCCTTCGAGCAGCGGCAGGCGGCTCGCGACCATCGTCGACAGCGTCCGCGCCATCCGCGCCGCGTGGAGATCGCGCAACAACCGCCCGAGCAGCGGCAGCTTGAGCAGCCGCGTGTCGACGATCAGCCGGATCGCCGGCTCCCGGAGCGCGCGCCATGCCAGCAGGCCCAGCGCGACGATGACGATCAACAGCGCCCACCACCAGCCGACGAGAAAGGCCGAAAGGCTCATCACCATCCGCGTCAGCAACGGCAGTTGCTGGCCGACGGTGTCGAACTGCGCGACGACCTGCGGCACGACGAACATCATCAGCGCGGTGACGACGAACACCGCGACCAGCGCGAGCATCGCGGGATAGGCCAAAGTGGTGATGATCTTGCCGCGAATCTCGGCCTGGCGTTCGAGCAGTACCGAGAGCCGGTCGAGGATCGTCGGCAACGACCCCGAACTCTCGCCGGCCGAGACCATCGCGCGGTACAGCGGCGGGAAACTCTTCGGCTCGCGCCCCATCGCCTCGGCGAGGCGCCGTCCTTCGACGACGCCAGCATGGACCGATTCGATGATCTCACGGACCTGCGGCTGCTCGGTCTGGCGCGTGATCGTACGCAGCGACTCCTCGAGCGGCGAGACGCGGTTGAGTGTCGCCAACTGGCGGGTGAACAAAGTGAGCTGCTTGCCGCTCATCTTGCGGCGGCCGAAACGCAGATCGGCGAGCAACGGCGTGCCGCGCTTGGGCGTGCCCGATCCGGCCTCGACCTTGACGACGAACAGCCGTTTGCGATCGAGCAGCTCGCGCGCATCGTCGATCGACGGCGCGCTGACATGGCCGCGGGTTTCGCGCCCGCGCGTGTCGATCGCGCGGTAATCGAACTCAGCCATCGGCGGGCACCAGCGGCTCGGGCTCGGCAGCGTCGCGGCGCGACACACGCACTGCTTCCTCGGGCGTGGTCTCGCCGCTGGCGACCAATGCGCGTGCCGCGCTGCCGAGATCATCCGAATGCGCGAAGGCGTGGCGCGCGAGCAAAGTCTCGTCGCTGCCGTCGTTGATCATGCGGCGCAGCGGCTCGTCGATCCGCACCGCCTCGAACACACCGATCCGCCCCTTGAAGCCGCTGCCCTGGCAATGCTCGCAGCCGACCGGTTCGTAGACGACCGCACCCTTGGGCAGACCGAGCATCTTCCGTACCGAGGGCGGCGCCGGAATCGGGCGTCGGCAATGCTCGCACAGCCGCCGCACCAGCCGCTGGGCGATCACCGCGCGCAGCGTCGAGGCGAGCAGGAACGGCTCGACCTTCATGTCGCGCATCCGCGTGATCGCGCCGATTGCATCGTTGGTATGGACGGTCGACAGCACGAGGTGGCCGGTGAGCGAGGCCTGCACCGCAATCTCGGCCGTCTCGCGGTCGCGGATCTCGCCGACCATCACGACATCGGGATCCTGCCGCAGGATGGCGCGCAGGCCGGCGGCGAAGGTCAGTCCGACCTTCGGGTTGACCTGGGTCTGGCCGACGCCCTCGATGGCATATTCGACCGGATCCTCGACGGTCAGGATGTTGCGACTGCCATCGTTGAGCAGGCGCAGCGCGGCGTAGAGCGAGGTCGTCTTGCCCGATCCGGTCGGGCCGGTGACGAGGATGATGCCGTTCGGCTCCGACAGCGCCGTTGTCAGCATCGCCAGCGTCGCGGACTTCATGCCGAGCATCGTCAGGTCGATCCCGGCATTGTCCTTGTCGAGGATACGCAGCACGACACGCTCGCCTGCCCGGCTCGGCAGCGTCGAGACGCGGACGTCGAGCAGCTTGCCGCCAAGCGTCAGCCCGATGCGGCCATCCTGCGGCACGCGGCGCTCGGCGATGTCGAGCCGCGCCATCACCTTGATACGGCTGACCACCACCGGCGCGACGTGCGGCGGCATGCGCAGCGTCTCGCGCAGCACGCCGTCGATCCGCATGCGCACGACGAGACCCGTCTCATACGGCTCGACATGGATGTCCGACACGCCGTTGCGCGCGGCATCGGCGATGATACCGTTGATCAGGCGGATGGCAGGCGCGTCGTCGGCGGTGTCGAGCAGATCGTCGGCGGTCGGCAAATGGTCGGCCAGCAGGTCGAGCTCGTCGCCGAGCCCGAGCGAACCCGCCGCCATCGCCGCCGCTTGGCCGTCCATCGCGTAGCGCTCGGACAAGAGCTTATCGAACGCCTCCACCGAGACGAAGCCGACATCGAACGGGCGCGCGAGATGGCGACGCAGCTCGAGCAGCACCTTGGGGTCGCTGCCCTCGCGCATCGCGATGGCGGGCTCGCCGGCCGCATCCTCGCCCAGCACCACGCCGAAGCGACGCGCAAAGGCATAGGGGATCGTCGCCGCCGGAACCGCGCCGAACCCGGCGGTGCTGTCACTGATGTCGGCGACGCTCGCCATCAGTGCCTTCTCTTGCGCCGGATCGCGGCACCGGCGGCGGGCTGGGTAGGCACGGCGATACGCGGGTCCTCGATGCTGCCTGGCATGCCGGCCGGCGGCAGCGGTGCGGCGGCGCCGAGATAGTCGCGCACCAGTTGGTCGATGCTCGGCTCCTCGTCGGGACGCTGGCCAGCCTGTTGCACGCGCAGATAGCCATAGCGCTGCTCGGTGACGCGGCGCGTGTCCTCGGCAGTGCGCAGGATGGTCGGGCGGATGAAGATCATCAAATTGGTCTTGGTCCGGGTCTTGGCCTTGGAGCGGAACAACGCGCCGATCCCGGGAAGGTCGCCGAGCAGCGGGATCTTCTCGACTGTGCGCCGCTCATTATCATCGAGCAGACCGCCGATCACCGCGATCTGGCCGTCATCGACGGTCAGCGTCGTCTCAACCTCGCGCTTGTTGAGGATCAGGTCGCTATTGTCGCTCGACACCGGCCCGGCGATAGAGCTGACCTGCTGGTGGAGGAACAGCTTGATCGCGCCCGAGGCGTTGATCTGCGGCCGCACCTCTAGCTCGATCCCGACATTCTCGCGCTGCACGGTGCGGAAGGCATTGTCGAAGTTGGTCGACAGCGCCTGGCCGGTGGTGATCGGGATCTCCTGGCCAACCAGGATCCGCGCCGGCTGGTTGTCGAGCGTGATGACGTGCGGGCTCTGCAGCAGGTTCGAGGTGGTGTCGGACTTCACCGCGTTGATGATCGTGCCGAAGATCGCGTCCTTGCCGATGTTGAACGCGCCGCCGCCAAAGCCGCCGTTCGCGCCGAGGATCGAGCTGATCGCCGACTGGGCGAGCGTGTCGCTGGTCGTGCTGCCGGTAGTGGTGGTGGTGGTGTTGCCATTCACCGTCGTCGTCGTCGTATTGAGCGAACGCGCACCGATCGCCCCCGCAATCGTCAGCAGGTTGGGCGCCGAGTTGCTGTAGGTCGTGGCGAAGGACGGGATGCCGCTGCCCGGCAGCCCGGCGAGCAGGAACTGCACTCCGAGCTTGTCGGCCGTCGTATCCGACACCTCGGCGACGATCGCCTCGACCAGCACCTGTTCACGCCGCGTATCGAGCTGATGCACTACCTCGCCGAGCTGGCGCTGCACCTCGGCGGGTGCGGCGATGACGATCGCGTTGGCGCCGGCAAAGCGCGTGACGACCGACGCCGTCCGCCCCCCCTCAGCCGAGACCGCCGCCTGGCCTCCGGTCGCGCCCCCGGCTTGGCTTTGCGTCGCCTGGTTCTGCGGCGGGACGATATTGCCGCTGGTGCCGCCGCCATTGCGACTCGCGACGCTCATGCTGGTCTGCGACAGCTGCGTCTGCGTCGGCTGCGTCGCGGGCTGGCCGACGAGCTGCTGAAGCACGGGAAGCAGCTGCTCGGCATCGGCATTTTCGAGGAAGATGACCTTGATCTCGGTGCCGTTCTTCGCGCGGCGGTCGAGATCCTCGGCGACGCCGGCGAGCCGCGAAACCGTCGCGGGGTCGCCGCGCAGCGCAATCGAGTTCGAACTGACGATCGCTACGACGCTGGCACTCGGGCCGGTCCCGGCGCCGCCACCCTGGCCGCTCGTCCCGATCAACGTCTGCAACGCCGTGGCGATCTCGCGCGCGCCGGCATTCTTGAGCGCGACGACGCGGGTCGAGGCATTGTCGGTATCGATCCGCGCCAGCACCTGGCGGACGCGGCGGACATTGTCGGCGAAGTCGACGATGACGATCGAATTGCCGCCGCGATTGGCGGTGACCGACCCTTGCGGGCTGACCAGCGTGCGCACCGTATCGACCGCCGACGCGGCGTCGATCGAGCGCAGCCGTACCACTTCGGTGACGAAGGCGTTGCGCCCGGCACTGCCCGCGCCGACCCGGCTCGGCTGCGACGAGGCATTGTCGAGCGGCTGGATGCGGAACGCGCCGTTCGAGGTTGGCACCGCGACGAGGCCGTTGGCGCGCAGCGTAGAGAGGAAGATCTCGAAATATTCCGACTTCGACAGCGGCCGTTCCGACACCACGGTGACCTTGCCGTTGACGCGCGCGTCGATGATGAAGATGCGCCCCGTGACCCGTGCGGCATCGGCGATGAAGGCGCGGATATCGGCGTCATGGACGTTGATCGTCGTCTGCGCGACGAGCGGCCCGGCAAGCGCCAGCGCGAGCATGGGGGCCAGCAGGGAACCTCGGATCAGCTTTT
This sequence comes from Sphingomonas sp. AR_OL41, assembly GCF_029911635.1. Lineage (GTDB taxonomy): Bacteria > Pseudomonadota > Alphaproteobacteria > Sphingomonadales > Sphingomonadaceae > Sphingomonas. The sequence continues at coordinate 99,101 of NZ_JARYTI010000009.1, forward strand.
TCATGGGCTCGCGATCGTGATGACGATGGGGACGGTCTGGTTGCCGCGCTCTACGGTGATCGGCAGATTGCCGCCATGCGGATATTGCTGGCCGAGCCGGTCGAGGTCGCCGGGTCCGCTTACCGCACGGCCACCGATCGCCGTGACGACGTCGCCGTCCTGCAGGCCGAGCTGGCGAAAGGCCATGCCAGCGCCTTGCGGCCGGACGACGAGCCCGCTGATCCGGCCGCCATCGACGCGCGGGATGAAGCCGATATCGGCGCGAAGCTGGGCGATGCTGACGCCGCCCGCGGCACCCGGCGGCGGCGCACCGGCCGGCGCGGGACCAGCCGGCGGCGGCGGTAGTGCCGCGCTGCCGGTCTGCGCGGCGGGAACGCTGTCCTGCGGCAGGAACAGGTCCTCGGCCGCCCCGCCGCGATCGATCGTCACATGGTCGAACGCGACCGCCTTCAACTTGACGCCGGGCATGATCTCCTGCCCGACCAACACATTGTGCTGGACATTGTCAGGGCCGGCGATGATCGCCGAGCCCCCGCCCATCGCCTCGTCGACACGGATGCCGAACAACGTCAGTTGCAGCGAGGTCACCACCGACGGCTTGTCGTCGCCGCCGCCGAGCCGGAAAAACGGGTCGTAATCACGCAGCATCGCGGTCGGCGATCCGGCAAAGCCGACCGCGGCCGGGCGCCAGTTGCCGAGCGGGCCGGTCGGCGTGACGATCGTCCACACCAGCCGCGCGCATTGCACCGCGAGCAACGCAAGCAGCGCCAACTCGGTGAGATAATAGACATTGGTGCGCGGGAGCCGCCCAAAAAAGGCGCGCGCTCGTGCATCCAGAACCAACCGCATCGAAGTCCCCGATCACGAGCCTGCTAAGTGGCCATTGTTACAGTGGTGCGTCACGGATGTGAACCATGTCGCCTCGAGCCGCTCGGTGCCTTGCACGAGGTGGACTGGAAAATCGTTCGCCGCGCTGGCATTCAAAGGGCATGATCGCCGCCTCCCATCAGCTTCATGGCCGCTTCGGCTCGGGACTTCCTGCCGATGAAATGGTCGCCGCGCTCTCCGCCATGCCCGGCGTGCAGCGCGTGCCGAGCCCCAAGCTGACGCTCTTCCTGCGCAAGCATTTCCTCGATCAAGCGACCTGCACCGCGCTGATCGCGCGGATCGACGCGACGCGTCGCCCATCGACAATCTCCGACGCGAACGGCGACGCTGCCTTTCGCACCAGCGAGACCTGCGACCTCGACCGGCACGACCCGGTCGTCGCCGAGCTCGATGCGCGAATCTGCGCCTTTACCGGGCTCGACGCACAGTACGGCGAGCCGATGCAGGGCCAGCGCTATGCCGTCGGGCAGGAGTTCAAGCAGCATACCGACTATTTCGAGCCACTCGGCGTCGATTACGAACGCTTCTGCAACGTCGCCGGACAGCGCACCTGGACGGTGATGCTCTACCTCAACGAGCCCGATGCCGGCGGCGCAACACGCTTCAAGGTGATCGACAAGATCGTCCAGCCCGAATCCGGAAAGCTGCTCGCCTGGAACAATCGCCGCGCTGACGGCACCCCCAATCCAGCGACGTTGCACCACGGCATGAAGGTTCGTGCCGGGGTGAAATATGTCGTCACCAAATGGTTTCGCGAGCGCCCCTGGGGCTGGTGACGTTGCCGCATCGGGCATGTCCAACATCTCGCTCCGTTATCCCTGTTATCCAGGGCGCAACTTTTCGAGAGCGAAATCGTGCGGTTTCCGTCGCTTTTTTCAACCTATAATCAACAAATTGCGCCACATGGCCTTGTTTTCTCGTAACAAGAGAAAACAAGAGGATAACAAGGCCGCAGTCACCCGCAACAGGGCGATCCGACATCCAACGTCGACGATGGGCGACAATCTGTGACGTCGACGATTTCAAAGAGCGAAAGCGCGTCGCGCCCGAGTCTCCCTTACTCTTGAATTGAGTCGTACGCGGCGTTTCGGGTGAGACCGTTGCAGCGCGACCTGCTGCCCCAAGAACGCCGACGGTTGAATCACCGCGTCCGCCCGACGCCCGATGTCGCAGCGTCGGACGCGAAAAGGGGCTCCGTCGCCGTAGCGCCGAAGCCCCCATTCGAAAGGCAACCGATCAGAACTTGGCGCTGATCTCGGCACCGAAGGTCCGCGGCGTGTTGAAGTTGGCATAATCACCAAGCACCGCAGCATTGGCCGCCGAGCGCCGATAGATATGCGATTCGTTCAACAGGTTGCGGCTCCACACCGACAGGGTGACCTTGTTGTGGTCCGTCACCGCGATATCGGCCAGCGCCAGCCGGCCGTTGACGATGAAGCTCGAGTCCGCCTTCACACTCTCGGACTGGAAGCTGTAGGCCGCATCGGCATAGTTGGCATCGAGGTGGAAACGAAGCGACGTATCGTTGCCGCCGACCGGGATCTCATAGTCAACATAACCCGAAGCGGCGTTGCGCGGCGTATATACGACGAACACCGCGGTCGGCGCATTGAACGTCGGGCCCGGGTTGGGGTTCAACGTCGTTGGCACGTTGGTGTAGGTGTAGGCGTAGGACGCGCCGAGCGTCAGCCGGTCAACCGGACGCACCGTGAGATCGGCCTCAAAACCCCGGATCTTGGAAATGCCCGGCGCATTGGCGGTATTCTCCGTGTGCAAATTATAGGTCGGGTTGGGTGTGCCGTTGGCGAGGAACTGCGTCGTATCGACATTGTCGAAGTCGATCTGGGTGCCTGACCGATCCATGATGTAGCCTGCGAGGTTCAGGCGAACCTTGCGGTCGAGCATGTCCAGCTTCGCGCCGATTTCATACGCCTTTACCGCTTCCGGGCCGAAGGCTCCAAACGTCGAAGATCGGTCGTTGGCACCACCGGCGCGGAAACCGGTCGAGTATTTGGCGTAGAGGTTGATGCCCTGCGATGCGTCCCATGCCAGCGTGACCATCGGGTCGAACCGGCTGCGATCATAGTTTAGCACCCACGGTGTCGCCGCGCCCGACACCATATAGAGCGCGCCATTGCGCTTGTCCTTGGTGTAACGGCCGCCGACCGTCAGGTGCAGCGTGTCGGCAAAGTCAGGCGAGTAGGTGACCTGGCCGAACGCGGCATAGCTGCGCGCACGGGCAAAGCTGGCGCGCTGCAGGAAGCGCGAATTGTAATCCCAACCCTGATTGCCCGACGAGATAGCGCCGAACACCTGCGATGGCAGGATGGTGTACGCGGTACCGTCAGCGTTCCACTGGATCGATGTCGGGGTCGCGGCGGATTCACGTGCCTGCTCATAGAAATAATAAAGGCCTGCGACGTAATCGAACTGCGGGATGCTGCCGACCAGCTGCAACTCCTGGCTGAACTGGCTCTGGTAAAGGTCCGACAAGCTGTAGCGGCTGGTTTTGCCATTGGGCACGAACTGCACACGCTCCGGGCCGCCCGAATTGTCCCACTGGTTGGTCGAGACTTTCCGCCACGCAGTGATCGAGCGCAGCTCGATCGCCGACGAGATATGATATTTCAGGTTCGCACTGAAGCCCTGGGTCTCATCGACACTATATTGTTGCGGCACACCGACATCGGCGACGGACTGACGCTCCGGATGCACCCCCACGAGCGGCGCCTTGGGCGCGATACAGGGGTTATTGACACCGCCTGCGCCATTCGACGTGTTGCACGCCACCCCGCCGTAAAACAACGACGTGCCTAGGGCACCGCCCGGTGCAGTGTACGTGCCGACGTTCAGGCCTTTCGGATTGTAATTGATCAACTGGCTGTAAAAAGGGGTATTTTCGTCTTTCGCCTTATCGAAGGCAAAGTCGGCTGTGAAGCCGTCGAACGGAGTCCAGCGTGCCGCGATGCGGCCGCCGACCCGGTTGTAGGCGTTCCAGCCGATCTGGCCGGCCAGTGGATTCTTCACCGTCGGGTCCTGATGCTGGATCATCGCGTCCGCCTTGATCGCGATATTCGCGAAGCTCGGCAGATTCAAATGCAACTGCCCGTCATAGCTGCCAAAATTGCCGACGCCCGCCGACATGCGGCCGCCAAACTCACCGGTTGGCGCCTTGGTGACGATGCTGAGCGCGCCGCCCTCGGTATTGCGGCCAAACAGCGTGCCCTGCGGACCGCGTAGTACTTCAAGTCGCGCCACGTCAAAAAGTGCCGCGTTCAGGCCCTGCGAACGACCGAGATAGACACCGTCGACATAGACACCGACACCGGAATCGCGCGCAGTCTGGTTCTGGTCGAACGGGACGATGCCGCGAATGCCGACCGTCAGCGCCGACTGCCGCGCCTCGAAGGTCGCGATTCGCAGCGACGGCACACCGCCATCGGCGAGGTCCATCAGGCTCTGGACATGTCGGTCGGAGATGGTCGCAGAATCCAGAACCGAAATCGCGATCGGCGTCTTTTGCAGGTTCGTCTCACGCTTGGTTGCGGTGACGACGACGTCGGAGATCTGTCCTTCGGCCGCCGGTGTTGCTGCCGCTTCCGGCGCTGCGGGCGCATCTTTGGCGAAAACCGGCGAAGCGATGGCTGAGAAGAGTGCACTGCCCAGCAGCAACCGCAGGCGCAAGCCTGTGTCATAGCGCATTTAATAATTTCCCTCTTTTCAGGATGGCTTTCCTGATGGCGGGGCGGTTAGGCGCTGAAAAAGACAGTTGGATGACAACAAGGCCATGTGAAGAATTATTCACAATGGCGCCATGTTGGCGACACCGGACCGCGGGACCGACACGCGTTGAGATTGCCTGGTCTGCGGAACCGCCTTGCACGAACGGTCCAAAGATCAACACCGTGCAGGTCGTCCCCGTGCAGCACGAGGTCTCGAATGCCGTTCGACCCGATGGGTGTTCATGAAAAAGAAGCGGATCGCGGAAGCGGATTGGCCGGCCGACGAATCGGCTTGCTAAGCGACACGGCCTGTCCCAGAGGCCCGCGCGACTCGATAGCGAGGTACCTCGATGCGACATCTGCTCCTTCTTTCGGTCCTGCTCGCGGCCTCCTGCTCGCAGCAACAGCCGGCCACGAAAAATGAGACCGTTCCCGCTGCGTCATCATTGAGCACGGCGCCCTCCCCGGCGCGGACGACATCCGCCGACGCGCTGGCGGCGAAACGGACGGCCGAGCAATATTTCGCGCTCATCGGCGCCAAGAAATATGCCGAGGCGCGGAAAATCTGGGACCATGATGGTGCTGATTCGGGCGGGGATGCTGCCGCGTTGGCGGCTTCCTACGCCGTTTTCGCGACATATCTCCCGACGGTCGGCGATCCGACCGAGATCAAGACCGTCGGCTCGGAACAATATGTCGCGGTCGCGGTGAAGGTGAAGGTGAAGGAAAAGCGTTCGGGCCGCACCTATGAGCGCGAAGGCCCGGTGCTGATGCGGCGCCAGATGTCGAGTAACGGAAATGTGGCAACAGCCGGCCCGTGGCACATCTGGGGCGTTGATATCCGCCGGAAGCACTAGTGAAATGATTGCGACATTCGCGCCGCTCTGGCCGGACCTTGCACGAGCGAATGTGGGGACCGGACCGTCACGCCCGCGCCTGTTCTCGAAATATCCAGAGTCCTGCCGCGTAAGATGAGTGCAGCGGAATGATTGCATCTTTACTTCATAATTGTGACAAAAGCGTCATAAATGTGCAATAAAAACAAGTTTGCGCTAAAAGGCGCTAGGTGACGTATTTGTCATAAAACTATCATGCCCCCCTCCTAGAGACTCGGCACCGGACCCGTTGGCATGAAAGTGCCGTCGCGTGCCTGTGTGACTTTGGTCTGGCGCGTCCAGGCGATCAAAAAAGGGGCGATCATGAAGATTCTTCGTAATGTGCTGCTGCTCAGCACCTCGGCGCTTGTCCTTGCAGGCTGCGGCGCCAACGACATCGCATCGCCAGGCACGGGCGGTAACATCAGCATCATCAACAACCCGTCGCCGACACCCACACCGACTCCGACGCCGACGTCGACCCTGGTGACCGCAGCCAGTGGCTGCCCGACCATCGCCGATTCGCAAGGCCTCTCGGACAAGGGCACGATCAGTGGCCCGACCGGCAGCTATCGCGTCTGCGCACTGCCGTCACGTATCGTACGCAGCATCAACCTGCCAAAGCTTGCCGGTCTGGTCTACCAGCTACCCGGTCGCGTCGATGTCGGCTACGACAATGGCCCGACCCCGCTGTCGGCCGGCAACACCAGGACGGTCGTTCAGCCCGACGGCACCAACCTTACCCTGACCGCCGATTCGAACGTCACGCTTACGATCCAGCCCGGCGTGATCATCTACGCCAACACCGGCGTGGCATGGCTCAACGTCAATCGCGGCAACAAGATCAACGCGGTCGGTACGTCGAGCGCGCCGATCATCTTCACCAGCCGCGACAACATCCTCGGCCTCAACACCGACTCGTCGTCGGGTCAGTGGGGCGGCGTGGTGCTTTCGGGCCGCGCGCAGATCACCGATTGCGCCGCGCCGGGCGCGACGCCGGGCACGGCCGCGTGCGAGCGCCAGACCGAAGGCGCGGTCGACCCTGCGCTCTACGGTGGCGCCAACAACCTCGATAACAGCGGCACGCTGAGCTACGTCCAGATTCGTTATTCGGGCTACATCCTGTCGGCCAACAGCGAACTCCAGTCGCTGACCACCGAAGGCGTCGGTGAAGGGACGAAGATCGACCATATCCAGTCGTTCAACAGCTCGGACGACGGCGCCGAGTTCTTCGGCGGCCATGTCGGCATGAAATATTATATTTCGGTCGGCGCGGAGGACGACAATCTCGACACCGATACCGGCGTCAAGGGCAACTTCCAGTACGTCATCGTCGCGCAGCGCCCGAACAGCGCCGCCGCCGGTACCGATGCGATCATCGAGGCGGATTCGGACAACGGCCTGTATACGCAGTATCCACGTCACAACGTGATCCTGTCGAACTTCACCTTCATCGATCGCGTCGCCAATACCGGTTCGGATCTTGCCTCGATCCTCATCCGCGGCACCGCCGACTACACGCTGGTCAACGGCGTCATGGTCAACCAGGTTTCGAACCCCTGCCTCCGTCTCAGCCAGGCGCAGACTGCATCGGCGACGCAGGATGCCACGATCGACGAGGTCGGCGCGCCGGTCTTCAAGTCGGTGGTATTCTCGGGTTGCGCGACGCAGAAATATATCGGTTCGAACGGCGTTACCGACGCGCAGGTGCAGGCGATCTTCGGTACGGGCACGAACAACAACAACGACGCGTTCACCTCGTCGCTGATCAGCCTGTTCGTCAATGGCGCGAATGAAACAGCGGTACCCGCCTTCGATGCGAGCACGCTCAATGGCTTCGTGTTCAACGGCATTACCGTCACGCCCGCCGGGTTCTTCGACAAGACGACCTATATCGGCGCGGTCAAGGACGCCACCGACACCTGGTACAAGGGCTGGACCTGCAACAGCAGCACGGCTGACTTCGGTACCGGCAATACCGGCGCCTGCACGTCAATCCCGACGACCTGATCGATCGTGAAACGTGGGGCCGGGGCGTTGCTGCAAGAGCGGCGCCCCGGTCTTTTCCGTACTTACCTAGGGGGTTGATATGTCGAGGCCGTTCGAGCTTGCGAGCCTGTTGCTTTTCTCAACGGCGCTGGTCGCGCCATCGGTCGCGCTGGCACAAGCCGCACCCGCTGCGGGCACGCCGAGCCAGGATGCGTCGCCCGCTGCGCCCCCCGCGACCGGGCAGAGCCAGGATACGCCGCCTGCCACAACGGAACAGCAGCCACCGGAGCAGACGGACGTCTCCATTCCCGGTGCCAGTGACGTCGTCGTGGTCGGCACGCGCAATCCCAACATCACGCGTTCGACGCCACAGGTTGTATCGATCCTGTCGAGCGCCGACATCGCACGCACCGGCGAGGGCGATATCGCCGGCGCGCTGGGTCGCGTCACCGGGCTGAGCGTCGTCGGCAACGGCTTCGTCTATGTCCGCGGGCTCGGCGACCGATATTCGTCGGCGTTGCTCAACGGCTCGCCGCTCCCGAGCCCCGAGCCGCTCAAGCGCGTCGTGCCGCTCGACCTGTTTCCAACCAGCGTCATCGCCTCGTCGCTGGTGCAGAAAAGCTATTCGGTCAATTTTCCGGGCGAATTCGGCGGCGGCGTGATCAACCTCACGACCAAGGCCACGCCAAAGACCCCGTTCCTGTCGTTCGGCGGCAGCATCGGCGCGGATTCGCGGACCACCGGACTGCTTGGCTATACCTATTATGGCAGTGCCAGCGACTGGACCGGTTTCGATAACGGCCAGCGTAACGTGCCCCCGGCGCTGCAGGCGTTCTTCGACAGCGGCAAGCGGATCAGCGACCTGACGAGCGCGGCGCAGAACACCGCCGGCGCGACGCCGGGCGAACAGCAGATCATTGCCGCGCAGCTTATCAACGGTCGCAACGCGGTAATCCAGCGCAACAAGGCACTGCCGCCGAACTGGTCGGCGACGGTGACGGGCGGTAAGTCGTTCCAGATCGGCAGCGACACGACGCTCGGCGTGATCGCGAATGCCGGTTACAGCAACAAATGGCGTACGCGCGACGTGACGCAGCAGACCGCCAACGCCCAGGACCTGTCATCGACCGATCGCAATTACGAGCGGGTCATCACCGACGACCATGTCGTGGTGAACGGCTTGCTCGGCCTGTCGCTCGAATTCGGCCGCAACAAGGTGCGCTGGACCAATCTCTACATCCACGACACGCTCAAACAGGCGCGACTGGGGGTCGGGACCGAGAGCGCCAACAGCCCCGGTGTGACGTTTCAGGACCAGGATACCGCATGGTTCGCGCGCCAGCTGATCGACACGCAGCTCGTCGGCGAATTCAAGCTCACGCCCGAGCTCAGCATCGACGTGCGCGGCGGCTATGCCAACTCGCGCCGCGATTCACCGGACGAGCTGAGCTTCATCTACAGCCGGAGCAATGCCGCCGGCGATCCTTATGGCGCGCTGTACCTCAACACACTCAACGTCGGTCGCAGCGCCGGCAGCGCGACGATCGCTTTCTCGAAGCTTAACGAGAATCTCTGGTCGGGCGGCGTCGATCTTTCGTACAAGATCATCCCCGAGGTCACCGCGACGATCGGCTATGCCTATGCCGATACCAACCGCACGACCGAGCGGCGCTCGTTCCTGTTCCAGGGCAACAGCACTTTCCCGCTCGCCGTCGCCGCGCTTCGGCCCGACCTGCTGCTCGAACCGACCGTGATCAAATATTTCGGCATCGGTCTGGTCGACAATGAGGGCGGCAACCCGACCTTCCGCGCGAAGTTGCGCAACCATGCCGGCTATGCGCAGATCCAGGCCGACATCACTTCGAACCTGAGTATCAATGCGGGCGTTCGCTACGAAACGGCCAAGCAGTCGGTATCGCCAGTGCTCGTCTACACGACGCTGCCGTCGCTGCCGCCCGCGACCAACCTGCAGCGCAATTACTGGCTGCCGGCAGCGACGATCACCTACAAGCTCAATCAGGACATGCAGCTGCGCATCAGCGCGTCAAAGACCATCGCGCGCCCGCAGTTCCGCGAGCTCGTCTTCCAGACCTATTATGATCCCGAATCGAACAGCGTCTTCCGCGGCAATCCGCAGCTGACCGACAGCCAGTTGTACAATGCCGAGGCGCGCTACGAATGGTATTTCGCCCGCGACCAGCGCCTCGCGGTTGCCGGCTTCTACAAGCGCATCGATCACCCGATCGAGACCTATGCGAGCTTTGACGGCAACAACGTCTTCACCAGCTTCGCGAACGCGCCGAAAGCGACGCTTTACGGGGGCGAGATCGAAGCACAGAAATATTTCGGTCTGTCGGGCCTGTCGGACGGCACCTTCTTCAGCGCGCGGCGCGTGCTCGTGGTTGCGAACTACACCTATACCTCATCGAAGATCAAAGTCGGCCCGAACGACCCGGTGGCGGCCTACCCGCTATCGGTCACGCTGGCCAACCAACTGTTCAAGGATGGCGGTGCGCTGACCGGCCAGTCGAACCATCTGGTCAATCTCGAGTTCGGGCTCGAGGAGACGGGCCATTTGTCGCAGCAGACCTTCCTGCTGTCCTATGCCAGCAAGCGCGTCACACGGCGCGGCCCGTCTGGCCAGCCGGACATCTACGAAAAGCCCGGCCTTCACCTCGATTTCGTGGCCCGTCAGGGCGTCAAGATCGCCGGGGTGAACACGGAGATGAAGCTCGAAGTGCGCAACATCACCGGAACGAAATACCAGGAATATCAGCAGAGTGGTGCCAACACGATCTACTACAATTTGTACAATGTCGGCACGACCGCGACGTTCGGCCTGAGCGTCAACTTCTGATCGACCCGCGTCGCCGGCCCTGGCTCCATGCCGGGGCCAGCGCGCTTCAGTCTCATAGAGACGGGCGCAGCTCTGCGCCACCATAGCTGCGCCTTGCCCAAACTCATGATCGATCGGCATCGCAGCGCGCCCGCGCCGCCTGGCAATGGTGGGCGCGACAGGGATTGAACCTGTGACCCCACCCGTGTGAAGGGTGTGCTCTACCGCTGAGCTACGCGCCCATCGCCGTGCTGCCCCGTCTCCGGGGCGTATCGCGATGTTGTTGCGGGTTTTCACCAACGCAACGGGGCGGCGTCGCCGCCGCCCCTCGTTCAGTCGCCTTAGGACAGGCGGCGAAGACTTGTCCAGCCCCTGCCCGCCGGTCCGTGCAAATTCAGTTGACCGCGTCCTTCAGGCCCTTGCCGGCCTTGAACTTCGGCTGCGTCGACGCCTTGATCGTCATCGGCTCGCCGGTGCGCGGATTGCGTCCGGTCGAGGCCTTGCGCTTCGACACCGAAAAGGTGCCGAACCCGACGAGGCGAACCTCATCACCCTTTTTCAGCGCCGCCGAGATCACATCGAAGACCGCCTCGACTGCCTTGCTGGTGTCACCCTTGCCCAGCCCGGATACGTCCGCGACCGATGCGATCAATTCCTGTTTGTTCATGCCTTCAGACCCCCGTGTAACGAAACTGCTCGAATGAGTCGCGGCGCTAGGCCGAACCTCCAATAAGGCCGGTCAATAACCCGCTGTCAAAGAAAAATGTCCTGATTCGAGCCGTTCGCTACACGAAAAGAGCGTTGATCAAAGCTTGATCAATGATGAACACCGCCGCCGATCGGCGCAACCCCGACCGGCGGCTGCGCCGCGAGATCGTCCGCCTCGCTCCAGTCGATCGCCTCGAGCGGTGCGGTCAGCGCCAGGCGCAGTACCTCATCGACATGGCTCACCGGGATGATCGTCAGGCCCTCGCGAATGTTCGCGGGGATTTCGGCGAGGTCCTTTTCGTTCTCCGCCGGGATCAACACGGTCTTGATGCCACCGCGGAGCGCGGCGAGCAGCTTCTCCTTCAGCCCACCGATCGGCAAGACGCGTCCGCGCAGCGTTACCTCACCCGTCATCGCCACATCGCGGCGCACCGAAATGCCCGTCAGCGTCGATACGATCGACGTGACGATGCCGATACCGGCCGAGGGACCGTCCTTGGGCACCGCACCCTCGGGCAGATGGATGTGGATGTCCTTGCGGTTGAAGATGCTCGGCTTGATCCCGTAGGTCGGGCTGCGCGCCTTGATGTAGCTGAACGCGGTCTCGATCGATTCCTTCATCACGTCACCGAGCTTGCCGGTGACCTTGGCCGCGCCCTTGCCGGGCACCGTGACGCTCTCGATCGTCAGTAATTCGCCGCCGACCTCGGTCCAGGCGAGGCCGGTCACCGCGCCGATCTGATCGTCTTCCTCGGACAGGCCGTGGCGGAATTTCTTCACACCGGCATAGTCGGCCAGATTGTCGGGCGTGATGACCACGCTCTCCATCTTGTTCTCGAGGATCCGGCGGAGCGCCTTGCGTGCCAGCCGGGCGATCTCGCGCTCCAGCGTGCGCACGCCGGCTTCGCGCGTATAGCCCTGGATCAGCGCGCGGAGGCCCTCGGTCGTGAGGACGAACTCGCCCTCCTTCAGGCCATGCGCCTCGATCTGCTTGGCGATCAGGTGGCGTTGCGCGATCTCGACCTTCTCGTCCTCGGTATAGCCTTCGAGCCGGATGATCTCCATCCGGTCGAGCAGCGCCTGGGGCAGGTTGAGCGTGTTCGCCGTGGTGACAAACATGATGTCCGACAGATCGATGTCGATCTCGAGATAGTGATCCTGGAACTTGCCGTTCTGCTCCGGATCGAGCACCTCGAGCAGCGCCGAAGCCGGATCGCCGCGGAAATCCTGGCCGAGCTTGTCGATCTCGTCGAGCAGGAACAACGGGTTCGACGTCCCAGCCTTTTTCAGGTTGGTGACGATCTTGCCCGGCAGCGAGCCGATATAGGTGCGGCGGTGGCCACGAATCTCGGCCTCGTCGCGCACGCCGCCGAGCGACTGGCGCACGAACTCGCGCCCGGTCGCCTTGGCGATCGACTTGCCGAGGCTGGTCTTGCCGACGCCCGGCGGGCCGACGAGGCACAGGATCGGCCCCTTCAGCTTGTTGGTGCGCGCCTGCACGGCGAGATATTCGATGATCCGGTCCTTGACCTTCTCGAGCGCATAATGGTCCTCGTCGAGCACCGCCTGGGCCGCGACGATATCCTTTTTGAGCTTGGACTTCTTGCCCCAGGGCAGGCCGAGCAGCACGTCGAGATAGTTGCGCACGACGGTCGCCTCGGCCGACATCGGCGCCATCGTCTTGAGCTTCTTCAGCTCCGCCGTTGCCTTGGTGCGGGCTTCCTTCGACAGCTTGAGGGTGGCGATCTTCTGGGTCAGTTCGGCGACCTCGTCGGCCTCGCCTTCCTCGCCATCATTGCCCAGCTCGCGCTGGATCGCCTTGAGCTGCTCGTTGAGATAATATTCGCGCTGCGTCTTCTCCATCTGGCGCTTGACGCGGCTCTTGATCTTCTTCTCGACCTGCAACACGCCGAGCTCGCCCTCCATGAAGGCAAAGACCATCTCCAGCCGCTTGGCCGGATCGCGCTCGACCAGCAGCGACTGCTTGTCGGCGACCTTGATCGCGATGTTGCCGGCGACCGCGTCGGCGAGTCGCGACGGATCCTCGATCTCACCGAGCTGCACCGCAGTTTCTGCCGGCAGTTTGCGGTTGAGCTTGGCGTAATTCTCGAACTGGTCGATCACCGAGCGCATCAGCGCGGCGATCTCATGGCTGGCCGTGGCGAGTTCTTCCTCGCCCTCGCCCCCTTCGAGCATCGTCACGTCGGCGACGAGATAGCCATCCTTGGGCGCGACGGCTTCGAGCTGCGCGCGCAGCTTGCCTTCGACCAGCACGCGCACCGTGCCGTCGGGCAGCTTGAGCAGCTGGAGCACCGAGGCGGTGACGCCGATGTCGTAAAGATCGTCGCGATCGGGATCGTCCTCGGCGGGGTCGAGCTGAGCGACGAGGAAAATTTCCTTGTCGGCGGCCATTGCCGCTTCCAGTGCCGCGACCGACTTGTCGCGACCGACGAACAGCGGCACGATCATATGCGGGAAGACGACGATGTCGCGCAACGGCAGGACGGGGTAGGTGTTGGTCATGAATACTCCGGAGGCGCCTGAACGCAGCGCCGATCTTTCCTTATATGGTGACGGTAACGCTTCCATCAATCGTCGTACGTTGATCTGCGCGGCAACCACCTTTTTGGCAATCCCCGCTTATGCCCGTAATGTGCGAGCGCCGACCGCCGATCCGGTCGCGCGCGCGCGCGCGGCGATGGGCGGGGCGGCGCTGCTGGCGCGTGTCAGGGCGATCGGCTGGACCGGCACGGCGCGGGTGATGACCGCCGGGCGTCCGCTCGAACTCGGTGTGGAGACGCGCATCGAGCCGTTCGTCCGGGCCCGCACCGACAGCTGGCTGATCGAGGAAGGGCGCGTCGAAAAGCGCACGCTGATGATCGAGGGGCAGCAGGGCTTCGTCGTCTTCAAGGGACGGCAGGTTGCGTTGCCGCCGGCCGAGGCCGAGCATGAACGCCAGCAATTCGGCATTTACGGCCACATGCTGCTCGTCGGCACGGCAGTGCCGCGCGGCGCCGGGATCATGTCGGTGCGTGCCGGCTACCCCGATGCGCTGCTTGCGCCGGGCCGCGACGGCATGCCGTCGGTGGCGGCTTATGTCATCGAGTCGCCCGACTCGACCGGCACGCTGCGCGAGCGCTTCACCTTTTCGGGCAGCGTCACCGACCAGGGTCTGCGCTGGCCGCAGCGCATCGCGATGACGCGCAACGGTGCGGCCTTTTCCACGCTGACCATCGATGAACTGACCGTGGAGTTATTCGGCACATGATGCGCCGCCTGCTGGCCACCGCCTTCCTGTTGCTGACCGCCGCTTCGCTGCCCGGCAAGGGCGAACCGCAGCTCACTGAACAGACCCGCCGCTCGGGCGGGGCGATCGACCCCGACCAGGCGAGGCTGCGCTTCGACGCTGCCGATCTGCGCGTCGAGGTGAAGCCCGAGACCGTATCGCTCGAAGCGACCGCGACCCTGCGCTTCACCGCGCGCGCTCCGCTCGACCGGCTGGTGATCGACCTCGACCGCAATCTCGGGCCGCGCACGGTGGCGATCGACGGGGTGCCACTGCCCGCCTCCGCCTTTGCCAACCCCGAAGGTCGGCTGAACATCACCCTGCCCCACCGCATTGCCGCGGGCGGCACGGTGACGGCGACGATCGGCTATGGCGGCACGCCGCACATTGCGGTGCGCGCGCCATGGGACGATGGCATGGTCTGGTCGAAGACGCCCGACGGTCGCCCCTGGATTGCCAGCACGACCGAAGGATCGGGCTGCGACCTGCTCTGGCCGTGCCTCGATTTTCCGACCGGCGAGCCCGAGGTCGTCACCCTGCACATCACCGTGCCCAAAGGCCTTAAGGCGCCCTCCAACGGCGTGCTGCTCGGGGTCGACACGCTCGCCGACGGGCGTACCACCTGGCACTGGCGGGTGAAGCACCCCAACACCTATGCCATCGCGCTCAACGTCGCGCCCTATGAGGTGATCTCGGGCAGCTACAAGAGCCGCTACGGCAACAGCATTCCGCTCTATTACTGGTACCTTCCCGGCGAGGAAGCCAAGGCCAAGGCGCTGTTCGCCGAGTTCGCTCCGACGCTCGATTTCTACGAGGCCAATGTCGGGCCCTATCCCTGGGGCGACGAGAAGGTCGGCGTGGTCGAGACGCCGCATCTCGGCATGGAGCACCAGACGATTAACGCCTATGGCAATGGCTATCGCAAGGCGCCCGAGGGGTTCGACTGGCTGTTCCAGCACGAATTCGGCCACGAATGGTTCGGCAACCAGCTGACCGCCGCCGACTGGGACGATTATTGGCTGCACGAAGGTTATGCCGAATATATGCAGCCGCTCTACGGCCGCTGGCGCGAGGGCGAGGCGCGCTATGCCACCATGCTCGACGCGCAGCGCAACCAGATCCTCGATCTGCGCCCGATCGTCTCGGGGCAGCCGCGCACCCAGGACGATGTCTATCAGCTCGAGCGCGGCGGGCCGGGCGCCGACATCTATTACAAGGGCGCGTGGATGCTCCACACGCTCCGCAACCTGATCGGCGACCGCGCCTTTCGCGACGTAACGCGGCTTACGGTCTATGGCCGGCTCGAACCCCGCCCGGGCAATTTCCGCCCGCGTTACGGCACCACCGCGGAATATGAGCGCGATGTGCGCCGCGTCACCGGCAAGGATTTCGGCTGGTTCTTCGATGTCTATCTGCGCCAGGCGGCGTTGCCCGAACTGATCGAGACGCGGCAGGGCGACCGGCTCAATCTGCGTTGGCAGGTACCGGGCGGCCATCCCTTCCCGATGCCGGTCGAGGTGCAGGTCGATGGCCGCATCGTCCGTGTGGCAATGGCCGGGGGCACGGGGAGCCTGGTCGTCCCGCGGCATGCGCATTTCGTCAGCGATCCGTTCAGCCGTATCCTCAAGCGCTCGCGCGCGGTCGAGGACTTTCAGGCGTGGAAGGACAGCGAGGCGCGCAAGGCGCAGGCGAAGTAGCCGTATTGCACATATAACACACTTTGGCTATGCGGAGCGTGATGAGCTTGCTTTTCCATCATGATCCGATCGGCTGGCCCAGCCTCGCGGCGTTCGCCCTGGGGGTATTGATCGGGATCACGGCCCTGTTGCTGGCGCGGTTCCGCGCGCAAAGGGCACCAAGGGTCGCCGAGAGCGGGCGCGCCACGATCAGCTGGTTATGGATCGCGGTGCAGGGCCTGGGCCTCGCGCTGACCGGATATGGCGTGATCGACATCGTTCCCGGGCCACCCACTGCGGCGATGTTCGCCCGCGCCGCGCTTGTCCTCACCTTGGTGCTCACCGCGATCTGGCTGTTCGATTCGGCGTCGCGCACGATGGGCAAAAACTGGAGCCTGGTGGCGCGAACCCGTAGCGACCATCATCTCGTCCAGACCGGCCCCTTCGCGCTGGTGCGCCACCCGATCTATGTCGCGCTGTTCCTGTTCATGCTGGCGATGGCGATCGCCTATGGCCACACCAGCATGCTGATCCTCGCTATCCCGATCTATGCGCTCGGCACCTGGCTGCGCGTCCGCCAGGAAGAAAGGTTGCTGCGCACGATGTTTGGCGGCGAATACGACGCCTATGCCGCGCGGGTTAAGCGATTCGTGCCGGGCATTTTCTGATGCTGGACACGCCTCACACGCGCTGATCTACGCGGATCAGGCAAGACAGGACATATCCCATCATAAGGCATGCCGGCAATCCGACGAAAAAACCAAGCACCGAAGTGAGCGTAACCGTCGCTGTCAGAGCCGATGCGGCCAACAAGGTCGCCATGATCGACTGCGACATCAGAAGTATCAACGCATTCACCAACAACCAAAAGCCGAGAATCGCCATCGTCGTGGCGTTAAACCGCGTGATGCGTAATGCGACCAAGACGCCGAATTGTGATAGCGCGACGAGTTCTATCCTCACCAAACTGATCAAAGGCATAAATATGCCGATCATGACAACGGAATAGCCCGCGTTGGCCATCGATCTCGTCATACCTTGGACAGCGACGCCACCGTAATAGGCGATCACGGGCGAAATTATCGTGAAAAATAACGCGATCTGAAGACGCCTCGGGTCGAACCGACAATAGATTGCGGGCAACAATCCTCCGAAGATTGCAAGGATAACAGTCGCCAAACCGACCAAATCAAGACCCAGTCCGAATCCCAACATCAGGCTCTGGGTGTTTGCGATGACCTTGCCGATCGCAATGCAGACCGCCAAGCCGCCAAAATCGGCCCAGCCCTGGGCAACGGGAACAGACGGGGCTGCAACCGTGCCCGTGGCGAGATCGTCGGACATGCGCCCTCGCGACATGGTTCGTTGGTACGGCCATGATCGCCCGGCGCCTTCTTTTCTTCAATCAAAAAGACGGCGTCTCGAACGCTGGAAATTCCGAGCCGGTCGGCTTCTGGCTGCGCGCGGGGCCGGGCTTCGTCAAACGCCTGGCAGCGATCACGGTGTCTTTCGGACCTGCTCGTTCGTGCTGGTCGCAGTACGATCCATGACGCGCTGCCCCGCCCCGTTGCGCGAGGCCAATGTCTATGGGCATCGGAGCAACCTGATAGTGGCAGCCTCCACCGCGAGCCTCTCGGCCACAAGCATTACGCTTGTATTGCCTAGGCTAAGTGCGCCGCCTCAGCGCCGTTAAATCTCGGCCAACAGATTAACCTAGCGCCCAGATGGCCGCCACATCGACCAGAAACGCGGCCCGTCGCTTCCGACGCGCCAGTCGCCCGTGAGTTCGAAGCCGATCGCGCGATAAAAGCCGACATTGCGTTCGAGCGGCGTCTCCAGATAGGTCGGCAAACCCGACCCTGCGACACGATCGAGACCGGCGCGCACCGCGGCGCCGCCGAAACCCTTGCCCTGCGCCGCAGGATCGCAGCCGGCGATGTGGAGATACCAATAATCGCCGTGCGGCAGGTGCCGATCGATCGCGTTCGACACCGCCAGGGCACGCGGCAGCGCGGTGCCGAAGATGCCGAGCATCGGAAGCGCCTGGCGCAGCATCGCCCAATGGCTGGTGCGCGACTGACCCGGCCCACGCCACATCGTCGCCGCCTCGCCGCCGCCGGTAATGAGGCGCATCCCCACCGTGTCCTCGTCGAAAAGCAACGCGAAAAGGCGCGGCAGCTTGTGTGCGCGCACCACGGGATCGGGAAAGATGTAGCTGATCGCCGGATCGTCGGCGAAGGCACCGGCGAGCAACGCCGCGATCCGCGCACGATCGGCATTGCCGGCGACGCGGGTCGGGACGGTATCGGTCACGGGTCGGCGCTACGCTGCGCCGGTGCCGGTCTTTTCCTTCTTGCCATAGACGCGGATCGGCTCCTTGCGGCCTTCGATCACGTCCTTGTCGATCATCACCTCGTCGACCGAATCCATCCCCGGCAGATCGAACATCGTGTCGAGCAGGATGCTTTCGAGGATCGAGCGCAACCCGCGCGCCCCGGTCTTGCGGTCGATCGCCTTCTTGGCGACCTGCACCAGTGCCTCGTCGGTGAAGCCGAGCTTGACCGACTCCATGTCGAACAGCTTCTGATACTGCTTGACCAGCGCGTTCTTCGGCTCGGTCAGGATCGTCACCAGCGCCGGCACGTCGAGATCCTCGAGCGTGGCGATCACCGGCAGACGGCCGACGAATTCGGGAATCAGGCCGAACTTGAGCAAATCCTCGGGCTCGACCGACTTGAGCGTCTCGCCGGTGCGGCGTTCCTCGGGCGCGGCGACATACGCGCCGAAGCCGATCGACTTACCCTGCAGGCGATCACCGATGATCTTTTCGAGGCCGCTGAACGCACCACCGCAGATGAACAGGATGTTCGTCGTATCGACCTGCAGGAACTCCTGCTGCGGATGCTTGCGTCCGCCCTGTGGCGGCACCGACGCGGTGGTACCCTCCATCAGCTTGAGCAGCGCCTGCTGCACGCCCTCGCCCGACACGTCGCGCGTGATCGAGGGATTCTCGGCCTTGCGGCTGATCTTGTCGATCTCGTCGATATAAACGATGCCGCGCTGCGCCCGCTCGACATTATAGTCGGAGGCCTGGAGCAGCTTGAGGATGATGTTCTCGACATCCTCACCGACATAGCCGGCCTCGGTCAGCGTCGTCGCATCGGCCATGGTGAAGGGCACGTCGAGGATGCGCGCCAGCGTCTGGGCAAGCAGCGTCTTGCCGCAGCCGGTCGGCCCGACGAGCAGGATGTTCGACTTGGCAAGCTCGACATCCGCACCCTTCTGGCCGTGGTTGAGGCGCTTGTAATGGTTGTGCACCGCCACCGACAGAACACGCTTGGCGCGCTTCTGGCCGATGACATAATCGTCCAGCACGTCGCAGATCTCCTGCGGCGTCGGCACGCCACCATCCTTCTTGGAGACCAAAGCCGATTTGGTCTCCTCGCGGATGATGTCGTTGCACAGCTCCACGCACTCGTCGCAGATGAAGACCGTCGGGCCGGCGATCAGCTTGCGCACCTCATGCTGCGACTTGCCGCAGAACGAGCAATAGAGCGTGCTTTTCGAATCGCCGCCGGTGAGCTTCGTCATTCAAACCATCCTTCGCCCGCCCGGGAGAGGCGCGCTGTTACAGGGGCGTATCCTAGACCGCCCAGCTTACATCCGACAATCAACAAATTCACCTAGCGATGACAGCCTCAATATCGGGTTTACGAACTCGGCAAAATCGGCGGAACGGGATCCTCGGACAGTGCCGGACGCTTGTCGAACACCTCGTCGATCAGCCCGAACTCCTTGGCCTCGTGCGACGACAGGAACTTGTCGCGGTCCATGGCATGCTCGATCTCGCCGATCGGCTTGCCGGTATATTCGGCATAAAGCTCGTTCATGCGGTGCCGGATGCGCAGGATTTCGCGCGCCTGGATCTCGATGTCGCTGGCCATGCCCTGCGCCCCGCCCGACGGCTGGTGGATCATGATCCGGGCATTGGTCAGCGCGACGCGCATGCCGCGCTCGCCGGCGCAGAGCAGGAAGCTGCCCATCGACGCGGCCTGGCCGATGCACACCGTGCCGACGCGCGGACGGATATATTTCATCGTATCGTGGATCGCCATACCCGCCGTGACGACACCGCCCGGCGAGTTGATGTACATGTAGATGTCCTTCTTCGGGTTCTCGGACTCGAGGAAGAGCAGCTGCGCGGTAATGACCGAAGCCATATGGTCCTCGACGCCGCCGGTGACAAAGATGATGCGCTCGCGCAGCAGCCGCGAATAGATGTCGAAGCTACGCTCGCCGCGGTTCGATTGCTCGATCACGATGGGCACCAAGCCCGCGCTGGTCTGCTGCAGACCAAGCCCGGCCTGCGTCAGGGGGCTGGAGAAGTCGCCGGTCTCGAACGGATTGTGCATGTGAAATTCTGGTCCTTATGCCCCGTGGATACGCCTTACATCGGCGCTGGCGGAAGCGAGTTCAAGCCCCGCGCTGCGGTGCCCTATGCGCTAGATAAGCGAGTCGACGCACTTCGCGCCGTCCACGCACCACCGTATCGAGGATCAATCCGGTAAACGCGTTGAGTGCGGCGAGAATGACAAGCCCCGTGACGAGGATCGCCGTCGGCTGGCGCGGCACGAGGCCGGTGTGGAGATAGGTCAGGACCAGCGGCACCGCAAGGAGCAGCGCGACGAGCCCCAGCACCACGCCGACCGCGCCAAAGAACAGCAGCGGCCGCTCAAGCCGGTAGAGCTGCACGATCGTGTTGAGGATACGCAGGCCGTCGCCATAGGTGCTGAGCTTCGACTCGGAACCTTCGGGCCGGGCGAAATAGGGCGTCTCGACCTCCGCTACGGGCATTTTCAGTTCGAGCGCATGGACGCTGATCTCGGTTTCGATCTCGAAACCCGCCGACAGAACCGGGAAGCTCTTCACGAAGCGGCGCGAGAACACCCGGTAACCCGATAGGATATCGGTGAAGCTCCGCCCGAACAGGCGCGCGAGCATGCCCGTCAGCACGGCATTGCCGAAGCGGTGGCCACGGCGATAGGCCGCATCGGCCTGGGTCACGCGCGACCCGACGACCATGTCGAGCTGCTCGTCGAGCAATCGCGCGACGAGCGCCGGCGCCGAGGCCGCGTCATAGGTCGCGTCGCCGTCGGCCATGACGTAGATGTCGGCGTCGATGTCGGCGAACATCCGCCGCACGACATTGCCCTTGCCCTGCATCCGCTCGCTACGCACCACGGCACCCGCCGCGCGCGCCGCCGCGATCGTGCCATCGCGACTGTTGTTGTCATAGACGTAAATCGTCGCACCCGGCAGCGCGGCGCGAAAGCCGGCCACGGTCTGCGCGATTGCCGCTTCTTCATTATAGCAGGGCAACAGGACGGCGATGTGGGAGCTCATGGACTTGCCTTAAGCGGGAAGTCGCGCCGGTTCGACCCCTTTTGTGGTTTGACGCGAGATCGATCCCGCGAAATGATCGCAGCAAGCTTGTGGGGAATATTACATGATCATCCGGGACTTGCGGCTGCTGGCGACAATCGTCGCCGCCATGGTCGTTATCGACGCGCTGTGGAGCCCAGTCATATTGGCCTATGCCGCGCTCGCCCCGCTATCCTTTACCGAGCAAATCAGGCCGATTGCGGAGAGCGTCGACACGGCGTCGCTCGTCTTCAAGCTAGCGACTTTCGTCGTCTTCGCCAGCTGGATTTATGCTGCCGGGCGAAATCTCGTCGCGGCCGACGCCGACGACCTCAAGTTCACGCCTGCATCGCGAATCTGGTGGTTCGCCGTGCCCTTCGCCAATCTCGTCATGCCCTATCACGGGATGCGCGAGCTGTGGAACGCCAGTCGTAACGTCTGGCCGGTCGAGACCAATACACCGATCGTGGCGATCTGGTGGTCGGTCTGGCTCGGCTCGGGCGTTCTGGCATGGCTGTTGACCCTGATGACCGGAACCCAGGGTGGCGGGATCAACGGCATGTACGCCCTGTGCGTCATCGCGATCGTCCGCGCCGTCATCGCGATCATCCTGGTGCGCGGGATTACCGAGGGCCAACGGCAATTGGGCGGCACCGAATTGTCGGAAGTCTTTGCCTGAATCAAAACGACGTCGCGGCCCGGGGCAGCGACGTCGCGTTTTGATGGCCGAAAAGCCAGCGAAAATCAGTCCTTCTTCGCTGCGGCCTTCTTGGCGGCAGGCTTCTTGGCCGGCGCCTCTTCTGCTGCAACGGCTTCCGCCTTGGGCTTGGCCGCCTTCTTGGCGACAGGCTTTTCCTCGACGGGCTTGTCATCGGCCGGCGCTGCCACGGCGTCCGCCTCTTCAGCATCGGCTTTCTTGGCCGCCGGCTTCTTGGCGGCGGCCTTCTTGGCCTTGGGCTTGTGGTTTTCGTGGTCGTGGCTGTGCGTGCCGGTCGAGAACCCTTCCTCGCTCTCGATCGCTGCTTCGAGCTCGGCGCGCGTCACTTCGCGATCGGTGATCTCGGCCTTGTCGAACAGCCAGTCGACGACCTTGTCCTCGTACAGCGGGGCGCGCAGCTGGGCGGCGGCCATCGGTTCGGACTGGACATACTGGATGAAGCGCTGGCGATCTTCGGGGCCGTACTGCTGGGCGGCCTGCGCGATCAGGCGGTTCATCTCCTGCTGGGTGACCTCGACGCCATTGGCCTGGCCGATCTCGCTCAGCAACAGGCCGAGGCGCACGCGACGCTCGGCGATCGCTTTATAATCGTCGCGCTCGGCTTCCATTTCCTTGAGCGCGGCTTCGGGATCGGGCTCGTGAGTCGCCTCATGCTCCAGCTGCTGCCAGATCTGGTCGAATTCGGCGGCGACCATCGACGGCGGCACCGGGAAATCATGACCTTCGGCGAGCTGGTCGAGCAGCTTGCGCTTCATGTGCGTGCGGGTCAGGCCGTTGAGTTCCTGCTCGACCTGCCCCTTGAGCAGCCCCTTGAGCTGCTCGAGATCGGTCAGGCCCAGCGAGGTCGCCAGCTCGTCGTCGATCTTGCTCTCGGCGGCAGTTTTCACTGCGGTGATAACGAGGTCGAAGGTCGCCGCCTTGCCGGCGAGTTCCTTGGCCTGATAATCTTCCGGGAAGGTCACGTTGATCTGGCGCTCTTCGCCGGTCTTCACGCCGATCACCTGGTCTTCGAAACCGGGGATCAGACGGCCGGTGCCGATCTCGACCGACATGTCGGTGCCGGTGCCGCCATCGAACGCCACGCCATCGACCTTGCCGGTGAAGTCCATCACGACGAGGTCGCCGGTCTTGGCCTTGTAGGTCGGCTTTGCATCGTCCCAGCGCTTCTGCTGGTCGGCGAACTTCTGCAGCTGCTCCGTCACGGCAGCATCGTCGGCCGGCACCGACAGGCGCTCGAGCTTGAGCGCGTCGATTGCCGGAGTCGGCACGTCCGGCAGCACTTCGAGCTCGACCTTGACCTCGGCGTCCTGGCCGAGCTCATAGCCGTCGTCGAGGCTGACCGAGGGCTGGATCGCCGGCCGAATCCGCTGGTCGGCGATCAGCTGCTGGATGCCTTCCTGGATCGAGCTGTTGAGCGCGTCCTGCATCAGCGACGGCCCGTGCATCTTGCGCACGAGATTCGCCGGCACCTTGCCGGGGCGGAAGCCGGGCATGCGCACCTGCGGCGCGACCTTCTTCAGCTCGGCATCGACACGCTTGTCGATGTCCTTGGCGGTGATGGTCAGGGTGTAGGCACGCTTCAGGCCTTCGTTCAACGTCTCGACAGTCTGCATGATCTCGCTCGAAGCCTTGAATAGAATGGAGTTGCCATGTCCCGTCATGCGCGACGGGACTGGTGCGGGCGAAGGGACTCGAACCCCCACATCTTGCGATACTTGGACCTAAACCAAGCGCGTCTACCAGTTCCGCCACGCCCGCATGGGACACCGCCGGTGGCGGCGCTCTATAGCAGTGATGTGCGCGGGGGCAAGCGGCGAAGACATCCCGCACCGCAAGGTCGGCGCGGGACCTTGCGGATCCGAACGCGGCCGGCGCCCGCCAACCGCCCCGTCGTCATTTCAGCGCGGCGCTCGACACGACCGCCTGATAATCAGCTTCGTTGCGGCCAAAATAAAGAATTTCCGGCGCTTCATAGGTGATCATGTACAATTTGCCGCCGACGATTGCGCCGGTGGCCTCGCCCTTGCGCCGCACCTCCTCGTCCTGGACGGTGAAGGAATAGGTGAAGTGAAACCCGGCATGGCCGGCGAAGGTAGCCGGTTCGATGCTGTCGGTCGAATAGAGCGACGTCGCGTTGGCGATACGGTAGCTCGACTCGAACAACTGGGCAATGTCCGGGGGCAACATCGTCGCCGACAGCGTCGGCAACGGCTTGTCCTTCTTGTTGATCGCCTTGAACAGCGTCTGACCGGGCATGATACCGGCATAGAAGACAAGATCATTAAGTGAACTGCCGTCGAGCGTCCACGCCTCGGCGTTACGCCCCGGCTTTTTGCCCAGCTTGTTCCAATCGATCCCTGGTGTGACCGACAGCGTGGAGGTCGCGATCACCGCCTGCTTGCCTTTGGCCATCAGGGAGAAACCGGCCATGGCCGGCGTCGCGACCAGCGCGACCGCAACCCCGGCGGCGAACAATTTTCCGAAACGCATCACGATCCCTCCACCAACATGCCGATCATCGCCCGATCCTTCGCGTCCGGACGCAATTTGAGATATTCGCGCAACGCCGCCTTGCCCTCGGCGGGCTGACCGGCGCGGAGCAATGTCAGACCCAGGCCGCGCTGCGCCTCCGGCTCCGCATCGCCCTTGCCGATGGCGTCACGATAAAAGCCGGCTGCCTTGGTGAAATCGTCCGGCAGGCCTCGCGCCCGATACAGCTCGCCGCGTGCAAACAACATACCGCTGGACCAACCCCCACTGCTCATCTCGCCAAGCAGAAGCTCGGTGCCGCCGAAGTCGTTGAGGTTGAGCTGATCCTGGATCATGCCGTTCCAGAACGGCGCGAGCGCTGCATGATAACGATCGGCACCGAGATCGGTCGCGGCCGGTGATGCGAGCCGCCCGGCGAGGTCGTGCAGCGTGGTCATGCGCTCGGCGTCGGCCGGATGCGTTGCGAACATGCCGCCGTTGCCGCGCACCTTCTGCTTGCGCGCCGCAGCGGTGGCCTCGCCTTCCGCCTTGATCTGCGACCAGATGCGGGAGGCTGCCATCGGGTCATAACCCGCCTTGGCGAGCAATTCGAGCGACCCGGCATCCGCCGCGCGCTCCTGATCGCGCGAGAAGCTGAACAGCGACCCGGCCATGCCAATTTGTGCCGCCAGCGCGACGCCGCCTGCGATCAGCCCTGCCGCCGGCACGATGGCCAGCCACGCCATGGCGTTGGTCTTGTTTTTCAGTTCGCGGAACAATTGCAGCGTGTGACGATCACGATAATGAACATATTCATGGCCGATCACCGCGGCGAGTTGCGCTTCATCATGCAGCCGCAGGAACAGGCCCGACCAGATCTGCATCATCCCGTTCGGCGCGATGTTCGCGTTAAAATAGGGCGTGCGCATGATGTAGATTCGGATTGATCCACACGCCTCATTGCCGATCGTCCGGCACAACACCTCACGAACATAGCTGTTGAGCGCTGCATCGCGGATTACGAAATTCGAGTTCCTGAGTTGGCGCTCGGCCTCATCGACCTGCATCCACAGGCCGCGCTCGTCGCGATCGCTCGGCTGGTAAGCATTATGCGCGGCGCTCTGCGGCGCAGACGCCGGCGCCGCGGTGCCGGTTTGACCCACCGCCGCAGCCGGAACCGCGAGCGCACCGATCGCGAGCGCGCCACCCCATTTTGTCAGAAAGCGCGACATCGGCGCTATTTAACAGCAACGGCGACTGGTTGACCCGGCTTGGTCGGCATTGACGACAGGATCGCATCGACCATGGCCTGGGCACCGGGCCCCTCCCGCACGTCGCCTTCGGAGCCGCGCATCAGGTTGAACCAGACGATGTTGCCGGTCGAAAGCTCGACCAGCGAGGCGTAATAGTCGTGCTGCCCGCCACTTGCGATCACGCAGAAACCGACCAGGCAACCGAGCATGCCTGCGACCTGCAACGCCTTGCGCCCGCTGCTCGCGAAATTGTCACGGCCGTAGAAAAACAGCGCGTAGTTCGCGCCCGACAGTTCACCCAGTTTCTGGGCGCCCGGCCCGAGCGTCCAATCGAACTTGTCTTTCTTGGTCGGCAGCTTGGCGCCGACGATCTTGTGGACGATGATCGCGGTGGCGACGGCGCGGTGCAGCGCTTCATAGTCCGCCACGAGACGATCCGAATCGGCCGAACTGGCGCCGATCGGGCGCAGGTCGATGCCCCGCGCCTTGCTGGTCGCAGTCAGCGCCTCGTCGAGATGGGTGCGCGCCGCCGCCGTCCAGTCGGCATTGGGTTCGATCGCACCACCTGTCTGCAACTGGCCGACCTGCACGTCCGGCCGCATCACGAGAATGGTCAGAGGTTTGTCCGCGGGCAGGCTGTAACCGGCCGCAGTGAATTGCTTCTGTCGTGCCATAGCCGGCGTACAGAAAACGCTCGCCATGACGGCGGCCAACACCAGTTTGCGCATGCTCCCCCCATTTCGCCGGCCCGAGCGAAGCCCCCGCACCGCCGGCAACTATCTCTTATCGGAAAGAAATAACCTCACAAGAGGAAATCTGCAGCGACGCGAAGGTTTGCCGAACGGGTACGGCAACCACGCTCCCGCCGCGGCGCTTTGGGTGGTGACTGGAGAAAATCTTGCCCCCCCCGACGCCCCGTCATCGCCGGACACCGACGTGCAAGCGCCGCAACCAATATCGCCATCGACCGGTGATGGACAGGCGAGTCGTGCTATTTCCCCGACGGCACACGCCGCGCCGTCAGTACCTTCACCGGCGCCACCGGTACCTCACCCTTGAACGTGCCGAGCAACGTCGCTGTCGGTGAGACCGGCGCGTTGAAGATCGCCAGGATCACGTCCATGCCCTCGACCACGCGCCCGAACGTGGCGTAGCCGAGATTGTCACCGGGTTGCGTCGGATTGGCGTCGAGGCCGAACTGGTCGCCGACGCTGATCGTGAAGTCCCCCCGCCCCGTTCCCGGTGCCAGCCGCGCGAGGGAGATCGTGCCTTCAAAATGCTTCAGGCCGGTCAAGGTGGTCGGCTCGTGCTTGACCGGCGGCAAGATCCGCTTCGGGTCGCCCATCACGCCGAACTGGACGAAACCGAAGCGCTCCGCGACCTTGACGTCGCGGTAGAAGCTGACACCGTCGAGCCGGCGCTGGTCGACATAGCGCAGGAAGTTCGCGGCGGTCGCCGGCGCCTTCTGTGTTTCGAGCTCGATGACGATACGCCCGGCAGCGGTGACGATCGCGACGCGTGGCAGCGGTGCCGCGGCGGGAACAGCGGGCGTAGACACCGCAACCGGGCTCGGCGTGGCGACGGGCGTGGTCTGCGCCGTCGCCGATGCGGCCATCAGGCCCAGCCCCAGGACCATCAACCGCCGCATCGCCATCATCGCCCTACTCCCGTCTCGTTCGCGTTCAGCCCAGCGCCTTGCGCAGCAACTCGTTGACGACAGCCGGATTGGCCTTGCCGCCCATCGCCTTCATCGTCTGACCCACGAAGAAGCCGAACAGTGCCTCCTTGCCGCCGCGAAACTGCTCGAGCTGGTTCGGGTTGGCCGCCAGCACGCCGGCGATCACTTCCTCGATCGCACCTGTGTCGCTGGTCTGCTTCAACCCGCGCTCGGCCACGATCTTGCCCGGCGCATCGCCCGTTTCGAGCATGATCTCGAACACCTGCTTGGCCAGCGTCCCCGACAGCGTCCCGTCGGCAACCAGCGCGAGCAGCTCGGCCGCCTGCCCCGGCATCACAGGCGAATCCTCGATCCCCTTGCCCAGACGATTGAGCGCGCCGAACAGTTCGGACGTGACCCAGTTCGCCGCCGCGACCGGCTTGGCGCCGAGATCGAGCAAGGCATCGAACCAGCGCGCCGCCTCGACCTCGGCCGTCAGCACCGCGGCGTTGTAGGCGGTGATGCCGAGTGCCTCGTAACGCGCGCGCTTGGCATCGGGCAGCTCGGGCAGGCTCGCGCGGCACGCCTCGAGAAACGCATCGTCGAGTTCGAGCGGCAACAGATCGGGATCCGGGAAGTAGCGGTAATCATGCGCATCTTCCTTCGAGCGCATCGAACGGGTCACGTTCTTGTCGGGATCGTAGAGCCGCGTTTCCTGGACGATCCGCCCGCCCTCCTCAAGCACATCGACCTGGCGTCGTGCTTCCTGCTCGACCACCGCCATGACGAAGCGCACCGAATTGACGTTCTTGGTCTCGGTCCGGGTGCCGAGCTCGCCACCCGGCTTGCGCACGCTGACATTGACGTCGGCGCGCATCGAGCCCTCTTCCATATTGCCGTCGCACGACCCGACATAGCGCAGAATGGCGCGCAGCTTGCGCAGGTAAGCCCCTGCTTCGGCGGGCGAACGCATGTCCGGCCGGCTGACGATCTCCATCAGCGCCACGCCCGAGCGGTTGAGGTCGACATAGGACTGGGTCGGGTGCTGGTCGTGCATCAGCTTGCCGGCATCCTGTTCGACATGGATGCGTTCGACGCCGATTTCCTTGGTGTTCTCGTCCGGATTCTTGTCGTCGAGGCTGATCATCAGCCGCCCCTCCCCGACCAGCGGGTGGTAGAGTTGACTGATCTGATAGCCCTGCGGAAGATCGGCGTAGAAATAATTTTTGCGGTCGAAACGCGACCATTTGTTGATCTGCGCGTCGATCGCCATGCCCGTGCGCACTGCCTGGCGAATGCACTCGCGGTTCGGCACCGGCAGCATCCCCGGCATCGCCGCATCGACCAGCGACACCTGCGTGTTAGGCTCCGCTCCGAAGGCCGTAGCCGCGCCAGAGAAGAGCTTGGCGTTGGAGGTGATCTGGGCATGGACTTCGAGGCCGATCACGACCTCCCATTCGCCCGTTGCACCGTGGATTCGATACTCGCTCACCACCAAGCCTCCGCCCGCGCGGTAAACCCGGCGCGTTCCTCTATCGCCAGTCCGGCATTCAGCACACCCTGCTCGTCGAGCGGCCTGCCGATGATCTGCAGGCCGAGCGGCAGGCCGTCCTTGTCGAGCCCGCCCGGCACCGACATCGCCGGCAGGCCGGCAAGGCTCGACGGCACCGTGAACACATCGTTCAAATACATCGCCAGCGGATCGGCGCTCTTCTCGCCCAGCGCGAACGCCGCCGAGGGCGCGGTCGGGGTCAGCAGCAGGTCGCAGCTGTCCCAGGCCTGCTCGAAATCGCGCGCGATCAACGTGCGGACCTTCGACGCTTGCGTGAAATAGGCGTCGTAGAAGCCCGCCGAAAGCACATAGGTGCCGATCATGATGCGGCGCTTGACCTCGTCGCCGAACCCGGCGGCGCGTGTCACGGCGTACATCTCCTGGAGGTTCGCGCCCTCGGGCAGGTCGCGCAGCCCGTAACGTACGCCGTCATAGCGCGCGAGGTTGGACGACGCCTCGGCCGGCGCGATGATGTAATAGGCCGGCAGCGCATATTTGGTGTGCGGCAACGAGACCTCGACGATCTCCGCGCCCGCGTCCTTCGCCCAGGCGATGCCCTGCTGCCACAGCGCCTCGATCTCCGCCGGCATGTTGTCGACGCGATATTCGCGCGGAATGCCGATGCGCTTGCCCTTCAGGCTCGCATTCAACCCCTGCTCCCAAGCTGGCACGGGCAAATCGAGCGAGGTCGAATCCTTCGGGTCGAACCCGGCCATCGCCTCCAGCATGATCGCGCAGTCGCGCACGTCGCGCGCCATCGGCCCGGCCTGGTCGAGCGACGAGGCGAATGCCACCACGCCCCAGCGCGAGCAGCGGCCATAGGTCGGCTTGATCCCGGAAATGCCGGTGAACGACGCCGGCTGGCGGATCGAGCCGCCAGTGTCGGTGCCGGTCGCCGCCGGGCACAGCCGCGCCGCGATCGCCGCCGAACTGCCGCCCGAGGAGCCGCCGGGCGCGAGCGGTGCGTTGCCGCCATCGCTGCGCCGCCACGGCGAGATGACATTGCCGAACGCCGAGGTCTCGTTCGACGAGCCCATCGCGAACTGGTCCATGTTGAGCTTGCCCAGCATGCCCGCCCCGGCCTTCCACAGATTGCCCGACACGGTCGATTCATACTGCGGCGTGAAGCCTTCCAGGATGTGGCTCGCCGCGGTCGCCGCGACACCCTTGGTGCAGAACAGATCCTTCATGCCGATCGGCACGCCGGCCAGCGGCGCAAGCGTCTCGCCCGATGCACGCGCGGCATCGGCGGCATCGGCGGCGGCCAGTGCGTGCTCCGGGGTCTCGACCAGAAAGGCGTTGAGGATCTTCGCCGCGCTGACCTTGGCGGAGAATGCCACGGCCACGTCGCGCGCCGAGAAGTCGCCCTCGCGGACACCGTCGCGGATCGCTGCGACACCGAGATCGGTCAGGTCGCTCATTCGATCACCTTCGGCACTGCGAAAAAGCCATGTTCGGCAACCGGCGCGTTGGCCAGCACCGCGTCGCGGACATTGCCATCGGTGACGACATCGTCACGCAGCCGCAAATGGTTGGGGATGACGGCGGTCATCGGCGCGACGCCGGTCGTATCGACCTCGCCGAGCTGCTCGATCCAGCCGAGGATATTGTTGAGTTCGGGCACGAGCCGTTCGGCATCGGCATCGCTGATCGCGATCCTTGCCAGGCTCGCGACCTTCTTCACGGTTGCGGTATCTACAGACATGCCCACTCTTTGCTGGTCACGAGGACGTGACCCGGGCGGCTAGCAGAGCGCATGCGGCAAGCGCAAGCGGCGACCGGCGCGGACGACACCGCGCCGGTCGCCGCCGCCTGGTCAGGCCCGCGTCTTGGGCAGCGGTGAGGCCGCAGCGGGCGCCACCGTCTTCAACGGTTGCGCAGGCGCATTTTCGCTCGCCCCGGCGCATGTCCCGGCGCTGGTCTTGGTCATCTTCGGCTGTTCGTTCGCGCCGTCGGAGCGCCAGGTCACCGTCTGCGTGCAGCCGCCCTCGCTCGTGCTGGTCGAGACATAGCTGTACGACACCATGCCCGGCGTCGCCTTGCTCGCCACCAGCGGTTGCGCCGCCTCGCCAGCCTGCGCCGCGCGCTGCAGCATCGCGATCCGCTGCAGCGCGAGGTCGGCCTGGCGGTCCATTATCGCCGCGATGCGGTCCATCTCGGCAAAGGGTGCCATGTCGAAACCGGCAAGCGGCACGAAGGCGATCGGCGTGCTTGGCCCGCCGGCGACCCTGATCTGCGGCGCCACGTCGCCCTGATAGGTTATCCGTGCCTCGCTGCCGTCGGGCAGTGCGACCTTCATCACATGCACATCGTGGCTGGCCGCCATCGCCGCACCGGCCAGCAACAGCGTCGCGCCGCCGGCAAGAACGGCCATACGAATCCTTCGCATCAATCGTCCTCCTTTTGGGTTGTTGGTCCGGAAAATTTATCCGGCGAAGCTGAACCGCCGATGACTGGACGCGACCCACCGCGCCCGGCGGATCGCGTCACGCGTCAGAACGACGCCGAGATCGAAAACAGCACCTTTGCGCCGGCGATCGGCGAGCCATCCTTGGAGCTGGAAAAGTTCGGCAACAGATAAGCCGAGCCGGCCCGGCTGATGTCGGTATCGACATAGGATATGCCCAGCGTCACCGGGCTGAGCACATAATCGGCGCCGAGCGACCAGTCGGCATAACGCCCGGTCGGCGCGATGCTGGTGCCGTTCGGGCCGAGCCCGGGATTGCCGTCGGAATAGCCGAGATGCGCCTTGAGCGTCAGCGCGGTGCCGGGAACCCCGGCGCTCGCATCCCCCCACAGATAGAGATTGTCCTCCTTGTCGCCGATCCGGCTCAGCGGTGTGTTGCTCCAGTTGCCCAGCGCCTGTTGCGACGGGGCGTAGGCGACGCCGGCCAGCAAGGTGACCGGGCCGAGCGTGCCGCCGAGTTTGACATAGGGCTCGACGAAGTCGGTCTTCTTCGCGCCGCCGGGATACATGTACCAGGTCGCCCCGACATCGAGCGTGCCACCGCCGAGCGGCAGCTTGTAGCCGCCGAACAGGTCGAGCTCGACATTGGGCCCGCCAAAGGTGCCCCATCCCGCCAGGTTCGACGCCCAGAAGCCGCCATAGAGACCGCTCTCGTGCATCGCCGTGACACCGCCCTGGATCGCGAATCCCTTGTCGGATTGCGACACGCCGCGGAAACGATAGTCGGAAACCAGCGCGACACTCCCCGACAGCGTGATCGGCTTGGGCGGCGCCGTCTCCTGGGCGAAAGCCGGCGCGGCGCACAACAGGGCGACGGCCGGCGCGAGATACAATTTCATCGGGAACATCCTTTCGTGTGACGAACGTTCCCACCTGCGCCCGGCAAGGTGCCCGCCTCTCGCCGGGGGTCTGGCGGTGCAGGCATCCTTGCCGAGGCCTTCATCTTGCCGCTGCGATCAGGCCGGCGGGTTGCCCAATCGTAACGAAGTGTTGCTGGCTGAAATTACACCGCCAGCCGCTTCAGATGCCGGCTGTTGCCGACCAGTTCGACGCTGCCGCCGCGCTGGCGCACGCGCTGCAGCCACTGGCGCAGCGTCTCGGCCGCGCTGTGGTCGATCGCCGGCACGCGCAGCAGCTCGAGCGTCATCGCCTTGCCGTCGGGCAGTGCGTCGAGCACGCGGTTGAGCCTGGGCAGCCCGAGGAAGGTCGCCGCGCCGTCGAGCCGGACATGGTAGCGCCCGTCCTGCTCGACCGTGTCGACCTTGAGCCGCAAGCGACGGACATGCGGCGCCAGCTCGAGCAGCGACATCGCCAGCCCGACCAGCACGCCGGTCAGCAGGTCGGTCGCGATGACCAGCACGAAGGTCACCCCCCACACCGCCGCCGGCAGCACGCCATAATGGTCGAACAGGTGGCGGACATGCTTGAGGCTCACCAGCCGCGCGCCGGTCACCACCAACACCCCGCCCAGCGCCGCCATCGGGATCTCGCGCAACAGCCAGGGCAGCAGCGCGACGAAGCCGAGAATCCACGCGCCGTGCAGGATCGTCGACAGCCGCGTCGTCGCACCTGCCTGGACGTTGGCCGAGCTGCGCACGATCACGCCGGTCATCGGCAGCGCGCCGGCCGCGCCGCACAGCAAATTGCCGATGCCCTGCGCGCGCAGTTCCTTGTCGTAATCGGTGCGCGGCCCGTCATGCATGCGGTCGACCGCCGCCGCCGACAGCAAGGTCTCGGCACTGGCGATGAAGGCGATCGCCACCGCGCTGAGCAGCAGCGTCGGATTGGCGAGCGACGCCAGGAAACCCGCACCCGGCGTGTCGATCGCCGACAAGATCGATTGCGGCACGTCGACGCGCACCACGTCGAGCCCGAGGAAGAACGCCGTGAGCGTGCCGCCCAGCACGCCGATCAGCGCGCCCGGCACCAGCTTGAGCGCGGCCGGTCGCACCTTGTCCCAGCCGATCATCAGCACGATCGTCAACACGCCGATCAGCAACGCGATCTCGGTCGAGGCGAGGTTGGTCGGCGACAGGCCCATGATGCGGCCGGGAATGGCGGCGAGGTTCTCCAGCCCGCTCGCCAGCGGCCTGGCGTCGAACAGCGTGTGGAACTGGCCGATCACGATCAACGCGCCGATCCCGGCGAGCATGCCATGCACCACCGCCGGCGAGATCGCGCGGAACCACCCGCCCAGCTTGAAGGCGCCGGCGGCGAATTGCAGTATGCCGGCCAGTACGAGGATCGGGCCGAGCGCACTTATACCAAGGTCGCGCACCAGCTCGAACACGATCACCGCAAGGCCCGCGGCGGGGCCGCTGACCTGCAAGGGCGAGCCGGCGAAGAACCCGACCACCAGCCCGCCGATGATGCCGGTGATCAGCCCCTTTTCGGGCGGCAGGCCCGAGGCGACCGCGATGCCCATGCACAGCGGCATGGCGACGAGGAACACGACGATCGAGGCAGCAAAGTCGCGCATCACCCAGCCGCGCGTGGCGGGGGCTTCGGCCATCACGGCGCTGCTCATTCCGCCGCCTCCAGCCAGGCGGTGTCGGCGGCAAAGCGCTGGCTCGAGGCATGCGCGATCGGCAGCGGCATATCCTCGCGCAGCGGCATGAACCGCCCGGTCTCGCCATCGAGGCCAAGAATCTGCCCGGCATGGATGTCGACGAACCAGCCGTGCAGCGAGATATCGCCGCGCGCGATCCCCGCCGCGACCGACGGATGCGTGCGGAGGTGCGCGAGCTGTGCGACGATATTCTCCAGCGCGATGGCATGGACGCGCTCGCCTGGGTCGAGGTCGGGATAGCCCGACGACACGACGCACTCGGCGGCGGTCGCATGGCGCAGCCACGCCGCGACATTGGGCATGTTGGCCATCGTTTCGGGCTTGCTCACCGCCTTCATCGCGCCACAGTCGGAATGGCCGCAGACGATGATGTCGCGCACGCCCAGCGCCATGACGGCGAACTCGACCGTCGAGGTCACCCCGCCATTGGCCTGCGAGTAAGGCGGGACGATGTTGCCGGCGTTGCGGCACACGAACAGGTCGCCCGGGGCCGCTTGCATGATCTGCTCGGGCACGATCCGCGAATCCGCGCACGAGATCATCAGCGCCTTGGGGCTCTGGCCGTGCCGCACCAGGCGCGAAAACAGGTCGCTCTGGTTGGGGAAGATCGTCTTCTCGAACCCGAACACGCGACCGATTAACTCGTTCATCATCAAACTCCTTTGCCGCGCGCACCGGGGGTGCGCCGTCATCGGATCAGATAGACCGCCCGCCTTGCTGCGATGCAGCGCGACTGTAAAGATTTGTTGCGGTGCCCATCCAAATCCTCCCCGGCCCCGGGGAGAGGAACCGCCGAAGGCGGTGGAGGGGCTGGTCGGGGGGAGAGCAGGCCCGCCGAACCTGACCTCGCGCTCGCCGTGCTAGGCAGCTTCAGCCAGAACCCCGCCGGTCGGAATTCAGCCTGATCGAGTCGACCGATGCCGCGGGAACGTGAAAAAGTTGTGGAAACCGGTCATGCGGATTTTTGCGATTGCTTGTGCTCGATCGCCTTCTCTTTACGCAGTGCTCGTGAGCGCACCTTGGACGCATTGCGCCTGAGCCATTTAGGATCATCCAAATTCGCAGGATCGTCGATTAGTCCTTCAAGTCTGTCGGCTAGATTATGAAATAGCTCGGAACGCGGCGTGTCATGTTCCGGATTGAAGGTCATGAAAGCCTCACTGCTCATCTGGCGTTATTAGATTATCTATCCCCTATGGCGGTCATTGAACAGCGTAACCGAGCAGCGAGCCGACATTTTGGCCGCGGCTTATCTCTTAACCTATTCATCTCCGGATTTGGGGTGTCAGCCGTCTGCCCGGGTATCGACGTCTCGCCGCTCAGCCTGAAACGCCCCGCCGCCCCGGCAAAGCAATCACCACGTCCAGCCCACCCTCGGCGCGATTGACCAGCGACAGCGTCCCGCCCTCGCCCTCGACCACCTTGGCGACGATCGCCAGCCCCAGCCCGAGCCCCTTGGTATTGCGCGCCCGCGCCTCGTCGAGCCGCACGAACGGCCGCAGCACCTCGGCAACACGCCCCGCCGGAATACCCGGCCCGTCATCCGCGACCGTCAGCGTCACCCCGCTTTCCGCCGTCCCGGCCAGCGTCACGCGCGCCTGTCCGGCATAGTGCAGCGCATTCTCGATCAGGTTGGAAACCGCGCGACGCATCGCCGAGGCGCGGATCATCGTCTCGAGATGTTCGGGTCCCTCATAGGTCGCATCGGCGCCGCGATCGGCGGCATTGTCGACCAACGTCGCGACGATCACCGCCAGGTCGCTCAGCGCGGGCGGCTCGGGGTCGTCGTCGCCGGCGAGAAACGCCAGCAGCGAGGCGATCATCTCGCCCATCTCCGTCACATCCTCGCCGAGTTCGTCGCGCAACCGGACGTCGTCGACCGCCTCGAGCCGCAATTGCAGCCGCGCCAGCGGCGTGCGCAGGTCGTGGCTCACCGCGGCGAGCGCCTGGGTGCGGCTGTCGATCAGGTCGTGGATGCGGTCCTGCATCTCGTTAAAGGCATGGATCAGCTGGCGGATCTCGGCCGTGCCGGCCTCGGGCACCTGCGCGCTTTCCGCCATGCCGACCTGGCGCGTCGCCGCGATCAGCCGGCGCAGCGGGCGCAGCGTCGAGCGGATCAGCAGCGCGCTCAGGCCGAGCAACAACAAAGCGGGCACGAGCGCGCGCAGCACACGACCGATCGCAAAGCTCCACTGGCCCGTCTCGGTCCGCATCCGAAAGCTCATCCAGCTGCCATCGGCCAGCTTCAGCTCGCCTGTCACCGGCGTGCCGTCGTGCAGCGGCGCCAGCCGCAGCCGCAGGTCGGAATGCGCCAGCCCCGGCTCCCAGGCGAGGATCTGGCGCTGCATGTTCGCCAGGTCGGGGGTGAACGACGAGTGCGCCGGCGCGGTCGCGCGCCATTCGACATGATAACGATCGGTGTCGAGCGCCCGCGCGATCGCCGGCCGCTCCGCCGGCGGCTTCTCTTCGATCAGCTGGCTCGCCACGACGAGATGCTCGGCAAGGCGGCGCGCCTCGTCCTCGCGCACCGAGAATTCGGAGGCGCGCTCGTACAGCAAGGTGCTGGCGCTGAACTCGACCAGCACGGTCAGCAGCAGGATGATCAGCAGCCGCCCGAGCAATCCGAGCGAATGTCGCCGCAGCCAGCTCAGGATTTGGTCACCGCGGCGCGCAGCATATAGCCGATGCCGCGCACCGTCGCGATCGGCGCGTCTCGCCCGTCGGCCGACAGCTTGCGCCGCAAGCGGCTGACCAGCACGTCGACGCTGCGATCCGAACTGTCGCCGAGCCGGGTACGCGACAGCTCGATCAGCCGCTCGCGCGCGATGACGCGCTGCGGCTGGGCGATGAAGGTCGCCAGCAGGTCGAACTCCGCGCCCGTCACGTCGATCGTCGCGCCGCTCGGCGCGCGCAGCTCGCGGCGCGGGAAATTGACCGTCCAGCCGTCGAAATGCGCTTCCGACTGGCGTTCCTCGCCCGCCCCGCGCTCCATCCCGCCGCGCCGCAGCACCGCGCGGATCCGCGCGATCAACTCGCGCGTGCTGAACGGCTTGGCGAGATAATCGTCGGCGCCGAGTTCGAGGCCCGTGACGCGATCGACCTCGCTGCCGCGCGCGCTGACGAAGATGATCGGCACGTCGCTGGTGCGGCGGATCTGGCGGCACAGGTCGATGCCGTTGGTGCCGGGCAGCATGATGTCGAGCACGACGAGGTCGACCGGCCCGGCTTCGAAGGCCAGCCACATTTCCGGCGCGGTCGCCGCCGGGCGCACGGCATAGCCATTCTCGCGCAGCGTGCGCGCGATCAGGGTACGAAGCGCAGGGTCGTCCTCGACCAGGACGATGGCGGGCTCAGTCACGGCGCTTCGGGCAGGCTGTTGTCGTTCATGCCGCGAAGTTAGGCGTGGTGGCGAACGCGTTCAACCGAGACGCGCGCCGAACCGCCTTCACGCCGCGCCCGGCAATGATTCGTTACAAAGCGGCAACCGTCCAGCCAGACCCCGGCCATACTTTTTCACGAAGCGGACAGCCGCAGGAAATATCGCGGGCGCATATCGGGTTCATCGACCTTCCCCGTTTCGGAGACCATCATGAAGCCGCTGACCCTCGCCCTGCTCGCCTTCGCCTTTGCCCCGCTCCCGCTCGCCGCCCAGTCGCTGCACGACACGCATGACATGCGCTGGGCGCCATCGGGCAAGACGCCGTCGGTGACCTGGCATTATCGCGGCAACGATCAGCAACGTCTCGCATCCAACTGCCGCGCCGCCGCCACCCCGATCCATCTGTCGGGCAAGACCAGCATGGCCGCGGCTCCCGCCAAGGCCGCCGATTGCGGTACGCAGCTGGCGCAGGAACAGCCGCGCGGCGCCGCCATCGCTAACGACTGAGCGACTCCCTACCCGCTCCGGACCCGCTTGGCGGGCCGGAGGGGGACCAGTCGTCGCGCACCGCGCCGAACGCCGCGCATCACCCCTCGAACACCGACCACCCCGTGCGCTGCACCAGCCGCTCCAGCGCCACCGCGCCGAGCTGCGAATTGCCGCGTTCGTTGAGCCCCGGCGACCACACCGCGATGCTCGCTCGCCCCGGCACCACCGCGAGAATGCCGCCGCCGACCCCCGACTTGCCCGGCAGCCCGACGCGAAAGGCGAACTCGCCCGATCCATCATAATGGCCGCACGTCATCATCAGCGCGTTGATGCGCCGCGCGCGCTGCGGCGAGACCACCGACAGGCCGGTCGCCGGGTTGCGCCCGCCGGCCATCAGATAGCGCCCGGCCAGCGCCAGCTGGCGGCAACTCATCGCCAGCGCGCATTGGTGGAAATAGACCCCGAGCACGAGCTCGGCGGCGTGGTGGATATTGCCGAAGGCGCGCATGTAATTGGCCAGCGCGGTGTTGCGAAAGCCGCTGCGCAGTTCGGCCTCGGCAACGCGCTCGTCGATGAAGATGCCGTCCTCGCCGACCAGCGATCGAACGAAGCGCAAGATCTCGCCGATCGCCTCGCGCGGCTGGTGTCCCGACAGGATCATGTCCGACACGACGATCGCCCCGGCATTTATGAACGGGTTGCGCGGGATGCCATGCTCGGTCTCGAGCTGGACGATCGAGTTGAACGCCGTCCCCGACGGCTCGCGCCCGACGCGCTTCCACAGCGCGTCGCCGGCCAGCCCCAGCGCCAGCGTCAGCCCGAAGACCTTGGCGACGCTCTGGATCGAGAAGGGCTCTTCGGCATCGCCGGCGAGATGGCAGGTCCCGTCGGCCTCGATCACCGCCATGCCGAACCGCGCCGGATCGATCTCGGCGAGCGGCGCGATATAGTCGGCGACGATGCCGCGATCGGGCATGTCGGCAATCTCGGCGGCGATGTCCGCCACGATGCGGGAAAGGTCGGTCATGCTCTTTTCTAGACCGACCTCGGATGATCATCCACCTGGGTGATGAAATGCTGCGCCCGGCGCCGGCCAAGCGACGCCAAAGTACCGGGTGAAGCCCGCCACCACCGGCCCCGAGAGCGCGCTACCCGCCCGTGCTTGCGCGACGCAACGCTCGGCACGCTCGACGCGCCCCGAGCGTTGCGCGCGTGTGCCGCTATTGCTTCACGCCGACGACCGAGCCGACCGCCGTGACATTCGTACCGGTAATCGACCAGTCATACCCCATCTCCAACGCTTGCGGCCCCTGGAAAACGCCCGAAAATATGCCGTTGGCGCCGGTGCCGGTGAGCGTGCCCGCAAAACCCGGGCCGCCCGCCGCGATCGAGCCGGTGCCGTTAAAGGTGCC
Organism: Sphingomonas sp. AR_OL41; assembly: GCF_029911635.1. GTDB lineage: Bacteria > Pseudomonadota > Alphaproteobacteria > Sphingomonadales > Sphingomonadaceae > Sphingomonas. The sequence goes on from NZ_JARYTI010000009.1 coordinate 138,467, forward strand.
GAAGCTGGTGACCACCGTGCTGCTGCCGTTCGACGGTGTCCCGCCAAGCGTCAGTGACGTGGTGATCGCGCCGGTGCCAAAATTGGCGGAGAATGTCGCGGTGCTGTTGCCCGTGAGCGTGTACGAAACGGGCACCCCGGTGACGACGGCCGCGCCACCGACAGACGTGTTGTAGGTTGCCGTTCCCGTTTTCGGCATGTCACTGGCGATGGTCGGCGCGCCGCCTACCGCCAGTCGGACGAGTGCCCGGTTCGTCGTCGTGTCGATCGTGCTCCACGTACCGATCACCGTATAGCTTAGCGGCACACCCCCGACCGAGGGAATTGCCAGCAGAAACTGATCGCGCGTCGTGCCGCTGATCTTGACCCAGGTCTGCGCGTTGCTGCCCGGCGTCGGCGCCTGCGCGTTGGAGGGGTCGAAAGTCACCGTGCTGCCGTCCGGTGCGGTCAGTTTGTAGCTGTCGCTGGCGGCGGTATAGGCAACCGTCACGCCAGCGCCGTACGCTTGGGTCGCGGCATTGCTGAACCCGACATTGGGCACCGAATTATACTGGATGCCGCCGGTTACGAAGGTGCGATTGCCCGTCATGTCGGCAATCTTGGTATAGCTCGCCGGCGGGGTCGGCGTGCTCGCCACGCCGCCAGTGCTGCTGCCGCCGCCACAGCCCGAAAGCAGGACGAGAGCGGGCAATGCCGCGCCGCTGGAGCCCGCCAATCTCATCTTGAAAATGCTCACTTTCTCTCTCCCGGTTAAAATGTTGACGTCACACCAAATTCTGCCGCGATACGCTTATAGTCGTACAACCCGACGGTGGAGCGGTTGCGCTCGAGCCGCAGGCGGGTGAAAGGCGCGAACCCCTTGATCTGCAGCGCGCGCCAGGTGGCGCTGGCGGTCAGCGAAAACAGTTCGTCGACGCGACGACGCGGAAAGAGCGCCAGCCGCGCATCCGCCTCCAACCGCCGATAGCTGAGGCCCAAAACCATCGTGGTTCGGCCCAGTTCGCGGAACGCATAGGCGCTGCCTGCGGCGGTGACATCGCCATAGCCCCGGTCGCGCGCGGTCTGGCGGCTTGCGATCAGTTGCACCCCGCCGCCGGCACGCGCGCTGAACGCGCGGTCGAACGCCACCGCCAGCGAATAGCTGGCGCCGTCCTGCAGCGCATTCAGCCGATTGGTCACGCGTCCCGCGCCGCCGTCGATACGCAGCAGCGTGCGCTTGCCGAGCGGGTGCTGCCAGTTTGCCGCGCCGCCGACCGTCACGCTGTACGGCCGCATGCCGTACCATCGCCACGCCGGGCCGGCCGACAGGGTAATCCGGTCGACACCCGAGGTGAATTCCGGCCCGCCCTGCAGCGCGAGGATGACGTCGTCGAACGACGAATCGCGATAGAGCTCGGCACTGCCCGAAACCCGCGCCAGCACATTGACCCCCTTTGCGAGCGGCCGACGGACATAGCTTTGGCCGCGCAGCGCGAGGCCCACGCCGGAACGCTCGCGCGCATCCTGGCCGAGGGTGAAGTTGCCGATCACCGTATCGAGCGTGTCGGCGCGGGTCGCCCGGTTCACATTGCTGTCGGGCGTGATCGAGGCCTCTAGGCTCCCGCCAAAGCTTTTGCGGGTCGCCAGGGCATTGGCGTAGAATCGCACCATCTGTTGCACTTGTGGCGGCAGTCCTGCCGCTTCGGCGGCGCGCAATTCGCGTTCGGCACCACCGGCATTGCCCATCAGTGCGAGAACGCGGGCAAGTTCGAGGCGGACCCGCGCCGATTTCGGCTGTTCGTCGAGCAGGCGCCGAAATTCGATCGCAGCGCCGCGATAGTCGTGGCGCTGATCGGACAGCATCATCCCCAGCCGGTAGCGTGCCTCGGCGCGGAGTTGCGGATCGGGGTTGGCGGCCAGCGCGCGATACGCGGTCTCGGCGGTGCGGAAATCGCCGGAGTCGCGTGCCGCATCGGCAAAGGCGAAAAGCTGCGCGACGCTCAACGAGTCGCTCCGGCCCGCGCCGTCGCGCGGCGCACCGTCCTGCGCGCAGGGCGTCGCGTCCGCTGGCAGTGCAATGCTCGCCAGCGCCATGATGGCTTGTGTCGCGATCTCACCCTCCGAACGCGCTCAGATTACGCCAGAAATCGACACGGTGTCCACCGTGCCGCCGTGCAAAATCCGACAATTTTACATCCAAAATGGCTGCAATGTCAGCGACCTGGCGGACATCCTCCCTGCCGGAGACTGACGGCCCGGGCGACATCACCGGTCAACGGTCGCGTCGCAGGCAGGTGGTCGCTACGCTGACTCCGCCCGCCATCATTCGGCTCCATTGACCCCTGTCAAAAATGTCCATCGCCCAACCTTCGGTCGGGGCTGGAGCGCCGCGGGCGCTCATCCGACTCTCCGCACCGCGTCCACGCGCGATACTGCGTGATTCAATCGCGTAGCATCGGGCGCTATCCCCCGCCGCCATGCCCGCTAGACACCCCTCGCCCTACAAGCCCGAATTCGCCGGCATCGCGCGGCGGCTATGCCGCAACGGCGCCACCGATATCGAGGTCGCCGACATTCTCGGCATCGCGGTGCGCACCTTCTATCGCTGGTGCCTGCTACACGACGATTTCAACGCCGCCGTCCGCGTCGGCAAGGACGCTGCCGATGATCGCGTCGAGCGTTCGCTCTACCAGCGCGCCGTCGGTTACGATTATGTCGCGGAGAAGATCGTCACCCCGCGCGGCGGCGCGCCGATCGCCATGCCCTTTATGGTCCATGTACCCGCCGATGTCCGCGCCGCGCTGCACTGGCTCGCCATCCGCCGCCCCAAGCCTTGGGCGCGCGCGCCTGAGCAACCCGAAATCGACATCGCCCGTATCGTCGCCGAAGGCCGCCAACGCGTCGCGCGCGAGAGTGCGAAGCAGGCGGTTCTCGACAAAGCGCGCTTCAAGGCCGCGGTCGAAACCGAGGTCGCGCGGCGCACCGCGTCGCCATGACGGCGCCCGCCCGATTGCCTGCCGCGCGCCCCTCGGGCAAGGAACGCCACGACAGTGGCACGCTCGCCCTGCCCGTTCGGAGTTCCGCCGCCTTGGCCCGCAAGTTCCTCTATGCCGTCGTCGTGTTGATCATGCTGGCGGTCGCTGGCCTGTTCGCCTTTCGGCTCTACGGACCGCAGATCATGCGCATGGCGTTCGTGCCGACCGGCGCGTTCGAGGAACTGCCGCGCCTGCCCGGCAACGCCTACGGCGAGCGCAAGATGTGGATCGCGCGGCCCGATCTGCCCGGCAACCCCGCGCTATGGACTCCCACTGGCTACACGCCCGCCGCCACGCCCGAGGCGGCGGTCTTCTTCATCCACCCCACCTCCTACGTCGCCCGCGCACGCTGGAACGCGACGCTCGACGATCCCGAGGCCAATGCCCGCGCCGCGTTGTTCTTGCGCGGCCAGGCCAGCGCCTTCAACGAGGTCGGTGCGATCTGGGCGCCGCGTTACCGCCAGGCCGCGTTCGGCGCCTTCCTGACCGACACACCCGAGTCAGTGAAGGCGATCGACCTTGCGTATCGCGACGTGCTGCTGTCGTTCGACCAGTTCCTCGCCCAGGCCGGCGACCGCCCGATCATCCTTGCCGGGCACAGCCAGGGCGCGCTGCACCTCATCCGCCTGCTGCGCGAGCGCGTCGCCGGCACGCCGCTCGCGAAGCGCATCGTCGCCGCTTATGTCATCGGCTGGCCGATCTCACGCAGCACCGATCTTCCCGCGCTCGGCCTGCCCGAATGCACCGCCGCCGCCCAGGCCGGCTGCATCCTTTCATGGCAGAGCTATGCCGAACCGGCCGACCCCAGCGCGATGCTGGAGAAATATGATGCCTCGACCGGTTTCGACGGCACGCCGCGCAAGGGCAGAGCGATGGTTTGCACCAACCCGATTACCGGCAAGGCCGGCGACGCGGCGCCGCCTTCCGCCAATCTCGGCACGTTGATTCCCTCGAAGGACATGGCCAGCGCGACGATCAGCGCAGGACAGGTCGGCGCGCGCTGCGATGCGCGCGGCGTGCTGCTGATCGGCGAACCGCTCGCGCTCGGCCCCTATGTTTTGCCGGGCAACAACTTCCACGTCTTCGACTACAGCCTGTTCTGGGCCAATGTCCGCGCCGATGCCGCGCGCCGGCTCGATGCGTTCAAGGCCGCGCGATGATCGTCACCACCGACCGGATCGCCTTTCGCGACGCGCTGCCCCAGGGCGGGCGGCTGATCGGGCTCGACGTCGGCAGTAAAACGATCGGTATCGCGCTGTGCGACTCCGGGTGGAGCTTCGCCAGCCCGGCCGAGCTGATTCGCCGCACCAAGTTCCAGAAAGACAAGCTCGCGCTCGTCGCCCTGATCGCGGCGCAGCAGGTCGTCGGTATCGTCATCGGCCTGCCGCTCAACCTCGACGGCAGCGAGAGCCCCCGCAGCCAGTCGAGCCGCGCCTTTGCCCGCAACCTGCTCGATCTCGGTCTGCCGATCTTTCTGCAGGATGAGCGCTGGTCGACCCTGGCGGTCACGCGCACGCTGATCGAGCAGGACGCCAGCCGCGCTAAACGTGCCGAGCTCGTCGACAAGATGGCCGCCGCCTATATCCTGCAGGGCGCGATCGACGCGCTGGTCGCGGTTCAGACCGGATGAAGGCCCTGGACCAGCGCACCGAGCGCCTTGAGCCGCTCGGTCCCGGCGCGGCGCAGCACTTCGCGCGGCGCGTTGAAATAGGCCATCGGCGTCATGCCCATGAACGCCTTGAAATCGCGGTTGAAATGGGCCTGGTCGTAATAGCCGTAATCGATGATCTCGCTGAGCGGCCGATCGAGATGGTCGCGCACCGCACCGAGCGTGCGCAGGAAGCGCTGGCGCGCCAACAGCCTGACCGGCGTGAAGCCGAACACGCGCAGGCACAGCCGGCTGAGCCGCCGCCGCTCTACCCCGACCCGAGCAGCGAAGTCGCCGACATCCTCGACCTCGCCGGCGATCAGCACGGCATGCGCCCGCCGCGCCAGTTCCTCCTTGCTGCCCGGCCGCGCGGCGCGTCGGGTCAGCAAGGCATCGAGATACGCGACGCGCTCGCCATCGCCGCCGGCCTCGGCCAGGATGCGGCCGATCGCGACGCCCTCGACGCCGAGCATGGTGCCGAGCGGGACGATCGCATTGGCGACGCGGCTCGCGTCACCGCCGACCAGCCGAAGCCAGCCGAGCGGCGTCAGCCCGATCCCCAGCGTCGAGCCGCCGCTGGTCGAAAAGCGACGTCCGCGATCGGTCGGGCCGAACAGCGAGGCGGTCGACGCAATGTAGCGACCGTCGCCGTGGAACGTCTCGAATTCCCAGATGCCGGCAAAGCCGAAGCGGATATTGGCCCATTCGGGGTGCAGCGTGTCGTGCAGCGGCCCCGGCGCATCGACGATGTAATAAGAGGTGACGAGATCGCGCAACGGCGGCGCCGCGACATGGAAGCGCACCTCAGGCACGGCCTGCTCCGCCCCCGATATTGGCGCCTCTGGAAACATCGCTCGCCGATCCCCCGGTTGCGCGCAGTATCGATCACCGAATGAGCGCACGATCAATCATAATTTCGCCCCGTGCCCGTCGCGGGCGGCCGACCGGCAAGACGGGCCGCTTGCGCACCGCCGCCGGCGCCGTTAGGCGAGCACTTTAATGTCAGCCTCAGATCATCGCCCCGCTACCCTGATCGCAGGGGGTGCGGTTTTCCCGCATCGCCACCTCATCGGGATCGGCGGTTTGCAGCCGCATGAGATCACTTTCCTGCTCGACGAGGCGGAGTGCTGGGTCGAGGCAAACCGCGCCCATGCCGCGCCCGACAAGCGCCTTGCCGGCCTGACGCTGATCAACGCCTTTTTCGAGAATTCGACCCGTACCCTGCTGTCGTTCGAGATCGCCGGCAAGCGCCTCGGCGCTGATGTCGTCAACATGCATGCCGCGCAAAGCTCGGTGAAGAAGGGCGAGACGCTGATCGACACGGCGATGACGCTCAACGCGATGCGCGCCGACATGATCGTCATCCGCCACATGGCCTCGGGCGCGGTGCGGCTCATCGCCGACAAGGTCGACTGCCCGGTGCTCAACGCCGGCGACGGCCAGCACGAGCATCCGACCCAGGCGCTGCTCGACGCGCTCACCATCCGGCGCCGGCGCGGCTCTGTTGCCGGGCAGCGCGTGGTGATCTGCGGCGACCTGCTGCACAGCCGCGTCGCGCGCTCGAACATCCTCGCACTGACCGCGCTCGCCGCCGAGGTCCGCGTCTGCGCCCCCTCGACGCTGATGCCGGTCGGGATCGAGCGGATGGGCGTCACGCCCTTCACCGATTTCGATGCTGCGCTGGAAGGGTGCGACGTGGTAATGATGCTACGCCTCCAGAACGAGCGGATGAGTGGCGGCTTCGTGCCGTCGAACCGCGAATTCCATCTGCGCTACGGCCTGACGCTCGAGCGCCTCGCCCGCGCAAAACCCGACGCGCTGGTCATGCATCCCGGACCGATGAACCGCGGGGTCGAGATCGACTCCGCCGTTGCCGACCATGCCACGCGCTCGGCGATCACCGAGCAGGTCGAGATGGGGGTCGCGGTCCGCATGGCCTGCCTCGACGTTTTGACCCGCCGACGTCGCGGCGTGGAGGGCTGGGCATGACGACCGCCCCCCTCGCCTTGCTCGATGCTGAGCTGATCTGTCCCCTCGACGGCGTGTCGCGCGGCGGCATTTTGGTGCGCGACGGCGTGATCGCCGCGACCGGCAGCTTCACGGTGCCGGACGATGCCGAGACGATCGACTGCAAGGGCAAGATGCTCGCCCCGGCGATCGTCGATCTCGGCGTGTTCGCGGTCGATCGCGCGGCGTGCCATGCCGGCGGCATCGTCCGCATCGGCCTGATGCCCGACCAAACGCCGGTGTTGGACGATCCAGGCATCGTCCAGCGCGCCGCGCTGATCGGCCGGCCGGGTCTGTGGATCCACCCGATCGCCGCCGCCACCAAGGGGCTGGCCGGTCACGACCTCGCCGAAATGGCGATCAACCACGCCGCCGGCGCGAAAGCTGTCGGCACCGGCGCGGGCTGGATCGCCGATTCGGGCGTGATGCGCAAAGTCCTCGCCTATGCCGCCGATCTCGGTCTAACCGTCGTCGCGCATGCCGAGGATGGCGGCGTGGCCGGCACCGCGGTCGCCACCACCGGGGAGACGGCGACACGCATGGGCCTGCCCGCCGCCCCGGCAATTGCTGAGGTGCTGGCCATCGCGCGCGACCTGATGCTCGCCGAGGATACCGGTGCCGCGCTGCATTTCCGTCAGGTGACGACGGCGGCGGGTTTCGACCTGATCCGTGCCGCCAAGCGACGCGGCGTGCGCGTGACCTGCGGCATCACACCGGCGCATCTGTTCCTGTCGGATATCGCGATGAGCGACTTCCGCAGCTTCGCCCATCTGTCACCGCCGCTGCGCTGCGAGGAGGATCGCCGCGCTGCGATCGAGGCGGTGCGCGACGGGACGATCGATGTGATCTGTTCGGGGCACGACCCGCGCGGGCCGGAGGAAAAGCGCCTGCCCTTCGCGGATTCGTGTGCCGGCATGGCGGGCGCGGCGACCTTGCTCGCACTGTCGCTCGGACTGGTGCGTGACGAGGTGATCCCGATCGAGCGGCTGTTCGCGCTGCTCGCCGCCAATCCGGCACGGATATTGGGGGTTGTGACCGGCACGCTGACGGTCGGCGCGCCGGCCGACCTGATGCTGCTCGATCCGAACGCGTCTTGGATGATCGCTGCCGAGACAATGCCGGGTCGCGCGGGCAACACGCCGTTCGATGGCTTGCCGGTTCAGGGCAAGGTGCGCCGCCTGTTCAAGGGCGGTGCGTCGCTGCTCTGATCAGCGCTTGGCGAGCGCCTTCGCGCCCTTGACCCAGCTCGCGGTCTGCTCGCCGACGCTCGTGCGCACGAAGCAATGACCACCCTTGGCGCGATAGGCGCTGCACAAGGACAATGCGTCGCCGCGGGCAAAGCCGCCGACCGAGACGCGATAGAAGGTCCCTGCCTTGGAGGTCACGTTCATGCCGAAAGGCGTATGGCCCGCAAAGTGGCGCGCGATCCCGCCCCATTTGTCCTGCGCAATGGCCGGGCTGTCATAGGCACCGATCTGGACGAAGAAGTCGCCCTTGGCCAGTGCCGTCGCAGGCTTGGCCGGACGAACGGGCACGGCGGCGACGGCGGCCAGCGCGACCGGACGCGCCGGGGCCTTGACCGCAACGGCACGGACCGGACGCGGCGGCAGCGCCTGGACGATTTCCTGGCGCGGCCCGAACTGAACCGAGAAAGCGGCAACGGGCGCAGGTGTCGGCGCCGCGGCGACCGCGACCTCGACCGGTGCGGGTGCGGCAACTTCGGCGACAAGCGGCGACTGGCCCGGCATGTGCGCATCGACCGGATCGGCCGCGGCGACCGCGACCGGGTTGGTGGCGTTGAGCGCCAGTGCGACCGGCTGGCCGTGGTCCTCGATCGGCGTCACGCCGAGCAGCGTCGCGACCTGGTCATAGGCCGATTTCGGGCGCGCGAATGCGGCCCATTGCATGACGCGCTGGTCGACCTCGGCGGGTGCGACATCGACCGCAATCATCGCCTTGGCTTCCTGCCAGCGACCGGCCAGCGCCAGCGCCAGCGCGAGATTCTGCCGCGCCTTGGCATCGGCGCCGGGCGCGCGCACCGCAGCCGTCAGCACCTCGACGGCACCCGTGGGATCGCCGGCGAGCGCCATGGCGAGGCCGCGGTCGCTCGGTGCGATCGTCTCGGCATGCGCGGCGAGCGTCTTGCGCGCGCCGTCCCAGTCGCCGGTCGCGATCTGCGCCAGCGATAGGTTGAGCGCGGCCTTGCCATTGTCGGGCGACAGCGTCAGCGCGTCGCCAAAGGCATCGCGCGCCGAGGTGAAGCGGCCGGCCTTGAGATAGCTCTGGCCAAGCACGATACGGTAATCGGCAACCTGCGGACGCAGCGACACGGCGGCCTCGGCGAAGGTGACGGCGGCGTCGGCCTTGCCGCCGGCGAGCAGCGCCTGCGCCTTGTGCGCACTGGCGAGCGCCTTCTTCTCGGCCTTGCTCTCGCTGCGCGCGCTGGCGAAGGCGATGCCGGTGTGCGTGGTCGCGCTCGCCACCATCATGCCGCCGAGCACCAGTGCCGACAGCCCAACCGTGATAACAGCCCGGGTCTTCATGGTGTTTCCCCCCAACAGGTCAACGTCGTGCCTTGGGCGGCGGAAGCTGGCTGACCAGCGCGCCGACTTCGGGCAGCGAATGCAGGAACGCGTCGAGTGCCTCGGTGACGAGGATCTGCGCGGAACGATGGCAGAGCGCGCTGGCGATACGCAGGCGCAGATGGCGATCATGGTCGAGCCGCAGCGTGAAGGCGGCCTTGCCATGCTTGGTCTTGGCGGCGGTCTCGCGATCGAGCCGCGTGGCGGTGGCGACCGAAACGGAGCGCACGACGTCAACCGGAGCGGGTGCGGGTGCCGGTGCGAACGCAGCCTCGCTAACGGGCGCGGGTAGCGGCGCGAACGCCTCCTCCCGCTCCTCTACCTCGTCATGAGACGCGGCCGGCGGCGCGATCGGCGCGGCGGGCGGTTCATAGGCGCGCGGCACGGGCGCGAATTCTTCCTGCAGCTGTTCCTGCTGACGGACGACCGGCGGCACCTGCGCGACATGCGGCGCGGGCGGCACGTCGTGCCCCATATCGTTCCAGCCGAGATCGTCCTGCTGGCCGGGAATGGCGCCGAAGCCGCCATAGCCCTGCGGGCGCATCGCGGGACGCGCCTGGCCCTTGCGGGCGAGCAGACCGGAGGACAGCGAGGCGAGCGGTTTGGATCCCATGATCGACATGGCTCAGCTCACCACCCGGCGGCCGAAGCCACCTTGTGCCGGCCGCGCCGCGCCGAAGCCATTGGCCGCGGTCGGGGCGGCGAAGACGGTGCGGCGGAAATTCTTCTCCAGGCGATCGGAAATGTAGTTCCACAGCGCCTGGATCTCCTGCGCCGACTTGCCGTTGCCATCGACTTCCATGACGGTGCGGCCGTCGATCATCGAGGCGGCGAAATCGGTGCGGTGATGGATCGTGATCGGCGCAACGGTGCCGTGCTGCGACAGCGCGACGGCGGCTTCCGAGGTGATGCTGGCACGCGGCGTGGCGCCGTTGACGACGAACAGCAGCGGCTTGCCGGCGCGTTCGCACAGATCGACCGTCGCACCGACCGCGCGCAGATCGTGCGGGCTCGGGCGGGTCGGGATGACGATGAGTTCGGCAACCGCGATGACGCTCTGGATCGCCATAGTGATCGCAGGAGGCGTATCGATCATCGCCAGGCGGAAGCCCTGCTGGCGCAGCACCTCGAGATCGGCCGACAGCCGCGCGACGGTGGTCTGGGCAAAGGCGGGATATTCGGTCTGGCGCTCGTTCCACCAATCCGACAGCGAACCCTGCGGATCGATGTCGATGAGCACGACCGGGCCGGCACCGGCCAGCTGCGCCTGGACGGCGAGATGCCCGGAGAGCGTGGTCTTGCCCGACCCGCCTTTTTGAGATGCCATCGCGAGGACGCGCATGTTACCGATACAACCCCTGCTGTTCACAGGAGAATTGCCACGACAGACCTCAAGAAGAGGTTAACGACCGCCCCAAAATGGCCATCGCGTGGCTAACGAAATCTTTGCCAACGCCGCGATACGAGGCATGATCCGGTCGAGTGGCGTTTCGGGGACGGGGCAGATGATGCGAAACACGATGCGCGGGGCGGCCATGGCGGTCGCCATATTGGGACTGTCGGCGGGGCTGACGATGGCGGCGCCGGCAATGGCCGACGTCAAGGCCGGGGTCGATGCGTGGAGCCGCGGCGAATATAAAAAGGCGGTCGAGATCTGGCGGGTCGACGCCAATGCCGGCGATGCCGATGCGCAGTTCAACATGGGCCAGGCCTATCGCCTCGGGCGCGGCGTGCCGGTCGACCTGCCGATCGCCGAGGGCTGGTTCCGCAAGGCGGCGCTGCAGGGGCATGTCGAGGCGATCACCAATTACGGGCTGACGCTGTTCGACGAGGGCAAGCGCAGCGAGGCGGTGCCGTGGCTCGAGAAATCGGTCGCGCGCGGCGAGCCGCGCGCGCAGATGGTGCTCGGCACGATGCTGTTCAACGGCGACAGCGTGCCGAAGGACTGGCCGCGCGCCTATGCGCTGCTGGTGCGCTCCTCGGCCTCGGGCCTGCCGCGCGCGGCGCAGGTTCAGGCGCAGATGGACGAATATATCCCGCTCGAGCAGCGCCAGCAGGGGCTGGTGCTGGCGCGGCAATATGAGGCGGCGGCGCAGCGGCCGGAACTGCCGCCCGAGATTGCCGGCGTCGGCGCCAGTGGCGGGATGCGCGGAACCGAGTTGCCGCCTTCCTCCTATGATCCCAATGCCGGGCAGCAGCCGGCGATCGCCGACACGCGGCCGGCCAGGCCGGTGCGCCCGGCGCGGCCTGCCCCAGTGGTTACGCAAGTACCGGCGCCGACGCGCCCCGCGCCGGCGGTCGAGACCCCGCCCCGGCCGGCAGCGGCGGTCGCTGCGCGCGGCGGGGGCTGGAAGCTCCAGCTCGGCGCCTATCGCGACGAGAACAATGCGCACAATCTGTGGCGCAAGATCGACGCCAGGGGCGTGGTGCCCGGCTTGCAGGGATCGTTCCCGAAGCGCGGGCCGCTGACGTTGTTGCTGGCCGGGCCGCTCGGCTCGGCTGCGGAG